>JBOIDF010000130.1:0-1948 GCA_050740455.1 Gammaproteobacteria bacterium | reverse complement strand
CTTCGAGTGGCGATTCACGCGAGACGACCTCGCCAGGCTCATCAAAAAATTCGTGGTCGAGCCGGTTCCCTGGCGTCTCGCAGCATGAAATCATACGTTGCCGAATTTATGAACCAGACTACTTAGCGATCCAAGCCGCCGAGGATTTCGTGCATGCCGGTTATCCGCTTGATGCGGAGGCGATCCTGTTGTGCGAGATGGACGGCCACCCGGCCGAAATCGAGGCGGAGTTGTCGCGCGTCGCGGAAGTCCTCAAAGCCCAAGGGGCGACGGAAGTACGCGTGGCCAGAGACGAGAGCGAACGGCAGCGTTTCTGGACCGGGCGCAAGGCCGCCTTCCCGGCCCTCGGGCGGATTGCCCCCGATTACTATTGCATGGACGGCACCATCCCGCGGCGGCAACTCGCCACGGTGCTCGCGCGCATCAGCGCGCTGTCGCAAGAGTTCGGGCTGGCCGTGGCCAATGTCTTCCATGCGGGCGATGGCAACCTGCATCCGCTCATCCTCTATGACGCCAATGCCTCCGGTCAATTGGAACGGGCGGAAGCGTTCGGCGGGAAGATTCTCGAGGTTTGCGTCGAGGCCGGTGGCACCATCACCGGGGAACATGGCGTGGGGGTCGAGAAGCTGAACCAGATGTGTGTCCAGTTCACGGCCGAGGAGCTTGAGCAATTTCATGCCGTCAAACGCGCCTTCGACCCCGACGGTCTTCTCAACCCCGGCAAAGCGATCCCGACGCTTAGGCGTTGCGCCGAATTCGGGGCGCTGCACGTGCACGCCGGCAAGCTGCCGTTTCCGGAGCTTGAGCGGTTTTAGGTCGCGGAGAGACGACAAAACGAACCAAAAGGAGACATGAAATCATGTGTGATCCATTGATCCGGACAGCTACAGCAGCCGATTTGGAGCGCTGCTTGACCGTTCTGACTCTAGCTTTCGGCAGTGATCCGCCTTGCCGTTGGGCATGGCCTGATCCGCAACAGTACTTGGAGGCTTTCCCGCGCTTTGCTCGAGCATTCGGCGGCGGCGCCATTGACTTTGGAACTGCTCACTATTATGGGGGTTTTTCCGGCGCTGCCTTGTGGCTTGCGCCGGGTGTAGCGCCGGATGAGGAATCCCTGGTGCGGGTCATCCAGGATACGGTGGCCGCTGAACTGAAGGACGCGATGTTCTCGATGTTCGAACAAATGGATGGCTACCACCCTGGCGAACCTCACTGGCATCTACCGCTCATCGGGGTCGATCCGGCGAGTCAGGGTCGAGGAATCGGTTCAGCCTTGCAGCGTCACGTCTTGGATCAGTGCGATCGCCAACAGGTATTGGCCTATCTTGAAGCGACAAGCCCACGGAACGTTTCCTTATACGAGCGGCACGGATTTGAGGCTCTCGGCAGCATCCAAGTGGCGGATTCGCCACCGATTGTCCCGATGTTGCGAAAACCAAGATAACGGACGTCAAGTCAAAGAGAAGAGGGAGGACCTGAGGAGCTGAAGACTTGAGCGGTTTTTGCGTTAAATTATGCCTGAGACCTCCGAACAGAAAGCCCGCCGCGAAATCGATGTCGACCTGACGGCTGCGGGCTGGCTCGTTCAGGATCGCGGCGATCTTGACCTTACCGCTGGCCGCGGTATCGCCGTGCGCGAGTTCCCGATGAAGTCCGGCTTCGGTTTCGCCGATTATTTGCTCTACCTCGACCGCAAGGCCTTGGGCGCGATAGAGGCGAAGGCCCAGGGCACGCTCACCGGCGTCGAGGAGCAATCCGCGAAATACGCCGCCGGGCTGCCCGACAAGCTGCCTGCGCACACGCGCCCGCCGCCCTTCCTGTTCGAGTCCAACGGCGCGGTGACCTACTTCACCAACGGCCTCGACCCCGCGCCGCGTAGCCGGCAGGTTTTCAACTTCTTCCGGCCCGAGACGCTGGCGGAGTGGATAGCGCAGCCCGCGCCACTGCG
>JBOIDF010000129.1:0-2729 GCA_050740455.1 Gammaproteobacteria bacterium | reverse complement strand
CAGATGAAGCGCAGGCCAGCGCTACGTTCCTTGCCCAACCAACGGAAGAGACGCAACAGCGTCTTGACCGTGCGTTTCTCGCCCACCCACAGCAGCCGCTTACACTGGGCGTCAATTTGGTAGACCAACCGAACTTCATGCACCACTTGCAAAAAAGCAACAGCGTCGCTTCGGGTGAGCTTCCGCTCCATCCGGACTTCTTTAATGTGCTCCCCGAGAGTCACAGGTTCATAACTCTTTGGTTTTGCGGCCTTCAGCTCCACAAGGCAGAAAGGAAATGCGGGTATGAGATTGCTTTGCCCAAGGTCGCTGCCAAGATCCGCGGTGGACGTGGGTCGCGGATAGCAGCATCGATGCAGTCTTTAGCGGAAATTCGCCTCGGTGCATGTTGGTGCCTGGAACCGCCTCCTTTCCGTAATCGGTGCAGGGAGTAACATAGCTGCGCTTATTACAGGCCGGATGTTACTCATGCCCGCCAATCTTACCCCTGAGTACAAAGCCGCGGAAGCCGCTTTTCGCAAAGCGCGTGAGCCCCGTGAGCGGCTCGAGCGGCTGCGCGAGATGTTGCGTACCATTCCCAAACACAAGGGCACGGACCACCTCCAAGGGGACATCAAGCGGCGCATCAAAGAGCTGTCCGAGGAGCTCGAGGGTCCAAAGAAGGGCGGCGCACGCGGCGGACCGGTGCTGGTGATCCGGCCCGAAGGCGCCGCGCAGCTCGCTTTGATCGGGCCGCCGAATGTGGGTAAATCCTCGCTGCATGCGCGGCTTACGGGCTCGGCTGCGCGGGTCGCGCCGTATCCCTTCACGACCCAGTACCCCGAGCCCGGCATGATGCCCTTCGAGGACATCCATTTCCAACTCGTGGATCTGCCCCCCATCGCGCCTGAGCATCCGCTCCCATGGCTTGCCAACACCTTAGAGAACGCCGATGGCGATCTGCTGGTCTTGGACCTCGGCGCTTCAGACTGCCTAGAGCAGGTGCAGGCGCTGCACGCCGTGCTGCGCGAGCGCCGCGTCACGCTGACCGAGCGCTGGGAGCACGGCGAAGAGCATCCCCATAGCGAAGAACCCTTCGATGAAGATCCCTTCGCGCTGAGGCTGCCCACGCTTATCCTCGCGAGCAAGTCCGATCGAATCGCGGCGGTGGAAGCGGAGCTCGAGGCATTTCGCGAAATCACCGGCCTGCGCTATCCGGCGCTGGCCGTCTCCGCAGCGAGCGGCCAGGGGCTCGGTGAGATCGGGCCCTGGCTGTTTCGTCATCTCGGGATAGTACGCGTCTACACCAAGGCCCCGGGGCGTCCCGCCGACAAAGATCGGCCGTTCACGCTGCGCCGCGGCCAGACGGTCGAGGACGTCGCGCGGCTTGTGCATCGCGACCTCGCGCACGCACTCAAATACGCCCGGGTCTGGGGGGCCTCAGGCTTCGACGGCCAGCAGGTCGGGCGCGACCATGGTGTTGTGGATGGGGACATCATCGAGCTGCACGCCTAGCAGCAAGGCCGCCTTGCGGTCGGTCACAGACATGGGGCGCGTCGCATTTGCTTATGAGATGGACCATGGCGCCGTGATCAAGGGGTCAAGTCCCCTGATTGCTGTGGCTACGACAAAGGGACGATATTAAACCGCCGCTTCACTGCCACGGAACGCGTCTTATAGACATCATTCTAATTGTATGCCGAGAGAATCATCATTATCAACCCATCGTTAGATCATCATTTCATTTTATTTACCGGCGCCGCACCTGTGTCATCTCCAAGGAGTCAGGTAAGATCGCCACACCGCTAATCATAGTCTGTCTCCTCACCGAGGGTCTTCTCGGGGTAGGAGTTCTACCCGGCGTGCTACGCCACCGCTCATTTCGCGGGGCGTGTGCTGTGTCCTACGTTTCGTACGTCATCCGACGCATGCGAGCCTGGACGCCGGACCGCCTCACGGGGGTCCTACGACATGAAGCCAATAGACGCTCGCTCCTCTTGCCGGAACAATCAACGCGAACGGATGGCATTGTGCCGCCCGACGATGAGGAGCTGAGAGATGACTATAGAAACTACTGAGCCTTGCATAATTGGTGAAGTTACCAGAGAGGCAGTTCTGCTTGTTTCCAGAACGCACAAACGAGCGTTGTGCGCCTCTGCATCGAGGCCAGTCGCCTACGTGCCACAGTGGTCAGGTGCGCGAAATCCTCGGCGCAGAAGTGGGGCAGTTCATGCTGTTTGAGGTACGCCCAGATGTACTCCACCGGGTTCAACTCCGGGGCATAGGCCGGCAGACGCTCTATCTGAATGGCGCCGTCCAGCGATTCGAGATAGTCTCGGACCAGACGACTGCGATGGGCCGGCAGGCCATCCCAGAGCACCAACAGCGGTCGGCGCAGTTGGGTGCGCAGCGCTTTGAGGAACTCGATGACTTGGGGTCCGCGGATGGCACCGGGGAAAAGACGAAAGTAGAAGCGCCGAAAGCTCAGCCCCGCCATGACCGACAACTGATGCCAGTTGAAGTGTATAAGCCGTACCACGGTGGTATCGGTAAACCCGGAGCCGTTCCTGGTGCGATAGCCCTGTTCGTTTAAGACTCGGGCGACGGTCTTTTTCCTCTTGTGCCGGATGTTCCTTTTTTAGGATGTATGGCCTGACGCTAATCGTTTGTTTAATTTGATTTTCTGCGTTGAGTGAGTTTTGTCTTAGTGGTTACAACAATGCCTGAGTGAGCGATTTTGGTGGGCAGAC
>JBOIDF010000128.1:0-3253 GCA_050740455.1 Gammaproteobacteria bacterium | reverse complement strand
CTTCGAGTGGCGATTCACGCGAGACGACCTCGCCAGGCTCATCAAAAAATTCGTGGTCGAGCCGGTTCCCTGGCGTCTCGCAGCATGAAATCATACGTTGCCGAATTTATGAACCAGACTACTAAGCATGGATATGACCCCCATGTCACCCCGGCGGAAGCCGGGGTCCAGTGCGGCGCATGAAGGCTCGCCTGGATGCCGGTTTTCACCGGCATGACGGAAGAGAAAACGTAGATTATGACCGTTGCCTGAATAGCACAAGCCTGGACGTGCCGTATTGACCGATCTCGCAATCGTCTTGGTAGAGACGACCGGTTCTTAGTAGACCGGCGGTGGCCCGCGAAATCCCGCTCTATCCTACCGGGGCGATCCCGGTACCGGCGACGCATTATCCGATGCCGCCTCGGTGTCGTTTGTCTCTTGATACAAATCAACCACGCGCGAATCGGACGGATCAAAAGTTTGCCCGGGTTTCAATCCAACCCCCACAGGAGAGTCCTGGACACGAACCGGCACGGTTTGGCCGCGGATACCTCGGACATTGACATCGACCTGCTGCGATCCAAGGTCGCCCGTTAGCGAATTGGTGCCGTTGATCCAAACGGTATTGTTCCCGCGCGACCGGGAGACGAAGCCGTCGACTCTGACACTTTGTACCGGGGGCGGCTCCGGTGCGAGGGCTTCAGGCTCCAGCGATTCGGGCGGCGCCTCGGCGCGTGGCCGCCGATGCCGCAAAGCTTCGAGCATCTGGCGCTCTTCCGGTGTGGTGAACAGCCGGCCGAGATCATCCGCGCGAATGCCGGGGCTCAGGAGCCCGAGGCCGACTAATGCAATGATTGTTTTCATGGCGCTACACGCCTCGATTGCCTACCCACACTCTACAAAAATTACCGCATTCAATGCAGAGTGGGTGAGCCGCGCTGTTTGCGGCTAACCCACCAACCCGTCGGCCGTACGCCGACTCATTACACCGCAAAGCCGTCAGGAGACAAGCTACGCTTGTCAGGTTAATGCATACCTCCCTGTACTGGCCGGCGACATCCTGTCGCTCCGACGCTCCGCGTTGGTGGGTTACGGGCTGCGCCCTAACCCATCCTGTCATAGCTTTGTCAAGCCCCTACATTTTTGATACATTTTGCTAATTCTAGAGATTTATCTTCTCGCCGCTCGCGAGGCTCAAGGTAAACCAAAGCAAGTCACATTCCGCCTTGACGTTTTCCGCATCAGGGTTCTCGGCGACTACATTTTGCCCCCGTTTGAGCGTACATTCCTGGACGGTATAGATCCCCGGCGCCTTCTCGTCGAGATGTTGCAGCAAGGATGCGAGATCGTTTTCGTGTAACAACCCGAGGTCCAGCTTCATCGTGCTGGTATTGATTTGATAAGGCCCGGGGACGACCGGGAACGCGGGGCTGTATGCTCCGCGGGAGGTGATCTCATAACGCAGGCCGGGAAGTTTAAGTGTCCGCGCGGCGTTTTTGAGGATCTCCACCCAATCCAAGCGCTTTTCTTCTCCGACGATCCCGCGCCGGTAAAGATTGACGAACCGCGGATATTGCTCTTTGATGATAAGCTCGTCCTCATCCACGGACAGGTACTTCCGGCTTACCTCCAGAAACTTCTGGTTGTTGAGCCGATAGTCCTCCGCCATCTCGTCGCGAAAATAACCGCTGGCAATGATAAGCAAGGCGCTGATGATGAGCGCTATCAAAAGCGCCGCGAGCGGCGCGCTCAACAGCGGCCATTCGATGTCAACCGTGCGCATCTTCGGCTCCGAAAACGACCCGCAACGAGAACGCTGCTTTCTCGGGTATGTTCACGTCCTTCGTATCACCGCGAATTTGGGCGCTTGAGCGGGTATCGAGCGGGAGGTCCACGGCCGTGACCGAATGGGCTTGGTACGTCGACCGCAACACCTCGCCGAAGCGATTGATCTGATCTAAAGCGGCTCGGTAATTCCCGTCGAAGGGATAGACATTAGCGGTGATCTCCGCGATTTCATAGTAACTGGGCGCTTGACCCGTGTTCGGAACGGGGGGCGCCTGCGGGGTGGCGGCGCCCGCGCCCGCTTGCGGGTCGGCGCTCACAGTCCATTGGATTTCTTCCAGCCGCAGGGTGGGGAAACCAGCGAATGCCTGCCCGAGGACCGCCATCCGAGCGAGCGGCGCCGCTTTGTGCCGATTCAGCGTATCGACGATGTCCACGGCGGTCTTGATATGGGCGGGGCTGACCGCGGTGGGGGGCAGCCGTCCCTTTTCCCTATCGTAGCGGGCTTGATAGAACATGGCTTTTTGTGCCGCATCCCGGGCCAGTTGCCTCACCGACACGCCTTCTATCAGATTGAACCCGCTCCACAGAGCGCTGCCGAGCAAGGCGATGATGCTCGCCGCATACAGACCGGCGCGGGTTTGGTGCAGCGTATGGTAACGGCGCTCTTCACGCGAGGCGAAATGGTTCTTCGGTAGGGTGCGCAGCAAGAGGTGCGCGAAGATGTGATCGCTAAACGGAGTGGTGAGCACTCCGTGGATCCCCAGACGCCTTGCGACATCGGCGACGTCCAGCAAGTGATAACGAACCGTTTCCGTGTTGCGGCACGTTTGCTCCAACTGGTCCAATGATTCGCCATGGGCGAGAATATAGATATCGAGCGGCCTGCCTTTTAGGAACTGCACGCTCGTGAGGTAGCGCTCGAATTTCCCCAGCTCCCCGAGGATATAGGGCGCGAAGGGCACCGTTCCGAGCCTGGGCAGCTTGGCGAGCCGGCTCATCTTGAGTATCCGCTCGTTGAAAAAGGACTGCCGCAGCCCGCTCGACCCCTGCATGGTTACGAGCAGCACATCGTTGGACGTGACCTTCATCTTGGCGAGAAGTGACGCGCTTAGAATCGGCAAGGAGTAGATGCCCGCCAACGCAACCTTGTTTTGGAGGCAAAGCCGGACCCAGGGGGTCACGATGTCCGGGTTGACGATGGCGGTGAACATCAGCTTGTCGTCGCGGCGGCCCTCCGCTTCACGCCCTTGCATCATGACGTGGCAATAAGGGGTGCCGCGGAAGAACCAGGCCTGCTTGCGCTCGATGACCGCTTGGCGGTCGGACCCGTAGAGATGCGGTATGTTTTCGTGACGGTATTCTTCTTCGACGACGTCGACCATCAGATAGATGGGAACCTTCGGCGTTTCCCTGAGATACCGCTCAAAATTGGCTAGGCCGGCATCATCGACGTCGAATACGAAGGCGTCGGTAATGCCTCCCT
>JBOIDF010000127.1:0-3677 GCA_050740455.1 Gammaproteobacteria bacterium | reverse complement strand
CGCACATCCGCTCGATTTCAGGATCACGAACGCGGCACAGCGCCTGATGGAGAGGGGCGATCGCTGGCGCGACGCCCTGGCCCGCAAACAAAGCCTTGAGCGGGCGCTGAAGCGCGCACAGGCCTGACGTAAACGGAGGTAAGCATGGCTGCACGATCGATTGGCTCGTTGACCATTTCGTTCGGACTCGTGTCCATTCCGGTGAAGCTTTATTCCGCCACCGAGGCGAGCCGCGCGATCTCCTTCAATCACCTGCACAAGGGCTGCGGCTCGCGCCTCAAGCAGCAGTATGTCTGCTTGAAGGAGGAAGTGCCGGTGCCGCGCGAGGACATCGTGAAGGGCTATGAATTCGCCAAGGATCAGTACGTGATGTTCACGCCCGAGGAGATGAAGGCGCTCGAGGAGGCGGGTACGCACAGCGCCGAGATCACCGAATTCGTGTCGATCGAGGCGATCGATCCGGTGTACTTCGACAAGGCCTACTACCTCGCGCCGGACAAGGGCGGCGCCAAGCCCTACGCGCTCTTCACCCGGGCGCTGCGTGAATCGAAGCGCTGCGCGCTCGGCCGCTGGGCGGCGCGCGGTAAGCAGTACATCGTGATGATCCGTCCGGTCGAAGATGGTCTCATCATGCAGCAGTTGCTTTACGCCGCCGAGGTCAGGTCGATCAAGGACATCGAGATCCCGAAGACCGAGGTGAAGGACGCCGAGCTCAGGCTCGCGGAGCAGTTGATCGAGCAGCAGGCCTCCGACAAGTTCGATCCCGGTGCGTACACCGACGAGGTGCGCGCCCGCGTCGAGGCGGCGGTGCAGAAGAAGGTCGAGGGCCAGGAGATCACCCTGGCCGAGGCGCCCGAGGGCGGCGCGCAGGTCATCGATCTCATGGAAGCGCTGCGCGCCAGCCTCGAGAAGAAGACGCCCGCCAGGGCGCGAGCGCCGCAGGCAGAAACACCAACTGCCACGCGTAAGCCGCCCAAGCGCGCACAGGCTGCCGAGCCGGCTGCGCGCAAGGGCGCCAAGAAATAGGGTTTTCCATAGCCCAAGCCAGGCAAGAGTCTGTCATGCATCAGTACGGCGTGCGCGACGTCGAAAAGCTGCTGCGCCTGCCGCGCAGCACGATTCGGTCGCTGATCGCGGCCGGCTTCGTATCCCCGGCGCGCGGGCCGCGCAGGACCTGGCTGTTTTCCTTTGAGGATCTGATCGTCCTGCGCACCGCCCAGACGCTGGTCGCCGCCAATGTACCGCGCCGGCGGATCACCCGCTCGATCGAACAGCTGCGCCGGCATCTCCCCGATACCATACCGCTCTGCGGGCTGAGCATCTCCGCGGTGGGCGACCGCGTCGTGGTCAGGGAAGGCGCTAGCCGCTGGCAGGTGGAATCCGGACAGTATCTCCTGGCGTTCGACGGCGACCCCGCCGACGGTTCGCTGAGCGTGATCGAACGCCAGCCGGCATCGCCGGCGGCGAACGCGGAGGATTGGTTTGCCAGGGGTGTCGCGCTGGAGCACGAGGACGCCGAAGCCGCGATCAAAGCGTACGAGAAGGCCGTGAGCGCTGACCCGTCGCACCTGGATGCACGCATCAATCTCGGCGGGCTGCTGCATGAAACCGGGCGTCTTGCCAGGGCCGAGCAGGCCTACCGCGAGGCGATGAAAGCCTGCGGCAGTGATCCGCTGCTGCTCTACAACCTCGGCGTGCTCCTGGACGACATGGATCGCAACCTGGAAGCGATAGAGACCTATCGGGCCGCGCTGCGCGGCGACCCCACTCTCGCCGACTGTCACTACAACCTGGCGCTGTTGTGCGAAAAGCTCCAGAAGCCGCGGGAAGCCATCCGGCACATGTCGCAATATCGCCGGCTGACTACGAGCCAATCGGAATAGTTGACTACGCCTCAGGTCCCCGAGAGCGCGGCCGATTTGCCGACGTAGGTCGGGTGGGCCGCAGTGTTCGAGGCAATCTAACTATTCAACTCCAACATCGAGGCCCCGGCATCCCCTAGAGCACTCCGTATAAACCGCTGCAATCGATGCCAATGTGAACCCTGCCAGTAAACCCGATGACATGCACGGCAGACCCAAAATTCTTTATAACGGTATACAATATCGGGTGCGACCATGTCATGCAAAGATTGTTTGCCGATCGGTTCCAACAACTGATTACAAACACTGCATCGAGTGAAGGGACGAATAGCACGGGCGAGGTCCAAGCGCCTCGTAACCTCTTCTAGTTGCTTGCTCGGCAGAGGCGTGCGGACGTAGCAACCGTGGGTAATAGCACGGCGCATGAGTAGATCCCGATCTCGGGTAAGAACTATGCGACGCTGCGCGAGCGAGATCTGTGCAATTTCGTCATCGCGAAAATCATTTCGGTAAAGGGTATCGAAGCCCAAAAAACGCAGGTATCTCGCCAAGGCACCAAGGTGTGCATCGGCGATGAATTGTATTTTCCGGAGCGTCCGGTCCCGTACGCGCACTAGCGATATAACGTCGAGCGACTCGAACTGAGGGTAAACACTGATCCGATCACCGTCGTGGAGAACGCAGCAAAAATCCACTGATTCGCCGTTAGCTATGATTAGCTCTACTTCCGTGTGCGGGACGCCGAGTGCCTCGATGGCGTGTTTGACAGTGGCCCGCTCAGCGTAGGCATGACAAAACGGGCGCTTTCGCTGTTCGGGCCGGAGAAAGTCGTTCAATTCCTCGTAAAACCGAAATTCGACGATAAGCATAAGTGCAATTTGCCGCTTTCACCCGGTAATGACAAGCTCCCAAGATCCGCGGACGTCACTCGTCTGCAACCGGCGCCTGCACCCCAGGCTGTGAAATCGAGCCGAAATTACACATCTCATCGGTAAACAGTTCCGAAGCCTCGCCGCGGAGCACGCGCATGCACTCAAGCGCGACACCTTATCTCACTGAAAATTAACGCCTATCGCTAGACCTAACTAGCCATGGCACAGCTGTTGCCGAGCGAGTAGATCCAATCAAAAAGCAGGTTCGGAGGTCATCATGAATCGGGAAGAGATTAATTCCCTTTGGAGAAACGAGCTGTCGGCGATTGAGGCCTATCAGGAAACCCTAGGTGCCAAAGAATGGAAGCTTGGTGAGGGCGATCCGGAAGTTGACGAATTATTCCACATACTCGTCGATCATGTACAAGCCGCTTCACTGCTCGGAACCAAGATCCGGCGGCTGGACGTTATTCGGGCGGCCGAGGAGTTAGAGCCAAAAAACAAGTGGTCCGAGTTGGGCACACTGGCCGGTGGACTGTTTCACGATGCCCATGTGTTTGGCGATAAAGCCGGGTTAAAAGTTCTAAAGCAGGGCGAGGAGTGTGGCCTCGAAGACTATGAGCATATGCTCCAAGACACGGCGATGCCACGAACCTTGAAGCCCTTGATCAGTAAGCTCGTGAGCAAGCAGCGGGCACACATCCGGGCTTTGAGCGGCTTGATGTCCAAAGCTTAAAATAGGAGCCTTGGGGGGTTATGATCGTGGCAAGGGGAGCGACTGAGTTATTCCCGTTTCGGCAGTTGGGATCCCAACACAGACGCGCCGTGAGTAGCGTTCAGTACATGGGAAACACAAGGGGTTCTCGTGGATTGATTCGTCCGTATCAATCCATGCTGACAGGGATGCTCCGCGTAATGGATGGAGCTATTATCGCCGGGAGCT
>JBOIDF010000126.1:0-3741 GCA_050740455.1 Gammaproteobacteria bacterium | reverse complement strand
GTTGACAGAAGGCTTTGGCCGACCGCACACGCACAGCGGCCTCGGCATCCGCAAATTGGGCGGCAAGTTGTTCGAGTGTCGTGCCGGGCTTGCCAGGCGCTTTATCTTCCAGGATCGTCCAACCGATCCGTTCGTCTCGTTCCTGGGCAACCACGATGAAATCAAGGCGTTGCTCGGAAGCGGCAAGTATCGCTGAAACATGAAATAGTGCCCGTTGTATCGGCTCCTCTCCTTTGCCGGCAGCGGTGCGGGCGGCGCTGAGTAGGCGGCCTCCGGGCTGTACTGCGGCGCGTAAATCGTGTCGGATTTGGTCGGTTCGATGGAGATGACCTTTTGCTGGAAGACCTCCGGCGCGACCGTTTCTCCTTGGGGGGTTCGGACGCAGTGTCTTTTATTACCTTTGCTCGGGCGAGTCTCGTCGGGGAACTGGTCGTGCGCCCAGGCGGTTTTGCCCACTCCGCGCGGCCCGAACAGGAAGAAACTCTGCTTCGGGGGGTGCCTGGAGTAATCGCGGATACATGAGTCTTTTTACCATGCATAAAACGACTTTGCAAGGCAGTTTTGCTTACCATCCGTTATGCCGTTCACGTCCAGACTCATACCATGTTGGAAAAGACTTCAGCTTGACAAGCGGTCATGGTCCGAGCACTACTGCAACGCCGGGCGAATTCTTCGGAGGTAAGGACATGACGCAACGTACACTTCGATCTGAAGCAGCAATGCGACATCGCATTCTCGTGGCGGCGTGCCTGGCTTTGCTCGTGATGCCGTTGTGTGCTGCAGCTGCCACTGCCTCAGTGCACCCGCTTGCCTCGGAGTTGTTGCACTTTCTGGGCTTCAAGCCCGGCGATCGGGGGGCTGTACTCGAAAAAGGTGGTGTGCTCCAAAGCGGACTAACCGCGGGTGAACATTTCCCTGAGGAGGTCGCCGCGGTCGGCGCCATGCTGCTGGTCAATGCAGTCGATGCGAATGCCGTGATCGACGCTTTTCTGCATGTCGATACTTTCCATCGTGTTCATCAGGTCACTCGTTTCGAAGTGCTGGGCGCCGATACGGCGAACGCATTTGCGACCTTTCGTTTTTCATCCGCGGGCGAAGTCGAACGGATTAGGCGCGATCCGCTGAAGATCCTCAATCTCAGCGCGAGTGAAGCGACATCCTTTCGCAGTGGCGGTTCGGGATCGGCAGATTCGATCTCTCAGGCAATGGCGCAAGTGTTGGCGAAGCGGCTTGGCGGGTTCATCAGCGCCGGCATCGCGGGCATCGAACCGTATCAGCGCGCGAAGCGTGATCCGGTTCGCCCGGATCGGGAACTTGAATCCGCACTACGTTCTCTGGCGCTGCTCGCCGATGACTACCCGGGCTTTCTGGATCATCTGCGCCAAGGCGGTCCCATGGAGCGCGGCTCACGCAGCTATTTTCGGCTCGACGCGCCCTTTCAAGGCGTCGAAGCCGTAGCGCTCAGCAGCGAAGTGCGTCAGCAATTCCCCGACCGTGCAATCGGCGCGGATCTGCATTTCTATGCTTCGCAGGGCTACAACTCCATGCTCACACTGGTCGGTGTCGTGCCTTACGACCAACGGTGGCTCGTCTTCGCGATCAATCACACGTTCACGGACGAGGTACTGGGCTTCGCATCCGGGATGAAGCGTTCGGTGGCACGAAAGGAAATCGCCGCACGACTCGCCAAGCACCTCGAGACAGTGCGAGGAAAAGTGAAGTGACTGCGCATCCCCGGATTCATGCGGAAGGAATGTCCCTATACCGCACCCTTCGGGCGCTGCGCCTGCAAACCAGCCCCTTGGCTTGTCCACCGCGTTTCATTGGGGCTACTCGCTAAACCAAAATCCCGAGGACAGGGCGAAGAAGATCGCCCGCCGCACAACGCCCAGGCCTCGGCTCGGGATCAGCCCGATGCGGCGCTGAATGCGAAAAAGCAGGTCATCTTGAACCAAAGAGATCCCGAGGTCCGATTCACTCATGTCGGTCTCCCCTTTGATTCCCTTGCTCTCGTGATGCGATCAGAGCAGGAGGCGATATATACCCGTTCCGAACAACGATCAGAACTGCGGAGGCTTCTTCAACCAGGGATAGCCCTTGGCCGCCAGGTCGTACCCCAACTGAAAGAGCTGCCGCATGTAGGCCGTATCGAACTCCTCCCGGTGTTTTGCCTTGAAGCTCGGCGGGATGTAGGCGAGGTTGTAATCGAGCCCGTCGCGCTCGGCGATCAAGTAGATCTGGGCGAGGTCGCCGATGCCTTGCGTCTGGATGAGGGAGGTGATGGTGCGTTGCGCGATCGTCAAGGCACGGCGCTCCACATCCGCCCAGTCCGGGTCCAGGCGCGCGTTGCGTATGACATAGAGCCGGCGCTCGCGCTGGATGCCGGCCGCGGCTGCCTGTCCCTTGAGCTTGAATCCGGGCGGGTAGATGAACACCTGGGCCATGGCGCCGCCATCGACGTGCATCTCCTGATACGTGACGCCACCGGTCTCGACGTCCATCATCACCGGGGGAAACGCGCCCGGAATGGCCGCCGAGGCCACCCTGATCCTGTGAAACAGCTCGAGCGCAATGGGATGACCGCTCGCGGCGATCTTGGTCATGTTCCAGATCACCGCACGCCGGGCATCGAGGTTGGTGGTGGCGACCAGAAGCAGGCGTCCCGCGGCGTACTCGGCGGCGATATCCTTCAGCGTCGCCTCGGTCACGTGTTTCGCCGTGAGGCGGAACAGCGGGGCGTTGTCGGCCAGGGCATCGTCGAAGGCGGCGGCAAGCGCCCAGCGGGCTTCCAAGATGTCTTTAGACGAAATGTTGGTATAGACTTCTCGGAGTTGCGCATCGTAGCGTGATCCGAGGAAGGCGAAGGGTGCAATCAAAGCCCCGGTGCTGATCCCCGTGACGACCTTGAACACGGGCCGGGTGCCGGCCTCGGTCCACCCGCACAAGAGGCCCGCCCCGAAGGCCCCATCATCCCCGCCGCCGGACAAGGCCAGGAAATTGGCCGTGGGAAGGGTTGTCGCGTGGCCCGCTCCGGCCAGCAAAGCTTTTTCGCGTTTAACAGAATCGATCCCTTCATGAATAAACTCGCTCATGTCGCCACCGACGACATAGCGGATCCCGGGCAGACCCGCGACCGCGACCTGCTCTTGCAGCTCCGGGGGCACCGCGGGGCGCCGCTCGGGCAGCGCGCATCCTCCTAGCCCAAGGACGGCGCCCAGGGCCATGCATAAGAGTACGTACCGGATCGGCTGCGTTGCTCGCGTCTCGCATCGGGCGCTCATGCACCCACCCGTCCCCTCGCAATTCGCGCGTCATGAGGTTGCGATCTCCATCGGCTCCGCGAAGGCCGCCAGCGACATCGCCAAGACGATAGCCGCGCCAATACAGCCCCTGCTGACTTGAGTCATTGCGCGCACCCTTTTCGTAACGTAATATTGAAGTTGTATTATAATAAATACGGGGACTTGGGAGTAGAAGCTAAGGACGTCCTCTATACCACATGTGTGTTAATCAACGATAGGGCGCTGAGCAGTCGTTGCAGCCAGGCGATCAAAGACACCAGCGCAAAGGTCAAATAAGCTGCGGTCTGCGCCGAGGAGAGATTTCCGCTAGGATTATCCTAGTGTAGTGCTTCGTAGTTGATGGAACTATACGCCTTCCGGTCGATCTGATCTGGAGATCGAACGAGGAGGCGAGCATGCGAACAGCCAGAGTTATCGAGCTTACGGATGAACAACGGCA
>JBOIDF010000125.1:0-3921 GCA_050740455.1 Gammaproteobacteria bacterium | reverse complement strand
GGCAAACAAAACGCGTCTCACTTCGTTCCGATGAGTGATCAAGCACTTCGGATTAGGTGATCACAATGCTCGGAATCAGCGATCGCAATGCTCGGAATCAGCGATCTCAATCGCTGGAATACACAGCGATTTATCAAGTGATGGAATGGAAGGCCGCCCCGCAACAGCTCGTGAATGCCTGCCATTACGCCGTAGAGCGTACCCGTACCGGGCTGTTGGACCTTCGGACAAAATATGGTCTCTCAGAGCGCTACGAAGATCCCGATCTGCCCTGGATGCAAGAAACTCAGCGCGAGAAGGCGCAGCACGCGCCGCAAGGTGGTGGGCTGGAAGCACCCCCGTCAGGCGGGGCGACTTGAGTGATGGAGGTTGTCGACTATGCACTCGGCCAACATAGAAGAACGAGACTACCTTCGGGACGTCGTGAGCCGCCTTACCGACGCTCCGCATGGTCAACGTGGGCGGGTCATCGACGACGCTTGCCGAGCCCTGGGATGGTCCCCTGACCGGGTGTATCGGGGGCTTAAGTCGGTGAGCTATAGCCCATCGCGCCAACCCCGCGCGGACCGGGGCCGCTGCGGGGTCATCGAGGAGGAGATGCAGGATATTGCCGCCACCATGACGGAATCCTGCCGCGCCAACGGCAAACGGCTGCTGTCGGTCGCCGTTGCGATGGACATCTTGCGGGGCAACGGACAGCTGGAGACCACACTTTCCCCCACCCGCATGCGGCGGATCATGCGAGAGCGCGGACTGCACCCGAATCAGCTCGCCCGCCCCACACCGCACACCTCTATGCGAAGCCTGCACCCGAACCATGTCTGGCAGTTCGATGTGTCGATCTGTGTCCTGTTCTATCTGGATCGTGGCGGCCTGCAGGTGATGGACGAGAAACGCTTCTACAAGAACAAGCCTGCAAACCTAGCCCGAATCGAGAAGCAGCGCGTACTCCGCTACCTCCTCACCGATCACTACAGCGGGACGCTCTTCCTCAAGTATTACCTCGGGCCCGGTGAAACCCAGCCGCTCCTTTTCGAGTTCCTCATGGAAGCCTTTGGGGGGCGCGACCATCCGCAAGATCCATTCAAGGGTGTTCCCCTCAAACTAGTCTGGGATGCGGGCAGCGCGAACCAAAGCTATGCCATCAGGGATCTCCTAGACCGCCTAGACGTGCGCCATTGGTCCCACATTCCCGGCAACCCACGCGCCAAGGGTCAGGTCGAGAACGCGCACAACCTAGTGGAGACAGGCTTTGAAGGGCGGCTTGCCTTGATGGATATCCACGATATAGACCAACTCAACGAGGCGGCCCACAAGTGGATGCGCTATTTCAACGGCGCAGTCAGCCATTCCCGACACGGGAGCACACGCTACGGGCTCTGGCAAACGATCCGTGAAGAGCAGTTGCGGGTTTGCCCGCCGCGCGCGCTCTGCCAGCAGCTCCTGGGATCAAAGCCCGCGCCGCGCAAGGTCAAGGGTGATCTGACCATCGATTACACCATCAAGGGGCATGAGCCCGCTAGTTACTCGGTAAAGCATGTCCCTGGGATAGGCATCGGCGAGACGGTTTACGTGAGCGTCAATCCCTACCACGCCCCGAACGTCTATGTAACCCTGCGGGATCTCAAAGACGAGCCGCGCTATGAATGCATGCCGCTTGCGCGGGATGCGGCGGGGTTCTTCACTGAAGCCCCCGTGTTTGGCGACTATTGCTCCGCACCCGACACCGATACGGACCGGCAGCGCAAGGCGATTGCCAAGCGCGCTTACTCTGTCGAGACAGAGGCCGAGGTGGACAAGGCGCGAAAAGCGCGGACGCCCGCCTTCCGTGGAACAATCGATCCCATCAATTATCTTGAACACCAAACCACCGCCCATTACATGGCGCGCCCGGGGACCGAGATCGGCTTGCCCGATCGCGCGCATGTCGAGCATCAGCCTCTCGGGCACGTTGAGGCCCTGAAACGCCTGCGGAGTCTATTGGGCCGGGCACTCACACCCGCTGACAACCGCTGCGTGCGGGAGCGCTACCCAGGGGGAGTTCCCGAAGAAGTGCTCGACGAGCTCGCGGCCTGGTTGCGAGGGGAAGTACCAGCGAGCCAAGCCACAGCTGTATAACGAAAGCTAGGAGGAAAAATGAGGTGAACCATGCAAGCCCAATCGCAAACAAACCAATGCGGGTATATCCCCCTCAAACTCAAAGCCGTGCTCTCCCAGTATGGCATCAGTCAGCTCGAGTGGGCAAAGACGATCCGGCAGGCCGACGGCAAATCGCTGTCCGGGGCGCTCGCGGCTCGGATCATCAACTGGAACCACTGGCCTGCCCGAACACCGCACGAGGTCATCCATGAGCAGACCGTTTACTTCTTACGGACCCACGGCGTCCCCGACCCTGCCATGAAGGACCTTTGGGAGATGGAGGACCAAAGCGCGTTTCGCTGGAGGCGGCGCAAGCGCGCCCCGGACAAAAAAGAGCCCCGCGGCAACGGGGCTCGGTCGGCAGATGAACCTCAGTTCGACAAGTCACTACCGGAGACGGAAATGCTAGCACAATCAGCGCGAAAACACTTTACCCTGTTCCGAGACCCTTTCCAGGACGACGTCCAGTCGGCGGACGATGTGTTCCTGTCCGCCGAGCAGCGCTACATCCGCGAGGCCATGTTCACCACTGCGAAATACGGTGGGTTTCTGGCCGTGATCGGGGAGTCAGGGGCCGGGAAGTCGGTCCTGCGCCGCGACCTCATCGACCGCATCCGCCGCGAGGGGTTGCCCATCTCCTGCATTATGCCCCGGACGATAGACAAAGGGCGGCTGACGGCCGGCGCCATCTGCGACGCCATCATCGCGGACATCTCGCAGGAGCACCCCCGCCGCTCCCTCGAGGAAAAGGCAAGGCAGATTGAGCAACTGCTGACGGGATCGAGCCGTGCCGGCCACAGTCACGTGCTCCTCATCGAAGAAGCCCACGACCTCACAGTGAATACGCTCAAGTACCTCAAGCGTTTCTGGGAGCTGGAGGACGGCTTTCGGAAGCTGCTGTCGATCATTCTGATCGGACAGCCGGAGCTCAAGGCCAAGCTCGACGAGAGGCAAAACTGGGAGGCGCGCGAGGTGATCAGGCGCTGCGAGATCGCCGAGCTCTCGCCCCTGAACGGTGACCTCGAAGACTACCTCTCGCTCAAGTTGAGGCGTATGAGCAAGCGCCTGGAAGACATCTTCGAGCCGGACGCCTTTGAGGCCATGCGTCAGCGGTTGACTCTACAGAGCCGCAGCGCCAAGCAGCCCATCTCGATGCTCTATCCCCTGGTCGTCAATAACCTGGTCGTCAAGGCCATGAACCTAGCCGCCGAGATCGGCGCGGCCAGGATCAACGCTGAGCTCGTCAAGGGAGTGTAAGCCATGCACGCCAAGAAGCTGACGATCACGAACCGCCAAAAGGCCCTGCTGCACGTCGTTATGCACGCCCATCAAATCCCCGACGCGCAGTACCGGGAGATCCTCGAGGAAGCGGCGGGCGTGCGGAGTTCCAATGACCTGACACAGGCCGGTTTCGATGCGGTTCTCCATCTGCTCCGGACCTTGGGCTATGAGCTGTCTATTGGGCAACCCAAACCACGCTTTACCGCGCGTGCCGGCCGTGCGTCGCCAAGGCAGCTTCAATACATCGAGGCGCTGCGCCGCAAGGTCTTTTCTGATGCCCACGAGCGTGCGTTCAACCACTGGTTGGACCGCTACTTTCACGCCTCACACCTTCATTTTCTGACGCCTCGGAAGGCCCAAGGCGTGATAGAGGCGTTGAAGGCGATGAAAGTTCGTACCAAAGACAAAAGAGGAGACAACAACATGATTGCGTATGTGACTATCGTGGACGAGCAGACGGTGCGGGTGCGGGCGCGCGCGGAAGGCGATGATGGCACGGTC
>JBOIDF010000124.1:0-4066 GCA_050740455.1 Gammaproteobacteria bacterium | reverse complement strand
GCGACCATCTGCTGTTCGGCGATGTACATCTCGAAGAAGCGATCGGCCGCCGTCTGCTTGAAGTCCTCCGCGTGCGTCGAGTTGCCGACCTCCCCGTCGAGCACGACCACGTCGCTGCGCGCCGCGCTGCCCGAGCCGGTTGACGTCGAAGATCGCGGTGAAGTTGGAGAGGCGCTCGTGACCCGCGTGGTCGAGCCCCTCCCAGATAGAGCCCTCGGTGAGCTCGCTGTCGCCCGTGAGCGTCCACACGTGGTAGGGCGCCGCAAGCACGCGCTGGCCTGCGAGGGCGATCCCGACGGCGATCGGCAGACCCTGGCCGAGCGATCCCGTGGCGACGTCGATCCATGGGAGGACCGGCGTCGGATGGCCTTCGAGGCGGCTTCCGAGCTTGCGGAACGTCATGAGCTCGGCGTCGGTGATCGCACCGGCCGCGCGGAAGAGCGCGTAGTCCAGCGGCGAGGCGTGGCCCTTCGTTTGCGCGGCGGCCCTCGTCTGTACATTTCGGCCATCCTGTCCCCGAAATGCACTCGGTCTCGCCGCGACTAATTCCTTTCGCCGCGACCGTCCTGCGCTCAGGCACGCTACGTCGCTATCGCTCGCGCGTGCCTTCACTCAATGACTTTACGCCGTCCATCTAGAGGACGGCTATCGCGGGCTCCTCGCCTCGGCGTTCGGCCTTCCATGGCTCCTCGTTGGTTTTGGCGCAAGATCAATTCGTGGAAGAAGCCGCCCACCGCGCACGGCTAGATATCCTCGGCGAGCAATGCCTCGATCTTCGCGCGCATGACGCGGAAGTCGTCGGTGTCGGGCGCGAGCTTCCCGCCCAGGTGCACGTGACGGATCACGCCGCGCCGATCGATGAGGAAGCTGACGCTCGTCCACGACCGCTCGTGGCCGTCGAGCCACCAGCGCTTCAAGGTCTGCCAGTCGGGGTCCACGGCCACGGGGAAGCGGAACTGGTAGTGCTCGATGTAGCCGCGCACGGTTTCGACTTCGAGCGGCTCGGGGTCCTTGTGGTGGTACACACCGATCACGACCAGGCCGCGGCCGCGGTACTCCTCGTCGAAACGGTTCAGGGCCGGCGCGGTAGCGCTGCAGAGCGGGCAGCTCGGAGCCATGAACCAGCGCACCAGAACCACCTTGCCGCGCAGGTCCTGGAGCGCGAGCGGCTCGGAGTTGAACCAGTGTTCGAGCTTCCAGCCGGGCGCGGGCTGGCCGATGAGGCCGCTGAGGTCGTCGGTGGCCGGTGGGTCCGCGGTCGGGAGTGCGGAGGCTCCAGCGCATGCCGCGAGCAGGACGACGGGGAGGATCCAGCGCATGGCAGCATGGTAGCCCACGGCCGACTTGCGCTGCAGTGGGCGGCGAGGACAAGCTATGGCTCCCATCACGGTCAAGGGCAATCCCATTCACACAGTCGGCGAGCTCCCCAAGGTCGGCAGCCTAACATTAGGACGGCATTAGCTATTGTAGCGCCAACTTACAGGAGCGGGGGTTTGTTACTCTAACTCATAGTTTATCTTGGTGGCTATGGGTGCTCCGGAACGCATCAGTGTGGTCAAGGTGGTCAATAGGTGAAACACCATGATGAATAACTCCCGCATGGATGGGAACATTCGCAGTCATCGCTGGATCCGCAAGACTACGTTTTGCCGCGGTTTTCTGGCAGACTTACGATTTCGCCACACACTGCGTCTGCCTAGGAGATGCACCGCTCATGCTCACTCGCAAAGGACAGTACGTTGGCGATGATACGCATTGGCGTCAGCCAGCAACCAGTCGATCCCGCGCTGAATCCCAGCCCGCTCGGCTACACGTTCAGTCTCGCGCTCTTTATCGTGCCGTGTCTCGTCTTTGGCGTCTGGATCTGGCGGAGTCCGCGGACCTCGCAGCAACGGCGGGCGTGCTTCCTTACCCTGATACTCCTCATTCCCGTAGGGTTCATCCTCGATCTATTCTTCGGGCGCACGTTTCTGAGATTCCCCAACCTCGATGCCACTCTGGGCATTCTCATTCCGGGCTACGATCTGGAGAGCGGATGGCGCGGCCTGTGGGGCTCCGGCTGGGAGCGTTCTCTGCCGCTTGAGGAGTTCGCTTTTTACGCGCTCGGCTTCGCAGCGATGCTCCTCGCCTACATCTGGGGGGACGAGATCCTGTTTCGCGCCAATAAAGTGGACGACCGCCAGCGGACACCACGTGTGTTTCGAGGCTGGAAGGCCACACTGCTCTTCTGGCTCGTGGTGGGCGCCGTGCTTTTTGCCGTTGCCTGGCTGATCCGTCGCGCCGTGCCGAGCCAGAGCGGAGGCGCGTTTCCCGGCTATTTCCTCTTCATCCTGTGCGCGAGCATCGTCCCCAGCCTATTCTGCTCGCGTGTGGCCTTTCAGTTCATCAACTGGCGCGCGCTGGCCGTCGGTTGGCTGTTCATTCTGACCATCAGTCAATTCTGGGAAGCATCGCTGGGCGTGCCTTATGGTTGGTGGGGATACGAGCCCGACCAGATGATGGGTATCTTTTTTAAGCCATACTGCGACCTCCCGATCGAGGCGGTGCTCGTCTGGACCCTTGCGTCGTGGACGACCGTGATCATCTACGAAACGATCCTTACCGCCGTTTATGCGCGACGCAAAGGTTGGGGTCTGTTCGGCGTGTTTCGCGCCACAGATCCGGAGCTCGAAGTGGTCAAGCGCAAGCAGCAGCAGGAAGGACGACACGTATGATCACATTCTTCAAGGACGGGGTGGATCAACCACTATGTTCATCGTCGACTTCTGCTGCGATAGCATGAAGTGCCCTAACGAAGAATATCCGGCCTCATGCGTCTAGCGAATTCCCTTTGCGCCACGCCGCGCGGCGCTTCGCGCCGTGCATTAGCAAAGTCGCAACGGCATAGCTGGTACAGACCGTTAATACAAACTCGGCTAAGGGACCGACTTCGGCGAGCCGACAGAGCGCCGCGCACAAAAACCCGGCGACGATCCCGGCGGCGCCGGGCCACCGCATCGCGCGACCGATCTCGAACGGGGTTAGTCGAACCAGCACTAGTTCACCTCCTGATCGTCGTGCATCGGATGGGTGCTCAGGTCCTCGCTCAGCATGCCGGCCATTCGCTGGGGAACGGCAAGACTTGTGCTGCAAGCCACTATGACGGCATTGCATTGAGATTCTTTAGTGCCATTCACATCGTGAAAGGCCGGAGCAACGTGGTCATTAACGGCTATCAGGCGGTGAAATTCTGCCCCCAAAAGTGCTTGCCGTCCCTGTCATCTGAGGGCTCAGGGTTTGAAGCACCCCATAACATCGGCAAGATCCACCGCTATGCACCGGGATCCGGTCGTCGCAAGGGTGCTCTTACAGGACCAGGAAATATTGAAGGCGGCAGCGTTTGACCACAGAGATCAACAAGAAGCGGTTACCGAGCAACTGCATAGTTGCAAGGAGTTGCTATTAGCCTGCGAGAATGCTGCCCATGCTGCACGCCTTCCCGTAATGCACTAAAAGCTACCGTGTGGCCGTCAACTCGTTGCATATGAATTTTCAGGAATGACAGGTGCCTTTACGAATACGATGAGTTGCCTCAGGTCCGTTTTAATCGGCTCTCCTCGCTGTTAACCGGTATTGCACCCCAGATGGATGGCGCACCGCGTCGAGGTTGTCCTTCACGCTCGCGCCAATCCGATAGAATAACCCCACACATGTGCTCGGTGTAGCTTGACCGCAGAATCGGATTTGGAGACACACATGTTGGTAACGTTTCGCACCAAGGTTTCGGGGTAGATGACGATGTTTGGCGACGTCGCGGTAACGCTACTCAAACCATGGGGCATAGCGGGACCGTCCCGGGCGCCTTGCTCGCGGACCAGATCCAGACCACCCGCCCTCTGCCCGTTGGCGCGGGCAGACAGTTAATTAAAACAATAAGTTAGTGCGCCACGAGGCGCCCAATCGCTAGTGTAGTGTCTCTTAAATGTCTATACAAATGATCGAGAGTGCGCTATTCTCTGCTGATACGCGGAGGACGGAGTGTGCACATGGCTCGATCGGTCTTGAAGTTGGAATTGAGCGAACAGCA
>JBOIDF010000123.1:0-4111 GCA_050740455.1 Gammaproteobacteria bacterium | reverse complement strand
ATGTTGAAAAACGGCGTCAAATACCGCGACCTCGGCGCCGATCACTTCTCGCGCCGCGACCGCTCTACAGCGATTCTGCGGCTTGTCCGCCGACTCAACAACCTCGGCTGCCAGGTTCAACTCACTCCACAGGCCGCGTGAACCAATCAAGACACAAAGAGCTTCTTACTAGTTGTCAAACATAACAACGGCACAGACCTCATATTCGGGCTAGCCCTTCTGGCGTGAGGCCCAGCACGATGTCGAAGCGCGCGGCGAGCTCGCCAACGCCTGACCCCTCGAGCGGGGCGAAATCCACTAGGACCGCACGGCGTGCTTGTGGGTCCTCGATGGCATTGAGGATGCCGTCGCTTTCGTTCCCCGGGTGGCCTTGGACATAACACTGGGTGGTCCACTTTCCTCGGCCTTTTATCTTTACGGCAAAGTGGATGTGAGGGGCGGGACGGCTGGGGTAGGGGACTGGCTTGATGGTCCGGAAATAGTACTCACCGCTCTGCCCGGTCAGGAAACGCCCGAATCCTTGAAAGCTCGTATCGCGCTTCTCCCGGTTGGCGCTACCCGAATGGAGGTAGACGCCCCGGTTGTCCGCCTGCCAGATCTCGACCAGAGCGTTCCTGATGGGGTCCCCATGCATATCGAGGATCCTGCCGCTGAGGTGCGTGACTTCGCCCACTGCGGGCGTTAGGTCATCGCTGGTGACAAGTAAGTCATTGTCGGTGTCGAACGGTAGCTTATCCGGGTAGAAGGGCCCCTCGGTCTGCCTCGGCGTCGGCACGAGCGCTTCGGCGCATACGCCGCGAGCCATCAAGGTCATCACGCCTAGCGTGAGTGCACGTAAAAAGACACGGCGGTTCGGGAGCAGCACTACAGGGGGCTGAGTATTCACGGCTTATCAGCGTTGACGGCGATCGACGCCCGGATCTCGCGCAGCTTTGCCTTGACCACCGCCGCGTTCGCGGGTCCCATGCGGATCAGGGTTTTCTGGCCCCAGGAACGTTTTTCCACTTCTGGATCGGCGAACTGGTAGAGCACCTTGGGCCGGACAAGCTGGATGGGCTCGCTGATGTCGGGCGTTGCCAGCAAATGGTCGATGATCGGGATCAGGCGGTCGTTAAAGTAGCGGCCCGGATAGCCCAGGTTCTCGTAGGCTTGCTGAAAGAGCGGGTAGTAATGCCGGTATACATCCGCGAACCGTTTGGCGTCTACTGCGCGCAGTGCCGAGATGTAAGGCTCATAGCGCTTCGCATTTTCCGCACTCAAGGTGATGATTGTCTCGCTCTTGGCGTTGACCACCGGCAGCCCAGGGACATGCTTCACGGGGCGGAAGTGCAGCGGCACGGGGTCGCGGTCCAGGCTGTCGACCGTCGCGACCAAATGTCGAATGATCTCCGTCGGGAGCAGAAAGGCTTCAACGGGCGCCTTGCCGAAGCTTTTCTCCATAGAGGCGCGCACGGCTTCGTCGCTCTCGTTGAGCGCGGGCAGCGGCGGCGCCTGCTCCGGCGCTCCGGTCGCCGCAACGGGGTAGTGGATCTCCGGTTGAGCGGTTTCGGGCGCCGGCGCTGACGGCTTGGGCTGCGGAGCGCTCGCGGTCTCCGTTGGTTGCGGGGCTTGCCTGTAATAGAAAACGGCCGCAGCGACAGTGACCACCGCCACGATCGCCAGGACAATCCATCTTGTTGTCGTCATGCGCCTTAGCCCGGGATGGGTTTAATGTGGGCCTTCAACAAATCAATCAGACCTCTTTCTAGGCTCGTCGTTCGGTTTGGGACTATTGCCTGTCTTGTCATACCGGTCCGCAACGTTCGGGCGTTTGTGCTATCGTTCCGGTCTATGGAGAACCGTCAAAGGCACAAGGCTACGGCCCGCCCGTCATTTAGCATGCACGCCTTGAGGAGCACTGAATGACGTCGCCCCCTTCGTTCGGAGATATATCGTGTAGCGTCGTACGATGACCGTACCATTAAGAGCTTATGCCAAGTAACCACCGCTTCGATGCTTGCTTGGGCCCGCGCGGTGTCCCGCTTCTCGGCAGCCTGCTCGAATTCGGTAGCGATCCCTTACGTTTTTTTACGCGCTGCGCGCACGACTATGGAGATTGCGTTGCCTTTCGCCTCGGTCGCAGACCGGCCTTTCTGCTCAATCACCCGGATCTCATCGAGCAGGTGTTTCTCGCAGATCGTAGCAACTTCAAGAAGCACAGTTTCTTCTGGCGTCATACGAAGCGGGTCGCGGAGCACGGCCTGCTGGTCCTCGAAGGTGAAGCGTGGAGATGCGAGAGGCGCTTACTACAACCCGCTTTCCACCACGAAAGGATCAAGGCTTACGGCGAGCTGATGGTCGCGTGCGCGGAGCGGATCACGGCCACCTGGCAACCCGACACCGTGATCGCGATCGATCAAGAGATGCGCCAGCTTACCGGGCATGTGGTGACGCAAACTTTGTTCGGTACCGATGTGATGGCAGAGATCGCGCAGATACGCACGGCGTTCGACATCATCATTGCAGAGATTACCCGCCGCTTTCGTAACCTGGTTTATCTACCCGATTGGATCCCTACCCCGCGCAATCGGCGCTTCCATGGTGCTATCGCTCAGCTCGACAACTTTGTCTATGGCATCATTCGCAAACGCCGTGAGACCGCTTCGGGTAGCAATGACTTGCTGTCGATGCTGCTCCAAGCGCGCTATGAGGATGGGGGCCGGCTAACCGATGCCCAGCTACGCGATGAGATGGTCACCTTTTTCCTCGCCGGTCACGAGACTACCGCGCTCGCCTTATCGTGGGCCTGGTACCTAATGGCACTGCATCCTAAGGAAGACGAGCGCGTCGTTGCGGAGATCCGAACAGTGCTCAAGGAGCGGCCGCCTTCGGCCGCTGATGCCGAGCACCTTAGGTATGTCGAACACGTGCTCCTTGAAACGATGCGCCTATATCCGCCAGCATATGTGATCGGGCGCGAAGCCATGCGCGATTGTAAGATAGATGGCTATTCAATCCCGGCAGGTGCGACGGTGTTCATGAGCCCGTGGGTCATGCATCGGGATCCCAGGTACTTCGAAGATCCGCAAGCGTTCCGTCCGGCGCGCTGGGATCATGATCAGATGAAGCGGCTAGCCCGCTACGCCTATTTCCCGTTCGGCGGCGGGCCGCGCATCTGCATCGGTAATGCTTTCGCCATGATGGAAGGGATTTTGCTGTTAGCCACCATCGCACAGAATTTTCGTTTTGAGCTTTTATCAAAGCATCCGGTTACCCCGGATGCCACCGTTACATTGCGGCCGCGCTATGGAATAAAGATGCGCTTGAGCAGGCGATAGAGGAGCTGCGATGCACAAGATGCGCGAGGCAAAAAACCGCGGGAGGTATTATCAATAATAACCAAGGAGCGATCCGTATGCAGATCCCCAAACCGTACTGCGCATTGGCAGCATCGACGTCTCTAGTTTCTACTCTTTCCGGCGTGGGCACAGGCCGCAGAGGAGCCCGCGATCAATGCGGCCAATACCGCCTGGATGCTGACCTCGGCCGTCTTGGTGCTGTTCATGACGCTCCCGGGCCTCGCCCTGTTCTATGGAGGGCTGGTGCGCACCAAAAACGTCCTCTCGATCCTGATCCAGTGCTTCACCATAACCTGCGTGGTATCCCTTCTGTGGGTGGCGTTCGCCTATAGCCTGGCCTTCGGTGATGGCGCTGAGGAGGAGACTGAAGGCCTCGATGTCCGCATGCACAACGAGACCGGGTATAATTATTCGTACCGCTCATTTCTGGGAACGCAAGGCAACTCGTAGGGTCAAGAAACTCGAACTGTGGGGTTGGAGGTGAGACCGGACACGCCCCTCGCCCAGGTCCGACACGCGTCCGCTGTTGGCGCCCATGCGCCCGAGACCGATCATGCCGACTTGCATGGTTCACCGCCCGATCATGGCGCGAGGGCGATCACGCGGTGAAGGAACTCGCCGGCTCCGGGCGCGGTCGATGAGTGCGCGGCGACGTGCTTCGCGGAGATTCGGGCCGCATCGAGTAGCTCGGCGGGTTTGCCCGATCCTGGCATGGCGCGCACGGCGAGATGCCGGAAGCCCACGATCTCACCCGCGACACCGGTCTCCGCGAG
>JBOIDF010000122.1:0-4217 GCA_050740455.1 Gammaproteobacteria bacterium | reverse complement strand
TCTCCGTGCGAGAAGCATGGAACCTGAGCAAGTCGGCGCATGGCCCGTGGCGCTTGAGCAAGACCCCAGCGCTCACGCTGGCTTTGCCGGCGCGGTACTTTAGTTGTTTGGGACTGCCGAGCCTGGCGGCGAGGTAGGAATATGTTTCATCGAACCGCCGTGTACGTGATCCGTATGCACGGTGGTGTAGGAGGGGTGGGGCCGTGAGGCCTCCCCCTATCCTGATTCCTGCCGATCACAAGTGGTATCGCAATCTCGTGGTGGCCGCGATCGTGGTAGACACCCTTCAAGGGTTGAACATGCGGTACCCGCAACCAACTTACGACGCTAGCGAGATCCGGATTGATTGGGGGGTCAAGCGACCCATCTCACACACCATCTCATTGATCACACGACTAAGGAAGCTCTGCAAAAGTGTCGCGAGCAAGCCCAGATGCGCGAAGGCGCGGAGCGAGTCGCGAGACATATCAGGTAGATAGGCGAGCGACGAGCGAGCACGCGACAAAGCAGATGGGCTGCGCAGTAACTTTTGCAGAGCTTCCCTAAGCCTAGCAACGCCACGCCCGAGGCGGGAGACTCGACCCCTACGTACACTTGCGGTTCCGCGACGATTGAGGGTTTAATGCGCCCTGAGATCGAACCATGACGGCCCCGACGCTTATCGTTTGCCACGATTGTGATCTGCTCCAGCGCGAGGCGGCGCTTCCGCCGGGCGGCGCGGCGTGCTGCGGGCGCTGCGGCGCGGTCCTCTACCGCAAGATGGCCGAAAGCCTTGACCGCACGCTGGCCTTCACCCTCGCGGCCGCGGTTCTGTTTCTGCTCGCGAACGCCTTCCCGCTCGTGGGACTCGAGGTCCAGGGACATCGAAACGCGACCGATCTGCTGGGCGCCGCGCGCGCGCTCTGGGATCAGGACATGCGGATGGTGGCCGGGCTCGTGTTCCTGACCACGGTGCTGATCCCGGCGATCGAGATGAGCGGCATGATCTATCTTCTTCTGCCCCTGCGGCTCGGACGCGCGCCGCCCGGCGCCGGGCGGATGCTGCGCTTTTTACAGGCGGTGAAGCCCTGGGGTATGGTGGAGGTGTTCATGCTCGGGGTATTGGTATCGCTGGTCAAGCTCGCCCACCTCGCGAGCATCGTGCCCGGGATCGCGCTGTGGTCGTTCGGCGGGCTCACCCTCATGCTCGCCGCCTCGGCGGCATCGTTCAACCCGCACGAGGTATGGGCGCGAGTGCGGGCATGACCGCAATAGTAGCGACCGCCGCGCGGCTCGGTCTCTTGGCCTGTCATGCGTGCGCTCTCCTCAGCCGCCCGCCCGCCGCGGGCGCCCCGGCGCTTTGTCCCCGCTGCGGCGCTCACCTGCATCACCGCAAGCCCGGTAGCATCGGCCGGACCTGGGCGTTTCTGATCGCCGCCTGCATCCTCTATGTACCCGCGAACCTGCTGCCGATCATGTATACCAGCTCGCTATTCGATTCCCAGCGGGATACCATCATGAGCGGTGTCGTGTTCCTGTGGACGAGCGGGTCCTGGCCGCTCGCGGCGCTGGTTTTTTTCGCCAGCATCGTGGTGCCGCTCGCCAAGCTGATCGCGCTCACCTTGCTCCTGGTCTCGGTGCAGCGGCGCTCGCCGTGGCGTCCTTACGAGCGCGCCCGCCTCTACCGCTTTGTCGAGCTCGTCGGCCGCTGGTCGATGCTGGACATCTATGTGGTTGCGATCCTGGCCGCGCTGGTGCAGATCCAGTCGCTCGCGACGATCCATGCCGGCCCCGGGGCGATCGCCTTCGGAGCGGTGGTGGTCCTCAGCATGTTCGCGGCATCGGCCTTCGATCCGCGCCTCATCTGGGAGCCGGTGAACGAGGGCCATGACTGAGGCGCCGCGGGATGCGGCCGAGATCCCCGAAGCGCTGGCCGTGCCGCTCCGCCGCCGACCGGTCCAGATCGTGTGGATCATTCCGATCGTGGCGGCGCTCATCGGCGGTTGGCTCGCGGTCATGGCGATCCGCGAACGCGGCCCGACGATCCAGATCACCTTCAATACCGCCGAAGGACTGGAGGCGGGCAAGACCACGATCAAGTACAAGAACGTCAATATGGGCACGGTGACCCACATCGGGCTCTCCGAGGACCGTTCGCGGGTGATCGCGACGGCGCAGCTCACGAATCAGGCGGAAGATTTTCTGGTCGAGGACACCCGCTTCTGGGTGGTGCGGCCGCGGATCGCCGGGAGCCAGATCTCCGGCCTCGGTACGCTGGTATCGGGGTCTTACATCGGCGTCGACATCGGCAAGTCCACCAAACGCAAGCGTAAGTTCACCGGCCTCGAGACGCCGCCGATCGTCACCACCGATCTGCCGGGCTTGGAGTTCGTGCTGAGCGGTGAGGACCTCGGCTCGCTCGACATCGGCTCGCCAGTCTATTTCCGCCGCATTCAGGTGGGGCAGGTCGTGGCCTTCGCGCTCGATAAGGACGGTAAGGGCGTGACGCTCAGGATCTTCGTGCGTGCGCCTTACGACCGGTATGTCAGGGCCAACACCCGTTTCTGGCAAGCGAGCGGGATCGATCTGACACTCGATGCCGCCGGGATAAAGGTACAAACCGAGTCGCTGGCCTCGATCCTGCTCGGGGGCATCGCGTTTCAGACGCCGCCGGGCACGGATCTCGAGGCGGCCAAAAAGGGCGCGCCGTTTACTCTTTTCCCCGATCAGGCTGCGGCGATGAAGCGCCCGGTGCGAGACATCGCGACCTTCGTGGTCTATTTTGGCGAGTCGCTGCGCGGTTTGTCCCCCGGCGCACCGGTGGACTGGAGTGGGGTGGTCATCGGCGAGGTCAAGTCGATCGATGCGGAGTTCGATCCCGAGAAAAAAGAGTTCCGGTTTCCCGTCGAGATAGAATTCTACGCGGACCGGTTGCGTGCGCGCTACCGCAAGCCTCGTGCGCGAACCACACCCGATGAAAGCAAGGCGCTGCTGGACGGGCTCGTCGCGCGCGGCTTCCGCGCCCAACTAAAGTCCGGGAACCTGTTGACCGGCCAGCTCTTTGTGGCGCTCGACACTTTCCCCGGGGCCCCACCGGCCACGGTCGACTGGTCCAAGAGTCCCCCGGTGTTGCCAAGCACACCGGGGTCCCTCGAAGAGCTGCAGGCGATGCTCGCCAACGTAGCCAAGAAGATCGAGCAGATCTCCTTCGACGAGATCGGCGCCGATGCGCGCCAGGCGCTCGCCGCCCTCGTCCGAACGCTGAAGGGCATGGACGCGCTGGTCCAGCGCCTCGATCAGGAGGTGGCACCCGCGGCGCGCGCCGCGCTGGAGGGGGCGCGGAAAACGCTCGCCAGCACGGAGCAGGCGCTGGCCTCGGACACGCCGCTTCAGCAGGATCTGCGCGCCGCGCTACGTGCGCTCACGCGCACGGCGGACTCGCTACGCATCCTCGCGGACACGATCGAGCGCCATCCGGAAGCACTCATCCGCGGCAAGCAGGAGGATGAACCGTGACCCCGGCTCGGAGCTTCGTCTGTTTGGCCGTTGCGGTTCTCGCGAGCTGTGGCAGCCCGCCCAAAGAGCGCTTCTACACCTTGAGTGCGGCGGGGGTTGCGGCGAACGCGACCGCCGCCGGAGCTAGGGAGCATGTTGTTGTCGGCCCCGTGACATTGCCGGAGGTGGTGGACCGCCCGCAACTCGTGGTGCGGATCGGCGCGAACGAGGTGGCAATCCTGGAGCAGCACCGCTGGGCCGAACCGCTCAAGAGCGAGATCCCGCGCCTCATCGCGCGTACGCTTTCGCAACTGCTCGGCGCCTCCCGAGTGTCCGCCTACCCCGAGAGCACAAGCCAGGAGGCCGGCCTGCGAGTGACCATCGATATCCTGCGCTTCGACGCGGCGCCCGGCATCGAGGTGAGCGTCGAGGCCCTCTGGTCGGTGCGCCGTCTGCCGGGCGGCGAACCTACCACGGGCCGATCGGGCGTGCGCGAGCCCATCGCAGGCGAAGGTTACGATGCCGTGGTGGCGGCTTATGGACGCGCGCTCGCCACGCTCAGCGGCGACATCGCGCGGGCGATCCGTACAGTAAACGCCATGGCGCATTGAGCTAACCGTACCCTGAAAAAGCTAGTTTTTTGTTGCGGATATGTAACATATTTGACGAGGACCTATCTTGAACCAACGGAATGATTACTATAACCTTGTACCACAACAACAGTAGAGGGAGGAAAGCATGTA
>JBOIDF010000121.1:0-4311 GCA_050740455.1 Gammaproteobacteria bacterium | reverse complement strand
CGGGACTTTAAGCAAGGTGCGGAATCCGCGCCGCAAAATCCGGCGAGCAAACCAAAATTCGATTTCTACACGATTCTTCCGGAAATGGAGGTCAAGGTTCCGGATTGGGAAGTGGACGCCCCGCCATCGCCCGCGCCGCAATCCAAACCGCCGCAAGCGCCACCGGATACGCCTTATTTAATCCAGGTCGGGTCCTTCCAGCGCTTTCAGGAGGCCGACAAGATGAAAGCCAGGCTGGCATTGATCGGGATCTCCGCCGACATCCAGCGCGTGACGATCAGCGGTACGGATGTGTGGTTCCGGGTGCGGGTCGGCCCCTTCAAAGACCTCAAGAAACTCCAGAGCACCCGCTCTCGCTTAGCCGAGAACAACATCAATTTCATGCTCGTGCGCATGCGTCCGGGCGAGTCGGCGGGCGGGTGACGCGGAGTAGAATTAGGACCTGGCATTGGTTAAAAAGGGCAGATGCGAATTCTCATTACAGGTGCTTCCGGAGTAATAGGGCGTATTCTGACGAAGGCCTGGTCAACAAAACACTCACTGATTCTAGCGGACATCCTTGAGCCGAGGGGAATTCAAGATGAACCGTTTATTCATGCCGCCGACAAACACACATTCGTTCGTGTTGACATGGCGGAAGGGTCGGACGTAGAGAGCTTGATAGAAAATTACAGTCCGCAGGCTGTTATTCATCTTGCGGCGATACTCGGCCGTAAGACTCTCTGGGAACAGGTGCTTCGTTCGAATCTAGCTGGGGCAATCAACGTATTGGAAATCTCGGCGGCCCTTCGAGTCGACCGAGTAATCTACGCGAGCACAAACAATATATACGGTGGATACGAAGAGGAAGCACTTCGTGCCGGGACCCCATTACATCTGCAAAGTACACCAATGCTCTTATCCGAAGATGTTCCTCCAAGGCCGGATTCTCGGTACGCTGTGGCTAAGCTCATGGTCGAACAGTACGCGACTTATCTGTCACTGACTCATGGATTTCCGACATTCGGACTACGTATCGGCACCGTTAGAGATCTAGACAATCCGGAGCAACAGCTTAAGGAATCAGATCTTATTCCACGATTCAAAAAGACATGGTTGTATCACAGGGACCTCATTCAGCTCGTTGAACTATGTCTGTTTAGTATGAGGGACCATGGTATTTACAACGCAATATCTGGGCGTCCCGGAGTACCCGGTGTTTTCATTAATATCGGGAAGGCAATTGAGCAGCTAGGTTATTCACCGGAGTAACGGAGAAATGGCAGACAGAACGTCTTGGGACGACTTCATGCTAAAGAAGTACGAGGAAGCATGGACGTATTTACGTTACAGCTACGACATGTCGAACCGTATGCTGGGCTATGCATTCGCAATCATCGTGATTGTGGGCTTTGTCATCGGTCGGCTGCAATCGCCAGGAGGCAGTCACTCGGGGCTTTTTCCGAATCCCTCAACGATTGACCCTGCAGAAGGCAACCTGCTGTCCTTCATCTTTCTGGTCTTGTTTCTCGGTGGGCTGTGTTTGCACGGGTTCTTTGTATTTCAGCGTGTGATAGTCGACCGACAGCTACAAGTCATAGACCGCATACGCCAATACTTCATTGATCAGGCAAAGGACACCGTAGACCTTGAACCATACTTATACTTTCGAGCGGCGCCTGTCCGTAGGGGCGCAGTCGATCTGATAGCGCAAACGCGTCTAATGCTTCCGGCATTCGTAAACGGCATAACGGGGACTCTTGCCGTAATGTATTTTCTGCATCGAGGATGGGACTTCAGTTTTATAACCTCGATTTTCGTTTTTTTGCTCGTCCTTCAGTTTTTGCTAATAAACCAATGGGCCTATACGGCGATTGCCAGGCGGGTAGCACCTGAACAGAAATCGTAGCCTAACGGTATGGACTCCTTCCCTCCTATACGGCATCGTGATGTGCCAAAGTGGAAGCGCCGTTTGCGCCGTAAACCCGGGGATCATCGAGCCGCAATTCCCGGGTTTCGCAAACAACACGCAACCCGGGCTACGAGCTCAAGTCGTTAGGCGTGTTGCGGCAATAACTGTTGAAAGGTACGCTTATCATATGAACATTGAAGAATTAGAAGCTGCTGTGGCGCATCTACCCCCGTCCGATCTCGCTCGCTTTTCGCAGTGGTTTGAGGAGTTCATAGCGGACCAGTGGGATAGGAAGATTGAGTCCGACATCCTCGCGGGTCCCTTGGACGCGGCTGGCAAGCGGGCCGACGAAGATTTTGAAGCGGGTCGCTGCACTCCGCTTTATTTCGCTCTCGCCAGAGTTCTGGTTCCACTACCGCCAACTACCCGATGACACTCAACAGTTGGCGGATAAAAATTTTGCCTTACTCAAAACCGATCCTCGTCATCCTTCGCTTCGCCTCAAGAAGGTTGGCAACTTCTGGTCGGCTCGCGTCGGCCTTCGATATCGCGCTTTGGCGAAGGAGCGCACGGAGGGTCTCGTATGGTTCTGGATCGGCCCGCACGGCGCATACGACAAGCTCACCTAGAAATCGTAGCCCGGGTTAGGCGCGCCGTTTGCGCCGTAACCCGGGGATCTCCGCGCCGCAATTCCCGGGTTTCGCAAACAACGCTCAACCCAGGCTACGAGCTACAGGCAGGGCAACGTACGTCAGGCTGGGTCAAACGGATTGACGATCACGGGTCCCAATCGTGAGAAGTGGCTGGTGTTACGAGTGACCAGGGTAAGGTCGCGCGTGAGTGCGATGGCAGCGATCTGCTTATCGATGGCGTTTTCGGGGTGGGGTACGCACAGGCGTCCCCAGATCTGCGCCTCTTCACGACCGAACTCCAGCACCTGCTCGCCGAAGTTGGCGAGCAGTTTCTCCAGCCAGGTTTCCAGCCGCTTCATCTGGGAGAGGTCGCCACGGTGGCGCAGCAACTCGATACCGCGCCGGATTTCACCCACAGTGATGACGCTGATGAAGAGCGGTGTGCCGGCCGCCGCCGCTTCCTTGAAGAATCGGTTTACGCCGGGGTTTGCCTTGCGGCCTTTTCGAGCTTCGCTGATGACGTTGGTGTCAACGAGGTACATGGTCGCGGAAGTTTGTATCGATGCGCTCGAAGTCAGCGTCCTCGCCCACGCCGGGCATGCGAACCAGCACTTCCGCGAACGTTCTTCGACGCGGCCGGAGCAAAACCTGCGCGAGGATACGACGATGCTCGGCTTCAGCGCTGCTACCGTGCCGACCGGCCCGCGCCTTGAGCGCTTGGACGATGTCGTCATCGACGTTGCGGACGATAAGATTAGCCATGACGATCTCCTGTCAGAGTCGAGAGCGACAGTGATTGCAATGATAGCACCTGATGATCTCGCGCTCAAGCCGGTTGCGCCCCCCCCCATCGGGGGACGCACTCCATTCTTGTTAGCTCGACTGGATCACGACGCCAGGATGTTATAACATTGTTAACCCTGCCCGATAGGCACTATCGTCGAGAGGTGTAATACGCATGAAAACCACGATCCGCAGGATGGGTAACTCGCAAGGCGTCATTATCCCGAAACCACTGCTGGCCCAGATCGGACTCGAGGACGAAGCAGAAATGGTGGTGGAGGACCACGCCATCGTCATCCGCAGGCCGCGGGGAGCGATTCGAGAAGGTTGGGCCGAGGCCAGCCAGGCGATCGCCGCTACCGGCGATGATAGGCTCGTTTGGCCGGAGTTCGGAAATGAAGACGACAAGAAACTGCAATGGTAGTCCGTGGCGAGGTCTGGCTGGCAACGCTTGATCCGACCGTGGGCAGCGAGATCCGCAAGACCCGTCCCTGTCTCATCGTGTCACCGCCCGAGATGCACGACCATCTGCGCACCGCGATCGTGGCCCCTATGACGACCGGCGGCAGAATGGCGCCCTACCGAATTCCGGTGACCTTCGCGGATAAGAAGGGCTTGATCTTGCTCGATCAAATCAGAGCGCTCGACCAGGCCCGTTTGATCAAACGCGCCGGCGCCGTGCATCATAAGACCATGGCTGCGACCCTGAACACCCTACAAGAGATCTTTACCACCTAGATCCGAGGAAGGAGGGGGTCTGGTCTTGAAAAATATGAGACAACATAGCAGAGTGCCGATCGGGGGCCCGACCCGATCGCTTGCTCCGCGGGCGGTTGAAACCGAGGAGCCTCGCCGAGAGATCCCAAGTTGGGTGCTATTCGATCATCAGGAGCGCGGCGGCCACGTTGCGATCTTCGGATAACAAGATAACGTAGCTGCGGCAAGCGGCTGCCGTATCCATCACTTCAAAGCCGATGCCCGCGCTTAGTAGAGTGGTGGAGATGG
>JBOIDF010000120.1:0-4751 GCA_050740455.1 Gammaproteobacteria bacterium | reverse complement strand
TCGTAAAGGGGCTGTGTCTTGGCATACTCGGCAATCCTCGTTCGAGGCAAGCATAGCCAAGATAGCCAAGAAACCGATAAGTGGCAACACTAATACGTAGCCATATTTATGAAAACGAGTACTAAGCTAGACAAAATGGCAAACTGGTTATCCAAGCAACGAACGATTGCGCGCCCGAACTTCAATCGCTGGCTGGTGCCCCCCGCCGCGCTGGCGATCCATCTGTCCATCGGGATGGCCTACGGGTTCAGCGTGTTCTGGATCCCGCTCGAACATGCGGTCGGGATAGCCGAGTCAGTCCCCTGCGACACGGATACGGGGGGCGGGATCGTAGACTCCTGGCGTGGAATTCTGGGCTATAGCGACTCGGGGCCTTGCGATTGGCAACGCAGTGCGCTCGGTTGGCTCTATACGCTGTTCTTCGTGTTCCTAGGATCCTCGGCCGCGGTCTTCGGGCAATGGGTGGAACGCGAAGGCCCGCGCAAGGCCGGCGTCTACGCGGCCTGTTGCTGGGCCGGAGGGTTCCTGATCTCCGCGGCGGGTGTGTACTGGCATCACATCTGGTTGTTGTGGCTCGGATCGGGGGTGATCGGCGGGATCGGCTTGGGCCTGGGGTACATCTCGCCGGTGTCGACGTTGATCAAATGGTTTCCGGACCGCCGCGGCATGGCAACGGGCATGGCGATCATGGGGTTCGGAGGCGGGGCGATGATCGGGGCGCCGCTCGCCGATCTACTGATGAAGTATTACGCAGGGCCCGGTTCGGTCGGCGTGTGGGAAACCTTCGTGACCTTGAGCGCGATTTATTTTGTCGCCATGATGGGTGGAGCCTTCGGGTACCGCGTGCCGCCGCTAGGATGGGCGCCGCCGGGCTGGCAGCCGAACCCGAACCGCAAGATACCGCAAGGCGTGCTATACGGACGATCAGTAGTGGCGCCGCCGGGCTGGCAGCCGAACCCGAACCGTAATAGCATGATCACGACCGGGCATGTGCACCTCAACATGGCGCATAAAACGCCTCATTTTTGGCTCCTATGGGGTGTGTTGTGTCTGAACGTGAGTGCGGGTATCGGCGTTATTGGCGTGGCCTCGCCCATGCTTCAAGAGGTATTCGGCGGCAAGCTCATCGGATTGGACATCCCGCTCAAAGACCTCACCGCCGAGCAGGCCGCGCAGGTTGCGACGATTGCGGCGGCGTTCACCGGTCTACTGAGTCTCTTTAATATCGCCGGCCGCATCGGCTGGGCTTCCCTCTCCGATTACATCGGGCGCAAGCGTACCTATTTCCTATTCTTTTCCTTGGGCGCGGTGCTGTATGCAGCGGCGCCCTTCGCCGGGGAGATCAAGAACGTCGCGCTGTTTGTCGCGCTCTTTTGCTTGATTCTGACGATGTACGGCGGCGGCTTTGCCACAATACCGGCCTATCTGGCCGATATATTCGGCACGCAATTCGTCGGCGCCATCCACGGCCGCTTGTTAACGGCCTGGTCAACGGCGGGAGTACTAGGGCCGGTGCTCGTGAACTACCTGCGCGAATACCAAGTGGGGCTTGGGGTGCCCGTGGCGCAAGCCTATAACACCACGATGTATGTCTTGGCGGGTTTACTCGTAATGGGGTTTTTCTGTAACCTCGCGATTCGGCCTGTGGCTGCGAAGTACTACATGAGCGACGAAGAATTAGCCACCGAGCGCCGTATCGCGCACGAGGGTGGGTTGGAAAGTAGAAACTCATAGGTTAGATTCTCACCAATTTTTCGCCTCTATTGTTAAGATACGCGCAATGGAATCCAAGTTAGGCCGTCTAACCCGGCGAAATGTTCATCGTAGGAGACCAAGTCTGCGCCGGTCTCGAAGGTGTGTGCAGCAATCCAGATGTCGTTCGTAGGAATGGGGCTTCCTTTGGCACGGAGGTTGGCAGCGATTCGTCCAAATCGGTCCGCCGTCGTGAACGTGACTGGGACAAGCTCCACAAAGCGATTCGCTAGAAAGGATTCGAGCAGCTCGAAATTCTGCTGAAATCGAGTCCCGTTGCGAAACCCAAAGATGAGTTCCCCCACCACGATCGTTGACATCAATACGCGCTCTGCTTTACGGACTCGTTCCACGGCTTCAGATCTGCCACGCATGAGGGCGGAGTAAACGTTCGTGTCCAGAAGGATCTTCACTGCCAAAGGTCCTCGTCGATCTGTTCCAGTGCTGCAACGGCAGTATTGAATTCCTGCTCTTCTTGCTCAGACCAAACCCCCATGAACGCATCGAGGCGGTCACCAACGCGATTTGGTGATCGCTGGTCGGCAGCTAGACCAGTCGCTTCTTTGAGGAGCTTCAGCACAACTTTATTCAGTGAGAGATGTTCCCCCGCCGCTACCTTGCGCAACTGCTTTTCCAATGCCTCATCGAATCCTCGGATCGTTAGCTGTTTCATAAGCTTATGACTACACCAAAAAGCGCCTCACATGACTCTATTATATGAGTCACTACTAAGCTGTCAACAGTGAGCTCTTGGAACAACGGCCCTCTCGCCGGAACCATGCGACAAGACCGGCGGGACGGGGGGCGACCCGTACGTGGTCTAGCAATGGCGGGTAGGGCAAGCAATCGGAACGATTCGTTTGACCCATCCGTTTTTGATAGAGGTATTGCTGTCTGCTCCATGAGTGCGCCGCGCTCACCCGCGCGCCGACCTCGATCTATTCCATACCGCCTTAACCCGGCCCCGACAGCACTTCTCAACAGCGATAGGCATGCATCGTCCCACGACCGCGGGCCGTCGCATGACCGAGGTGTGACCGTTTGCACGGCCCGGTGGCGCAAGCTAAGGTAGCGAGTGGGGAAGCGTTTGATCGAAATGCCCCAAGCCTGTGACAACCAACTAGAGAAAGGAGAACGACAATGACTGCAAGACAATCTATGCATGTTGATCGTAGCCGCGCTGGTTCTGGGCTGGGCCGGCACGGCGGGTGCCACGGGTGGCGCGGCCGCGGCACAGAAATGCGAGGCCGCCAAGCTCAAGGCCTCGGGCAAGAAGGCGGAGTGCTTGTTGGATGCGGAGGCGCGCAGCGTGAAGTCCGGACAGCCTCCCAAGACCAGCCGATGCGTCAAACGTTTCGAGGCCGCCTTCGCGGGCGCTGAGAAGAAAGCCGGTCCGGGGGTGTGTCCAACGGAAGGGGATGTCAATGATGTCGAAGTCCTCATCGATTTCTGCCGCGATGAGGTGGCCGCGGCGCTCTCGGGATCACCGCTCCCACCACCGTGCCAGGAGTTCCCGGCGACAGGGCAGACGAACCCCGTCCGGGCAGGCGATGACGGGACCATCAAGGCCGGGGCGCCGCTGAGCTACACCGACAACGGCGATGGGACCATCACCGACAACAACACCGGGCGTACCCGGGAGAAGAAGAGCATTGATGGCACTATCCACGACGTGAGCATTACCTATACGTGGGAGAATGCCTTCGCGCAGCACGTCGCGGGGCTGAACACCGCGCCTTGCTTTGCGGGGCAATGTGACTGGCGCCTGCCGAATGTGAAGGAACTGCAGAGCATCGTGGATTATGGCCGGGTTAACCCTTCAATCGATCCAATATTTGGTCCCACGGCGGCGTCCTTCTACTGGTCGTCTACTACCTTCGCCTTCTTCCCGGCGCTCGCGTGGATCGTCACCTTCAGCGGCGGCAGCGTGTTCAACCGCAATAAGGACAACACGCTCCACGTCCGTGCCGTGCGGGGCGGCTTGTAGCTTGATCATTGGATAATTTGTTCTTTTGGTTCTTTGATGGGGGGGGCTGGGGGGCGATAGCCCCCCAGAGCTTTCCGGAGCTTCGCCATGGCCCAGTCCGAGCACTTGCCCATCTACAAGGCGAGCTATGATCTCTGCCTGTACCTCGAGCAGGTGGTGCAGAAGTTCTCCCGCTACCACAAGTACTCGCTGGGGGCGGATCTCAGGGACGGGGCGCGGCGGGTGCTCAAGCGCATCGTGCGGGCTAACGCCCGGCGTATGCACCCCTTCCCCCCTTGCGGGGGAAGGTTGGGATGGGGGGTATGGAACGCGAACGATAAGAACAACAACCTCCATGTCCGGGCGGTGCGGGGCGGCTCGTGATCGGCCCTGAGCTCTACTCGTTCCGCGCGTTGTGGCGGCACTACCGCAACTGCCGCCGCAACAAGCGGAACACCTTTAATGCGCTGGCCTTCGAGGCGGATGCCGAGGCCAAGCTGCTCGTGCTTCAGCAGGAGCTTCGCACCCACAGCTACCGGCCGGGACGCTCGATCGGCTTTATCACGGCGGGACCAAAACCGCGCGAAGTGTTTGCGGCCGATTTTTGCGACCGCACTATGAACGACTGGCTGTATAACCTTCCGGTGGCGTGGATGGCAGCGGCGATGCGGCCTGTAGCTGCGAAATACTATATGAGCGACGAAGAATTAGCCACCGAGCGCCGTATTGCGCACGAGGGTGGGTTGGAAAGCAGAAGAAACCGCGAGCGCTTATGAGCGAAACCGGAAACCACGAGCACCCGAGCCCACTGAGTTGGCTATTGGTCGCCATCGCGTGGACCTTGGTCGCTATACCCCTACTCTGGGGGATCTTTAAGACCTTGGAGAAGGCGAAGTTGTTATTTGGCTGAGAGCTTGTGAAAAAATCGTCGCGAGCGAAGAGAGGTCGCGTTCCGCCGGAGCGCAGGAACCGGAGTGTATGTTGAAATACATGAGGATTCCGAGCACCGCCGGAACGCGAGATCCCGAGCGCA
>JBOIDF010000119.1:0-4836 GCA_050740455.1 Gammaproteobacteria bacterium | reverse complement strand
TGAAAGTGATGGAGATCACTTATACCCGGAAGCCGTAGCGAGAAGTGGGGAACGCTTCCACCAGTTCTATAGAGTGCGGTTAGGTCTCCTCGAACTGCGCGCATCGAACGATCACATTATGAGTGTGCCGCTGCGCTCCCTGGGCAACCGGTTAGCGTGCACCTCAAACGGGATCCGGCCCGACTACCGGGCCTCGATCCCACGGGGCGGGCGGCGTAAAGCGCTCGGCGAGGAAATCGATGAACGCTCGCACTTTGGGTGAGAGATAGCGGTTGTGGGGGTAGACCGCATAGAGGGTCGAGGGCTCGGTTGGATAATCGTCCAGCACCGTGATGAGCGCCCCGCTCCGGAGCGCCTGGCCCACCAGGAAGGTTGGGGTACGCGTGAGCCCGATGCCGGCCCGTAACGCCTCCCGGATAGCCAGGCTGTTGTTCGAGCGATAGTTTCCCGACACCGTGACACTGCGCTTGCCACCCGGCCCATCGAAGTGCCAGTCGTTGCCGCTCGTGAGGGTATAGATCAAACAGTTGTGGCGGATCAGATCCTCAGGCGTTTCGGGGATCCCGACGCGCTCCAAGTAAAGCGGTGAGGCACAGACCACAAAGTGGATGGGCGTGAGCCTGCGTGCGACCAGGGTCGAATCGGGAAGTGCGGTGATGATCCGCAGCGTCACATCATAGCCTTCCTCGATGACATCCACAAGGCGGTCGTTGTAGCTCACATCGAGCGTGATCTCGGGGTAGCGTGTGAGGAACTCGGGCAGCGCGGGGCCGAGGTGCAGAATCCCGAAGGACATCGGCGCGTTGAGCTTCAGCGTCCCGCGTGCGGACGGCACGGCCGTGAAGCGAGTCGTCGGCGAAGTCCTCCGCCATTTCGGGCACCTCGATATTCTCGTGAACGACGCGGGGATCTTTTTCCTGGGCTCGCTGCTCGACAGCACGGACGAGCAGTTCGAGCAAATGGTCAACATTAATGTTCGGGCCGTCTTCTTGGCTTCACGAGAGGCCGCTAAGGTGATGCGAGTGGGCGGCCGCATCATCAACATCGGCAGCAACCTTGGCGAGCGGGTGCCCTTTCCAGAGGCCGGGCTCTATGCCATGAGCAAGTCGGCCGTGGCCGGGTTTACCCGCGCGTGGGCGCGCGATCTGGGTCCCAAGGGAATCACGGTGAATTGCGTCCAGCCGGGTCCCATCAATACCGATATGAACCCGGAGGACAGCGATTTCTCCGCGCCGCAGAAGGCCGGGACCGCGATCGGCCGTTACGGTCAGCCGAGCGAAGTCGCGGATCTCGTGCTCTTCCTCGCGAGTGCGGAGGCGTCCAACATCACCGGTGCGATCTTCAACACCGACGGGGCTTCAACGCCTGACCGATGAGCGGCGCTCGAAGCAAAGCGCCCAGTTGTTTGACTTTGGGTTTTCGATAAGGAGACAAGAGATGAGCAACGCGCAAGCGGTCCGACTCACGGAAACGGATCTTTTCACACCCCTGCGGCTTGGGCCTTACGTGTTGCCGAACCGCATCGTGATGGCGCCCTTGACCCGCAACCGCGCAGGGCCTGGCAATGTCCCCCAGGCGATGAACGCGCGCTACTACGCGCAGCGCGCCTCGGCGGGGCTTATCATCACCGAGGCCACGCAAATCTCACCCCAGGGCGTGGGCTATCCGGACACCCCGGGGATCCACAATGCGGCGCAGGCCGCAGGCTGGAGAAACGTGACCCAGGCCGTACACGAGCGGGGCGGTCGCATCTTTCTGCAGCTCTGGCACGTGGGCCGGATCTCCCATCCCTCCTTGCAGCCCGATGGGGCATTGCCGGTGGCCCCCTCCGCGATCAAGCCAGCGGGTGAGGCTTACACGTACGAGGGGCTGAAACCCTTCGTCACGCCGCGCGCCCTCGCGCTGGATGAAATCCTGGGCGTTGTGGATCAGTATCGCAGTGCTGCCGAGTACGCACTGCAGGCCGGCTTCGATGGGGTCGAGATCCACGCGGCCAATGGGTACCTCATCGATCAGTTCCTGCGCGATGGCACCAACCACCGCACCGACCGCTACGGGGGTTCGCTCGCGAACCGGGTCCGGTTTCTGCTGCAGGTGACCGAGGCAGTCACCGAGGTCTGGGGCGCCGAGCGGGTGGGCGTGCGGCTATCCCCGGTCGGACGGTTCAACGATATGTCCGACTCCGATCCAGAGACCACGTTCAACTATGCGGCAGCGCAGCTCGATCGCTTTGGGCTTGCGTACCTGCATGTCGTAGAGGGCGATGAAGGCGACGAGTCGGCGGAGGAGAAACAAGGAGAGCCAACCACCGCGGTTGATTTTGAGCGGCTGCGCTCGAGCTTCTCAGGCGTGTATATGGCCAACTTCGGTTACACCTATGCGGGTGCCAACGCGGCACTGCGAGCGGGGCGCGCTGACCTCGTCTCCTTCGGCAAGCTGTTTCTCGCTAACCCCGATCTGCCGAAGCGGTTCGCCAAGTGCGCGCCCTTAAATGAACCCGACCATGCCACCTTCTACGGGGGCGGTGAGCAGGGTTACACAGACTACCCGGCGCTTGCGAACGGATCCTTATGGTTGGCGTAAGCGCCTTAGAGCGTGTCTAAAAAGCGTCGTGAGCGGGCCTTAGGTGGGAAGCACGGAGCGCAGCAACCGGAGCATACATGTTAGTATGTTAGTATGTGAGGATTGCGAGTACCGCGCACCCCGCCTCAGGCACGCGCAACAGCTTTTTAGACACGCTCTTAGCGGAAGAGTATCCAGCAAAGAGACGAGGGGGTTCTCATGTCGTGACATATGGTCCTTAAGCGAGAGGAAGGGGTAAGTGAGGATCGGGACGAAAACCATTTGCCACTTCAAGGTCACCGGCAATGGAGACGTGCTCTTGGTCTGCGACCTCGTTTTCTCTAGAACGCACCGCGATGCGCTTCAATCCCTACGGGCCGGGAAAGCGACGCGCCAAGCCGGGGAAAGGCTCTGGCGGCTCATCGAAGTAGATGGACCGGGTTTGGCGCTCGGCGAGCTCCGAGGTGGTGAGGCGGGAGCGCCTTGAGATCGGTGAGGGCGTCTGCGAGATCGGATGCTGGTATTGATGCCTGTCGAAAGAGCGCGGCTGTTGTCGGTTCTCCCGAGGGGGATCACCACGCTGGCACCGGCGTCGGTGATGAATTTAATCAGGGCGGCGTCGTAGGCCTTGTCCGCCACCACGGCTTCGGTCGCGACCCCCTCGATGAGATCCTGCGCTTGTTCGCGTCCAGCCTGACATGAGCGACATCACCGAGCGCAGCCGGGCAGAGGAGGATGTGCTTAACATCGCCAAGGGAGTCTCCGCTGCGACCGGTGAAATGTTCTTTCGTTCCTTGGTTGAGCATCTTGCCAGAGTCCTGCAAGCCGCTCACGCCTTCATCGGGGAGCTCATGGAAAACAACCTGGAGCGGGTAAGGACGATCGCCGTATACGCGCACGGCAACATCGTGGATAACTTCGAATACGATTTAATGCATACCCCTTGCAGAAACGTGATAAGCGAAAGTATGTGCTCGTACCCGAGCGGCGTGCGGCAATTGTTTCCTGAGGATCGCTTGTTGGCAGACATGAAGGTCGAAGGCTATGTGGGAACGCCACTTTTTGATTCGAGCGGCCGCGCCCTGGGCCTGATGGTGGTGCTCTATAACCGCCCGATCGCCAATCCCAAGCTCGCCGAATCCATGCTGCAGATCTTTGCCGTGCGGGCCGGAGCGGAGCTGGAACGGCGACGGGCAGAAGATCGGCTGCGCAAGAGCGAAGCGCGCTGGCGGGGGGTCTTTGAGAATTCCACCATCGGCATTGCGCTGACCGACCTCGACGGGCGTTTCTTGGCCACCAATGCGGCCTATCAGGCGATGCTCGGTTACACCGAGGAAGAGTTGCGCGCGCGCTCCTGGGTGGATGTCACACACGAGGACGACCGAAAGACGAATTGGGCCCTCTCAATGGATTTTCTGGGAAAGAAACGACAGCAGTTCCAGCACGAGAAGCGCTACCTGCGCAAGGACGGTCAGATCCTATGGGTGCGCAACGACATTTCCCGGGTCCCCGGCGGAGAGGGCACGCCCGGCTTTACCCTGGCGCTGGTCGAAGACATCACCGAGCGCAAGCGGCTACAGGGCCAATTGGATCTGGAGCGCGACCACCTGCGCCTTCTTCTGGAGGTAAATAATGCAGTGGTCTCCAACATCGAGTTGAGGCCTCTGTTTGCGGCCATCACCGCGAACCTGCGCAAGGTGATCCAGCACGAATACACAAGTCTGGCGTTCTACGATGCCGACAGCAACCAATTGCGGCTGCACGCCTTGGATTTCCCGGAGGGCAGGGGCTTGATCCAGGAGGGCATGCAAGCCCCGATCGACGATTTCCCCGCCAGTTTGGCCATTACGACACGCAAGCCGGTCTTGCTCAATGCCGGAGATCTGAAACGGTTTCATTCTGAGTTCGCTAAGCAATTGATTGCCGAGGGTGTTCGCTCCGCCTGTTGCCTTCCGCTCATCACCCCGAGCCGCATCCTCGGCACCTTGAACCTGGCCAGTGTGCGCGATGGCAACTTCACGGAGGCAGATGCGGAGCTGCTGAGTCAGGTGGCCAGCCAGATCGCCATTGCCCTTGAGAATGCCCTGGCCTTTCGCGAAATCGAAGAACTCAAGGACAAGCTCGCCAAGGAGAAGCTCTATCTCGAAGAAGAAATCCGCACCGAACACAACTTCGGTGAGATCATCGGTACCAGTTCCGCTTTAAGATCCGTGCTCAAGCAGGTCGAGATCGTGGCGACGACCGATGCGACCGTCCTCATCTTCGGGGAGACCG
>JBOIDF010000118.1:0-5029 GCA_050740455.1 Gammaproteobacteria bacterium | reverse complement strand
CGTAAAGGGGCTGTGTCTTGGCATACTCGGCAATCCTCGTTCGAGGCAAGCATAGCCAAGATAGCCAAGAAACCGATAAGTGGCAACACTAATACGTAGCCATATTTATGAAAACGAGTACTTAGCCGAGGAACCATGAGAATAGCGCAAGTTGCACCGCTTTATGAGAGTGTCCCGCCGCAACTCTACGGAGGCACCGAACGGGTAGTCGCATATTTGACCGATGAGTTAGTCCGGCAGGGACACGATGTTACACTGTTTGCGAGTGGTGACTCGCAAACGCAGGCGAACCTGCGGCCGGTTTGCAATCGCGCGTTGCGGCTCACCGATTGCCGTGACGCCTTGGCGCATCACATGCTGCTTTTGGATCGGGTCGGCCGCGAGGCGAACAATTTCAACCTCGTCCATTTTCATATCGACTACCTGCATTTTCCACAGACACGCCTGTTGAACCTGCCGAACGTCACTACCTTGCACGGCCGCTTGGACCTGCCCGATCTGGTCCCGGTTTATCGCGAGTTCAACGAGATGCCAGTGGTATCCATTTCCAATGATCAACGCACGCCACTGCCGTTCGCGAATTGGCGGGCTACCGTATACCATGGGGTGCCGGCCGATTCTTACCGCTTGCATCCCGAGCCGGGCAAATATCTAGCTTTCCTAGGGCGTATCTCTCCGGAGAAGCGTGTCGACCGGGCGATACGGATCGCACAGCGCGTTGGGATGGAGCTACGTATCGCGGCCAAAGTGGACAAAGCCGATGAAGCCTATTTCAAGGAATATATTCGGCCCTTGCTTTCCGGCCCTCTCGTCCAGTTTATCGGGGAGATAGGGGAAAAGGAGAAGAACGATTTCCTCGGCAACGCATACGCTTTATTGTTTCCCATCGACTGGCCGGAGCCTTTCGGCTTGGTAATGATCGAGGCGATGGCCTGCGGTACGCCGGTTATTGCGTACCGGCGCGGTTCCGTCAGCGAGATCGTGCGTTCCGGTGAGAACGGGTACGTCGTCGACAATCTGGACGAAGCGGTGGCCGCGGTAGCAAAGATCGATGCCGTGAGCCGTCGACGCTGCCGCCAGGCATTCGAAGCACGTTTTTGCGCTTCTCGCATGGCCCGCGATTATCTCGCTGTTTACCGCGCTATAATCGACGCCGACGTCCAAGCACAACCGGCAGCATAAGCCGCAGGCCGGGCACGGGTAGAGAACAGTGCCGGAACTGATACAAGTCGAAGACAACTGGTCCGTGCGTGCGACCTCCGCGCGCGCCGAGGACCGTGCGCGCGTTCTCAAGCAGGGGGAAACCTTCGGGATCTTCGACCGATCCGGCGATATCCGCCCGATCGACCTCGGCGAGGAGGGGCTTTACCATCAAGGGACGCGTTTTCTGTCAGGCATGGAGCTGAAGATTAACGGTGCCCGCTCCCTGGTGCTCAACTCCGCCGTGCGGAAGGACAATAGCCTTCTAATGGTGGACCTCACTACACCGGATCTTTACGAAACCGCGAAGCTTAGTATTCTCAAGGACACGCTGCACATCTTCCGGGCCAAACTTTTGTGGGAGGGAGCGCAGTACGAGCGCATACGTCTGGTGAATTACGGCGATCACCCGATGAGTCTTAGGATAAGCGTCTTGTTCGAGGCGGACTACGCGGATATCTTCGAGGTTCGAGGTATTCGACGCGCCGTCCGAGGGAACTGTCTTCCTGCACGCCGCCTAGGCCGTGAGCTGATCCTCGCATACCGCGGTTTGGACCATGTGTCGCGTCATACCCGGATCATCGCCAGTGTCGATCCGGACCCGGGCGCCGGCACTCGGCTGTATTTTTCGCTAGTGCTCGGCCCGCGCGACGAACACGAGCTGTCTTTGACGGCGGTCTGCGAAATCGGCGAGCGAATCCAAAGCGCTCCGAGCTACGAGCGGATGTTGGACCGATGGACCGCGGCAGTCACGGCGAATACCGAGGCTATCGCCGAGGTTCTGACGTCGAACGAGCCGTTGAATCACTGGTTACACCGCTCCTCGGCGGATCTACACATGCTCACGACCGAGACACGGTATGGCCTTTATCCGCACGCGGGCGTACCGTGGTTCTGTACCGAGTTCGGACGCGATGGGATCATAACGGCATTACAATACCTTTGGATGCAGCCCGAGCTGGCTCGCGGGGTCTTGAATTTCCTCGCTGGCGAGCAAGCCGATAACGAGGCGCCCGCGCAAGATGCCGAGCCCGGGAAGATCTTGCACGAAGCCCGGCGCGGCGAGATGGCTGCGCTCGATGAAATCCCGTTTCGCCGCTACTACGGCAGTGTCGATGCGACGCCCTTGTTCATCGTCCTGGCGGGAGCCTATTTCGACCTGACCGGCGATCGAAGCTTCATAGAGAGTATTTGGGCCAATATCGAACGTGCCCTCGATTGGATTGACCGGTACGGCGATACGGATCGCGACGGCTTCGTGGAGTATACGCGCGAGAGCGTGAATGGTCTCGTGCATCAGGGCTGGAAGGACTCGGCGGACGCGGTCTTCCATGCGAACGGCCAGCCGGCGCGGCCGCCGATCGCCTTATGCGAGGTGCAAGGGTACGTGTTCGCGGCAAAGCAGGCGGCCGCCAAGCTGGCCGCGCTTCTCGGCGAGCATCGGCGTGCGGACGTGCTTAGCGAGCAGGCCGAGCAGTTGAAGACGCGCTTCAACGATGCGTTTTGGTGCGCGGACATCCAGGACTTTGCCTTGGCGCTGGACGGGGAGAAACGTCCTTGCTGCGTGCCGGCATCGAATGCCGGGCATGCGCTGTTCACCGGCATCGCTAGTACCGAACACGCCCAGAGCGTGGCGGAAATCCTGCTCGGTGAAGACTCGTTCAGCGGCTGGGGTGTGCGCACCATCGCCCAAAGTGCGGCGCGCTTCAATCCGATGTCTTATCACAACGGCTCGGTGTGGCCGCACGACAACGGCATCATCGCCATGGGGCTCGCCCGTTACGGATTCAAGGACCAGGCGCTCGCGATCTTCACCGGGCTGTTCCAAGCAAGTACTACCATGGATCTTTACCGTCTGCCGGAGCTGTTCTGCGGTTTTCCTCGTCGCCCCGGACAAGGCCCAACGCAGTACCCGGTGGCGTGCTCTCCCCAGGCCTGGGCGAGCGGGGTTCCCTTCCACCTGCTACAGGCATTGCTGGGATTGACATTCTGCGGGGAGAAGGCGCAATTGCGTATCTATCGTCCCTTGCTGCCCGACTATTTGGACTGGCTGCAAATCAAGAATATAAGAGTGGGAAATGCCGTCCTCGATCTCGGTTTTAGCCGCCATGACCGGGATGTAGCCGTCAACGTATTGCGCAAGGAAGGCGACGTGGACGTGGCGGCCATCTTTTAAACAGAAGGTTCGCGTGACGGTCGAATGCGCCGTTGCGCCGCCGGCAATGCGAGCATTGCTGCTCGCATTGCCGTCATTGGTTACGTTACACAAGGCTCAACGAAAAAATCGTCTATGCCCGTGAGGACGCTATGGATCAACTTCCTCGCTGGTTGGGAATTTTCGGGCAAACTCTCGCGGCCTGAGGTAGAGCACCGCGAGCGGCGGAAGCCTGAGGACGAGAGAATGGTAGCGCCCGTGGGCCGCTACCGGTGCCGCCTCCACGCCGCCCAGGTTGCCCTGGCCACCGCCGCCGTAACAGGCGGCATCGCTGTTCATGCACTCCTCCCAGTAGCCGCCTAGGGGCACGCCCACCCGGTAGTTGTCGCGGACGACAGGCGTCGCGTTGCACACCGCGAGCAGCCACTCCCCCCGCGCGCTCTTGCGCAGGAAACTGATGACGCTCTCTTCCGCATCATTGCAGTCCACCCACTGGAACCCATCCTGGCTGAAGTCGCGCTCGAAGAGCGCCGGGTGGGCGCGATAGCAGCGGTTCAAATCCCCCACCCACTGCTTGATTCCCGCGTGCAGCGGATACTCAAGCATATGCCATTCGAGGCTTACATCGTGATTCCATTCCCACTTCTGTCCGAACTCGCCCCCCATGAAGAGCAGCTTCTTTCCGGGGTGTGCCCACATATACCCATAGAGCAGGCGCAGGTTCGCGAACTGCTGCCATTCATCGCCCGGCATCTTGCCGATGAGCGCGCCCTTGCCGTACACGACCTCGTCGTGCGAGAGCGGCAGGACGAAATTCTCGTGAAAGGCGTACCAGATGCTGAAGGTCAACTGGTGATGGTGGTACCTGCGATGGATAGCCTCGCGGCCGAAATAGCCGAGAGTGTCGTGCATCCAGCCCATGTTCCACTTCATACCGAAACCAAGCCCCCCGACGTGAACTGGCCGGGAGACCATCGGCCAAGCGGTGGATTCCTCGGCCGTGATTTGCGTATCGGGGTGGTCGCGATAGGCGCTTTCGTTCAGCGTGCGCAGGAATTGGATCGCGTCCAAGTCCTCGTTACCGCCGTACTCGTTCGGAACCCATTCGCCGTCGCGCCGCCCGTAATCGAGATAGAGCATGGAGGCAACGGCGTCCACGCGCAGCCCATCCACATGGTATTTATCCAGCCAGAAGAGGGCGCTTGAGAGCAAAAACGCCCGTACCTCGTGCCGGCCATAGTTGAAGATGTAGCTGTGCCACTCGGGATGATAGCCGCGCTTGGGATCCGCGTGCTCGTAGAGATAGGTGCCGTCGAAATAGCAGAGCCCGTGCTCGTCGCCCGGGAAGTGGGAAGGCACCCAGTCGAGAATGACGCCGATGCCACGCTGATGGAGGTGATCGATGAGATACATGAAATCCTGTGGCGACCCGTAGCGCGCCGTCGGCGCGAAGTAACCGGTCGTCTGGTAGCCCCAGGATCCGTAAAAGGGGTGTTCCATGGGCGGCAAGAACTCAACGTGGGTAAAGCCCGTCTCCTGCACATAATCGGCGAGCCGGCGCGCCATCTCGCGGTAACTGAGGGAGCGGTTGTCCTCCTCCGGTACGCGCCGCCAGGAGCCGAGATGTACCTCATAGATCGAGAGGGGCGCATCGAGCGCGTTTTTCGCCGCCCG
>JBOIDF010000117.1:0-5438 GCA_050740455.1 Gammaproteobacteria bacterium | reverse complement strand
ACAGCTTGGAAATATCTGGCTTGCTCATTGATGTACTCCAGTAAAAATCCGTCTTGGTTGGAATTCGGGCGCGTGGCCGTGGATCGGGTGACTAAACCAGGCCCACTACCAGCGGGCCGAGCAGAGTTCCGCCTTTCTTGGCTGAACATCTCATCGAGCGCCCCGGCATGCACCCCCGATAAATCGGCTTCTGCATTTAAGGCCGCCGCCTGTGCATCGGCCTCCGCGGCCCGACGGGCTGGAACTCGACTTCCCCCGTCCCCTCCAGAAAAGTCTTGATCTGCCCCAACGCGCACAGTCGCGTCTCGTTCATGTCGATCACCTGGAGATGAGGGCGTCTTTCCAACGAGGTATGGGTCTGACAGGTAGCGGTTGGGTCGATCATGAGAGCCATGGACTACGGCTTGACATTTTCCGACACCCCCTTGACAATCCACACCGCTCGATGGCGAGGGCAACGGCCGGCCGCTTGGGAGTCGACTCGCTCATAGCGGCGGGCCGGTGATCCCCACGCTGGCCGAGCCCGCAGCAACCCCGTGGATTACACTCTGAAGCTCGGGTCCGCGGACCCCTCTCAGGAGGTAGCGATGCCTTGTGTGACGAACGCTGCGCGCGGTGCGCGCTGGACGATGGCCGGTGCAGCGCTCGCGCTCGCCTTGGCCCTCCCGGTCGCGCAGCCCGCGACGGAGCAGCTCCCCGACGCGGAGACCTTCCTCCGGGATCTGGGCTTCAGCGCGGACCAGATCGCGCAGGTGAAGTCGGGGAGCTTCGTCGAGGGGACGATCCAGGCGAGCAACGAGCGCGAGCTCGTCGCGGCCCTCGCCTTCCTGGTGCAGACCTCGCCGACGGAGCTCGTGAACCGGATGCGGCAGGACGTCCTCGATCGCCTCGATCCGCATACGATCGCCTTCGGCATGATCGAGGGAACGCCGAGCCTCGCGAGCTTCGCGAAGCTCACCCTCCAGCCGGACGCAGAGAAGCGGACGAAGGCCTACGCTGACTCGGGGCCGGACGGCGACCTGAACCTCTCCGCGGAGGAGATCGCCGCCTTCGACGCGCTCGGCTCCGCTCCGGCGCCGGCCGCCGTGGAAGCCGCGGTGAAGAGCGCCCTCATGGCCCGACTACAGGCCTATCAGGCCCAGGGGCTCGCAGGGGTCGCGCCCTACGCGCGCTCCGGCGGAAAGACGCGCTCGCCCGCCGACGACCTGCGCTCGGCGACCACGGCGACGAAGAAGCTCGAGGCCCTGGTGCCGAACGCCTTCCAGGCGCTCCTCGCCTACCCGAGCTCCAAGCCCTCGGGCTTCGAGGAGGTCTTCGACTGGTCGCACTACCAGGCCCACGGCGTGCCGACGATCGCGCTCACCCACACACTCTTCATCCCGGAGGGCCCCGCCTGGGTGGTCGTACAGCGGCAGTTCTACGTGAGCGGCGGCTACAACTGCGAGCAGTCGATCTCCGCGTTCCTCCCGATGCAGCACGGGACTCTCGTCGTCTACACGAACCGGACCTCGACCGACCAGGTGACCGGCTTCGGCGGGAGCGCCAAGCGCGCGATCGGGAGCAAGCTGCTCGCCTCGGAGCTCGAGAAGCTCTACGGGATGCTCCAGGCGATGGAGAAGCCGGGCGGGAGCTGAGCGCGCGGCCCGGCCGGGTTTCCCATCGCATGAACCTCGCGAGCGCGCCACGGGCGGCGCGGGCCACCTGGATCGCGGTGGCCGCGATTTCCGCACGGACGTCCGGGACGGGGTGGTTACCTACGAGGACGTCTTCGAGATGGTCTCCGTCGGCATGCAGGCGCCTGAGATCGCCGGCGAGCGGCTCGCGATCCTCGAGGTCTCGCGGGCGGAGCTCCACCTAGTCGCGAGCCTCTGCCTCTACAGCCGCCTCGTGACGGAGGCGACGCCTACCTTCTCCGAGACCCGCGTGCTGAAAGGGGTCTCGGTAACCCGCTGCGGTCCCGTGGCGGGCCTCGCGGCCCCGCAGCTGGCACCGGAAAGTGCGCTCACCGCCAGCACCATTGCGACATACCCCGAAAATCGTCAACAACACACCAGAGATCGCATACCCAACCGGGAACGCGATCCAGGGTACGCTGCTGTCGATCTCCTTCGCCGCTTCGCGTGCCGGACCGGAATGGCTGCGCGCACCGGCCGTTGCGCCCATCAATACCGCAGGGTTGATCTTGAACAGGTACAGGCCCATTGCCCAGACCACGAACGGCGGCAATGTACTGGCCAGAAAGCCGACTATGAAGATCTTCAGCGCGACCGCACCGCTCAGCTGCTCCAGCAGGCTCGCGCCGGCATTGATACCGACGATGGCCACGAACACGATCAGCCCCATGTCCTCGAGTATGTCGCGGGCCGCATTCGGCGTGTTGCCGAAGAAACGCAGCCTCGAGGAGATTGAGGACACACCGGCTGATTGAATTTGTCGAACAACGAATCGAACGGTGTTCGATGCTTCATGGAGATTCTCCCGTCACGTGACGCCGACCATGAGTCGACGCTTCTGGTTGAACACGAAAACAGGGCGTGCCGGACAGCCGACTACTTGCCGGTCTCGAACACGCCGCTACCGATCAGTTCGCTCACGATGCTCTCGATCGCCCTCTGGCCCTTCACCGAGTTGCCCGCGGCATCGAGCGGCGGCGCGAAAGTTGCCGTCGCGAACTTTCCCGGCGCCACGGCCACGATGCCGCCGCCGACACCTGACTTGGCCGGCAGCCCGACATTCCAGGACCAGGCGCCGCTGGTCTCGTACAGACCCGTGGTCAGCATGAGTGCCATCGTCTTCTCGGCCGTCGTCGAACTCACGACTTTCTTGCCGGTGACCGGATGGATGCCGCCGTTGGCCAGTGTGGCCCCCATCATGGCCAGGTCCTTGGCGGTCACATTGATCGCACACTGCCGGGTGTACAGGTCCAGCGCCACTTCGGGATCGCCATTGAGCGTGCCGTAACCTTTCAACAGCTCGGAGATCGAGCGGTTGTGCTGATTGCTACTCGATTCCGACTTGTACACGACGTCGTTCACGTCGAGCCTGCGTCCAGCGTAGTCATTCATGATCTCGCTGATCGTCTTCCAGCGTGCGGCCGAGTCGGCCGGCTCGATCCAGCTGACAATGGCGATCGCTTTGCCCGGACGCCAGTCCACCAGCGCCGGTCAAGGGTCCTTGATCGGGAGAGCGGTACGGGGTCGCCTACCCGCTCACCCGCTGGCCGAGCCCCTACTCGGTAGGGGTGTGAAACATCCATCCCTGGATTGGCCGGCAACGGCCCCGTTGTCAAGCACCGGTGTTCGATTATTTTGATCTTTAACTTGGCGGCCGACCGCTTTCAGACGCCCAAATCCCCCCAGCCCCTCCGACGAAGCCCTACCCGTTGCGATCCCGCGTGCAACATATTCTACCCCGCGATGGCTTTTCGGCGACGATGCTTCGCATGGGCTCACAGCCAATCGTTATCGTAATAAAGCGCGGCGGCGATGATGACCGCCTCGGCCAGCATCCAGAGGCCGTTCGAGATCATGAGCGGCCGATCCCGGCTTCGTCACCCCATAGACGAACCAGAGCGCCGACATAAAAAAAGACCCAGGTGATCAACGAGACCCCGACCGCGCTCCGGTCCTTGACCCAGATCTCGATGTCAGGCCGTTCCCCGTCAATTACTATCAAGGCAAGATCTTCGTTGGGATGGTCTGCTCGGCTGAAAGCATGATCTCGCAAAGTTCGCCCGAAGGCGACGCGGGCTAACTGCAGGCTTACGTCTACTCGGTTGATCCGGCTTCGCTCGATTCCGGCGCGGTGCCTGTTCTTCAGGCGCTCAATTACCCACGCCGCTGCACGGATAGTGCGCAGCTGGGTCCGACCCAACTGTTTCTCGGCCTTCTGGCGGGCGTGGTCGCCGGTCTACAAAAACATCCGGAACGGACGGGCGCGGGGTCTATCCGATCCTTATCCTAGAGGGCTCCTTGCGCACCGATGAACTCGGTGCCAAGCACTGTGGTCGCCCAGTATTTCCAGCTGCCGTCCTCGAGATCGAAGATATAGATGATATCGGTAATATTATCTTTAAACTCGCTACCGGGCGCGGCCGTCGTTTTGACCTTAGCCCGCGCGGCAGCGAATTCTCTTTCGCGGCCGATGTAGTCGAATTGCAGGAGCTCGGCTCTGACATCATACGCTTTGAACAGTAGCTGCGCCTTTTCCCGGAACTGTGCATATTCGGGGGACTTGCTGTGGACGAACCCCAGCGCGTCATTGAGATTTTCATTTTGAAATGCCGTGAGGCTCGCTTCGACGGTCTTGCTCAAGGCTTCGCCCGTTTCCGGGTCGCACTCCACTGCCGGCACAGTAGCGCCAAAGCTTATAGTGGCCAAAAGTGATACGGCGAGTCCGCCGCGGATGCTAGCGCGTGTCTTATTCATGCGATCTCCTCCGGTATCAAGTACGGTTTGCGGGTAGGGCAGGAAAGCGATTTGGGCGCATCAAGCCAACTCAAGATCTACCCAGCTTCTCGGCTCGGGCCATAGGGCGGTTGATCAAACGCCAGGGTTAGTTCAAGACCCTATGTCCGCGATTTCTCATGCAAGCGTTGAACGCGCGCTTGTATGCGGCGTCTGAGCTCGAGGCCGCGCTCGCGCCCGTTCCAATTCCCCCCGCCGCCGCGCCTACGGCTGCCCCCGTGCCGGCGCTGCCAAAAACCGCGCCGATCGCGGCCCCGGCCGCGGCACCCACCAGGCCGCCGAGGAGTGCGCTCTTGCCCGCCTCCTCGGGAGCAGATCCTGCAGCGCGCTGTGCTAAGGCTTGGCATTCGGCCGTGTCGCGCGAGACATATTGCGCTCGCGTGTCGCCATAGGTATCGACCGTCGGCGTCCAACCTGACTGCGCGGCACATCCGGCCAACAACGCTACGAGCAATAATCCAATGAGCGTATAGAAAGCGTGCATGTTCTCCTCCCCAATTTGGATCTGTTCGGTTCATGTCATCTAGCATAACTTAACCAGGCGGCTGTCGCCAGCGCCGCTGTCTTCACCTGGGCGCCGTCGCGGCATGGGTCACTTCGGGGCTTTTCCCGGCCTGCAGGCTGTCGAGTAAGCGGGCGAGATCACTCCCCTCTACCAGCACGTAACCCTTAAGGCTCACCGCATCGACTAAGATGCTCATGATATAGGCCGCTGCCTTGGGACCGGCCGGCACCGGCTCGTCCAGGATCAGGGACGGCAACCAGTAGATCTTGCCGCCCCTTACTACCAAGCGCGGCTCCACGGTGCGCCGTTCTCCCCAATAGGCATTGGGGTCCGCTTTTCTGACGGATCTTCCTCGACGACGGCCGAGGAGATTTCAGCATAAGCTATTGAATGTTAGGTTGAAACTTGGAAAGAGGCCGAACTGGCTTACTGTCTACATCACAGTCGCTGTCGGTGTAGGGAAGGTG
>JBOIDF010000116.1:0-5523 GCA_050740455.1 Gammaproteobacteria bacterium | reverse complement strand
ACCTTAAACACATAAGGGGCGAGGTAGTGCAGTGTCGCCTCGGCGGTCCCGACGCTTTGACAGTTGACGTTCCAGTCGACTTGCCAGATCTCTGAAAGAAGCCCGCGGCTTTCATACGGTCACGGAATTTCGCGCGGACGATTTTCGAGAGCGCCTTGACTGGCAGATAGAAGCCGAGGCTAGAGGGATGCCACTGGTGAGGGTCGCTCCTGTCGTATTGGGGAATGGACGTCCGGGACATTCCGCGGACCTCGGACAGGAAACCAGAGTTGACCTGAGGGCTAAAGGGCGGCGGCCGATCAACCGATGGCAAACTACATCGCGACAGCCAACCTCAATGAACCAAATCTGCCGCGTAGCGGCTTACTTGAACCCTGCGCTGCAGCCGACGGCCGAAGACTTGCTCGCTACGCGCGGCCGCGGCTGAGCCAGCACGTTGGGCGGTAGGGAATCGCTAGCTTGATCCGCAAGGGTGTATGAGCGTTAATATGGTGGCGGGTATTGCCCGCGCACGACTCAGGGCGCACCGTAAGGCAAGTTAGAGGGGGCTAATGTTTGATCCGCTAACAACCGCCGAGGCCGCTAGAAAACACGTCACCTCGGCGCTCGATCCAATTCAACGGAGCAAACTCGGCCAGTTCTTCACGCCGGCTGCGACGGCGCGGCTAATGGCTTCTATGAGTACCCTTACGCGTAAGCAGATGCGGTTTCTTGATGCCGGCGCCGGACTTGGAGCGCTCACAGCCGCATGGGTCGCCGAAATCTGTTCGCGCCCGGTTCCGCCCGACCAGGTATGCTTGAGAGCGTACGAAGTGGATGCAGCTTTGCTGCCTGCCCTCCGGCAAACGCTGGCAGAGTGTGAGCGGGCGTGCATGGCGGCTGGGATTACCTGCGATTGGGAGGTGCGAACAACGGACTTCATCGACGAGGCAGTTGACGCACTCGACGGTGGTCTCTTCCGGTCGGACGCACCCAAGTTCGATGTAGCCATCCTCAATCCGCCGTACAAAAAATTCCGCACCGAATCGCGAACCCGCCGACTCTTGCGCCGAGTCAATATCGAGACGAGCAATCTTTACACGGCGTTCTTAGCTCTTGTGGTGCTGCTCCTGGACGATGGCGGTGAGCTCATCGCCATTACGCCGAGGAGTTTCTGCAACGGTCCCTACTTCCGGCCCTTTCGTCAACACCTACTGAGGCACGTGAGCCTCACTGGGCTTCACGTTTTTGAGGCTCGCGACCATGCTTTCCGTGATGACGAGGTGCTTCAGGAAAATGTAATTCTGCACGCCGTGAAAGCCGTGCCACAGCAACCGATGGTCCGAATGTCCCAGAGCCAGACGCCTGACGACCCCACCGACGTTGAGCGAAACGTCCCCTTCGAGCGCGTGGTACGGCCTAGTGATTCTGAGGCGTTCATTCGTCTGGTTGCGCACGAAAACGGCCACACATTTGCCGACGCGATGCAGGCACTTCCGTGCACTCTTGACGAGTTGGGGCTATGTGTAAGCACTGGCAGGGTCGTTGATTTTCGCGCTCGACAGTGGCTTCGAAGCGAACCAATGCCGGGGACCGTTCCGCTGATCCATCCAACTCATTTCGACCTTGGCGTTGTCCGATGGCCAAAGGCTGGGACCAAGAAGCCTAACGCGATCATGTACAACGCCAACACGGCGGATCTTGCAATACCGGCAGGCGTGTATGTTCTCGTTAAACGCTTCTCAGCAAAGGAAGAGCGCCGCAGGGTTATGGCAGCCGTGTTCGACGATGAACAGGTCCGGTGTGACGTTGTGGGATTCGAGAATCACCTCAACTATTTCCATGCGCGAGGGTTGCCACTGGATCGTTCGCTCGCCTGGGGACTTGCGGCGTTCCTAAATTGTTCGCCTCTCGATTCCTACTTTCGTCAGTTCAATGGCCACACGCAAGTAAACGCTACTGACCTTCGATCGCTGCGCTATCCGAGGCGTGACGCGCTGACCGCGCTTGGCCGCGCGACGCAAGGAGCTCTTCCGCCACAGCATGAGCTCGACGCGATCGTGGCCGCCGTTCTCGAACTTGCTGATGGCTAACCGCCAAGCGCGGCGCATAGCGGAAGCTCAAGAGGTCCTTACTTCTTTCGGCTTACCCAAAGAGCAGCGTAATAAGCGAGCCGCATTGACGCTGCTCGCCCTCCTCGACCTGCTCCCTCAAAAGCCCTGGGCGGAGGCGCGCGATCCGCTTCGAGGGGTGACCCCGATTATGGATTTCGTCGCCAGACATTACGGCAAGGAGTGGGCGCCAAACACGCGTGAGACTGTGCGCCGGTTCACCCTGCATCAATTTGAACAGGCCGGTTTGGTCGTTGCCAACCCCGACCAACCGGATCGCCCGACGAACAGTCCAAAGTACTGTTACCAGATTGAGCCGCGTGCGTTGGGCGTTATCCGACACCTTGGCGGGCACGAGTGGGAAGCGACGCTTCGCCGCTATCTCACGGATGCTCGAACACTCGCGCAGCGGTATGCGCACATGCGCGACATGCAGCGTATTCCCCTTAGTCTTGCGCCCGGTGCCGGGATTAGCCTATCTCCCGGCGGCCAAAACGCTCTGGTAGAAAAGGTCATCACGGAATTTTGCCCGCGGTTTACACCTGACGCCAAAGCTGTCTACGTCGGCGACACCGATAAGAAGTGGGCTTACTTTGACGCCGAGTATCTACGAGCTCTCGGTCTTACCGTCCAGGAACATGGAAAGATGCCGGACGTCGTCGTACATTTCACCAAGAAGAATTGGCTCGTACTGGTTGAGGCGGTAATCAGCCATGGTCCGGTCAATCCGAAACGGCTGATCGACTTGAAGACCTTGTTTTCCGGTAGCAAGGCAGGTTTGGTGTTCGTGACTGCCTTTCTCAACCGTCGTGGCCTGTTGAAGTATCTCGGCGAGATTGCATGGGAGACCGAAGTATGGTCAGCGGATGCTCCCGACCACATGATTCACTTCAATGGTGAGCGGTTCCTTGGACCATATTGAATCGCTGCCCAACCCGGCGCTCAACCGGATCGCCCAAAAGCTGCGCTTTTGGGTACCCTCCGCGCTGCGCGCTCCAGCGGCCGGGTTGTACTTGACCCCGTTCCGTGGACACTTCATCTTTTGGGAAGGAGGAGTCCACGATGTCGAAACGAAGAACTGCATATCCGCCGGAGTTCCGGCGCCAGATGGTCGAGCTGGTTCGTTCGGGCCGCAACCCGGAAGAGCTGTCGCGGGAATTTGAGCCGTCAGCACAGGCGGTCCGTAACTGGGTGGCCCAGGCGGATCGTGATGAAGGCCGGCGTGCCGATGGTCTGACCACGGCCGAGCGCCAGGAGTTGTCGCGTCTGCAGCGAGAGAATCGCCAGCTCAGGATCGAACGCGAGATCTTGTCAAAAGCCGCGGCCTGGTTCGCTCGGGAGACCGGATCGATCCCCTCCAAGGGTTCGAGTTCGTGATGGCGAATCAGGCCGACTATCCGGTGGCTACCGTGTGCCGCATGCTGGGGGGCTCCACCAGTGGTTATTACGCGTGGCGGAGTCGTCGGCCATCGGCGCGAGCGCAGTCCGATGCTCGGTGGGTCGAGCGGATTCGAGTACTGTACCAGCGCTCGCGCGGGAGCTATGGGGTTCCCCGTATCCTGGAAGACCTGCGCGAAGAGGGTGAGCGCATCAACCACAAGCGGGTGGCGCGCCTGATGCGCTCGGTGGGCATGGTTGGGATCAGTCGACGCAAAGGGTTCAAGACGACCGTGCGGGATCGCGATGCGAGGCCAGCACCCGATCTGGTGCAGCGGTGTTTCACGGCAGAGCGGCCCGACCGGCTGTGGGTGGCAGACATCACCTACGTTCCCACCCTGGCCGGCTTTCTGTTCCTGGCGGTCGTCATGGACGTATTCAGCCGCCGCATCGTGGGCTGGGCCATGGCGACCCACCTGCGCACGGAGCTCATCCTCGATGCGCTCAACATGGCGATCTATCAGCGGCGGCCGCAGGACGTGATCCATCATTCCGACCAGGGCACGCAGTACACATCCATTGCTTTCGGAGCGCGCTGCAAGGAGGCCGGCGTACGGCCCTCCATGGGATCAGCGGGCGACTGCTTCGATAACGCCATGTGCGAGAGCTTTTTCGCCACGCTGGAATGCGAGCTGGCGGATCGCCGACGCTTCGAGAGCCAGGCCGAGGCAAAGATGGCCATCTTCGAGTTCATCGAGGGCTGGTACAACCCCCATCGCCGGCACTCGTCCATAGGCTACTTGTCACCCGTCAACTACGAGAGGAGGATATGCCCAACACGCACACAACCGCTACAATGCCAGGCTTGAATCCCAAGCCGTAAACCGTCCACGGAACGGGGGTAACTCCAGACAGCGAGTGCATCGCATGGTGGAGTGGAAGGCGCAGCAGCACTAAGAGCCTGGTCCCCGTACTGGATTCTACCGTCGACCATTACGAGCCGCACCGTCTTCGGGGTGGTTTTTAGAAGCGCAGCGAAGCGCTCCCTCCCATTGCCCGCAATGACGACCAAGTCGGCCCGCTTACCGGGTGAGATGGACCCAAGCTTGTCCGCGACGCCGAGCGCTCTCGCGGCATCGATTGTGACCATGTGGAAAAGTCTCTCGTCAGACACGGCTGTCCAGTGGTTGTCCGTCGCGATCTTCTTGGCGAACCTCAGTTCGTCGAGGAGGTTCATGCTGCCGCCCAAGGCCCAATCGGGACCGAGGGCGATCCGCTTCACGCCTGCCTGTAGGGCGAGGTCGATGCCTGGGGTGGCCGGTTGCCCGTCGGCCCTCTTGTAGAGGAACATGTTCGACTTGGGACTCCACACGAGAGCCATATCGTTCAGCGCCATTTTGCGAAACTCAAGGTACCCGAAGGCTGTCCCGTGGATGATCGTGGTTTCCTTGCGGAGAAGACATCCGCGGGCGCGACTGGCGAGCGTATCGAACTCCTTGCGGGAAGTCTCGTCCACGCCCTCCCCGACATGCACGACGTAGGCCTTGGTCGTGCCGGCGTCGATGGCGCTGCAAACGCTTGCGGCCCCGCCCTCGCTCGGCACCGAAATGCTCGTCTGGATCGTGTCGCGCCCGTCGATGTCGTTGTACCGGGTGTCGATGGTACGGGCGAGCGAGCCGAAGCAGGCTTTCACCGTAAGCTTGGGCGCAAGAAGTACCGAGGTGGTGCCAGCGATGAGCGCCTTGATCTCCCCGTACTTGTCCATTTCGCAGCCGAGATCCGCGCCAGCGGATGACTCCAGATGTTTCTTAGCGGCGGGTAGCGCTTGTCGTTTCTCGGCCACTGGTTGTGATTTCGGTAGATGGGGCCTGGATTCCAGTCCACCTCGTCAAACATGTTGAATGCGGCGTGGTTGTGCGCATCGATGAGCCCAGGGAAGATGATCCCTTGACTCAGCTTCTACACCGCTCCAAAGATAGTTTCGTATTATCATAGCGTTACGGCAGTGCGCAACGAGCGTGGCACTACGGATGCGGGGGATCGGGGATCAGCGAGC
>JBOIDF010000115.1:0-5572 GCA_050740455.1 Gammaproteobacteria bacterium | reverse complement strand
ATGGCTTGCATGCTCGTGCCGGCACCCCTCGGGAGCGGCTCATAGAATTGCACGGTACCAACCGCGCGGTGGAATGCCAGCGCTGTCATGAGCGCAGCGATCCGGAGCCGCATTTCGATTATTTCAAAGAGACGCGCAAGCCACCGATCTGCCGCTGCGGGGGATATCTCAAACCGGCCACCGTCAGCTTCGGACAAAGCCTTCGCGAGCAGGATCTGGAGGAAGCGATCACGGCAACGAAAAAAGCCGATCTCGTCATCGCACTCGGCTCCACGCTGTGCGTGTATCCGGCCGCCTCGCTTCCTTTGCTCGCTGCCCAGCGAGGGCTCCCCTATGTGATCATAAATCGCGGGGCGACCGAGCATGATGGGCATCCGTCGGTGAGCCTGCGAATGGAAGGCGATGTCCTCGACACGTTCCCCCCAGCCGTCGAACGAGCCCTTAAGGCCGGTTGATGCGGAGAAGTAGAGCAGTTTGGTAAGGGTCTTGGTGCGCTACTGGGCTGGATCACCTTCGCACCAGACAGGTTTCCCGATAGTGGTAAGGCAGCATTGCGAGCCGCGTGGTCTGCGAAGACCACCCATTTCTGTTTCCGAATATTATCTCGGTGAAATACGTAACTAACTGACGAAAAAGGGGTGTAACTCGGGTTTATATTCGGAAAGCACTATCTAACTCATTGATATTATTAGATTGCCAAGCTGACTGAAAATCCCTGTGTCGGTGGTTCGATTCCGCCCCTGGCTACCATAAATCAATTAGTTAACCTCTGTAATTCAACCGTTCTACCCGAATTGTTATTCCGCATTCCGCCATAATATTCCGCAGCCTCCACCCGTCTTTTTCTGACAATTACTGGGAAAACAGCAGCCTATACCATTTGACGTTCCGCGACTCACTTTTTTGTTGTGATCGCTTCTCTCGTCGGGCTCACCACGCGTGATCTAGAAACGACCGTCGTTGGCGCTTGGTTTGAGTCGCCTCCTCGCCGGTCCCGACCCGGCGCGTAGACCTTGTTTACTGGGAATTCATGTCCAAGGATCCGGCGAGAGTGTCGGCCTTCTACGAGAAGATCTTCGGCTGGAAGATCCAGCACATGCTGGATTATCGAATGATGGATAGCGGCGGTGCCGGCGGCATCCTCAAGCCGGAGCGAGGGGCGCTGGCCCGGCAACATGACCCGGTACAAGACGTCGACGACCTTGCCGCCTATCGCAAGCACATCGTCGCGGCGGGAGGCCAGATCCACGTCCAGGAGCAGGAAGTCCCCGGCATGGGACGCCTCTGCCTGTTTACAGACCCGGAGGGACGCATGCTCGGCTTGTGGAAGGAAATTCCGGCAGCAAGTCCCCCTGAGCGCAACAACCCTATAGAAAAACCTTAAAGAGAGATCACCATGACCGAAACGAATGTTCCACATCCAAAAATCGTGTCGCGGGACGAATGGCTCCCTGCACGCAGGCAACTCCTCGCGAAGGAGAAAGAGCACACCCGTCACTTGGACACAGTCAATGCGGAACGTCGCAGGCTGCCGATGGTTCGCCTCGACAAGGACTACGTATTCGAGCGCGCCGGCGGAAAGACGCGGCTGCTCGACCTGTTCGAGGGCCGCCGTCAACTCATCGTGTACCACTTCATGTTCGACCCGGCCTGGGACAAAGGCTGCACCGGCTGCACGGGCTTTGTGGACGCGTTGGGCGATCTGTCGATGCTGAGCGCCCGCAACACGACATTCGTGCTTATCTCTCGTGCACCGCTGGCCAAGCTCGGAGCATACAAGGCACTCAGGGGCTGGAACCTGCCGTGGGTTTCGTCTTACGGCAGCCCCTTCAACTACGACTTCCACGTGACTCACGACGAATCCGTCGTCCCTGCCGAGTACAACTACCGGGACAAGGCGGAGCTGGAGCAGCGGACGCAGGAGCCCTATTTCATGTCAGGTGAGTCACACGGCCTGAGCGTCTTTTTCCGCGTCAACGACGACATCTTCCACACCTACTCGACCTTTGCGCGAGGCTGCGAAGGGCTTACCGACGCTTATAGCCTGCTCGATCGGACCCCATACGGCCGGCAGGAGGACTTCGAGGACTCGCCGCCCGGCTGGCCCCAGAAACCCACCTACGGTTAAGAACTCCGGCACCCTATCGTCCTGTCGAACCCAACCCAGGAGAATGAAAGTCATGTCAGTCAGCAAGGGAATGCTCTCGATTGTTGTTGCCAGCGCTTCGGTTCCCGCCGCCGCCGACTACACCATCGACCCCGATCACACCTACCCGAGCTTCGAGTTCTCCCATATGGGCCTCTCTGTATGGCGCGGGAAGTTCAACAAGACCAGCGGCAGATCACCATCGACCGCGCGGCCAAAACCGGGACGGTGGACGTGGTAGCCGATCCGGTCAGCATCAATTTTGGGCTGGACAAGATGGACGAGAAAGCGCGCTCGGAAGACTTCCTCAACGTCGCAAAGTTCCACACGGCCACCTATAAAGGCAGGCTGAAGTTCATAGGACAGACCCCAAAGACGGTCGACGGCGTCACGCACCCGGTGAAGCTCGCCATCAGCAACTGGTCGGAATACGGAATGAAGCTAAGCAAGGACGGCGAGGGTGAAATGGGCAAGGTTTACCTCCGCATCCAGATCGAGGGACCGGGGACGGCTAAGACCTCTCGAACTTGAAAGTGTCGATTTCGCCGCTCCTCGTTCGACTAATAAGTAGAGAGACGGGTTTTCAAAGTCCATCCGGAAGCCCGCTGGGAATCCCAAACCTCAATGGAGATATGACGATGCGATTCATGATGCTGATGATCCCTAAGGGGTACGAAAAGGCGGCGCCGGGCACCATGCCGGACGCCAAGGCCGTTGAAGCGATGATGAAGTACAACGAAGCCCTACAGAAGGCCGGCGTGCTGCTATCGCTCGATGGCCTGCACCCGCTCTCGATGGGCGCGCGCGTCTCGTTCTCCAGTGGCAAGCCCAAGGTGACTGACGGGCCCTTCATCGAGACGAAAGAGGTACTCGGCGGCTACTGGATGATCCAGGTGAAGTCCAAGGAGGAGGCGGTCGAATGGGCCAGGCGCTGCCCCGCCTCGGACAACGAAGTGATTGAGGTTCGCCAAGTGCAGGAGTTCTCGGACTTCCCGGACGATGTGAAGAAAGCCGCAGCCGGGTTTACCGAAATGCAGGCACAATCCGGACAGCGCGAGAAGTCGTGATGCCGCAGTCGCGGCGCGCCATCCGTTATTTCACGCGGTGCTGGAGAGATCAATGTTCAAGACCATTGCTATCGTTATCGTCGTTCTGATCGTTCCGGTTCTCATCTATGCGGCGACCAAGCCGGACACTTTCCGCGTCGAGCGTTCGCTGAGCATCAAGGCGCCGCCGGAGAAGATCTTCCCCCTCGTCAACAACCTGCACAATCACGCCGTCTGGTCGCCCTGGGAGAAAAAAGACCCCGCGATGAAGAGAACCCACAGCGGCGCTCCAAGCGGCAAGGGCGCCGTGTATGAGTGGGACGGCAACAAGGAGGTCGGCCAGGGGCGCATGGAGATCACGGAATCATCTCCCCCTCGCAAGGTGGCGTTCGCGATGCACTTCATCGAGCCGTTCGAGGCCCACAACACCGCCGAGCTCACTCTGGAGCCCCAGGAAGACTCCACGACCGTCACCTGGGCCATCTACGGTCCCCAGCCCTATCTTGCGAAGGTCATGCATCTCTTTTTCAACATGGACAAGATGATTGGCAAGGAGTTTGAGGCCGGTCTTGCTAGCCTGAAGGCTCTCACCGAGGCATAAGCGACGCCCATAGAGAGATCAAGAGTAACAAACCCCGATCCTGTACGTTGGCGCTGCTATCGCCAATGCGGTCCTAACGCGGGCTGCCGACCTTGGGGAGCTCGGTGTGAAGGGGATTGCCCGTGACCGTGATGGGAGCCATAGCTTGTCCTCGCCGCCCACTGCAGCGCAAGTCGGCATTGGGCTACCATGCTGCCATGCGCTGGATCCTCCCCGTCGTCCTGCTCGCGGCATGCGCTGGAGCCTCCGCACTCCCGACCGCGGACCCACCGGCCACCGACGACCTCGGCGGCCTCATCGGCCAGCCCGCGCCCGGCTGGAAGCTCGAACACTGGTTCAACTCCGAGCCGCTCGCGCTCCAGGACCTGCCGCCAAAGAGATCCAAGATCTGATCCGGAAACTCTCCAGCGCCAACATCGGCTGGGGTGTTCCAAGGATCGTCGATGAACTCCGCAAACTCGGTATTGAGGTTGCCAAATCGACCGTGGAGAAGATCGGGTCAAACATCCGAAGTCACCGTCCCCTACCTGGAAATCGTTCTTGGCCAACCATCTCACTGACTTGGTCGCCATTGACTTCTTCGTGGTCCCCACGATGAATTTCAAAGTCTTGTATATCTTAGTGGTCCTGGCACATTATCGTCGGCAGGTGGTCTACTTCAGTGTCACGAAGAACCCGACCGCCCAATGGGTCGCCCAACGAATCATCGAGGCCTTTCCTTGGGATACGGCACCCCGCTATTTGCTACGCGATCGAGATGCGATTTATGGCGAGCGCTTTCGCCGTCGCGTCCACAGTCTCCTCATCAAAGAAGTGATCACGGCTCCGCGCAGCCCGTGGCAAAATCCGTACGTGGAGAGGATCATCGGCAGTATCCGGCGCGATTGCCTGGACCACATGATCGTTTCAACGAGCGCCACCTGAAACGGATCCTCACGATCTACTTCGACTATTACCATCGGTGGAGGACTCACCTCGGTCTAGAGATGGACACGCCTCAGGGACGGGATGTTCAGACTCCTGATCTAGGCAAGGTCACCGAAGTTCCCGATCTCGGTGGTCTACACCATCATTATCTAAGACTTGCAGCGTGAGATCGGACGTGAAGATTAACGCCAGATTTACGCATATGAGTTTTCGGGAACCACAGGTTAACAACCGTGACAAGAACTTCACAGAGAGAAATCAAGGCACGCAGGGCTCGAAGGAAAGCATCGGGCGCTACCTAGCTAGTTTTCCATCGCTCTTCGCGCGACCCCGAGGGATGAAGCTTGGGGAGTGGCTGCGTCGAGGACAGCGGTTTTGTCTTACGGTACGATCGATGCGGCGTCGGGAACGAGGTCGGTTTGTGCTTGGTGCTGCGAGCCCGTTAGCTAGTTGGACCCGAAACCCTGCGAGCACCCCGAATTGTTGCCACGAGCGCTTGCGCTCCGGAGCACGATTACTAGAGTTCGATCATAGGTAGGATCTTTAAACCTATTGAATTATAAGGTGAACTTTAGATGTTTCACTCAATCCCATTGAAGCAATCGACCAAGATTGGCTCAAGAAAGGAGAGACCGAGTGAAACGTACCAACGCTAACACGGCGGTAGGACGATTCAAGAGAGTATTTTCGGAGCAGGAGTTGAACCGATTGGGCAAAGAGGTGAGGTTGTTAGCGATGAAGTAAAAATGACCCACTGCGATGATTGAAAATTGACCCACCTGTTCCTAGGCTTGGCTCTTTTTTGGGGGAGCCATGCTGACAGAGGAGGACGCAGTGGAGATTAAAGTATTA
>JBOIDF010000114.1:0-5810 GCA_050740455.1 Gammaproteobacteria bacterium | reverse complement strand
CCCGATGAGGACCCCCACCAACTGGAGAGCCGTATGCGGGAAAACCGCCCGTACGGTTCGGAGGGCGGGGAGAGCGCAAGCCCTTCTCGACCCTATCGTTCGTTCTTGGAGCTCATTTCGTAAACAGTTGGATGAAACGCACTACTAGGCCCCGGTCCATGGACATCAAACCGATCAAGTCCCAAGGCGACTACAAGAGGACGCTGCGCGCGATCGAGCAGTTGTGGGAGGCCAAGCCCGATACGCCGAGCAGCTTGACCGCACACCATGAAAGGTCGCGGTTACCCAGCATCTCGTGCACCATTTCGCAATAGCGTGAGCGAATTACGCCAAATCAGCGTTGCGCCAAATCGCCGTATTCCGCCAACCCGCCCGCCTCGCGAATCCGTACGCCTCGGGTATCCTCCCCGTCCATGGCGAATTCAGATGCACCGACCCGAGCGGCGCAAGACCGGGCATTGGGGCGGTATAAGTACACGCCGCTTTCGATGCAGCAACCCTCTCTCCATTCGGAAAATAGGGCACACGTCATCCAAGCGAAATTGACTCCCCGCCGTTTTCCATTCGGCGCAATACGCTCAAGCTATTGTGCTCTACACGGGCTCAAACTCTTACGACGTTGCCTTCTTCAGCCACTCGAGCAATCCCATAGCCGCATCCGGCGACGTGGTCGGCCCGGGAGGCGTACCGTGACGCGCTGCGGCGAGAGCGCTGAGGAGTTGGTTGCGCATCATTGGATTCTCGACCGCTGCGAACTCTGCCTGCGCTTGTGCGAAGAGCTGATCTGCCTGCTCGGGATTGCGTGCGATGAACTTCTCGTTCCACGCCCATCCTTGGAGCGTGTAGCCATTGGTCTGACGAATGACAGGGTCGCTCTCGGGCAACTGGCTCAGCGCGTCGCGGCAGAGGGCCCGCGCCTCTTCGAACCTCCCCCGGGAAAACAGGAAGAAGGCGAAGCTCCGCTGTGCGGCCGTGCGCTCGAATGGACTCCTTGCGACGTTGATCGCACGGCGGTAGTATTCCTCGGCTCGGGCCCCTTCGCCGGCGTTGGCCAATGAGTAAGCCACCGTATTGTATTCGACGGCCCCGACGAGGTCGGGGATCTGTTCCATGAGCATCGTAGCCTCGTTGAGGAGAAAGGCGTTCTCCTGGTTGAGGGTTGACGACACCATCTGTATGTAGGCTGCGTCGTTGGCGTGGTCCTTGAGGAGCTTCGCATTGTCGAGCTGCGCACGGATGATCCTGCTGAGCAGATCGGTCAACTCACTGCGCAGGGCGAGCCTACGTTCGAATTGCGCGGCCGTACCCTGCTCGATCGATGCCGATGCCCGGAGCCGCTCGATCTCAGCCTTCAAATCGGCGATCTCTTTGTCGGGCGTATTTCCGCTCGTGTAGCGATCAATGAACAGCCCGGGGAGGTAGGTGTGGACAGGGCTGCCACCGGGAGATGCGGCGGCAGCTGTGAGGGCCGCTGCCAGGTTGTCATGGAACTTCGGCAGGCTCGGGGCGTGGAAGTAGTCGTAGTGGACGACGGCCTGGTTCCGGACGTCAAACGGGAGCTCGCTGTTCTTCTGGGCGATCAACACCGTGCTCTTCCGGGAGAGTGCCTGGCGGATGCCCAGCTCGTAGTAAACGTTCGGGTTCGAGAAGGTAAGGTCGGCGAGCACCACGTCGGCCTCCAGGAGCCACTCGGTGTAAAGCTGGTCGATCAGCCCCGGTTTTTGCAGCTCGTCGGCTCGCTTCGCTTCCCACTCCGACGGTATGGCGGGCTTGATCACCCCGTTCCATACCTCGTCGAACTGGATCTCCCGTTGCGTCTCGGGGCGGTCGCGATCAAGACGACCGACCTCCACGCCGTACGGCATCGCCACGAAGAGCTTCACGGCTCGAACCTCATCGACTTCTCCGAATCCCCGCGAGCGGGCCTCTGCCGGGTGTATCCGACGGACCGCTGTGGTAGCCGGATCCATCGTCCCCGATGGGTATCGAGAATAAGAATTTTGAAAGCGCTTTTTCCTCAGGAGCGAAGATAAGCCTGACCTTTTCGGGTGTCAAACACGCGCAATCCGGGTTTTAGAGGCGCTGATCAGATTGCGCGGACCTCTGTTCGCAAGCGAATTACACCGGCCGCGGTTGCGAGCCACCCTGTTTGTTCCCACGACTGGCCAGCGTCGGCAGGGCCTTGATCGCGTCGCCGGCCTTTTGATCTGCCAGGCGCAGCTCGTAGGTTCATCCAGAGCTCGGCGCTGGCCCCAAAGAAATGCCCGAGCCGCAGGGCAGTATCGCCCGTAACGGACCTCTGCTGGATCTCGGTAATACGATTCGTCGGGACCTTGATCTGGCGACTTAATTCAGCCGCGCTCATCTGCAGCTCTTCAAGCTGTTCGGCGAGATGTTCGCCAGGATGTATGGCACTGCGTCCCAGTTTGCACCTCAATGGTAATCGACAATCTCAACGTTGGTCAGACCGGGTGAGTCCTTGGGCCACTCGAAGCAAATCCGCCATCGGTCGTTGATCCGGATGCTGTATTGGCCTTTGCGGTCACCCTTGAGAACTTCCAAACGGTTGCCGGGGAGGCTGAGGTTGACTAGCGATTTGCGCATCGAGCTGGTCGAGCCTCATTTTTGACGCAGCGGCTCGAATCCTGTGGTCCAACCGCGGATTTGACGACCCGAAACGATACGATGCTCTGCATTTGCGTCGCTTCGGGTTCGTCATTCGCGGCAAGCTCTGGTAGATTTAGGCTGTAGATCCACTTTTTGCCGAGGAAACAAGATGCCTTCTTTATCGATTTTCTGCGGGGTTTTGCTAATCCTGATCGGAGTTTTGGGGTACGTGAGCGGAGTGATGTCCGACAGAGCTAGCTATACGGCGCTTATTCCGGCTATCTTCGGCGCGCTCCTGCTTCTGTTCGGGCTTATCGCGCAAGCGAACGAAAATCTGCGAAAACGCTTGATGCACGCCGCCGTCGTTGTAGCCCTGCTCGGATTTATTGCGACGGCCATACGTCTGATACCGCGTCTTGGCGAACTGACGTTTTCGGGCGCCGAGATCGCGCAGATTTCAATGGCCGTGGTTTGCCTTCTGTTTGTCGTGCTTGCCGTCAAATCGTTCGTCGGCGCGCGTCGAAAGCTCTGATCGGGCTAACTGCGGGTCGCCGCAGACTCACTCAGCGCAATGCAAATTTACGCTGCGCCGCCTCATGTTCCAGCAGCCATTTCTTGCGGGGCAGGCCGCCGCCGTAACCGGTCAAGGCACCGTTCGCACCAATCACGCGATGACAGGGAACGATGATGGAAATCGGATTCTGGCCGTTCGCAGTTCCCACGGCACGCGCGCCATTGGGTTGTCCGATGCGCCGTGCCTGCTCACCGTAACTGATGGTCTCGCCGTAGGGAATGTCGCAGAGCGCTTTCCAGACCTGCTTCTGAAAGGCCGTGCCCTCACTGGCGAGGGGGAGGTCAAACCCGGTCAGCTCACCGGCGAAGTAGGCTGCCAATTGCTGGCGGGCGGATTTGAACCGGGCGTCGTCGCGCGCCCAGCCCTCCTGCGGCCGTGACGATTGCCGTTCGGCATCCATGTAGAGCCGGGTCAGGGCCAGGCCGTCCGAGGTCAGCAGGAGCTCACCGATGGGGCTCGGCAGTAGGCTGAAAAACGTTTTCATTTCATCCTCCGGCATTCAAGTGGTTCCACAAGTGCAAAGCGGCGTAGGCGCGCCAGGGCCGCCAGGCTTCGGCGACGGCGAGCAGTTCGTTCGGTTTGGTGAGCTTCAGCGCCTTCATCAAGCCCAGATCGCCCTGCGGAAACGCATCGGGGTCGCGCAGCGCGCGCATTGCGATGTAGCTCGCCGTCCAATCTCCGATACCGGGCAATTCCCTGAGTTGAGCCACGCTCGCCCCCGCATTCGCGGCAGGTTCCAGGCGCAATTGACCGCTCGCGAGGGCGCGCGCCAGACCCTGAAGGGTTTGCGCACGCTTGGCGGGCAGGCCGAGGTCAATCAGCCCTTGCAGCGGCGCTTCGGCCACGCGCTCCGCGCTGGGTGAGAGATGGGTCAAGCCAGACTGCGGCGTGGTGATCGTCTCGCCGAAGGCCGCGACAAAACGGTTAAACAGGGTGCTCGCCGCCTTCATGCTGACCTGCTGGCCGAGAATGGCGCGGGCCGCAAGTTCGAAGGTATCCATCGCTCCCGGCACGCGCAGGCCCGGCAAACACCGGACAAGATGGCGGAGTTGCGCGGTCTGCGCGAGTTGCGACTCGATAACCTGCGGATTTGCGTCGAGATCGAACAGCGCCGCATTTGAGCCAGCACTTGCGGCAGCACCGGCATCAATCCCGGCGAGATTTCAGCGCGTATCAGGTTCTGATGATGGATCGGCGTCGCCGTGAGCCAGCCGCAGTACCGCCCGATCCTGACCGTGCGCTGGTAGCGCGCAGCGTGCACCGCTTCCACCGCGCAGGCGCCACGGCTGCCGAGAAACCCGGCCAGATGCGTCCATGCCAACGGTGGACGAAACGCGAGCTTGAGCACGATGGCATCCGCGGATGCGCTGACCTGTCCATGGCGGCGCAAGCTCGTTGGATTGAGTCCATAACGCGAACCGAACAGGTGATTGAATCGGCGCACGCTGCGGAAGCCGCTGACGAACGCGACATCCGCCATGCGCAAATTCGTATCCGTGAGCAGTTGCTTGGCCAGCAACAGCCGCCGGGTCTGCGCCAGCTCGATCGGCGAAACCCCGTATTCCTGCTCGATCACGCGCCGCAGTTGCCGCGAGCTCAAGCCATACTTGGCTGCGAGGTCTTCCAGGCCAGCGTCGTTCAGAGCGCCCGCCTCGATACGCATCGCCACCCAACGTGCGGTCGCAGGCACCGCATCCACCGGTGCCGCGCCGGGCGCGAGTTCCGGGCGGCAGCGCAGACACGGGCGATAGCCGGCGCCTTCCGCGGCGGCGGCGTTGCTGTAAAAGGAACAACGATCCCGGCGCGGCAGGCGCGCGGTACAAACTGGCCGGCAGTAGATGCCGGTGGATGAAACCGCCACGAAAAAGGCTCCGTCGAAGCGCGCATCGCGTGCCCGGAGCGCTTCATAGCAATGTTGGGGATCCAGTTGCATGACGCCAAGTGTAAGCCCTGCTCTTGCCGATGTCTGGCCGTTTTCGGACATTGATATGCGGCCCGACCGCGGATTGACGACCCGAAACGATGCGACGCCCTGAATTCGCATCGTTTCGGGTTCGTCATTCGCGGCAAGCTCTGGTGGCGAAGGCCGGGACCTGGAACCATTTACGCTTGCCGTAAGCCATAAGTCCGGCTATCCTGAGCGCATGATTCTGAGTTTCCGCGACAAGCGAGCTCAGGAGTTCGCGGAGGGGAAGCGGATCAAGGCGTTCAGTGGTTTCGAGATGCAGGCACACAAGCGCCTGCGGCTGCTGCATCTGGCCCGTCATCTCCAAGCACTGCGGGCCTTGCCGGGAAATCGCCTGGAGGCGCTCAGCGGCGATCGCGCCGGCCAATACAGCATCTGCATCAACGACCAGTGGCGTATTTGCTTCGAATGGCCGGACGGCGCTCCCGGCCCATCGAACGTTGAAATTGTGGATTACCACTAGGAGGCAACCATGAAACTGGGTGGACCTGCCATTCATCCGGGCGAAATCCTGTCCGATGAACTGGCTGAAATTGGGGTGACGGCCTCCGACCTGGCTCGGGCCATTGGCGTGCCGATCAACCGCGTGACGCAAATTCTAAAGGGCCAGCGGGGCATCACGGCCGACACGGCGCTCAGGCTCGGTCAGTGGTTCCGCTCCGG
>JBOIDF010000113.1:0-6109 GCA_050740455.1 Gammaproteobacteria bacterium | reverse complement strand
GTGAACGCGTTGGTGGCGGCGGACTCGGTCATCATTCCCATGCAATGCGAGTACTACGCGCTCGAAGGTTTGACCGCGCTTCTCACGACCATTGCTACGATCAAAAACCGTTTGAATCCCGCGCTCGGCGTCGAAGGGCTGCTGCGCACCATGTTCGATCCCAGGAATACGCTCGCGAACGATGTTTCCGCGCAGGTGCTGAACCATTTCGGCGCCCAGGTCTACCGCACGACCATCCCGCGCAACGTGCGCCTAGCCGAAGCCCCGAGCCACGGGTTGCCGGCCTTGCAGTACGACAAGACCTCGAGCGGGGCGATCGCTTATCTCGCTTTGGCGGGGGAGATCCTGCGCCGGCATGCGCTCCCTGTGCCCCCGGGCGCGCCGGCGCAAACCGTAGCGGACGGAGCCATGCACAATGAACATTAAGAAACGGGGACTGGGAAGAGGTCTGGAGGCCTTGCTGGGGGTGGACGCCGCGCCCGGCCTTGCACCCGCTGGAGAAGTCCGCGCCCTCCCGATTGAGATGATCCAAAAGGGCCGCTATCAACCCCGGCTCGACCTCCGACCGGAAGCGCTCGAAGACCTGGCCCACTCGATCCGCGCCCAGGGGGTGGTACAACCCATCGTCGTCCGTCCGCTCGGCGGCGGTCAGCGTTACGAGCTCATCGCCGGGGAACGGCGCTGGCGCGCCTCGCAGCTTGCGGGTCTGCACGAGATCCCGGCGATCGTGCGCGATGTCACCGACGCGGTCGCGCTCAGCATCGCGCTCATCGAAAACATACAGCGCGAGGATCTCAATCCCTTGGAAGAAGCGACGGCGTTTTCGCGCCTGGTGAACGAGTTCAGCATGACCCACCAAGAGGTAGGGGATACCATCGGCCGATCGCGCGCCGCCGTGAGCAATCTGTTGCGGCTTTTGGAGCTGCAGGAAGAGGTCAAGCGCAAGCTCGAGGCGGGGGATCTCGAGATGGGCCATGCCCGCGCCCTGTTAGCTCTGGAGGGGCGGACGCAGATCGAAGCGGCGCAAAGGGTCGTTGCCCAGCGCCTGTCCGTGCGCGAATCGGAGCGCTTGGTGCGCCGGCTCCTGGAGGCTAAGCCAGCGGACGAGCGGCCGCCGAAGGATCCCAATATCGCGGCCTTGGAGCAACAGATCTCGGAACGTCTGGGCGCCAAGACCAGCGTACGCCATGATGGGCACGGCCGCGGCAGCGTGGTGATCTATTACACTTCGCTCGATGAGCTTGACGGGATCCTGAACCATATCAAATGAAGTTACCGCGCGGAAAAGGTTCAAACCGGGCGCGAGCAGCGGATCGGTACCGGAGCCGAAGCGTGGTCCCCGTTGACGCTGTCCTTGTTTTTGCATTAGCATGCCGCGCTTGTCCTGATTGGGGGTCGCATGGATCGGGGGTTGCGAAAACTCATCGCCCTGCAGCTTGGACTGACGTTGTTCGCGGCCGGTTTATGTGCGATCCGGGAGATAGACTGGGCCGTCTCCGCATTGGCCGGCGGCGGTATCGGGACGGTGGCGACCGGCGCAGGGGCGATGTGTATCACCCGAATCAAGGGGGGCTCGCCGGGGACGCTCCTAGGGGCGCAGATCCTCGCCGAGGTGGTTAAAATTGGGGTCACGATGGGCCTTTTCGTCGCCGCGTTCCTTTTTTATAAGGAGGTCGCCGTAGGACCGCTTTTTGTCGCCTACGCGGCGACGCTCATCGCGTACGGGTTGGCCATGGTATTGACTTAAAATGAGAATTAATGGCAGCGCAAGCACCGCAATCAACGTCTGAATATATCCTGCACCATCTCACTAATAATGCGCAGGGCTCAGGGTTTTGGACCTTTCACGTAGACACGCTCGCGGTCTCGGCGATTATCGGATTCGTAGTTTTTGGCTTGCTGTATTGGGTGGGCCGCAAGGCGAACCCGGGGGTGCCCGGCCGCTTGCAGAATTTTGTCGAGATGGTCGTGGAGCTGGTGGACGGCTCGGTCAAGGGGATCTTTCACGGTAAGAACGAGCTGGTGGCGCCCTTGGCGCTCACGATCTTCGTCTGGGTGTTCATGATGAACGCCATGGATCTCTTACCGGTCGATCTCCTGCCGAAGCTCGTGGGGTACGCCGGCGTTCACGAATTCAAGTCGGTTCCGACGACCGATCCCAATCTGACTTTCGCCATGTCCTTGTCGGTCTTCGGTCTCATGATCTATTACAACTACAAGATTAAAGGGGCCGACGGATTCGCGTACGAAGCCATGTCCTCGCCTTTCGGACCGAAGCTGGCGCCGATCAATGTGTTGTTTAGAATCATCGAGGACATCGCTAAACCGCTGTCGCTGGCGTTGCGGCTCTTCGGGAACATGTACGCCGGTGAGATGGTGTTTATCCTGATCGCGCTCTTGCCGTACTCGGTACAGTGGCTGCTCGGTGCACCGTGGGCCATATTTCACATCCTGATCATCACACTGCAAGCCTATATTTTCATGATGCTGACGATCGTGTACCTCAGCATGGCGCATGAAAGTCATTGATATTTATTCCCCGTGGTGTCGCTGCGGGGACCTTCGCAATGCGGTTTCCAAAGGGGAGAGGCGCGGCTCTACCCTTTGGTCGCCCCACGGGGTGGCATACGCCGTGGCAGCAAAATCGATCATTAAATAAAGGAGAAAGCTATGGAGCTGGTGAATGTATTGAGCAACGTCCAGGGGCTCGCGGTGCTCGCGGTGGCCTTGATGCTGGGCTTAGGCGCGTTGGGAGCGGCCATCGGCGTCGGTCTCCTGGGAGGTAAGTTCCTCGAGGGAGTGGCGCGCCAGCCCGAGCTCGCCAACCTGCTCATCGGCCGGTTCTTCCTGGTCGCCGGATTGGTCGATGCCGTCCCCATGATCAGCGCGGCTATGGGGCTTTATGTGCTGTTTGCCGATCCCTTCGGTTTCGGCGACGCTTTGGCGAAAGTCGCTGGCGGTTAAACCACGCGCCCCTTAAGGAGCTCGACCGTGGATATCAACGCCACCTTGTTTGGCCAGGCGATTACCTTCGCCATTCTGGTCTGGTTCACCATGCGTTTCGTGTGGCCGCCCTTGATGGCGGCGATGGAGGAGCGCGCGAAGCGCATCGCCGACGGTCTCGCCGCCGCGGAGAAAGGCCGGCACGATCTGGAGTTGGCCGAAACTCGCGCCAAGACCATCTTGCGCGAGGGCAAGCAGCAAGCCCAGGAAAACATTATCCACGCCCAGAAACGCGCCGATGAGATCATCGAAGAGGCGAAGGCGAACGCGCGCACCGAGGGCGAACGCATCGTCGCCGCCGCGCGAGATCAAATCACTCAAGAGACTCAACAGGCCAAAGAACAATTGCAACGGGAAGTGGCCAGGCTCGCGCTGGTGGGCGCGGAGCAGGTCTTGATGCGCGAGGTCGATGCCCACGCGCATCGGGACGTTCTGGATAAACTCGCGGCCCGCCTGTAAACGATGCAAGAGACAGCGACACTGGCGCGCCCCTACGCGCAAGCGGTGTTTGAACGCGCCCGCGAGAACGGTCAATGGGACGAGTGGTCCGACGCTTTAGTGTTGCTACGGTTGTTGATGCAGGATCCAATGATGCACGAGATCGTCCTCGATCCGCGCATCGAGCGCTCCAAGCTGGAGCGGCTGATCTTCGATCTCGCCGAGGATAGACTGACGCCCGAAATCCGCAACCTCATTCGTGTGCTTCTCGACGCCGGGCGCTTGCAGGTTTTGCCCGAGATCGCCCGGCTTTTCGAGGATCTGCGGGCCGAATTTCAGGGGAGTGTGGATGTCGAGGTCATATCCGCTTTCGATGTGAGTGCCGAGCAAGAGCAAGTGATCGCCGCGGCCATGAAACGGCGCATCGGCAAGGTTCTCAAGGTGACAACGCGCATCGATCGGGGCTTGATCGGCGGTGCGATCGTGCGCGTCGGAGATCTCGTGATCGACGCCTCCTTGCGGGGACGCTTACAGCAATTGAGCACGCGGTTTAATTGATAGAACGTTAGTCCGGCCATGGATTCCAGGCGTAGGAATGCCTTCCTTGGTGCTGGATTCCGTACACCCCCTGTACGGAATGACGGGTTACTGAACCTAGCGAGGTCACGGGAAACGTTGCAATACTTGAGGGACGGCTTAGTCCTACTGTGCTACAAGGCGATCGAGGGATGCCATGCGAGGGGGAATCGGGCGAGAAAGTGGAGTTTACACGGCAGTAAATGAGCATTTCGAGCCCGATGCCAACGAAGCAGGGCGCCCTTCAGCAGCTTGTAACACAGTAGGATTAGCAATCCAGTGAGAAAGAAAGATGCCAATCAGCGCAATCGAGATCAGCGATCTCATAAAGAAGAAGATCCAGGAATATGATCTCCCGACCGAGGCCCGCACCGAAGGCACGGTGGTGAGCCTCACCGACGGCATTGCCCGCATTCACGGACTGAGCGATGTGATGCAGGGCGAGATGATCGAGTTTCCCGGAAGCGTGTACGGCCTCGCGCTTAATCTCGAGCAGGATTCCGTGGGCGCCGTCATTATGGGCGGCTACGAGCACCTCACGGAGGGTGATGTCGTACGCTGCACCAAGCGCATCTTGGAAGTCCCGGTTGGACCGGCTTTGCTCGGCCGCGTGGTCGATTCCCTCGGGAACCCCATCGACGGCAAGGGACCGATCGCGGCGCAGGAATCCTCGCCGATCGAGAAGATTGCGCCCGGGGTTATCACCCGGCAATCGGTCAGCCAGCCCGTGCAGACGGGATTGAAATCTATCGACGCGATGGTGCCGATCGGCCGCGGCCAGCGCGAGCTCATCATCGGCGACCGGCAGACCGGAAAGACCGCGCTCGCCATCGATACCATCATCAATCAGCGGGCTACCGGGGTGAAGTGCGTTTACGTGGCGATCGGTCAGAAGGCCTCGTCCATCAATACCGTCGTGCATAAACTCCAGGAGCACCGGGCACTGGAACATACCATCGTGGTCGCGGCGAGCGCCTCGGAGTCGGCGGCGATGCAATACATCGCCCCCTACTCGGGTTGCGCCATGGGAGAGTACTTCCGCGATCGCGGCGAAGACGCCTTGATCATTTACGACGATCTCACCAAGCAAGCCTGGGCGTACCGGCAAGTCTCCCTGCTGTTGCGGCGGCCGCCCGGGCGTGAGGCCTATCCCGGCGATATCTTCTACCTCCATTCGCGTCTGCTGGAACGGGCCTCGCGCCTGAACGCCGCGGAAGTCGAGAAGCGTACCGGCGGCCGAGTGAAGGGCAGGACCGGTTCGCTCACGGCCTTGCCGATCATCGAGACCCAAGCCGGCGACGTGTCCGCTTTCGTGCCGACCAACGTGATCTCGATCACCGATGGGCAAATCTATTTAGAGACCGACCTTTTTAACGCGGGCATCCGCCCGGCCATCAACGCCGGGCTCTCGGTGTCGCGCGTGGGCGGCGCGGCCCAAACCAAAATCGTTAAGAAACTCGGTGGCGGCATTCGCTTGGCGCTGGCCCAGTTTCGCGAGCTCGCGGCCTTCGCTCAATTCGCCTCCGATCTCGACGAGGCGACCCGCAAACAGCTCGAACGCGGGCAGCGCATAACGGAATTGATGAAGCAGAAGCAGTATTCACCCCTCACGGTCGCCGAGATGGCGGCGAGCCTCTATGCCGCCGATCGGGGCTATCTCGATGACATCCCGCTCGAACAAGTGGGGCCCTTCGAGGCGGCGCTGCATAGTTTCGTGAATAGCGAGCGCGCGGATTTAATGCAACGCATTAACGAGGCCGGCGATTTCAACGATGACATCGATGCGGGCTTGAAAGCCGCCTTGGATGACTTCAAGTCAAATCATGCGTGGTGAGAGTTTGTGAAAAAACCTACTACGCTCGGGATCTCGCGTTGCATCCTTGTATCTTTCTTTTTTATGGATTCTTATTATTTTGTTGGGTTGTGGATATGTGGGTATCAGGGAAGATATCCAACCTATCCACAACCCTTGGTTTCAGTAAAAATATTGAGGCATAGTGTTGTAATGGACGTGGTAGACCGATGCGTCCTTGGGACTCTGATCCCGCCGCCGAGCGTGCGTCGCCACGTCCCTCTCTCAATCAACCCGAAC
>JBOIDF010000112.1:0-6516 GCA_050740455.1 Gammaproteobacteria bacterium | reverse complement strand
TCGAGAAAGCGTTGTTCCGGCTCCTGCTGCGTAAGGCTCAGGGCGCGCTGGTACGAAGCGCGGGCCTCCGCCGTCCTACCCAAGCGCCGGCACAGCTCCGCCCGGGCCGTGTGCGTGAGGTGATAATTCGCGAGATCACCGCGCGCCAGGATGGCGTCGATGAGGACCAGGCCAGCCGCGGGTCCGTCGCGCATGGCCACGGCGACCGCGCGGTTCAGCTCGACTACCGGGGACGGCTCTACGAGGTACACCAAATTTGATTCAGATTGACTGCTTGGCGAATCACCTCGCCTTCGGTGCGGCGATGATAGAGATCGACTGCAGACGGCGACTCAATGACGAAAACAAAGAACTTTAAGCGCTTGTCGGGTGGCACAACCATAGGTTTCTTGCTGATCTTTAACGCAGTCAGAATTTGAGGATCAAAGAGTCGGAGTTGTTGAAATCATCGCTGCGGTTATGCCGCCTTGCGGCTCACCAGAGATTTCACTTTGGGCTTACCCAGCTTTCTACGCACGGTCCAGAGATCTGCTGGGCCTGAAGATCCACCCAGAACTCGGCCTCGATAGCCCATGTGACGTCGGTAATCCCGGTCACGCGGTTTAAGACGCGGGCGCGTCCTTCCAGTTTCGTTTGGCGTGCCAAACACGAAGTATCTCGATGAACTCGCCTTTTCGACGATAAACAATGAGGTAAGGGGTTTTCGTCACGACCCATTCGCGGGTATCGCCGACGTGGCCCGGCCGACCCAATTCGGGATGAGTAAGGAGTTGCGAAGCGGCGTCCCAAACGCGTTGCGCCACTTCTTGCGCGGCGGTGGGATTTTCCCGGGCGATGTATTGTTGTGCTTCGATAAAGTCCGACAGCGCGGGACGTGTCCAGCGTAATCTCAAGATTTAACATTCCAATGGGCGAACGCTGCTTTCACCTCGTCCTCGGTTGCGAACGCACCGCGGTCGGCGGCGGCAAGCCCCGTTTCCACGGCCCTGCGAAAGCGCGCTTCTTCGATCACGTCGTCCCACGTGGCGTCGGCCGGGAGTTGATCGGCCAGCTCGTGCAGGCGTCGGCGCAGCGTATCGGGGTTCGTGGACATAAGAAGCCTCCTCGTGAAACGACTGTTTTAAGTATATCACCGGCCCAGTCTCACCATCGCCTCGAGTTCTTCGGGGCGGTCGCAGGCGGGCAGGTCTGGGCGGACCGGATGAAACAAAAGCCCAAGCAAGGTGATCGTATCGCGGTAGAGAGGCGTGGTTGCGATCACCGGTTCATGCCCTCGGTGCCGAAGCTCTAGCGCGATCGCCACATACGGGTTCAGATCGCCGGGGGCCGAAGGTCGAGATGACCACCCGCGGTGGGTTCATGCGCGCGTCACGCTAGCGCTCTTTCCGTGCCATGACGCGTCGATTCCTCGGGCGGCGAGGCCAGGCACGCTGGGTGGGGTGTGAGACGCCAGGGCGGTGCAACCTATAATGGTCAGGGGTCGCAAGGGCCGCTTGGTATTCAAGTACCGAACTACTCGCACTGGGGTGCAGGGTTGCGTATAACACACTATTGAACTCGGTTGATCCGGCCGTCCGTGAAGAGATCGTGGGGCTGCACGCGGCCGTGGATGAATTCGCCATCGAGATGAAAGCGAGATTCGCCGAACAAGCGATCAAGGGCCTACGGGGTTAGAAAGAGAATTACCACGCTCTTGCTGACCGACTTCGCGAACAGGCGCTCTCGCCAACCGGCCAAGAGGTGGATATTGCCAATGTCGCAACGATCCTGTGGTTCCAGTTCAGGGGGATGAAACGGTCCATGGAGCCCGACCGCTTACCGAGGGGAGTGCGGCGGTACCTTCAGGATCCCGATGCGATCGCGCCGGCCAGGCGTTCGAGGCTAGCTTCGCTGCGCCGCCGATGCTCGTTTTGCCGCGCGAGACCGAGGCGCTTTTGAGAGCGGATGCGCTTTCGTTGCCGGGGGCGTTTTGACCGCCGGGATCCGTCTCGCGTTGCTCCCCCACACCTGGTACCCCCGCTTTTCCTCACGCTCTATCAGCTTTGCTTCCCGAAGCTGCACGTAAGCCCGTCTCACCGTTTCCGGGCTGATACCGAGTTGCGTACCGAGCGAGTGGGTCGAGGGCAGCGCCGCCCCGGGTTTAAGCTTACCGCTCTTGATGAATTCGCTTGTCTGCCGCACCACTTGCGCCTTGAGTGGCTCGTCAGTGTTGCGCTTGAGCCGAATCGGAAGTTTTGCCACACCGTCTCCTCGAATGGTTCGTCTGTTAATCGTCGGGGGATTATGCGAGCTTATCGCCATTCAATCAATGCGGCGTTGTCCGCGCCGGGGCCGTTTTTAGGAAGACAGTTCGAGCCATGGCGTTCCGGGCGTTGAGGAGCGCCGATCAGATCTGTTGCTCCAACCAGCGCTCGAGCGTGCGGCGCTCCGGATAGGGCTTCGCGTCTTCCCAGAACCTTGGGCGGGCGCCGCCCGTCCCCTTGCCATTTCCCATCACTCATTCTTCCTTCCCACCAAGACCACATGGACGTCGGCGGAGGCAGCGTGAGGTCGGGTCCCAGCGCCTTTTCTGCGTCATTCACCAAGATGCCCTTGAGCTCGCGGGTACGGCGTTCGCCAACGACCGTGTAGGTCCAGATATTGAAGCCCTCGGGCGTCTTGCGGTGGAGGCGGAGCTTCTGGAAGCGCTTCTGGATGTTGTCCCAAGGAGCCTGCACCGCAATCCCATAATCCCGGAAGATCCCGGGGCTCACGAGTAGCACACCTTCTCGCACTCGGTGCACGCGAGAATTGACGGTGTTGATGGGGAGCTCGCCGTTTAGGAGCCCCTGCTTGAGCCAGGCGATAAATGCTTGTCCCAGGTCCACAGGTTTCGTAAACGCCGGCGCCTCAGTGACCGTCGCGACGGGTAAAGTCGGCGCGACAACCACCGTCAGCGATCCGGGGGATGCGACGGCGCGTGCTGACGGTCTCGGCGAGGCCGGCCCGGGCATCCTCCGAGGGGGTGGTTTATCCATGACGCATTGAGAGGCCGCCGAGGGCGTTTCGGGTGCTGCGGCAACGTCAGTGCCGGCCAATGGCTGGATCGTGCCCTGGCAGGTGTCTGGGCGGATCGCCGAATCGGGCCAGAGGCGTGAAACCGGAAACCGCAAGAGCGTGAGATCCTGTTGCCATCCACCCAAGGTGATCCGTGCTGACCAGACCGCGCGGTCACCGTTGGGAATGAGCACGCTCCGCTGTTGCAACTCGTCCATCAGCCGCCGGTTTTCTACGGGGATCCCGCTTTGGCCTTCCTGGAGCAGGTGGACCCGTAAGGCATCGAGCGCGGTCTTGACGACCAGCCAGAGATCCTCACCCACGAGCCAGCCCGCTGCGTCTGGACGGTTAAGCTGGAGCGCACCCCTGTCTATTAAATAGCGAAGTCCCGTGATCAGACGTTCATACAGTGGTCGGACGCGGGCGGTCGGGGTCTGACGGGTGAGACCGCCCGTGAGATCCGCGGCCATCGAGAGCCGATCGGCCCCCTCGACGATCTGCCCCAGGAGGCCTATGTCTTCCGGCATCCCCGAGATCACGGCGAGCCAGGCGGCTAGGACCTCGCGCTCGGAGGCCAACCAGCGAAACCCCTCGGGGGGCACGATGAGGCGCGCGAGCAACGGGGCGGCGCGCTGATGCATTTGGTAGTTGCGGTTGCGCACAAACCGCGCCTCATAGGTCTGGGCCTGCATCGGACCGGACCAGGGGTCCCATGGGCCGAGCGCGCGGCCATGCTTGTCGAAGAGCGTGACCACCTGGTCCACGGCGGGCTTGCCGATGTCATGGAGCAGGACCGCCGTGAAGCAGGCGTAGCTCCAGAGATCGGCTTGCGCGTCAATGAGCTCGGTCGGCGCACCCGGGGGGAGAAGATGGCCCCGCCGGAGCTTCAAGGCGAAGACCGCCGCCTCCAACCCGTGGTCCAGCAAACCCCCAAGCCCCGCATGGTGATGCGCATCCGAGGCGGGGAGTTGTTGCACGTAGCCCGCGTAGTTCGAGAGCGCGCTTCGGTAGAGCACCTCGAAATGGGCGGGGGTCACGCGCGTTAAATCCTCAATGGCTTGAACGAGCATTTGTCGCTCTGGAGAGGCGAGTAGTCGCTCAGAGGGCTGCACCAGGATAGGTCCGCTCGTGAGGGCCGCGGGGCTTACGGCGGCCGCAGCCGGCGCTTGACGCCAGGATCCAAGCCACCCCGCCAGCGTGTCACGCAACCACGCGGGCACGTCGAGCCGACCGCCGGTAACGGTCATGACCGTGCGTGCGATTTGCGTGGTTCACGTCTGGAAGTGGATAGTCATTCGGCAATCTAACCCGTCGGCTACGGACTCAACGATTCCCAACGACCCCAGGGCGGCTTATCCACAGCCTCTTCACAGAAAATGTGGATAAGCTCCTCAGCGCGCCGGCCGATCTTGCCGCCGGCGCCACCGTTCGAGCGCCGCGTCGATGAGCGTCTTGAGCCCTTCGGGGTCCTTGATCCCCTCGATACGCACGGGATTCAGGCCGTTACTGCGTTCGAAGCATCCATCCCTGGATTGGCCTGCGACGTCCTGTCGCTCCGGCGCTCCGCGTTCAAGCACGACATCCCCACGATTGACGACACGATAGAGCCGAAACCCCTCGACCCGCACGCCCTGCACGGTGTCGAAATCCACTTCCTCGGTATGGATGTGCGGGCGGTATAGGCCGGTCGTGATCCGGAGCCGATTGGGCAAAAGCTCGTAGCGGTGCCAGAAGGTATCGACTGCCCGCCACACGGCATAGACGAGCGGCAGGATGAAGGGAGAGAGGATCGCGCAGTAGGCGTACAACCAGAGGTTTGCGATCTGGCCGCGCCGGCCTTCCCATAGGGGCGCCGGTGTGTGCACGGGGGTGAAATCGGGTCGTTCCGTAAACGGTTGGGCTTGGGGTGTCGTTGTGGTCATGGGGTACCTCCGACAGGATAAGGGTCGAATGCAGTTTCTTGTAATACCGCTGGAAAGAACGCGCTGGTATTTCGCCGCGCGAGAGGCTATATCTATAAGGTGAGCAGGAGGCCGCCATGGACATTGTCATTCTTGTTGTAAGCGCCGCCGCGGTTTTCACCGTCGGGTATACCGTTTTCTGGACCGTCCGCGCGGTGCGTCGGGTCGGTTTGGGTCGGTTTGCCAGGGCGCTGGGTGCACTCGTATGGGCGATGTTGGTAGCGTGTGTAAAGTTGATTAAACCCTCGCGCCACCCTTCAAGAGCGGGGACAACGGGCGCGGACGACGCGTTCGATCTCATGGACGATTTCCGAATCGCGCAGGAATCGATAGCACGTCCAAGTTGGCGGCATGCGTAAGGGAGCTTGTCGAATCTGTGGGCTACTCTGCCGCAGTTAAGGATGAGATTGAAGCCTTCTCTACTTTGGTTCCTGATTGGGATGGCCACGGAGCGAAACCAGTCTCGCGGCAAGCTATCGCCCATGCAGTGCGTTTTGTTCAATCAGTGCCTCAATACACGAGTAACTTTGAACCGTTCCCGGACCCGAACGGAAATGTCGGGATTGAAGCACACATTCGAGATAAGACACTCTACCTAAACTTCGCTTCTAGCGGTGAGATCGCCTATCTGCTCAAGGCGGGCAGGCAGATTCACCGAGGACGTGGAGTTGATCCGGATAAAATCCGTGCGCTATTGGGAATGCTCCTGTAGGCTTTGGGCCCACTTCGTTCTTTATTGCATCCAGCGGGCTTCTGCGCGCCAGCAACCGTTAGGCGTCGGGGACCACGAGATGCTAGGCAGGGCGATCTATAGCGACCGCCAGATTCGTCGTTCAACCTCTGCGGTGAAGGTCAATGCGTTCCTCGTGCCTTCGGAACAATCGGGGATCTCGGTAGATCGGATCGAGTGTGCCCCTAGAAAACTATTGGAGTACCGTGCAGGACTCGACGGCCACCGAAGGCGGACACCGCAGCGCTTCAAGGGATACGCCGAGCTTCGCGTTAGCGATGTTCGGACGCTCCGACTAAGCATCACCGCCGGCATTCCTGTGTGTGCTACGCCTAAACTCAGGAATCCAGCGCACGCAGACTTGGTGCTTCCTCCAGACGATGGCGACGACCTCCGAATGGAGATCGCCGACGCCATCATCCAAACGAAACCTCGGTTCGTGGCTGCCCGGCCGCGATAAGTGTAGGCAGGCACTGCGGAGGGCCTGATTACGCTGGCGTTCTGATAGGCCGGCGTCAGTAGCGGCCGAACTTCGTGTCGTCGCCGTCACGAGGTCTGTTCGTGCCCCTTGTTTTGCCTGAACCTCCTTCAGCAACTCCCCGCACCGGCGGATAGCTCTGGCCTGAATCCTGAGCGCCACCTTGTACATGCCCTCGTTGTTGGCGATGAAGTAAAAATGACCCACTGCGATGATTGAAAATTGACCCGCCTGTTCCTAGGCTTGGCTCTTTTTTGGGGGAGCCATGCTGACAGAGGAGGACGCAGTGGAGATTAAAGTATTAGCCCGTC
>JBOIDF010000111.1:0-6725 GCA_050740455.1 Gammaproteobacteria bacterium | reverse complement strand
TGCGCTCGGGATCTCGCGTTCCGGCGGTGCTCGGAATCCTCATGTATTTCAACATACACTCCGGTTCCTGCGCTCCGGCGGAACGCGACCTCTCTTCGCTCGCGACGATTTTTTCACAAGCTCTCAGTCACATCGCAGATTGAGGAACCAAGGGAAGTGATATTACCTCGGCGAGCGTCAGAGACTTCTCGATCGACAAACCGCTTAAGTGAAACATTCGCAAACATCTAGGATCACGACCATGGCCGTCCGACTGAACCACACAATCGTTGCCGCGCGCGATAAGGATTCCGCGGCAATGTTCTTGACTGAGATCCTGGGCCTCCCGGCGCCTTTGTTGTTCGGCCCGTTTGCGGTGGTGCGGGTGGGCGACACCTCGCTGGACTATATCGACGCCGACGGCGAGATCACGTCCCAGCACTATGCCTTCCTGGTGAGCGAGATAGAATTCGACGAGATCTTCGAGCGGATTCGTAAACGGCGCCTCTCCTACTGGGCCGACCCCGGCCGTCACGAGCGCGATCAGATCAACACCTGGGACGATGGGCGCGGGCTCTACTTCGACGACCCGAACGGCCACCTGCTGGAGATCATCACCCGTCCGTACGGCAGCGGTGGTACGGCGGCGTCCCGACCTCACCCCTTGGTCGCGCGGACACTGGGTCCCGAGGCCGAGTCCTAGCCGGGGCAAACCATCCAAGCGGACGCCGCTCCGCAACGCTATAGATCGTCATACCTGCGAAAGCAGGTATCCAGCACTACGCCGGTTTCCTGGATGCCAGCTTCCGCTGGCATGACGTGGTTCTGCTACCTGGAAACGGACTACTAGTCAATTTAGATTTCGGTGCATTTTGATGACGAAGCGTTCCGAAGCAGACGGAGCATCAATGATCGATTATACCGGTGCCGTTCCGCTGGCCTTGCTTAGGGCCTGCGTCTGGAGATGGGCGAGTACTCGGTCGCGACGAACCTTAAGAGTTGGCGTCAAGAGCCCGTTTTCCACCGTCCATGGTTCCAAGCTCAGGGTAACGCTTCGCACCTTCGCATAGCCTGGGAGCGCGTGCAGTCGCAATGCGATTCGGTCTAAGACCGTCGCCTGGACCTGTGCCTGGTCCAGTGCAGCCCGGTCGTTTGGGTCGAGGCCAAGCTCACGTGCAAATTTCGACCAGCGATTTCGGTTTAGCACGACGTTCGCACTCAGATAGGCCCGACCTTCTCCCGTCACCATCACTTGCTCGAAGAGCGGATCAAGGCTAATCGCGCGTTCCATACTCTCTGGGGCAACCTTTTCACCATTGGCCATCACGATGATCTCTTTGATTCGGCCAGTGATGTAGATATGGTGGTCGTCGATCCGCGCCTGGTCGCCGGTGCGTAGCCAACCTTCGCTGTCGATTGTCAACGCGGTCAGCTTTGGGTCGCCCCAGTAACCTGACATGACGCCGGGACTCTTTACAAGCAGCTCATCATTGTCCCCGATGCGCGCCTCCACGTCCTCGAGCAGACTGCCGACGCTGAGGGGGTCATTATCGGTGAGCGCATTAGCGCTTACCACGGGACTCGCTTCGGTCAGCCCATAGCCATTTGAGATGGGGAATGCTAAGCCAATAAACACGATCGCGAGACGTGCCTCTAGGGGCGCTGCCCCGCAACTGACGATGCGCAGGCGATCGCAACCTAAACCAGCGAGGATCCGATGTGCCACGAGCCGATTGAGTAAAGGCCATAGGAGTAACGGCCAGTGCCAGTTCTCTCGCCCCTGTAGGTACCGAAAGCGCTGCCACCCGATTCGGGTGGTCAGCTCAAATAGAATTCTTAAAGGAGTGTGTCCTTCAGTTTTCGATTGAAGTCCTCCGTAGACTTTCTCGAGGACCCGAGGCACGACCAATAAGATGGTCGGCCGGACTTCTGGGAGATCTTCAACGAGCTGCTGAGGCGAGCGCGCGTAAGTGACGAGGGCACCCGCCATCACCGGCAGGTAGTAGCCAACGGTGCGCTCGAAGGTATGCGCAAGAGGCAAGAAAGAGAGAAACCCATCGTCTGGGGAAATGGAGAACCTTCGCATGAGCGCATGGGCGTTCCACAATATGTTTCGGTGGCTCAGCATCACCCCTTTGGGGCGGCCGACTGTTCCCGAGGTGTATACGATGGTGGCGAGATCATCAGGGACGGCGGCATGCATCGGTGCGGCCTTATCGGCGAGCGATAACCATGCGTTAACGTCCCACAGACGCGCATCGCCAGATTCGCGCTCATGAGGCGTGACGGTAAGGACGCGCACCAACCCCCCTAAATGATCACGCACGACCTGCAACAGGCGCCAGTCCTCGGCATCCCCGAGCAGCAGCACTTTTGCGCCCGCATCTCTGATCATGTAGGCAATATTTTCGGCACGATCGTTGGTATGCAGGGGAACGACGACAAGACCTCGCCCTAGCGCCGCTTGCTCAAACATGACCCATTCCGGCGAATTGCGAAGCATCACGGCGACGCGATCGCCGGATTGCAACGGTTCGCGCGCCAATGCTGCCCGCCAGCGCGCGATGTGCGTGCCCATCGCCTGCCAAGATAGCCCCTTCCAGGTGCTCGCGGCAGGGTCGAAATAGCGGTAAGCGATGGACTGCGGCGTCCGCGAGATACGCTCCTGAAAAAGGCCGGCGAGCGTGTGGGCAAGCTGCGGGGTGATGTGGTCAATACTTCGGGTCGACGGAATGTTTCCATGCATCGTCATACTCGACCTGCGCCGTGATAGTGTGACCTGAGCCAGAGGCGATCGACTAGGGCACGATAACCCTCTTCGGCCGAAGATGGGTCGTACACCCGTTTAAGGTCTAACATTCAGAGCCGACGCCAGCTAGCAGACGCTTGCGCATCAGGTTGAGCAGGCTTCCGGATAATATCATCTCGACTTGTCGTCCCGTCAATGCATGTTCCGCAAGGTACGTTTCTCAGAGCAATCCCTAGCTCCTCTAATAATACGCCAAGCCGGCGTGCAAATTTATACGAGCGCGAGCGGACGGCGTCTTCGTACAATTGCGAGTCGAATTTCATCGTGACGGCGACACTCCCCCTTGGCCTGCACTCCCTTAAGACACCATAATGCCCCGGTACTTGGCTAACCCCAGTCGCCCGGCGGCCCGATAATTCGCCGATTCCGGCCCCACACCGCGCACGTTTGACAGCCTACCGGTCCAGTCGTATCTTCGCTCCTGAGGAAAAAGGGCTTTTGAAATTCTTATTCTCTATTCTCTATTCTCGCGGCGACGGCGGGCGCCTCTATCATGCGAGCCACCGGCAATCCCACCGCTTCAGGGGCCGAACGCGGTGGACCGCCCCATCGCCGCCCGGCCCCTCCAGGAAAGCATCATCGTTTGCCAAAGGGCATTGCAAGTCCTATCCTCCATTAAATGTCCTATCCTGTATCCTCTTCTCCGGCGAATATCGCAAAGATCCGCGCGGAAAGTCCCCTCAGCGGTCTGGACCGCTGGCCGCGGCTTGCCGCGATTCGCGCGCAGATCCACGATGTCATTGCGCGGCACCAGCACGCAGTATTTGCGTGCTCTGCCTTGAAGCAAGCCTGTCGTGATTTTTTGCAGTTGGATAGCGTGCAATTCGTCTATCTAAGAGGCGATTACGAACTCATCCGAGGACAACTCGAACGCCGCAAAGGACACTTCCTCGATGCGCGGCTCCTTGCAAGCCAGTTTGATACGCTGGAGGAACCCGAAAGCGGGCTGGTCGCCGACGCTGGGCGGAGCCGGCGCAGTCATCGGCGTGGAGCGCTTTGGCGCCAGCGCTCCCGGCAAAGAGAATCTCAGGCACTACGGCTTCACGGTCGAGAATGTGGTTGGGAAGGCGATGGAACTCATGGATGGTGATCGATGAACCCCCTGCTCGAAGTTGCGCAGCTCGGCCAGAGCTATTGGATCGATGACCTCACCCGCGCAATGCTCAAGAATGGGGAGCTGCGGCGGCGGGTCACGGAGGAGAGATTGACCGGCGTCACTTCCAATCCGGCGATCTTCAATGCGGCGATCAGCAAGAGCCACGACTACGATGGTCAGATCAGCGAGCTGGCCGGTCAGTCCGCGAACAGTGTCTACGAAGCGCTGATCGTGACTGACGTGCGCGACGCCTGCGACATCCTGCGTCCGGCCTACGACCGATCCGCGGGGCGCGACGGTTTCGTGAGCCTCGAAGTCTCGCCGCACCTCGCACGCGACACCCAAGGCTCCATCGCAGAAGCGCGCCGCTTCTGGCAGGCTGTAGCGCGCCCGAATCTGTTCATCAAGATACCCGGCACGCCCGAAGGCGTTCCAGCCATCGAAGAATTGCTCGTCGAAGGAATCAACATCAACATCACGCTCCTCTTCTCCATCGAGCGCTACGAAGCGGTCGCGCTCGCGTATCTGCGAGCGCTCGAGCGACGCAAAAGTGAAATGGCGTCGATCAATCGGATCGCATCGGTAGCCAGTTTCTTTTTGAGCCGAATCGACACGCTCGTCGACGAACTGCTGCAGGAAAAGGTCAAAGGCGGCAACCCGGACGCAGAACGCTTACTCGGCAAGTGCGCAACCGCCAACGCGAAGCTCGCCTATCAGCGCTTCAAGCAGATGTCTTCGTCGACGCGGTGGCATGCGCTCGAACACGCCGGCGCAAGACCTCAGCGGCTCCTGTGGGCCAGCACCAGCACGAAGAACCCGTCTTACGACGATCTGATGTATGTCGAGCCGCTGATCGGCGCGCAAACGATCAACACGCTGCCGAGCAAGACCATAACTGCCTTCGCGCACCACGGAAAGGCGACGGCTTCCCTGGAACAAGGGGTCGATGAAGCCATGCGGGTAATGCGCGATCTCGCGAAAACAGGCGTCGACCTTCCGCGTGTGACCGAGCGGCTCCTTGACGAAGGTATCGAAAAGTTCACTGAGTCCTTCGACACACTGTTGAAGTCGATCGCGGCGAGAGGCAAGAGTCCCTCGGGCGCCGGCCATGCGCGGTAGCGCATGCGTGCTGCACGAAATGGCGCACATGCAAGACCTCGAATCGGACGCGCTGGTGATCTTCGGTATCACCGGCGATCTCGCCTACAAGAAGATCATCCCGGCGCTTGAAAACCTGATCCGGCGCGGGCGGCTGGATGCACCAGTGCTGGGGGTGGCGCGCGAAGCGTGGACGAAGGAGCGACTGCGAGAGCGTCTTTTCGCCAGTTTGCGCGAGCATGGCGACGACATCGATGAGACAGCCTTCGCGTCGCTGTGTGAACGGCTGCGCTACGTCGGGGGCGATTACCGCGATGCAGAGACATTTCGCAAACTCAGAGACGCTTTGGGCGAAGCGCGCTCGCCTTTGCACTACCTCGCGATTCCCCCGAGCCTCTTCGGCGAGGTGGTGGCGCGGCTCGGCGCCGCGGGCTGTGCGCGCGGCGCACGGGTCGTGGTAGAGAAACCTCTCGGCCGCGATCTGAAATCCGCCCAAGCGCTCAACCGCAGCCTCGCGCAGGTATTCGAGGAGTCACGGATCTTCCGCATCGATCATTTTCTCGGCAAGGAGCCGGTGCAGAACCTGCTCTACTTCCGGTTTGCAAATGCCTTCCTCGAGCCGCTGTGGAGTCGCGAGCACATCGCCAGCGTGCAACTCACGATGGCAGAGTCCTTCGGTATCGAAGGCCGCGGTCGGTTGTACGAGGAGTTGGGGGCCATCCGCGACGTGGTACAGAACCATCTGTTGCAGGTCGTGAGTCTGCTCGCGATGGAGCCGCCGGCAAGCTACGCGAGCGACGCGCTGCGCGATGAGAAGGTCAAGGTGCTCCAGGCCGTGCCGCCTCTCGACCTCCGCAGTATCGTCCGTGGCCAGTACGCGGGTTATCGAGAGGAACCGGACGTTGCCGCCGGTTCTCTGGTCGAGACCTATGCCGCGTTGCGGCTCGGCATCGATTCGCCGCGCTGGGTTGGCGTGCCGTTCCTCATCCGCGCAGGCAAGCGGATGGCGGTAACGGCGACGCAGGTCATGGTGCGCTTGCGAGCCCCGGCGCATCCGCTGTTCGACGCTACGCAGAGCGCGCCCAATCACGTGCGTTTCCGCTTGGGGCCTGATCGTGTGTCGATCGGCCTCGGCGTGCGCACCAAAGAACCGGGCGAGGACATGCTCGGCCGCGCCAGCGAGCTGCTGATGTGCGACGAGGAGGCGGGGACGATCGGCGCCTACGAACGGCTGATTGGCGATGCATTGCGCGGCGATCCGACTTTGTTTGCCCGCCAGGATTCGATCGAAGCAGCCTGGCGAATCGTCGACGATGGCGTCCATCAGGAGTCCATTGCGCCGCGGCCCTATGTTGCGGGCGGTTGGGGGCCACCGGAAGCCGAAGCGCTGGCCGAGGATGCCGGCGGCTGGCAGAACCCGACGATGGCTTGCTAGTAGTGCGTTCCATTTAAACGTTTACGACTTGAATTCCAAGAACGACCGTCATGCCGGCGGAAGCTGGCATCCAGGAAACCGGCTTAAATCCTGGATACCTGCTTTCGCAGGTATGACGACCTATAGCGTTCCGAGGCGAAATTCAAGACTGCCATAACGTAAATGAATTAGTGAAACGATCTACTAGTGTAGTGTTTCACAAATGGCTATACATTGGCAGACTGCTTCGCCATCGTTTCGCGAGCGCGCTGGATCTTGGCGAGGATGTCCGCACCCTTGGCGCGCCAGCGATAGGGCTTGGGATCGAG
>JBOIDF010000110.1:0-6858 GCA_050740455.1 Gammaproteobacteria bacterium | reverse complement strand
CAAGGGGAAGAAGCAACGAAGCTGTCATGGCCGAGATGGCCTATGACCCGGTGGCGCGATCCTTGGCGGGTGCGAGGCAATTCATCAAGAACACGATGGGAGAGCAGGCGCTTACGGAAAGCCTTGAGGCGCTAAACGCCAAGTCAAAGAGGTACAAACCGGGAACTTGGCTTATAGTTGCTTTTGTCGCGCTTGCTGCCTTACGTGACTGACCTAGGGTAATGCCTTTGCACTGGAGATACTGCTATGGATCCTGATGATTGTTGGGCTCACGAACCCGATGAAGTATTCAATCAACCGCCCGCGCTTGCGAACTATAACCTCTTTGAACACGATGTACCGCTTCGCGAGGCGCTGCATCGGGAAGGCGGTGGATGGATAGAGGCGCAAGCCCGCGAATACGGCGCACTCCTCGGTGCGGCCGAGGTGATCCAGCTCGGTGAGCTTGCCAACCGCCACCCGCCGCTGCTTCGCACCCATGACCGCTTCGGACATCGCATCGACGAAGTCGAGTTTCACCTCGCCTGGCACGAATTGCTGCGTATCGGCATCGCCCACGCCAACCATTCGCTCGCATGGACCAGCATCCGTTCCGGTCCGCACGTCGCCCGCAGCGCACTCAACCTGCTTCGCCATCAAATCGACGAGGGGTCGAGCTGCCCGATCACGATGGCCTTTGCCGTGATTCCGGCCCTACGCGTGCAGCCTGAGCTGGCGGCCGAGTGGGAGCCTCGGGTTTTATCCAGCGACTATGACCCGCGCTGTATGCCGGCACCGCAGAAGCGCGGCGCACTCTTTGGCATGGCGATGACCGAGCGCCAAGGCGGCAGCGATCTACGGGCTAACACCACCCGCGCACAGCCGCTTGGCGCTGCCGGCCCGGGGGGCGAGTACGCACTTATCGGGCACAAATGGTTTTTCTCCGCCCCCATGTCGGACGCGTTTCTGGTCTTAGCGCAGGCGAAAGGCGGTCTTTCCTGTTTTCTCCTGCCGCGCTGGAAGCCAGACGGTACCCGGAATTCTTTCCATCTCATCCGGCTTAAGGATAAGCTCGGGAATCGTTCCAATGCCTCGGCGGAAGTCGAGTTCCGCCATGCCTGGGCACGCCTTCTTGGGGAGGAAGGCCGTGGGATCGCGACCATCATGGACATGGTTCGCCATACCCGCCTCGATTGTGCCTGCGGATCGGCGGCTACCATGCGGCGCGCCGTCGCCGAAGCCACGCATCACGCAGCCTACCGTCAGGCTTTCGGGCGGCGCCTACTCGATCAACCCTTGATGCGGAACGTGCTTGCCGATCTTTGTTTAGAGTCCGAAGCCTCGACCGCGCTCGTCTTGCGTTTGGCGCGCGGTTTTGATGAATCCGCAAACAGTGTAGAGCAGGCAAAGTTTACGCGCATCGCGACAGCGGTGGCCAAATATTGGATCACCAAACGTGCGGTCACGGTGGTTGCCGAGTCGCTCGAATGTACCGGCGGCAACGGCTATGTCGAAGAGTCCCCGTTGCCGCGCCTCTATCGCGACGTGCCGCTGAACTCGCTCTGGGAAGGTGCCGGGAATGTTCAGTGTCTCGATGTGCTACGCGCGATGTACAAGGATCCGGATTCAATCTCGTTATTCTTCCGGGAAATTCGTGCCGCGATGGGAGGCGATCATCAATTCGATCGTTTTGTAACCCGGCTAGAAACCGAGATCCGGGATACGCGTCAAGCGGAGACGCGCGCTCGGCGCCTGGTCGAGGGACTCGCACTCGCGCTACAAGGCGCGTTACTGCTCCAACATGCCCCCTCCGTGGTCGCGGAGGCCTTCTGCACCGCGCGCCTCGGTGACGATCACCGGAACTCCTTCGGAACCTTACCGCTAAGGACCGATTTCGAGGCGATCATCGAGCGCGCGCGACCCCAGGTAGGGTAGCGGTGAGCGCCATGCCGGCTTTCCAGCGCGCGGAAGGCAGCCTGCTGAAAGTCCCGCATGGCCGTGGCCTGAGATAGTGGGCTTGGAACCGCTAGCAATGCTTTGATACAGGAGGACCTTGGTATGCGCTATGATCTCTACTACTGGCCCGGCATACAAGGCCGTGGCGAATACGCGCGGCTCGCGCTCGAGGAGGCGGGCGCCGACTACGTAGACGTAGCGCGTCAGCGGAGGCGCGGCGTCTCGGCGATGATGCGCTTTCTTGAGGGGCACTGAGACTGGCTCTCTGCCTTTCGCGCCGCCGTTTCTCAAGGGGCGATCGGGTGATTGCCCAGACCGCCAACATCCTGCTGTATCTGGGGCCGCGGCTCGGTCTGGTGCCGAAGGCCGAGGCCGGCCGGCTCTGGACGCATCAACTGCAGTTGACGATCGCCGACTCTGTGGCGGAGATCCATGACGTGCATCATCCGATCGCGGGCAGCCTGTACTACCACCAGCAGAAGCGCGAGGCGCGGCGCCGCGCCGGGCATTTCACCGCGGAACGGGTACCCAAGTTCCTTCGTTATTTCGAGCAGGTGCTCGCCGGCAATCCGAAGGGCAGAGGGTATATGCTCGGTCGCAACTTGTCCTACGTCGATCTGTCCTTCCAGCTTATCACCGGCCTGCGTTACGCCTTCCCGAAGACGATGCAGGGCTTGGAACCGAAGTATCCCGGGCTGGTGGCGCTGCACGATAAGGTCGCGGATCGCCCGAACATCGCCGTCTATCTGGTTTCCAACGGCGTATGCCGTTCAACGAAGAGGATATCTTCCGGCATTATCCGGAGCTAGATACGTAGGACGAACTCAAGAGGAAAACCGGAACGACTACCATCGTTCTATGCGGGGCGCTGTGCTCGATGTCGCTCGGGCTGGCGCTAGCCGACTCCGCGCACCACTATCAGGCGTTCGTGGGAGCAACGCTTATCGATGGGACAGGCGGAAGCCCTCGTCCCGATGCCACGGTGTTGATAGAAAACGAACGCATCAGCGCGGTAGGTAACAAGACAGGTGTAACAGACGGATCGTCGACTTAAAGACAATGCAGTTAAAATTTGTGCTAACGATGGGTTGATAATGATGATTCTCGGCATACAATTAAGATGATCCCACAAGACGCGTTGCGTGGCAGTGAAGCGGCGGTTTAGCATCGTCCCCTTTGTCCGTAGCCTCCGGTAGGAGGGAAGCAACATGTTTACAGAAATTCTAGCCCTGGCCCCGGTAGTTTGCATCGCGCTCGCGCTCGGGGCGCTCTTCTATTTTATTCGAACCTCATGAGCGCAGAGAGAGTCGTCTTATCCTCTCGGATAAGACGACTCTGCCTCATCGACGCCTATCATAGACCCGAAGATCCCGCCTTAAGCACGTGCCCGAGTACAATCAGGACCATAGCCGGCAGCCAGATCCAGCGAAACTCGCTCTTCATGACCTGCCAGCCCCTCGCCTAAAAAAATGCCGCGATCCCAATCGACGGGACGGGTGTTTGGAAAAGAAGTAACGCTTGACTCGGAAGGCACGCCGAGCCTCAGCGACCCGCTTGAATTGGATCGCCGAACTGGCGCGCCTCTGACACCAGCGTATCTACCATGACGGCGGGCGATATCGAATAACCGGCAGCCCCTAGGGCACGGGCTGCCCAGGTATTACACGTGTTGAACAGATGAAATTTCCCCCGCGCCGGGTAGAAGCGGCTGTTGCCATAAAGCCCTCGGCCTAATGGCGTCGCGGCTCGCGTGCCCAGTCTCGCAAAACTCTCATCGATATAGCCCGCCAAGCGCTCAAAATTGCGCGACGAAGGACGGAATTGGATGATCTCCCGATAGGGCGCATAATTTACTACCGGTCCGCTGAAACCAACGACATGCAATACGCTCTTGGTTGGAAATAACAAGGCTTTGATCGCGTAGCCCAAGTTAAATCTCGGTGCCTGATAAAAATCCCAATCGCCCCAGCTAAATTCCAGATAGTCGGCCTCGGGAAAATCGTGACTTTCCGGCACCAGCTCGCCCCGGATGTCGGAGATCTTGATCACAACGCCGGCATGCCACGGTCGCTGACCAAATAGACCGGGGTCGTCGGTCCGTCTTGGTGAAATAAATAAGCTTCTTCTTAACCGGTGCCGCACAAGCAACACCGACAGCGATGATGACGAACAGCGGCAGCCCTGTCTTCAGGGCCGCCATCGTGTGAGAAAATCCGCCACCTCGTGAAACCGGCGGCGGTGCGTCTCAACGCTGAAATCTTGGAACGGATGGGCAAACTCAGGATGTTTCGACACCGCTGCCCCACGGCTTTGTGCCTCCCTCGCCATCTCTTCTATCTCTGCGAGGGGGACCACTCGATCGCGTAGGCCGATCACGATCTTTATCCCTGAGGCATCGATGGGTAAGTGGTTGATCGGATCGTATTCCTCCGGGCACCCTAAAGGGGAGATCCGGCTTGGGGAAGAATCGATGACCGCGGCGTCATACTCATCGGTGATTCCGACCGCATCCAAGAGGATCATGCCGCCCATCGAAATGCCATACAAAAAGCGACGGCGGTAATCCTGGGCGTTCAATGCCCGAATGATCTCTTGGTAATCAGAAATGAGCGCCTTGAGTCGGCTTTTGCCCTCCGATAGTCCATAGCCACGGTAGTCATAAATGTAAACGTCCAGGCCAAAATCCCGGAAGAATTGCAAGTCACCGATGATTTGGTCCGCCAGCATGGCATTCCCCTGGGCGACCAAGAGGTAGCCCCAAGGCGCCACCGCGCGCAGCTTGTAACCGCCTAAGCTTCGGCCATCGCGGGTTGTGAAAGACAAGCGCTCGATCCTGGGTATTGTGCGCATGCGCTTCGCATCGGGCGCTCCAGCCGTCAGCTGAAACGACCAGAAGGCGACGGGCTCGCGTAGGAAACCACAGACGCTCCTTTCCACATCAGATTTAGTCTTCTCGATGGAGTCCATAGCGCCTACGTCTACTGCTGTGATCGCTGCCACGAGTAGCACCCGGCGGCGGGACGTCGTGGTAATCCTCAATATGGAGTCGCTTCTCACCCTGCCTCGTCAACAATAAGCTTAACCCAGGCGCAAGAATATTGCTTCCCAGCGCCGCTGCCGTTATGGTCAAATTATCCGAAACAGGTCTCTTTGCGCTCAAGCGTTGATCAGAGACCTGTTGCGGCCTTCGAGTTCGAGGGATGTATCGATGAATTACCGTGATCGCATCGTTCTCATCACCGGCGGTAACTCCGGCATGGGTCGGGCGTTTGTCGATCGCTTGGTTGCAGCCGGCGCGCGGGTGTTCACTTGTGGCCGCAATGCGCGCACCTTGAGCGAATTGCGTGCGGCACACCCGGGGATCGATGCCTGGCGTTGCGATATCGCCTCAGCTCGGGAGGTCGATGCCTTGCTCGATCACATCGCAAACGAGTGTGGTCGGCTCGATATGCTGGTGAACAACGCCGCAATCATGACGCAGGTGAACTTCCGCGACGACGGCCTTGACGATGCGACTATCGCGCACGAGGTTGAGACCAATCTGACGGCCCCGATCCTCCTCACGCGTCGGTTTTTACCTCTGCTCCGGGAGGGTCACGAACCGTTGATACTAATGGTCACCTCGGGCTATGCATTGCTGCCTGCTCGTCGCGCCCCTGTCTACTCGGCCACCAAGGCCGGTCTACGCGCGTTTACCCGCGCCCTTCGCTATCAGCTCGATGGTAGCGGGATCCGTGTAGTTGAAACCTTACCTCCGTTCGTCGATACGCCGCTGACCGCCAATATACGCGGGCGCAAGATGAGCCCGGCGGTGGTGGTGGATGCGACGCTAGGCGCGATCGAGCGCGGTCGAGACGAGGTGTTCGTCGGCCAAGTAAGGTATCTTCCCTGGCTCATGCGCCTGGCACCCGGCCTGGCAGCACATTTTGTGGCCAACTCTTGAGCGGGTCTTGGGCCGATCCTCTGCAGAGACGTATGCATCCAATAACGCCACCCCTCTATATAACGGGAAGTGTATGACGAGCCAATGACCTGCGCGAGACTCGCCCCACGCGTCCGCCGCCTCTTGGCTCGAATGGCGTCCTTCAGCCGAACCAGGCTCTTCTTCCGCACCCAGCGCCGCCCCGCCTCGAATCGGTAGCCGAGAAATTCAAAACCTTCTCCGGCTTGCCGAGCGTCGCCGAGGTGCGTTTTGTCCGGGTGCAGTTCGAGTCCATTTTCTTCTACCCAGCCGCGGATGTCCGAAAGTGCGGCCTCGGCCTCTTCACGGCTGCGACACACCACGACAAAGTCGTCCGCGTAGCGCACCATCCGATAGCCTTTGCCCCCCATCCGTTCATCCAGCGGGTGCAGGTAAAGATTGGCCAACCACGGGCTTAGTACTCCCAGAACGCAAAAGGTAACTTTCAGTTTGAACGTGTAGTAACGGGCTGGCGCGGCGCTTCGGTGCTTGATCTTCGTCTCAAGAGGTAATATGTTTATTGACATATGTCGCGATCGACCAAAGCGGACAAGGCACGGCAGTTGAACGCCGCACACCACCTGATCGAGCGCAAGCTTGCACTACCCGAGGCGGCACAGAACCTGTCGCGCCAGTTCGGTCTGTCACTGCGTCAGGCCTATCGGTACCTCGAGGAAGCAGCACGGCTCGAGCGACCCGTCGAGGTCATCGAGGCAACGGTGCCGATCACGCTCAAGCTCCCACCGACCACACCGCTTGTTGCGCGCGTATGCGAGAAGCAGCGGCCTGACCATTGGAACAATTGTGGCGCGCGCCTTGGAAGTGTTTTGGAATGCTCGTGCTGGCCAATGCCCAGCACATCCGCAACGTCCCCGGACGCAAGACCGATGTGAATGACGCGACCTGGATCGCCGAGCTGCTGGCGCACGGGCTGATTCGCTCGAGCTTCGTACCCCCGGCGC
>JBOIDF010000109.1:0-7038 GCA_050740455.1 Gammaproteobacteria bacterium | reverse complement strand
GCTTCAGCCGCTTCGTTACCTCCACGACTGCTCCGATTGCTACCGGCTGGAGCGAAAGTTGCCGGGCGGGGTTCGCACCCGCTGAAAGACCGTGCCTTGGCACGGCGCACGAGAAAGTTGGGCTAAAGGCGAACACATCCGGTCCACGGTAGCTCTGGAGGAACGGTCTCGAATTGCCGGCAAAGGTCGAGATAAAACCGCGCCGGCCCATCGTCTCCGAATTCCTTCAGCAAGGTCTCGAAGATCTGTTGTGCCTGGTCGAAGTCCTGAAGCTTGAACGCCGTCAGCCCCGTCTTGAAGTACCGATGCTTATGCTCGGTCGATCCCAAGGTTGAAATCTCGGGATCGACAATCTCACACAGGGCCACCGGGCGGCTCGTTCCGGGAAGATAGAAGAAGCCGATCTCGCGGGTGAGGAGGCCTTCGATCCCCGAGATCACATCGTAAGAGGCAAGAATGCGGGTCCCCAAGCGCTTGTTCGCCCGCTCGATGCGTTCGGTCTTGTTCACGACTTCTCCGACGGCGCGGTACTCGAATCTCCCGCGCGCGCCGACATTGCCGAGCACGAGCTCGCCGCAATGGATACCGACCCGCGTCGGCAGGCAGCGCGGATTGGCGGGGGCGATGGCACGGATAATTTCCAGGGCGGCATGGCAGGCGGCGCGCTTGGCTTTGGGTTCGGGCACCGCGGTCGGCCACACCGCCAGCATGGCATCGCCAATCACATCGGATACCCAACCCTCATGCTTTTTAACCGCATCGAAGAGCGGTTCGTAATAGCCGTTCAGCAGGGTGCGCAACGGCACCGCCTTCATGGTCTCCGACAACAGAGTGAACTGGCCGGCGTCCGAATGGATGCAGACGCCATACATGATCTGACCGCTGGAGAGGATCTCGGGAGTATTCCGCGCGATGCTTTCCACGACCTGACGCGGGAGGTGAACGCGCAAGCCGTCTTCGAGCCGGGCGAGCTCGTGCTCGTTGCGCGCGCGCTCGCGCCGCTCCTCCAGATACCCGCGCAAGAGTGCGATGGCTGCGGCCAGCGGTGTTTGAATAGCGATCGGAACCGCGAGGGGCAGCCACAGGCCGGAGTGGGCAAAGGCCAGGTAAGCCGCGCTGCTGTATGCGGCGCTCAGCGCGAGGATCCCGCACATTGCGAATCCGGTCGAGGCTGTCGTGGCCAAGCGCCCTAGGAGTGCCGCCCACAGAGCCACGATGCACAGGTGCCACAGCATCGGCAATGGGCGGAGGCTACGCCGCTCCAATAAGTTGGCGAAGGCGGTGGCGCCGATCTCGACGCCGCTGAAAGTTCCGTAGACGGTGGGAAACCGATCCATCACGCTGCCGTGCCGCCGGTCGGAAAAACCGACGAAGACCGCTTTCCGGTGCAGGCTCGAGAAGTGTCCTGCCGGCAACTCGTCGCAACCCCCCTGTAGGATGCATTGATAGGGGATGGTGGTCACGGTGCCCGGCGGACCGTAATAGTCGATGTGGCGCGGATCCAGCGTGCGCACAGCGCCGATGAGCGCCATGAGCGCGGCGCGGGCCTCTGGATCGAAGTCAGCCCCGCTAATTAACTCGTCATTCAGTTCGTCGGCTAGCTTGGGATCGCGGGCGAACCGCGTGTACAACTGCGCAGCCAAGGTCGCGAGGCGGCTGACCTCCACGGGCCGTCCGGAGACCTCGCGCACCAAGGCCGCCAGCGTGTCCAGGTACGGTTTGGAATACACGAGCAAGGCAGCCAAGGGGAAGGCCGGTAAGTTCTCGCTCGTGGGATCCCGGAACAGCAACTGGTCGAGATCGCGTCCGTCGGGTAGCAGGAAGGGTACAACCATCGCCGCGGCGTCCGCGAGGGGCGGGATGGGGAGTCGCGATCGGCGTTCGGTGATCTCGATGGAGCCCGGCAAAAGCGCGCGCGAGCGCGGGGGGATGAGGTATTCGATCAGCACTACGTTCCCGGCGTCCTTAATCGCCTGCGCAAACTCGCGGTCCCCGCGCGCATCGCGCGCCTTGTTGAAATGAAAATCAAAGCCAACAACCCCCGGCCGGGCCGCTTCCAGCCGCCGCAGGAGTTGCGCGTGGAATGCCCGCGACCATTCACCGAGAACGTCGGGAAAGTCGGGTTCGTCGAGGGTCGTCTGATCGATCAACACGATGACGACCTCCCGAGGGGGCTCGCGAACCCCGCGCAGGCCGTAAAGGATCCTTAAACCCACCGCGCTTTCAAGATCGGTCTGCGTGCCGGCAATCCACGGTGCGACGGTCGCCAGGATGCCCAGGAGCGCGGTAACGATCCCGGCGATGAGGGGTTGATTGAGTCCGAACGACAGCGGTTGCCGGCCGGCCTGTAATGGCCGTGCCAGGGCCGGCGGACGGACGGCTGGGTGTGTTTCGGTCAGCGGCATACGCCACGGGTTCCTAGAGCACCACTCACTATAGTATAGTAGTTCTGTATTAATGCCTTGAAACCCACTAGGTTAGGGCAATAATATCAGCAAAAAGCTAGTCTCGATTCGCCGCGGGAGGGCTTTAAAGTTATGGCAAGTGATTTCACCTGGTTTCCTAAGCTGGTTCAAGCGGACTTGGAGCTCCTCGCGAAGTGCGGCGTTAATAAGCGCTATAAGAGCAAGACCGTGCTCATCACCGAGGGCGAACCGAGCTACGAGCTGTATATCGTGGAAACCGGTCTGGTGCGCGTTTACACCAGCGAGCAAAGCGGTAAAGAAGTAACCTTGATTTTTCTTAGGCCCTGGGAGTGCTTCGGAGAGCTCGGATTGCTCGATGACGCGCCCCGTTCGGCCTCGGTGGCGACGGTGGAGGCCTCCACGCTCGCCGTGGTGTCCAAACCGGCTTTCTTGAATTGTCTCTCGAAGCATCCTGAGATCTCGATCAAGCTTCTGCAGGCCTTGGTGCAGCGGGTCAGGTTATTGACGGGACGAGTGCGAGACATCGCCTTGCTCGACGTCTACGGCAGAATCGCCCGCTCGCTCATGAGCCTGGCAACGGAGCGAGACGGCCAGTGGGTGATCGAACAACGCATGACCCAGCAGGACCTGGCAAGCATGGTCGGTTGCGCGCGCGAGATGGTCGCTCGGGTAATGAAGGACTTGACGACCGGCGGTTACGTGGAGGTCAAGGGTAAACATATCACCATCAAAAGAAGACTCCCGGATCGATGGTAGAACGAGGCGGCGATCGCGACCGTCTACGCTGAGCGGTTGGGAATAAATCGTCGCCAGCCGGTCGTTCATGGCCTTTTCTCCCGTGACTTGAGGCTGGCGATATGCCGCTCCTCGGCCATCTCCAGACTGCGGACCTGGCGCTTGGGCGGGCCGTTAAAATTCTTATCGATAAGAGTCCGGTCGGCGAGCGCGTCGAGCGTGAAGCCGAGCCCGTGGCAGGTGAGGCACACGCCGCGGGCCATTTTCTCGTTGGGGCGCAAGTTCTGATTTTGGTTATGTTGGATTCGCACGAAGGATTGCCCCTCGCGGCGAAAAATCTCCCGCGGCAGATGGCAGGTCGCGCACGAGACCCCGCTCCCCGGGCGGTCTTCCCGAGTGATTTCGCGCCGCCACAGGCGGGCATGTGGGGAGCGGCGGTACACGCGGGTATGGCGATCGCCGTGGCAGCCCGTGCAGGCCTCGACCGCCGCCCATTTCGTATCGTAACGGTGTGCGCGATGACAACTATTGCAGGTGAGATCCTTGTGCGCCGACGCCCGCTTCATGGGCTGGCGCGCCGACTCCGGGCTCAGAGGCGGAAGGTCATGCTTTAGACGCATCCCGTGCTTGCCGCGTTCAAACCCGTGGGATTCGTTTTCATGACACTCGCGGCACGCGTTCGCGCTGGGTTTATCCTGCCAGGGCGTCGCTTGATCGCTCGCGCCCTTACCGCCGTGGCAGTCCGTGCAATTAACGCCACCGCGGGCATGAGCCGTCACCGACCAAACGGTAAGGAGCCGCGGATGCGCGCGGAGACCGAGGGGTGCGTCCTGTTGGGCGCGGCCGAGCGGCGGGCGCGGCGGTTGACCCATCGCGAGTAACACCGCGCCCAGGTCGCGCGGGGGAAGCGCGGCTTGCGGGAAGGTCGCGGCTTGGTCTAGATGCTTAATCAAAAAATCCTCATAGAGCGCGCTGTTGTCGTGGTAGTTATGGCAGCCTCCCGTGGCACAGTTCGCGGCGGGAAAATCACGGTGGCTCGGCCGCTCCTTCCTCACCCCGGCGTGACAAAGCATGCAATGATCATCGGCGATGGTGACGCCCATGGCGCGGGTCATTCCCGGGCGGTGCTCCTGGTGGCAGGTGGCGCAGCGTTTGGCATCGATGGCGGCGACGCGATCGGCATTGCGCGGATCGGTGAACAGCCGCTTGGGATGAGAATCTTCCGCGGACTTCAGTTCTTCGCCGTGACATTCGATGCAGGCCTCTTGCAGTACAGCAGCGCCCCCGAAAGGTTTGGTATGGCAGGCGTCACACCCAAGCTCGATCTGATAGTGGCCGTCGGAGGTCCGCCCGGTAACGAAGAGCCCTTCGTTCTGTCCCCATAAAGCATAGGTGAGATAGCCTCCACAGAGCACGGTAAGGATCCCCCAACCGATCCAGCTTGCCCAGCGCTTTTTCCGCATACGGGCATGCGCGGCGCCGGCCGTTCAGTACCAATACACCGTGAGGATGTGAAAGGCGGTCAAGACCGGATAGAACCAAAAGAGCCACAGGTGCACCGAGACTGCCCTTTGTTTCCATCGTTGCAACGCGGGTGAGGCGGAAGTGTTTCCAACCGCGGTCAAATAGCCCAAGACCGCGCCGGCGCAGGCCAAGCCGAGATAATCGAGCATCAAAAGGAGGTTCAGTCCAACACCGAGGTGTAAACCGGTGTGGGCGATGAGGACCACCAGGCTCAGAGCCCCGATGACGGCGTGAGCCAAGCGCCATGTCCGGAAGGAATAACGGGATAGCCGTCTCCAGCGCTTTCGAGCTGACAGACTCAACCCGATGGCGCTCAGGCCGAATAGCGTGTAACCGCTGATTTGCATGAGCACGCCATCGCGCCACCAGCGGTCGATTCGCAAGCCCTCTGTCAGGCTATCCGAATACGCCAGCGGCTTGATCCACAGGATCACCGCGGCGAGTATTGCCACGGCGATCGAAGCATGGAATAGCGAGTCACCGGCGGCGCGGCGCTCCAATCCGCTTGGCTGCGGGGTGGCTGCGCGCCTTACAAATAAGAGGGCAAGTTTCAGCGTTGACTGAACACTTTGTTGACGTCGACGTGACAAAGTCTCAGCGTTCACTGAACACTCATGGTTGGCCTCGGAAAGGTTCATTGGGGCGGTGGTAAGGCGACTCGCGAAGGAGAGGGTGCCGATCCGGGTCAGGTCGCCGCAGGGACTTCAACCTTCTGTCAATGGGATCCGGATCACAATGCCGCCCATGACATCGTTCAGCTTAAAATCGCGGCGCGGGCTGTCCTTGTGATTTGTTGTGGCAGGTGACACAGGTTTCGGCGATGGCCTTGTCCGGGTAAACAGCGGTAAAATACTTCGTGCCGCCCAATTCCTCCGCGCCATAATAGTTTTCGTCGGGATGGTCCACCACATGCTGGAGCCCGGTCTTTTCACCCGCGGTGACCGGTGCGTTCTGTTTGTTCACCGGCCAGAGAGAAAGCAGCGCGTAGCTGAAGCTCTCGGTCTTCTCCGCCACCAAGTCGGCGCCTAAACGCATGAACTGGGCCGGCAAAGGGAGTGCTTTATCGTCTTTCCAATGCTCACTCGCCTTGATGACCTTTTCCTCATCCTGCAGGCGGTTCACGATCTCCTTGCCGTACACCGTGCGGTCCGCTTCCATCACCGCGTGCAGCGCATCGGCCATCTGTTTCGGTGTAATGCTCGCGGTTTCTTCCTCACCACCCCACGAAGAGACGGTGATCAAAGACGCCGCCAATACGGTGGCGTTGCTTGCGAATTTCTTGAAGCGCATATTTTCCCCCCTCGTTTCAATCGGGTGCCATGCACGAAGCATGTTCGTCCTCCTCGCTCATGGGGACAAAATTTCTACCTGAGCCGGGCCATGGCCGGACACGCGAACCGGCTATGGCATCACGGCTACGGCCGTATTAGAGCAGGGAAGCCTCGAGAATTCTGTGAGAAATTCACGTTTTGAAGGACATCGCACTCGGTGTACGACGGGTGAGCGCAGCCGTGTTTAAGTGCTTCTAATAATGGACGAGCGTGTGCACGCGGTATTCGGCCAACTGGCGGAACCTCGTCATACAGGGGTCGCGGTTGACTTAGCCAAGGAAATTTCTTACTGTAAGGAAAGTTCTTACTCGGACCTGCGATTTATGATAACCAGCAAACTGACGAGCAAGGCGCAAACCACCATTCCGCAGCCAGTGCGCGCTGCCCTGCATCTGCACGAGGGCGACGAGCTGATGTACGAGCTCGACGGCGAGCGTGTCATTCTGACGAAGGCGAAACGCGGCGGCGTGGTGGACGATCCGTTCCGCACGTTCCACGAATGGCACAGCGAAGCGGATCAGAAAGCCTATGGCGACCTTTAAACAGGGCGATATCGTCAAGGTGCCCTTCCCCTACACGGATCGTTCGACCCGGCAGTCGCGGCCAGCGCTGGTCGTTTCCGCCGGCGGCATCGAAGCCGCTCATGGACTGGTGTGGGTTGTCATGATCACCAGCGCCGAGAATCGCGGCTGGCCAAGCGATGTCTCCGTCAGCAACCTGGCGACAGCGGGCTTGCCCGCCCCCTCCGTGATCCGTACCGCGAAGATCGCCACCATCGAATCCTCCGATGCGGAAAGGCTCGGCAAAGTATCCACCGCCGTGCTCAGACAGGTCACACAACGAATCGGGCACGAATTGGGCGTGGACCTTGCGTTGCCGCCCGCCTGAGCACGGCGCGGTCGCCGCTCGGTCTTTGTCGATGTGCTTGGCTTCCTCAGTACCCATCCGTTGCCGCCAAGCCGCGACCGCTTCGCTGTCTCCCGCTTTCGGCGCGTGCGGGTCGGTGGCTTCGTCTTTGGCCT
>JBOIDF010000108.1:4160-7259 GCA_050740455.1 Gammaproteobacteria bacterium | reverse complement strand
CAATAGTCCATTCGAAAAAATGCGCGCGCAACCCTATGCCCAATTCCGGTACGCTCTTGCACAGAACGCGACCCCTCGGCCTCGAAACCTCTGCGCGGAGGTCTATGAATTTTGCGCCTGAAAGTAGTTAAGCCTCCCGAGAAACGCGGAGTCACATGGAACAGGGGCAACTCAGCTGGATCGCCAACTTCATCTGGGGCATCGCCGACGACGTGCTCCGGGACCTGTACGTCCGAGGCAAGTACCGCGACGTCATCCTGCCCATGACCGTCCTCCGCGACAACCACGGGATGGGGACGGTTTTCGAGGAGCTCGTCCGGCGCTTCAACGAGGAGAACAACGAGGAGGCGGGCGAGCACTGGACGCCGCGCGACGCCGTGAAGCTCATGGCGAAGCTGATTTTCCTGCCCATCGCCGACAAGATCGAATCCGGCACCTACCTGCTCTACGACGGTGCCTGCGGGACCGGCGGCATGTTGACGCTGGCGGAGGAAACGCTGCAGCGGCTCGCGCAAGACCACGGAAAGCAGGTCTCCACCCATCTCTACGGCCAGGAGATCAACGCCGAGACCTATGCCATCTGCAAGGCGGACCTGCTGCTCAAGGGCGAGGGTGACGCGGCGGACAACATCATCGGCGGCCCGGAGCACTCGACGCTTGCAAACGACGCGTTCCCCTCGCGCGAGTTCGACTTCATGCTTAGCAACCCGCCCTACGGCAAGAGCTGGAAGAGCGACCAGGAGCGCATGGGCGGCAAGGGCGGCATCAAGGATCCGCGTTTCGTGAACGAGCACGCTGGCGACCCGGAGTACTGGCTCATCACGCGCTCCTCTGACGGCCAAATGCTCTTCCTGGCGAACATGCTCTCCAAGATGAAGCAGGGCACCACGCTCGGCAGCCGTATCGCCGAAGTACACAACGGCAGCTCGCGCTTCACCGGCGACGCGGGTCAGGGTGAGAGCAACATTCGTCGCTGGATCATCGAGAACGACTGGCTCAAGGCCATCGTCGCCCTGCCGCTCAACATGTTCTACAACACCGGCATCGCGACCTACATCTGGGTGCTCAGCAACCGCAAGCCCGACCATCGCGCCGGCCGCGTCCAGCTCATCGACGCCACCCAGTGGTTCAAGCCGCTACGCAAGAACCTCGGCAAGAAAAACTGCGAGCTGTCGGAAGAAGACATCCAGCGCATCTGCGACGCGTTCGTCGCGTTCAAGGAGACCGAGCAGTCGAAGATCTTCCCCAATGCCGCCTTCGGCTACTGGAAGGTGACGGTCGAGCGGCCGCTGCGGTGCAAGGGAATCGAGCCCGGCCGTGCCCACTCTCCGAAGGAGATCAAGACGCTCAAGGAGACCGCCGAGCGCGACGAGGCCGCGCCGCCGGTCATCAGGAAGATCCACAAGAAGGGCACCGCTGCCGATCCCCTGCGCGGTTTGTTCGCGGCCACCATCGACGGCAAGCCCGCCGTGGTCGAATACGAGCCCGACCCAGACCTGCGCGACACCGAGCAGGTGCCTCTCCTGGAAGAAGGCGGCATCGAGGCCTTCCTCCGCCGCGAGGTGCTGCCCCACGCCGCCGACGCCTGGAACGTCCCGGACAGCGTCAAGATCGGCTACGAGGTCAGCTTCACCCGCTACTTCTACAAGCCGCAGCCACTGCGCACGCTGGAAGAGATCCGCGCCGACATCCTGGCGCTGGAGAAGGAGACCGAGGGTCTGCTGGGCGAGATCATCGGAGGAGGCGGGCGATGAGCGTGCTTTTCGACCCTGAACGCCAGCATCGGCGCTCGATTCGCCTACGGGGATACGACTACACACAGGCGGGGGCATATTTTGTAACCATCGTTGTCCAAGATCGTGCCTGCCTGTTTGCGGAGGTGGTGGATGGCCACATGAGGTTGGACGATGCCGGGCGGATGGTAGCCGCCGAATGGGATGCATTGTGCCCCCGGTTTATGAACATCGATCTGGATGCATTCGTCGTGATGCCTAATCACATCCATGGCATCATCGTCATCACCGGAACCATCGGCACAGACGGTTCCACCGTAGGGGCGCCCCTTGTGGGCGCCCAATCCGCGACGGGCGGCCAAACCACCGCGGCAACCGTAGGGACGGCCCTGGCCGCCCAATCCACGACGGGCCACATTGTAGGGGCGCCCCTTGGGGCATCAAGGGCAACCACAAGGGTTGCCCCTACGTTGGGCAAAATCGTCGGAACATTAAAGTCATTGACAACCGTTGCCTATACGCGCGGGGTCAAAACGCACGGATGGTCACCGTTTCGCGAGCGATTGTGGCAGCGCAATTATTTCGAACACATCGTTCGCAACGAGGATTCCTTACACCGCATCCGGCAATACATCGCGGACAACCCTGCCAACTGGACGGACGACCCTGAAAACCCGCAGAGAATCGTAGGGGCGGTCCCTCGTGGCCGCCCTGATGCGGAACAGATAGTTTACGGTCCCGGTGCGAACCCAGATTCCGATGCTGGCCGACATTCCCATGACAAAGGGCACCCACGAGGGGTGCCCCTACAAGAGGATAAATGGCCATGATCGATGGCCTCAAGCCCTATCCTGCCTACAAGGACTCCGGCGTGCCGTGGTTGGGTGAGGTGCCGGGGCATTGGGAGGTGCCGCGGCTTCGTGACGCGGTCGACATGCGGGTGAGCAATGTCGACAAGCACACGAAGGAGGGTGAACTTCGCGTCCGCCTGTGCAACTATCACTTGGCCTTGCTTCGCCCATTCCGCGAGCTGATGAACGGCAGCTATCTGCTTCGTGCAATGCAGAGCCCGGGTGTCTCTTATCAGTTTCACGTCGAGGCGAATGGCGTGACGCGTTACGGTCTTTCGCACGCTGCGATCAAGTCAATCTCGCTTCCGCTTCCACCGCTTCCTGAACAAGCCGCCATCGTCCGCTTCCTCGACCACGCAGACCGACGCATCCGGCGCTACATTCGCGCCAAGCAGAAGCTGATCAAGCTGCTGGAGGAGCAGAAGCAGGCCATCATCCACCGCGCCGTCACCCGCGGCCTCGACCCCAGCGTCCGCCTCAAGCCCTCCGGCGTGGAGTGGCTGGGGGACGTGCCG
>JBOIDF010000108.1:0-4060 GCA_050740455.1 Gammaproteobacteria bacterium | reverse complement strand
CCGATAGCAGTGCGCCAAACCGACCTGCGGCCCGCATACCTCTTGCTACTGCTCCTGTCGGCACCGTTTACGAAGTACGCTGTCGACTGCTCACTTCGGGTCGCGATGCCCAAGGTTAATCGGGACGCGCTTGGCGAGTGCTTGTTCTGGTATCCCAGCCTTAGAGAACAGGACGCCATTCTGCAGGTCGTAGAGCACGCAACTGGGCCGGGTGATCTGGTAGTTGCTCAAGCCGGGCGCGAAATCGTTCTCCTCCGCGAATACCGCAACCGCCTGATCGCCGACGTCGTGACCGGCAAGCTCGACGTGCGCGAGGCGGCGGCGCGACTGCCGGAAGATCCCGAGGAACTGGAGCCGCTCGACGAGGCCGATGCCCTCACCGACGGCGAGGAAGAAGGCGTCGATGACCTCGACGCCGTTCCCGGCCTCACCAGAAGGGCACCCACAAGGGTTGCCCCTACCAGCGCCCCATCCGATGCAGCGCCGTCTTCCCGTAGGGGCACCCCTTGTGGGTGCCCATCCCGCCGACGCGGCGGTTTTCGACTCGATCATCGTCGTCACCGACCGGAAGATCCTCGACCAGCAGATCAAGGACACCATCAAGCAGTTCGCGCAGGTGGGCGCGACCGTGGGGCACGCCGAGCGCTCGGGCGACCTGCGCAAGTTCATCGCCGAGGGGAAAAAAATCATCATCTCCACGGTGCAGAAGTTCCCGTTCGTTCTGGACGAGATCGGCAGCGAGCACCGCGGGCGGCGCTTCGCCATCGTCATCGACGAGGCGCATTCGAGCCAGGGCGGGCGCACCTCCGCCGTGGTCTCGATGGCGCTCGGGACGACCGGGGCCGAGGAGGACGACGAGACCACGGAGGACCGGATCAACCGGCTGATGGAGGCTAAGAAGCTGCTGCCCAACGCCAGCTACTTCGCCTTCACCGCCACGCCTAAAAACAAGACGCTGGAGATCTTCGGCGAGCCCGAGCCGCGGCCGGACGGCACGGTGCGGCACCGGCCCTTCCACAGCTACACGATGAAGCAGGCGATCCAGGAGGGCTTCATCCTGGACGTGCTCTGGCACTACACGCCGGTCGAGAGCTACTACAAGTTGGTCAAGAAGGTCGAGGGTGACCCGGAGTTCGACACCAAGCGGGCGAAGAAGAAGCTGCGCCGCTAGGTCGAGAGCCACGAGCACGCGATCCGGCTCAAGGCCGAGATCATGGTGGACCACTTCCACGAGCAGGTGCTGGCGCTCAACAAGATCGGCGGACAGGCGCGGGCGATGGTAGTGACGAGCGGTATCGAGCGGGCCATCCAGTACTACCACGCCGTCCGCGACTATCTAATGGAGCGCAAGAGCCCGTACAAGGCCATCGTGGCCTTTTCCGGCGAGCACGAGTTCGGTGGCACGAAGGTGACCGAGGCGTCGCTGAACGGCTTTCCGTCGAACAAGATTGCCGACCAGATCCAGGGGGACCCGTACCGCTTTCTGATTTGCGCCGACAAGTTCCAGACCGGCTACGACGAGCCGCTGCTGCACACGATGTACGTGGACAAGATCCTGTCGCGCATCAAGGCGGTGCAGACGCTGTCGCGCCTCAATCGCGCGCACCCGCAGAAGCACGACGTGTTCGTGCTCGACTTTTTGAACGAAGCCGACACGATCGAGGCAGCGTTCGCAGACTACTACCGCACCACGATCCTCGCGGAGGAGACCGACCCGAACAAGCTGCACGATCTGAAGGGCGCCCTCGACGGCTACCAGGTCTACGCGGCTGCACAGATCGATGAGCTCGTAGCGCTGTACCTCGGCGGGGCGGACCGCGACCGGCTCGACCCGATCCTCGACGCCTGTGTCGCCGTCTACAAGAAGCAGCTCGACGAGGGTGGGCAGGTGGATTTCAAAGGCAAAGCCAAGGCGTTCATCCGGGCTTACGGGTTTCTGTCCTCGATCCTGCCCTACACCAACGCCGAGTGGGAAAAGCTCTCGATCTTCCTCAACTTCCTCGTCCCAAAGCTACCAGCCCCCGTCGAGGAGGACCTGTCGAAGGGCATCCTCGAAGCGATCGACATGGACAGCTACCGGGCCGAGAAGCAGGCGGCGGTGAAGATCCAGCTTCCGGACGCGGAGATTGCGCCGGTGCCGACGACGGGCGGCGGTCACAAGCCCGAGCCGGAGCTTGACCGCCTGTCCAACATCCTCAAGACCTTCAACGACCAGTTCGGCAACATCCAGTGGACTGACACCGACCGCGTGCACAAGCTGATCACCGAAGACATCCCGAATCGCGTCGCGGCCGACACGGCCTATCAGAACGCGAGGAAAAACTCGGACAAGCAGAACGCCCGCATCGAACACGACAAGGCGCTCGCGCGCGTGATGAGGGCGGTGCTGAAGGACGATACGGAGCTCTTCAAGCAGTTCATGGACAACGAGTCGTTCCAGCGGTGGATGACCGACACGGTCTTCAGTCTCACCTACGAACCATCGGGGGCGGGAGGCCCAACAACCAGTTAGGCAAGAAGCGAGCGAGGTTCTTTATTGCCGATGCCACTTCCAGCGCGGATTTTTGACCACTCGATCTTGTTGACGCGGTGAGTTTACTCGCTAGAATGATGCCTTTGTGCAATGCGGCAATTGTTGACCCGAATGCGACCCGCCATACGTCCGACGCGACCGTTTTTCTCTTCGGGGCCTTGCGCCAAACGGCCCGGTTGGAGCCCGGAGGCGCTGGCGGGCGCCGCTACCGGCCGTTCACACCGATCCCGCGCGGCCAAGGCTAAGCTTACGGAGGTCTTGGAGCGTACACGTTCGCTGTTGCGATTGCCGGACAATTACCGCATCGGCCTCGTCCCGGCCTCGGATACGGGGGCCGTGGAAGCGGCGTTGTGGTCGCTGCTCGGGGCGCGGGGCGTGGATTGTCTAGCTTGGGATGCCTTCGGACGGAGCTGGCAGCGGGATTTAGTGGATGAGTTGCGGATCCAGGACGTTCGCTGCCTGAGCGCCGATTACGGTGCGCTGCCCGATCTCGCCGAGGTCGACTTCGACCGTGACGTCGTATTCGTCTGGAACGGCACGACCTCGGGAGTCAAGCTGCCTGACGGCGATTGGATCGCCGATGGGCGCACTGGGCTCACCGTCTGCGACGCCACCTCGGCCGTATTCTCGGTCGATCTCCCCTGGCCCAAGCTCGATGTGACCACATTCTCGTGGCAGAAGGTGCTCGGCGGCGAGGCCCAGCACGGCATGATCATGCTGAGCCCGCGGGCGGTCCGCAGGCTGGAGGAATACACACCTCCGTGGCCTATCCCGAAGGTGTTAAGCCTCAAGAGCAAAGGCCGGGTCAATGAAGATATTTTTAGCGGCGGCGCGACCAACACACCCTCGCTGCTCTGCGTGGAAGACTATCTCGACGCGTTGCGCTGGGCAGAAATGGCCGGGGGTCAGCCTGCGCTGATGCAACGTTGCTCCCAAAACTTCGCCGCGCTCGCCGCGTGGGTGGAACGGACCCCGTGGATCGACTTTCTGGCCACGCTACCCGCCACGCGCTCGACGACCTCCGTATGCCTGAAGATCACGGCCCCGTGGTTCACTCAGCAGCCGGCGCCGAAGCGCTGGGAGCTTGTACATAATCTTTGCAGCTTGCTGGAGGCCGAGGGTGTCGCCTTCGACATCGCCGCTCACCGGAACGCGCCGCCGGGTCTTCGCATTTGGTGCGGGGCCACGGTGGAACGCACGGACCTCGTGGCCATGCTCCCGTGGTTGGAATGGGGGTATCGAGTGCTGCAGACGACCGCGATCGAGATCAGGAAATGATGCGTGTGCTCGTCGCCGAAGCGATCGCGCCGGACGGCATCGCTTACCTCGGGTCGCGTCCCGGGATCGAAGTGGATGCTGCCAGCGCATCGGATTATGCCGATCTCGCCGCACGGCTCCAAAGTTGCGATGGCTTGATTGTGCGTAGCGCGACGCGCGTGGACGAGTCGCTCTTGGCCGGAGCGCCGCGGCTCAAAGTGATCGGCCGCGCGGGGATCGGAGTAGACAATATCGATGTCGGCGCGGCCA
>JBOIDF010000107.1:0-8184 GCA_050740455.1 Gammaproteobacteria bacterium | reverse complement strand
CGCTGGCTCTGACCGCTCGCCGTATTCATGCGGGCAGCGCAGTGAGGCTCCCGGAACCGGAGCCCGAGCGCGACTTGAGGGGATTACGCATGGAAATATGGTATTGAATATGGACCGGGCCCAGATCACCACGCGCGGCTCACACGCGGTGAGCGCTCTCGCCGAGCGCGATACCCCCGGCGATCAAATGCGCCGTCCGCAGCGGTTCAGGGATGGCACGCAGCCATTGGGTGATGCTGGTCATGGACGTCTTCACTCGCCGCATCATCGGCTTTGGCGTCGCCCTGGCATATCTTGATGGCGTCTCGGTTTGCCGGATGTTCAACTATGCTACTGCCGATCAACCCGAACCGAAACACCTCAGTACCGACCACGATCCGCTGTTTCGCTTTCACCGTTGGCTCGCCAACTTGCGCGTGCTCGATATTGAGGAGGTCAAGTCGATTGCCTACGTCCCGGTTTCGCATCCGTTCGTCGAACGACTGATCGGGACGATTCGGCGCGAGTATCTTGATCGGATGTTCTGTTGGAACGCGGTCGACCTGGCGCAGAAGCTGGACGAATGCCGCAACTATTACAATGCCCATCGCGTGCACCGCTCGCTTGACGGTTCAACGCCAGCGCAACGCGCCGGAGCATCATCCCCTGCCGAAGCTGCGCTCGATCAATATGCCTGGCTACAGCATTGTCGCGGTCTCTTTTGGACGCCGGTGGCAACGTGAGTGCGAATTCTCCACCCACAAGCGATCCCGTGACGGCCGCACAGCGCCGTGACCCGCTCCTGCATCCAGCGACTACCGCACCCCGTCCGCAGTGCATTGCGATGCAAGCGCACGGCCTTGAAATCATTCCTTATACTCCCGCATATTCCGCGCGCTTCATCTGTTCTTTGTAAGGGGCGATAAACTCACCAAATGCGCGCGCGTGGACGTCGCTTAAATCCAAAAAAGATACGGTGGTGGCACTAGCGAAAGGGCGCTTGCCGGGCGTAGGTGCGATCATGTACTCTTGGAGCTACCAATGCGCTTACCCCAATAACCTGGACGTCGCTTCTGATGAGCCACGGCTACGATCAGAATCCCATCAGGTTCTTCGGAATAGATCAGCGAGAACGGAAATCGACGAAGCAACGCTCGTCTTATCCCACGGCCTATTGATTGACCAAGCTTTGGGTACTCCCGCAAAGCGTCGACAACGCGCTGCACGTCGTCGAGGAACTCGAAACCCAGACCCGCTGATTCTAACTCGTAAAAGAGGGCTGCCTCGGTCATGTCTTCCTCCGCCGGAGGAAGATACCGATACCCGATCATTTGAGGCGGCTACGAACCCTACGCATTACCTCGTCACCGGGGAGGGCCTGAAGCTCGTCCCTTATAAAGGCGTTGTACCGCCGCTGAGCTTCTTCAATCCACAGCTCTTCGGCGTTGGCGTCCACCGAGGTATCTAGCTCATCAATGAGAATGCGTGCAAGTGCCGCTTTCTCTTTCGGGCTCAACGCTCGGGCTTGCTTTTCCAGCTCTTCAAAGGGAGTACCCATGATTCAAATTATATCCGCAGCCCTCTGGTCCGCAAAACTGATGCGGTACGAAGCGAAACAAGGTGTTACGAGGCGATATTTAACGATATTGCGGACCGGAAACTCAACTAACTTATTGAATATAAACAATTCTATCAAGGACTGAAAATCCCTGTGTCGGCAGTTCGATTCTGTCCCTGGCCACCAAGAAATCAACAAGTTAACTATGAAAAAGAGCAGGGGACGGATATTCGGAAATGTTCGGAAACAGCGCCTAACTCCTTCAATTATAGAGAATGAACAGGAGTAAAGGTCCGCGGGGAAGGGATGCAGGGAATCACGAGGCTCTGGAAGGACAATGGAGATATTTTGGTATTTTTGAAATGGAACCCATTGCGACAGGGATGCCCAGCTAACGAGCGCGCGACGCTGTTGGCGAGTTGTTTCATCGGTTGAGGATCTCTCTTGCCCCCGCGGATCTCGCCTGGCCGAAGGTGCGGATCATCGTTCGCGGGGATAGTGGCTTTGCTGCTGGCGAATGTTGGCCTGGTGTGAGCAGCACGCTGTGGGTTACATCATTCGTGACCGGTTAACGCTTGTAATCACGCTGCTTAGCCGGCACCGAGTGCTCTATTGGCGCGAAATGAACGCTCTTGGTCGGTCCCAAACGGGACGTGTCGTTCCCGAAAACCCATATGTAGTTGAGTAAGCGTCGGATCTCGCTTGGTGAAGGTTTTTCGGTGTATCTTGGAAAAGAGATCCTCGACACCGCTAAGCCATGCCCGAATGTCCACCCTTGTTCGTGCGTTCTTAATGTTCCTGATGACCTGTTTTCGCACTCGTGCATCGCTGCAGATCGAGAACAACGATGCTCCGCCATCAGCTTAATGTGTATCAGCGGCGTCAGTCCCGACCTAAGCTTCGTCCCATGGACCGCTTCCTTTGGGCGTGGATTTCCCGCCTCCGGCCAGGGTGGCAAGAAACGTTGATGCTAGTTAAACCGGCGACCGTGATTACTTGGCGGCGCAAGCACTTCCGCGATTACTGGGCCGCGCTCAGCCAACATCGAGGACCGGGCCGCCCGCCCGTGGCCAAGGAAGTCCAAGAACTCATTGGGAAGCTCTCGGGTGCTAACATTGGGTGGGGTGTTCCGCGTCTCATCGGCGAACTCCGTAAGAAATGTGGCAAGGTTCAATGCGCCTAAGACACCGGATTCCACCGCTTGCTCAAAATAACGCGTGGCCCAAGCAATCACTTGCGCACGCGGCCAGCTAATATAACAATCCCTTAAGAGCGAAACCAAGTCGTAGCTGACCGGACCGATAACCGCATCCTGGAAATCGAGGATCCCCGGATTGTTGCTGCCGATGACCATCAGGTTGCGCGAATGATAATCCCGATGCACGAAGGCTTGCGGCTGGGACAAGGCCGCATCGGCTAGCAGTCCGAAACTGTCCGTAAGCATGTCATGTTCGTTTAGGGTGAGGCTGATACCGAGATGCCACCGCAGCAACCATTCCCGGAAGCGCTCCATCTCTCGCATGAGCAATTCGCGCCCGTAGGGCGGTAATCCGTGTCCCTCGACCCGCGCTTGCATGGCGAGGATCGCATTGATTGCATCGCCGTACAAGCGCGCAACTTTGTCCCCGTAGAGTTCCTGGAGATATATTCGGTTACCGAGATCCGTCAGCAGGAGGAAGCCGTGTTCTACGTCACGGCTGACGATTCGTGGCGCTGTAAGTCCCGCAGCGATTAGGCGTTGGGCGATCGCAATGTACGACCGGCAGTCCTCTTTCTCGGGTGGCGCGTCCATCACGATTAAGGACTCGCTTTGTACGCACGGTGGACCACCTCAATCCGGCGGCTGATTTTTTTAACCATCCCGATTCACCGATCGATCACTAGGCGCCGTCAGCGCTTATCGAGGATCGCATCGGGGTCAAAGACCCGGCCGCCTTTGACCACAGAATGGATGCGTCGGAGGTTACGGATATCGGCGAGAGGGTCAGCCTCGAGGACTAATAGATCTGCGAGCTTACCGGGTTCTAGGGTGCCGAGCTCCGCGGCACGCCCCATGACGCGAGCCCCTCCGAGGGTGGCAGCCGTAAGGATCTCAGCCGGCGAGAGACCGGCCTCGGCCATGAGCGCCAGCTCCCGATGTAAACCCGCACCGTGCAAGGTGCCGATATTGCCCGCATCGCTGCCCGCCGCTATGGAGATGCCCTCTGCATGCAGGCGTTTTAGGTTCCAAAACATGTACTGCGGGCCGGGCCAATGTTTGAGCCACTGCGACCAGCGTTGCCATAGGGGCAGCGCTTGCAGATCGTCGAGGGTCGCCAGCACGTCGGGGTTGCCAAGCCGCCGCTCGAATTCCGTAGGTTCGACCCCCGCTTGCAACACACTTCTATAGCCTTCGTTGACCGCGAGGGTAGTCACGTAGCGAACAGCGCGCTTCTTTAAGAGTCGGATGAAGGCCTCATCGACGCGCCGGTCTCGAACACTGTGGGCCAGAATATCCGCCCCCGCTTCGACCGCCGCGCGCGCGACGTCAAGGTCTGTGGCATGCACCGCGACCCGCAAGCCTTGAGCGTGGCTCTCTTCGATGGCTGCCTCGACCCAGTCGATCTGTAGCGACAACGGCAAACCCCAAGCGGGGATAAACCAAATCTTGATGAAATCGGGCCGCCGATGGCTCTGACGCCGCACCACGGCGCGCGCTTCCTCCGCCGATTTGACTTGCGCGATCGGTGGTTCGTCGGTCTTCAGCGCTGCGGGCAGGGTCGTCGAAATCAGCGGCCCGGCCAGCGCGACCCGTGGGGCGTGCATACTCCGGCGCGCTAGCTCTCGCACCTCAAAGGTCCAATTCGGTCCGCCCATGTCCACCACCGAGGTCACGCCGCTTGCGAGGTAGTGCGCCAAGGTGGCGGGAAGTCGCTCACGGATCCCGGCGATCTCCTTTTCATACGGCCGGATCGCGCGGAGATCGATCACATCGGGCCGCGTGTAGAGACCTCCCGACTGGAAGAAATGGACGTGTGCGTCGATCAATCCGGGCACAATCCACTTCCCACTGACATCGAAGACTTTTGCGTTTTTCGGTATTGCGATCTCTGGCTTGTTCCCGACCGCGCGGATGTGTTCGTTTTCGATCAACACCGTGGCATCGGGACGAGAGGCTCGGCCTGTCCCATCAATAAGCGTCGCTCCCACGAACGCCTGGTATTGCTCCGGGGAGTCGTCGGCCTGCGCGCTTCCCATGAAGCACAGCACCCCGCATAGAAGGATCGTATTCGTCGTGGCTTTCCTCTTTAGTCCGTCCTACGAATCTAGCTCCGGATAATGCCGGAAGATGTCGTCTTCGTTGAACGGGATACGCCGCTCGGACGCCAGATAGGCGCTGATGTTCGGGCGCGCCGCGACCTTGTCGTGCAGCGCCACCAGCCTGGGATGTTTCGGTTCCAATCGCTTCATTGTCTTCGGGAAGGCGTAACGCAGCCCGGCGATGAGCTGGAAGACGGACAAATCGACGTAGGACAAGTTGCGACCGAGCATATACCCCCTGCCCTTCGGATTGCCGGCAAGCACCTGCTCGAAATAGTGCAGGAACTTCGGCACCCGTCCCGTGGTGAAATGCCCGGCGCGACGCCGCGCCTCGCGCTTCTGCTGGTGGTAGTACAGGCTGCCCGCGATCGGATGATGCACGTCATGGATCTCCGCCACAGAGTCGGCGATCGTCAACTGCAGTTGATGCGTCCAGAGCTGGCTGGCCTCGGCCTTCGGAACCAGACCGAGCCGCGGCCCCAGATATAGCAGGATGTTGGCGGTCTGGGCAATCACCCGATCGCCGGCCTTGAGAAACGGCGGCGCGAAAGGCAGAGAGCCAGTCTCAGTGCCCCTCAAGAAAGCGCATCATTGCCGAGACGCCGCGCCTCCGCTGACGCGCTACGTCTACGTAGTCGGCGCCCGCCTCCTCGAGCGCGAGCCGCACGAATTCGCCGCGGCCTTGTATGCCGGGCCAGTAATAGAGCTCATAGCGCATATCAAGGTCCTCCTGCATTAAACCGAACTTCTTTTAGCGAATTAGCGTAACGGTCTGATAGGATGGAATAATTTAAAAAAACAGGGTGCGGCTACTGGGTACGTTATCACCGTTTCAGGCCGAGGAGCTGGAAAGCCTGGCGTTGTAAAGGGTCCTTAGCGATCAGGTACGCGCTCCTAGCCGCCGCCACGAATCCCAGTGAACCCATGACCCGCAGCAGGGCCTCGGTCCCTCCGGCCTTGGTCAAATGCGACACGCACACGATCGCCGCGTCACGCTCGGCCGCCATTGCTGCAAGCGGCAGTCCCCTCACGTCCGCGTTTTTGTGCGAGTCAATGCCGCCGAGATAGGCCGTGATCGGGTCGATATCGATAAGCGCAGCGTCACCCAGCCGCCGGGCCAGATCCCCTAGCCGCTCGATGTCCTTCGCGAGGTTGAACGACCTTGCGACTGGGTCGCCGTCCTTGCTGGGTTCGTGAACAGCGCCCGCGATCCAGCATCTGTTGAGATCCGCGCCCGCCGCTTCAAGGCGCGGCCGGATCGTATCCGCCGGGTCATCCTCGGCCGATAGGATAATTACCGATCCGCGCTCGCACAGCGTCCGATCCACAGGCCAGATCCCGCCCGTGGTAACGACCGCCGCCAGGCTTACGGCCGCTTGGCCTTTGCCCAACCCCGGGTGACCGGCCAGCACCGTGACCTTCCCTCGCGCGATTCTCCCAGGCCACAGCCAGCGGATCGGCTTCGCCTCGATATCCGAGACCCGGCGATAGGCGAGCGTATCGGCAGCCGCCTCACCCGGTGGCATGCGCTCATCGATCATGGCCCGCAGCGCTTCGATCGGGATACCGATATCTCGGGCCGCCGCCGCGATATCCTCATAGCCCGGCGAGCCAAGCGCCGAAAGGCGGTCCATGGCCGCGTCGATGCGCAAGGCCGTGACCCGCGCAGCAAACTCCGCCGGGCATCGCTCATCCCGCTTCGCGGTTCTTCCGCGGCCGGCCGGCTTTGATGGTGGCGGCGAGCCGCCGCAGATCCTCTAAATCAGCCTCCGTGTACAGCCTTCGATTAGCGCTGTCCCGTCGCGCCGCCTCGATAACCCCGGGCCTCCCATCGCGCGATGGTGTTGGCGTGGACGCCAAGCGTCCGTGCGACAAATGTGCGTGTATACATGCGTATGCTCTGTGCGTGTGATACGATAGAACCACCATACAGAGGTACGCAGGCTTATCTGCACATGTCGGAAAAATCAGATACTTACGGTTGGACGCTCGGCGCGTCGCTCGAGGAGTTTTTGCAACATTACAGTCCTTCCAGGGGCTGGGTTTGGGGTGCCAGGCGTGCCGCTTATGCCATCGGCCGCAACGAGCGCTACTTCGTGAACAGCGCTACGCCGGGATTCCTTCTTGCGATTGGCGTCAATACCGTCTGCCCTGTGTCTTCATGTGATCCAGGGGATCGAATCCTGCTAACTCACGTAAACTCGCTAGCGGTGTGGTGGGGCGAGCGTATCGAGCGGATATATACGAGCCAGCTCCAGCGAGCGGGCAAGGCCGCCGCTCACCTCTCTACTGATCCGACTTCGGGTTCAAACTATTTGGTAGGGCGAGATCCATGAAACCAACGCAATTACTCCTACGATGCTACGCCGAGCGGGGCGGCAATCAGTGGCAAGCGTTTTGTCTCGACCTCTCCCTTGCGGCACAGGGCGACACGTTCATGGAAGTGAAAGACAAGCTTGAAGCCATGGTCGCCGAGTACGTGTACGACGCGCTTGCAGGTGAAGATAGAGAGTACGCTGAGCAGTTGTTGACCAGGCGTGCGCCGCCGCGTGATTGGCTCAAGTATTACTGGTATCGCGTGCTCAGCAGGGCCGGCGCCATCCATGACGAAGCCCGGCGGCTGTTCATCTCTCTCGTACCCCTGGAGCCCTCCTCGCGCTACCGCCATGCGTAATGGCGAAACACCGGCCGCTGACCTGCAAGGAGGTTAAGACCATCCTCAAGAACCTCGGGTTTGCACCAAGGCCACAGAAGGGAACCTCCCACGAGCAATGGGTCAAGGATGACGGCGGGAAGCGTTACAAGGTAACCGTGGATTGCCCAAAAGCGCCCTTCACCCACGATCTGATCGGGTGGATGGCGCACCAAGCGGGCGTTTCGAGAAAAGCGTTCTATACGGCCTTGGGCCAATGACCGAGCCTTGTTACCGTTCTGTACCCACTTTACGCCGATCCCACCCGATCCAGGCGCACTTTGAGCAACGCGAAAACTACCTAAGCCATTGGAAAATCACGCAACTCGATCCAAGGGCATGCCGCGTATTTTGATTCGTAATCAGTAGGTCGGGGGTTCGATTCCTCTCGCCGGCACCAGTAAAACAATGCGCGTTTGTTGTCGGGTAGAGACCGCTCCTGGCTTGGGCGCGACTCAAGCCGGTTCGGGCGCGGCATCGGCCGGCGGTATAGGGCTAGCCCGTTTCTCCTCTTCCGTCCAGTCCTTTGGGGGACTGGGGGTGCGGCCGGCCATGAGATCGTCAATCTGCGCGCTCTCGATGGTCTCGTACCTGATAAGCGTCTCGGCCATCTTGTGCAAGATGCCCACGTGCGCCTGTAGAAGCGCCTTCGCCC
>JBOIDF010000106.1:0-8292 GCA_050740455.1 Gammaproteobacteria bacterium | reverse complement strand
TGCGCGCACGGCGTACTTCCCGCTGAGTCGAGCTCGGCGCGCGAACCAGGCGAGACAATTCTCGTCGTTGCTGTTCGCTCAATTCCAACTTCAAGACCGATCGAGCCATGTGCACACTCCGCCCTCCCCGTATCAGCAGAGAATAGCGCACTCTCGATCATTTGTATAGACATTTAAGAGACACTACACTAGGGATGGCGTGTCCCGTAGGATTTTCACCGACTCCTGAAAAACCTTCGCCCAAACTTTGTAGTAAGATGGGTTTGGCCCGCCCTGGTAGCTCAGGTGGATAGAGCGTCCGCCTCCTAAGCGGGAGGTCGCCGGTTCGAGTCCGGCCCAGGGCACCAAATCGGCATCCGAGGGAATCCCATAGAGTCCACAAGTCCGCGTTACTGCGGGCTTTTTTGTGCGAGTACCGTCCAGGGTTACCGTATAGCGTCCATTGACATCCGACGGTAACTGACGGTAACATTGACGGTAGCTGAACACTACGGCGAAGGAGTTACCGTCATGCCCCTGACCGATACCGCGATCCGCAACGCCAAGCCTGGCGAGAAGCCCGTCAAGCTCTTCGACGGCGGCGGGCTGTACCTGCTGGTCAACCCGAACGGATCCCGCTGGTGGCGCTTCGACTACCGCTTTGCCGGTAAGCGTCGGACCCTATCCATGGGTGTCTACCCCGCCGTGGGCTTGAAGCAGGCCCGCGACAAGCGCGACGCGGCCCGCAAGCAACTGGCGGCAGGCATCGACCCCGGCCTGGCCCGCAAGGCCGAGAGATCGGCGGACGCGGACAGCTTCGAGCCCGTCGCGAGGGAGTGGCACGCCAAGCGCGCACCGGGCTGGGCGCCTGGGCACGCCGAGAAAGTCTTAGGCCGGCTTGAGCGCGACGTGTTCCCGTGGCTTGGGTCGCGGCCCGTCAGTGAGGTGAAGGCACCCGAACTGCTCGCCGTTCTACGACGCATCGAGACCCGCGGCGCGCTTGAGCTGGCGCACCGGGCGCACCAGATTTGCGGACAGGTATTCCGGTACGCCGTTGCCACGGGTAGGGCCGAACGCAACCCCGCGACCGACATTCGCGGGGCGTTACCACCCGCCAAGCAGAGGCACCACGCGGCCATCACCGATCCCAAGGACGTCGGCGCCCTGCTGCGCGCGATCGACGGCTACCGGGGCTCGATCGTGACCCAAGGCGCCCTGTGGCTGGCCCCCCTCACGTTCGTGCGCCCCGGCGAGCTACGCAAGGCCGAGTGGGGCGAGATCGACCTTGAGGCGGCCGAATGGCGCATCCCCGCCGAGCGGATGAAGATGCGGGCAACCCACATCGTCCCCTTGTCTAGGCAGGCGGTCGAGGCCCTGCGCGAGCTGCACCCCCTGACCGGCTCGGGGCGTTACGTCTTCCCGAGCGAACGCACCAGGGACCGGCCCATGAGCGAGAACACGGTCAACGCGGGACTGCGGCGCATGGGATACGCCAAGGACGAGATGACCGGCCACGGCTTCCGATCCATGGCGTCCACCCTGCTGAACGAGCAAGGCTGGCACCGCGACGCCATCGAGCGCCAGCTCGCCCACGGCGAGCGCGACGCGGTACGCGCGGCTTACAACTATGCCGAGCACCTGCCCGAACGTCGCAAGATGATGCAGGCATGGGCCGACTATCTTGACAAGCTAAAGGCCGGGGCGGAGGTGGTACCGCTGCATTACAAGCTGACTTGATTCTGGAATCCACTGGATTACAATGGATTGAGATGGATTACAGATCGGCATGATTTATCGCTTCAGGCACAAGGGCCTGGAGCGCTTCTTCAAGGCGAGCGATTACCGCGGCATCCCCGCCCAGCACGCGCCCCGGATTGAGCGCATGTTGGACCGTCTGGACGGCGCCTTGCGTGCTCAAGACATGAATTTAGCCGGCTATGGCTTCCACCCCTTGAAGGGAAAACGCAGGGGCACTTACGCCGTCTCTGTGTCCGGCAACTGGAGGATGACGTTCCGTTTCGAGGGTGAACACGCCGTTGACGTTGACCTGGAGGATTACCACTGATGCGAAGTTTGAGAGACCCCAAGCGCAAGCCTACGCACCCCGGCGCCGTGCTTAGAGAGGACATGCTACCGGCCCTGGGCATGACGCAAACCGAGCTCGCCCGGCGGCTCGGGGTATCGCGCCTGACCGTATCCGAGTTGCTGCTGGAAAAGCGCGGACTGAGTCCCGAGATCGCGGTGCGGATCGGGCGGCTGCTCAACACCAGTCCGGAATCCTGGCTGCGAATGCAGGAAGCCCTGGATTTATGGACGGTGAATCAGCACCCCGAAAAGCTGGCTGCGATTCAACCGATCAAGGCGGCGGCTTGACCGATCGGGCTGAAAGAGCAGGATGCAATAACGGTAATGAACATATGAGGAACGAAACGCCGCGCCTAGCCCGACGGGCGAACACCGGGGCACCCTTACCCGGCCGGCGCGGTTCCTAACCCAAGGGGCGTGAGTGTGAAGGGGCGTGCATGTATTCCTACGAAGACTACCTCGCGATGTTTTACGAAGAGCTGAGGCGCCACGGCTTTTAAACCTAGCGTAAACGCCCTACGCGATCGCACACTCGGTATCCCGCAACCGATGACCCGGGGAGATTTCCGGTTCACGCCAGAACAGCGTGAGCAACTGGCAGGGCTTAAAGTATCCCCAACACAGATTAAAAAGTTGGAGGGACACGCCTGCTTGCTGGGGCGCGCATGGCTCCGGAAGGGCCCACCCCGCACCGCGGTAAGCAAAGGATAAAAGCGCTCGGAAAACACCTTCGCGCGGCCCATGTGATCCTTAAAGATCTTTCTGGGAACGCGCCAGAGTGCCGCGTGGCGGAGGCGTTTTTATACGAAGCCGTTTGCCGTTCTGACAAGGAGGTGGAACTGCTCGATCCTGCCGGCTTGGAAGCGCTGGTGCGCATCTGTGACGACGCGCTTGCCATGCTTCCAAACCAGACCCGGCACCGGGATGCCGATCCGCGCATCATCGACTGGATTTATAATGATCTAATAGGAGGACACGGCGAGGAGCACTGTATTGTGCACGATGGCGATGACTGGTCAGGTACTGGCGCAGCTACGCCGCCATTCGAAATTAAGCCGTCCAGCTCCCCGGAGAGTCAATTCCGAAACATTGTTGCCATTTGTTACGAGGCCATGACCGGCGAGCCTAGCGCAGACCCCGAGCGCGCCATCAAGGCATTCGTCAAACGGCACAAAGAGCAGATGGGACGCCAGATGCCGCAAGAAAACGACCTGGCGTCCTAGAAACCTATAGTAGAGCTATTCAGAATTGCACTGTCGGCCAGCGATGGCCTTACTAAGACGGGAGCAATTCAACGTGCATCAATTACCTGAAACAGGTTATCTCAGGCTTCCACAAATCATCGGCGACCCGAAGGCGAAGCCACCGATCCCAGCTGTAATTCCGGTCAGTAAGTCCACGTGGTGGGCAGGCGTCAAATCCGGGCGCTACCCGCCGCCGGTGCGTACGCTTGGCCGGAGGATTACCGCGTGGCGAGTGGAAGACATACGCAGCTTAATAGGGTGGGTACGCCCCAGTGTGGCGGGAGAGTGAGTCATGGAAGCCAAAAACGAGCGCGCCCCGGTGGGACGGGGCGCTGGGGAACTGCACTTGCCTTCGGATGGCGGGACGGATCATACCACGCCGGTCCCGCCTGTACCCGATGCCGCCGAGCTGGCCGACCGCCTGGCCGTCGGGGTGCCGAACGAGCTGCGCGCGCTTAAGGGCTGGCTGCTGTGGAAGCGGGGCCAGGCCAAGCCGGGCGGAGAGTTCGACAAGGTGCCGTACTACGCCCCGGGCGGAAAACGCTTTGGGACGCAAGGCATCCCCGAGGCCCTCGCGAAACTCGCAACCTTCGATGTAGCGCTGGCCAGGCTGCGCGAAGGCGGCTACGACGGCTTAGGTTTGCCGATGCTCGGCTGGGGCGTCGTCGGCCTGGACTTCGACGGCTGCCGCGACGAAGCCGGCATCATCGCGCCGTGGGTGTTCGACCTTTGCCGCGACACCTATGCGGAGATTTCCCCGAGCGGTAACGGCGTTCGCGCTTTCTACCGCGGCGCCTTCCCCGACCGCAAAAATCACGCAGCGCACATCGAGACCTTTTGTCGCACGGGCTTCGTCACCGTTACGGGCGCGCGGTTGAACGGCTGCGACCTGTCGGAATTGCCGGAGACCGTCGCCGGCGAGCTGGGGCGACGGTTGGGGCCGGATAAGGCCCGCAGGGATAGCGCCGAGGTGCTTTCAAAAGCCTGCGGGCAAGATCCAACACTGGCCCGATTAAACGAACTTGGCCTGGTCCTTCAGAGCATGGGAGGCGGCAAGTTCGATATCGCATGCCCCTGGGAGTCGGAGCATTCCACTCCCGGCGGGGCGGGCGATACGGTTTACTTCGCCGCACACACCGGCGGCTATGCCAGTGGGAATTTTGACTGCAAGCACGCGCATTGTGCCGTGCGGGCACAAGCTGAGTTTCGGGAGGCGCTAGGGTTAGGCGCGCGCCCCGGCGCGGAAGACGCAACAGCGGCGGACGTGGAGGCCGAGCCGGGAGTAGACAACGGCACTGGCGGAGGTTCTGAGCGTCGGGAATTGCCCCATGAGATGGATCGCTGCGCCTATCACGGTATCGTCGGCGAATTGGTCACGGCCATCGAGCCGCACACCGAGGCCGATCCGGCTGCACTGCTGGTTCAAATCTTGGTGGCATTCGGTGTTTTGATCGGGCGCTCCCCTTACGTGCCGGTAGAGGGCGATCGCCATTACGCCAACCTGTTCGCGATCCTGGTCGGCGCCACCGCGAAGGGGCGAAAGGGTACTTCATGGGGCCGTGTCCGCAGTGTCTTCGAGCGAGTTTTAGGCTGGCTAAGGGTAGTTTCAGGACTATCAAGCGGCGAGGGCTTGAAGTACCAGGTACGAGATCCGCGGGCTGAAATGGTGAAGAACAAGAAGTCTGGGGAGACAACGAAGGAAGTCGTAGACGAAGGCGTGCATGACAAGCGCCTACTGGTCACTGAGCCCGAGTTTGCGCAGGTCCTGCGTGTCGTGGCGCGCCAAGGCAACACACTCTCTTCCACCGTGCGGAATGCCTGGGACACCGGCGACCTGGCGTCCTTGACGAAGAATGACCCCATAACGGCCACCGGCGCGCACATTGGGATCATCGGACACGTCACTAGCGATGAGCTGCGGGCCGAGTTGACACAGACCGACACCGCGAACGGATTTGCCAACCGTTTCCTATTCGTGTGCGTGAGGCGGTCGAAATGCCTGCCATTCGGTGGGGACGCCCTGCCGAAAGGCGTGTTGGGCGGCTTCGTGCAACGGATAAATCGGGCTGCAAGTCTCGCGGGGAGCGTTGGCCCGGTGTCCATGACCGAAGCCGCGCGGGATGTGTGGGCAGGCGTTTACCCACGTCTGAGCGAGGGCTCGCTGGGGCTTTTTGGCTCGGCTACGGCGCGGGCGGAGGCGCAGGCGATCAGGCTCGCGATGATCTATGCCCTGCTCGATGAGAAGATGCAGATCGATCGCCCGCACCTATTGGCGGCGCTCGCGGTGTGGGAGTACGCCGAGGCGAGCGCGCGGTATGTGTTCGGGTCCAGCTTGGGCGATCCGGTCGCCGACGACATCTTGCGCGCGGTGCGAGCCGCTGGGCAGGGCGGGATGACCCGGACGCAGATCAGGGACCTGTTCAAGCGAAACCGCTCGGCCGAGCGGATCAGTGCAGCCCTTGATCTGCTCGCGCGGCGCAACCTCGCAAGGTGCCGCACCCAAGAAACCGGGGGCCGGCCTACTGAGGTATGGGAGCGTATGTGACTTACGACATAAACGACTGATACGACATAAGCCCCCTCCCCCTTTAGTCGTTATGTCGCTTATGTCGTAGCGCGTGAGGTGAATAAATGGGATGGTTGATCGACCTGGCTAAGGCGGTAGCGCCGGAAGTAATGCCGAAGGCTGGCGCGAAACCCGAGGGCTACCGCCGGCAACCCTGGACGACGACGCCGAGGACCTCCGCGAAGCCTTCGAGGAGCGGGCCGGCATACTGGAGTACGACGCCGACCTACCGTGGCCCGAGGCCGAGCTTAGCTCGAAGCCGCGCGTATCACGGCGACCCTGGCCCGTAACCGCGGGTACACCTGGGCATCGCTATGGGCGGCGCTGGCGGAATACCCCGCGCTGCTGTCTCAGTTGCCCGACAAGCCCGGCCCTGTGGACGCGCTACCCTTCGGCATGGCGACGCTGGCCGTGTTGTCTGGCCGGTGCGTGGTGCGCCAGGGGGCGTTCACGGGCGCGCATGAGGTGAAGGCATGACTGATGGCGTGATCGTTGCGCCTTAGCCTCTATAGGCGTTGGCGAAGGCAAGGCGTCCGAAGTCTACGCTGACGGGCCGCGACGGTAAGGAGCGCACTGGGTTGGCGGCCACAGTCCAGGACCTTGCGCTATTCTATGGTCGAATAGGAGTAAATCCGATGATTACACGAACAGTCCTGATAGCCCTTCTCTTATTGTCTGGTTGCGCATCGATGCCGACCCAGGAACGTGCGCACACCCGGCGCACACCCCAACCTCGGTTGACAGGTTCGTCAGCCGATGCAAGGCTCACGAGAGGGAGATCGTGGCTAGGATCGATGAGATCAGAATGGAGGTCAAGCGGAGATGGCCCAACGGCCCACCGGTGCCTAGTCAACCTGAAAGCGTGGAGTGGTTCGATCTGGTTACTGAAGATACGGTGCTGGTCAGCCGCTTCAATTTCACGAATAGATACCGGAAAGCGATGCGGGAGCAAGACCCTGGCACGGTTCAATTGGCGATATCGCAATCGTTTACATGGCTGGATGCTCAGAGGGCCAGGATCGATATTAGAAAGCCGATAGCCATCAATCTTGCGCGGAGTACGGAAGACTTTGATAAGGCGATTGAGCCAGATGTCCTGGCCGGGGAGGATGAGGAAGAGCGCTGGCTAAGGCAGATGATCGCTGAGCTGGATGCGGGGCTGGCGGCGGAGGAGGAGACTTATCGCAGGCAAGCCGAGCGCGATCGCACTTCCAGGATTGAGGATCTGCTGCTCTTCAACGCCCTGCAGCCGCGGGTACCGTACTATAATCTGCCGCTATCGCCGCAGATGCACTGCACCTCGCGTTCATTCTTGGGTACTACAACAACGGATTGTGACTGAGGACAACCCATGAACGGCATCCCCGCGGCCTTTACCGGGCGCATCGGTAAGGACGCCGAGAGGTCCGCAGCACCCGCGACGGGAACCCCTGGGCGTCCCTCCCCGTGGCGGTGGACGCCAAGGCCGACGGCGAGGCCCCGGCAACCTGGGTGCGCGTAGCGCTGTTCGGTGATACCGTGGGCACCATGGCCCCGAGGCTCACCAAAGGCGCATGGATGTAAATGAGGATCAAACCATGGAGGAATTTAACCATGAAACGCACATTTCTTTTAACAGCAGCTTTAACGGCATCTGTAATTTGCCCGACGGCCATTGCCGGTGGGTATGTCGATGTCGACGGCTATTATCGCGACGGCACTTACGTGGCGCCTTACATCAGGAGCTATCCGAATGACTCCGTGTACGACAATCTTGGATGTTGCCCGCGCCCGCGCGGCGGGGTCGATGCCAGCATACCTCTTCAAATTCGCGGCCCGAATATTGACTTCGGAAACTCATTCCTGAACGGGGTTTTGATTGGCAACGCCATTAGAGCAGGACAGGAAGTTGAAGAAGCGCGATCCGTTAGAGAGGAACTCGATGCAGAATGGAAAGAATTTTATGCATGGAAAGCAAATAACGATGCCTTGATAGCCGCCATGAATGCCGAGGCAGCCAAAGCCAAAGCAGAAGGGGCGGCTGCGGAAGCAGAAACGCTACGTATTTTGCGTGCTTGGAAAGCCGAGATAGATGCTGGCAAATGCAAGTCTGACTGCGCGATGGCGTATGATGTGGCGGCATCGCTGTTTAAAGCAAGCGTTGCGGAGACTCGCGCCGGCATCCCGCCCCTGCCGCCGGGGTTCGTGCCTGAAGCTAGTCAACCTGCCAAGTGATAGTGAGCATGGGGTAAAGGGGCCAGGCTCGGATATTTTCACAATGCCAGCTCTCCCTGCCGAGCGCTGGCTTGCCGGCTTAGTAGTCTGGTTCATAAATTCGGCAACGTATGATTTCATGCTGCGAGACGCCAGGGAACCGGCTCGACCACGAATTTTTTGATGAGCCTGGCGAGGTCGTCTCGCGTGAATCGCCACTCGAAG
>JBOIDF010000105.1:0-8302 GCA_050740455.1 Gammaproteobacteria bacterium | reverse complement strand
TCGAGTCCAACGGCGCGGTGACCTACTTCACCAACGGCCTCGACCCCGCGCCGCGTAGCCGGCAGGTTTTCAACTTCTTCCGGCCCGAGACGCTGGCGGAGTGGATAGCGCAGCCCGCGCCACTGCGCGCCCGCCTCAAGCAACTCCCGACGCTCGACGAGTCGCGCCTGTGGCAGGTCCAGGCTCGCGCCATCCGCAATCTGGAAGCCTCCTTCGCCAAAGCCGATCCGCGTGCCCTGCACGGGTTCGGGCAAGACCTTTGCCGCCGTCAACATCGTCTATCGCCTGCTCAAGTTCGGTCCTGCCCGTCGCATCCTGTTCCTGGTGGACCGGGGCAATTTAGGCAAGCAGACCGAGGACGAGTTCGCCAACTTCGAGCCGATCGACGACCCGCGCAAGTTCCCGACCCTCTACACGGTCCAGCGGCTCAAGACGAACGCGATTAACCCCGCCGCCAAGGTCGTCATCACCACCATCCAGCGCCTCTACTCGATGCTGAAGGGCGATACCGAGTTCGACGCGACCAACGAGGAAGGTTCAAGCTTCGACTCCGCCAAGCCCTGGCAGGGCGAGTCGCCGGAGGTGGTCTACAACGCCGGCATCCCGCCCGAGTTCTTCGACTTCATCATCGTGGACGAATGCCACCGCTCCATCTACGAATTATGGAGCCAGGTTCTGCTCTACTTCGACGCTTTCCTCATCGGCCTCACCGCCACGCCCGCCGGCAAGACCATCGGCTTCTTCAACCAGAACCTCGTCATGCAGTATGGCCACGACGAGGCGGTGACCGACGGCGTGAACGTGGACTTCGACGTCTACCGCATCCGCACCCGTATCACCGAGCAGGGCGCCACCATCGCCGCGGGCAAGACCGGCGTCTACGTGGACAAGCGCCATAAGCTCACCCGCGCCGAGCGGCTGCAATGGCTCAATCAGGACCTCACCTACACCGCCAACCAGATCGACCGCGATGTGGTCTCGGAAAGCCAGATCCGCACCGTGCTCCAGCGGTTCAAGACCAAGGTGCTGCCCGATGCCTTCCCCGGCCGCGCCGAGGTGCCTAAGACCCTGATCTTCGCCAAGGACGACTCCCACGCCGACGACATCGTGCGGCTCACACGCGAGGTGTTCGCCGAGGGCAACGACTTCTGCCAGAAGATCACCTACCGCACCGGCTTCACCAAGCGCACCAGGAAGGTTACGAACGACGACGGCACCGAGTCCGAGGTGACCGAGTGGGTGCGGACCGCGAGCCTCACGCCGGATGAGATCCTCGCCAACTTCCGCAACAGTTTCTATCCGCGCATCGCCGTCACCGTGGACATGATCTCCACCGGCACCGACGTGAAGCCCATCGAGTGCGTGTTCTTCCTGCGCAACGTCAAATCCGCCGGCTTTTTCGAGCAGATGAAGGGGCGCGGCGTGCGTGTCATCTCGCCCGACAAGCTGCGCGTCGTCAGTCCCTCGGCCCGCGTCAAGGACCGCTTCATCATCGTGGATGCGGTCGGCGTGTGCGAGCGGGACAAGACCGATTCCCACACGTTGAATCGTCAGCCCTCAAAGACGCTCGAACAGGTCCTTGAGTACGTCGCCCAGGGTGGCCTAGATCCCGATGCCCTCACCACGCTCGCCAGTCGCCTCGCCAGATTGCAGCGCGAATTCAGCCCGGCGCAGCTCGCCGCGCTCAAGGACCTCGCGGGCGGCAAGTCCTCCCCGATCTCGCGCACGCGCTGCTGAACGCCTGTGACCCGGACGCACAGATCGAGGCGGCCAGGAAACTGCCCGGCGTCACCGGCGAGCCGACCGAAGAGCAGATCAAACAGGCTGCCGAACAACTGTCGCAAGAAGGCGTCACGCCCTTCCTCAAGGCTGCCTTCCGCCGCCGCATCCTGGAGATCCGCCAGCAGAACGAGCAGACGATCGACCGCCACACCCTCGACGACGTGCTCTACGCCGGCTTCGACGCCTCGGCGGTAGAGAAGGCGCAGGCCAAGGTGAAAGACTTCCGCAACTGGATCGCCGAGCACAAGGACGCGCTCGCCGCCCTGCAAGTACTCTACGCCGGCACACGCCCGCTCAAGCTCTCGCTCAAGGACCTGCGCCAGTTGAAGGACGCGCTCGCCCGCCCGCCGTTCGCCGCCACGCCCGTCCAGCTCTGGCGTGCGTTCGAGGCGGTGGAGGCCGACAAGGTCAAGGGCCGCGGCGGTCAGCAACTGGCCGACCTCGTCAACCTCGTGCGCCACGCGCTCATCCCCACCTTCACCCTCGTGCCCTATCGCGACGAATTGCGCGAACGCTATCAGGCCTGGCTCAAGGAGCGGGACGCGGACAACACCTTCACCCCCGAGCAGCGCGAATGGCTCGGCCGCATGGCCGAGCACATCGCCACCAGCTTGAGCCTAGAGCCGGAAGACTTTGAGACCGGATGGTTCGGCCAGCACGGGAGCCTGGGCAAGGCACACGCGCTGTTCCGCGACACGCTCAAGCCGTTGATGGCGGAACTGAATGGGAGGTTGGCTGCATGAAGACGTGGTCTTGAAGAAGACCCGCTCCCGTTTGACATATCAACGCGCCGGCCCATAATAACCATTATGGTCGATATGAAGTCCAAGATGATTACCGAAACCAGCGCCGTCGCTTTTCGCCAGAACCTGGGCGAGATGCTCAACCAGGTGCAATACCGTCACGACAGCATCGTCATCAACAAGGATGGCCGTCCCGTCGCGGCACTGATCGACGCACGATTGTTCGCCCGCATCCGACAGATGCAGGAACGCTTCGACACCCTGGCCACGCGCTTGGCCGAAGCCTATGCCGGAGTTCTTCCCGAGGAAGGAATGGCGGAGATCGAGCAGGCAGTAGCCGAGGTGCGGGCCGAAGCACGCGCCGCCGCTTCCCGTCAGACGGAAGTTTGAACCTTGCCCACCCTGCGGGTCGTCCTCGACACCAATGTGCTGGTGTCGGGTTTGGCCTACCCTGCCAGCATCCCAGGACGCATCGTCGGCGCCTGGCGGCAGGGCACCCTGGAAGTCGTGCTGTCGCGCCACATTCTCGATGAACTGAGCTGCCCCGCCTCAATCACCGCCTGAAGTGGCGGCCCGTCGACTTCGCCGACCTCGCCGACATTCTGGCTATCGAGATCGATCTCGTCGAACCGCAACCCCTTTCCGGCGACACCGTTCGCGATGCGGCCGATATTCCCGTGCTCGGAACGCTGCTGGCGGCGAAGGCCGATTACCTCATCACCGGCGACCACGACCTTCTGGCCCTCGCAGAGCGTCACCCAATAATCACCCCCACCGAGTTCTGGATCCGGCATGGCGGGTGATGGCTATGCCGCCAGCACATCGCCTCCAGCCTCGCCATCGAGCCGGCGGACTTCGAGACCCGCTGGTTCGGGCAACACGGCAGCCTCGGCCGCGCCCATGCGCTGTTCTGCGACACGCTCAAGCCGCTGATGACGGAGCTCAATGAGAGGCTCGTGGCGTGAGCACTAGGAAAAATCGATTCGTCATGCCGGCAGAGCCCGCCCCGTACTTGATACGGGGGAATGCCGGCACCCAGTGCGCAGGGATGCGTGCGCCACACGTCCTTGTGTCCTGGATTCCGGCATCCATGCCGGAATGACGATGTGTATTGGATGGGGGCTGGCGGCGTGAGTAGGACTCCTGAAGCAGCTCATCGTCAACCTGCTCGACAAGGTGGACTGGCTGTCCCTGCCGGTGGACGTGAAAGGCACCATCTACGAGGAACTGCTCTCCCGCTCGGCACAGGAATCCTCGCGCGGCGCGGGCCAGTACTTCACCCCGCGCCCGGTGATCCAGGCCATGTGCGAGGTGGTGCATCCCACACCACAGGACAGCATCTGCGATCCGGCGGCGGGCACCGGCGGCTTTCTTTGCAGCGTCTATCAGTACGTGCTCGACCGCTACGGACCCGACCTCGACCGCGACGAAAAGCGCGCCTTGCAGGAAGACCTGGTGGAGGGCATTGAGCTATCGCCCAAGGTCGGCCGCATGTGCGCGATGAATGCCTATCTGCACGGCATCGGCGGCGACAAGGTGGTGGTCCATACCGGACACGACAGCCTTGCGGCGCCATGGAGCCGAGAATACTCGGTGATCCTCGCGAATCCCCCCTTCGGTAAGAAACAGAGCCTCCTGTTCGTGAACGAGGAGGGCGACACCGAGAAGGACGACCAGGTCATCGTCCGCGAGGACTTCTGGACCTCGACCAGCAACAAGCAGCTCAACTTCGTGCAGCACATCTATACGCTGTTGAAGATCGACGGACGCGCGGCCGTGGTGGTGCCGGACAACGTGCTCTTTGAAGGCGGCGCGGGCGAGAAGGTGCGCAAGAACCTGCTGCAGAAGTGCCGCGTTCACACCCTGCTGCGCCTGCCCACCGGCATCTGGTATTCCGCCGGCGTCAAGGCCAACGTGATCTTCTTCGACAAAAAGGAAGGCCGCGCCGAAGCCTGGACCGACAAGCTCTGGGTCTATGACCTGCGCACCAACCAACACTTCACCCTCAAGCAGAAGCCCATCCAGCGAAGTGATTTCGACGAGTTTGCCGCCTGTTACAAGCCGGGCCGCCTGCACGAGCGCAAACCCACCTGGAACGAGGACAACCCCGAAGGTCGCTGGCGCTGCTACGACTACGAAGAGCTCTTGAAGCGCGACAAGCTCAGTCTCGATCTCTTCTGGATCAAGGACAAGACCCTGACCGACACCGACTCGCTTCCCGCGCCCGGCATCATGGCCGCCGAGATCGCCGATGATTTGGAGGCGGCGCTGGAGCAGTTCACGAAGATCGCGGCGCGGCTCGCCCGGAACGAGAACTGACTACGGTATTTGGCTAACCCGCGCCGGCTCACCCGCGGAGAATAAAGCATTCAAACCGAGCCTCGATATCCTTCGTCATGATAGCCTGGCGCATTATCTGACCCCACACATATCACCACGAGATGCCGTGGAGCTGTTAACGCCGGAACCTCAAGCCGATACACCTGCGCTTCCGGGACCCCGGAACCGAGCGCTTCGATCTCCGCCGCCGGGTAGCTTCCCTTCATCGCCAGGATGCGCCCGCCGTCGCGACTCATTGGCATGGCCCAACGCACCAGCCTATCGAGCGATCCCACGGCGCGCGAGATCACGGTCGAAAAGGCGGGTTCGGGACGATAGTCTTCGGCCCGCGCGTGCACGATCTCGACGCGCCCCGGCTCGAGCTCGATGAGCACTTGGCGCAGGAAACGGATCTTCTTGAGGCTGCGATCGAGGAGCACCCATTCTCGATCGGGATCCGCGAGGGCCAACACCATGCCCGGTATACCCGCGCCGCTGCCGATATCGAGGAGCCGTTCGCCGTAGAGGTAGGGGAGCACGGCGAGGCTGTCCAAGAGGTGCCGCGCCACCATCGCATCGGGATCAGGGATCCCACTGAGATTGTAAATGCGATTCCAGCGGTGCAGTAAATGCAGGAATGCGATCAGGGCCGCGCGCCGATCCGCCGCAAGCTCGAGTCCCAGCGATCCGAGCCCCGCGTCCAGATGGAGCGCGAGCGCATCCACGGGCTCAAGCGCTCTGGGCGTGAGGTAAAGTCCGTTTCTTCAAATGCACGCGCAGCAATGAGATCGCCGCGGGGGTGATGCCTGAGATCCGGGAGGCCTGCCCGAGCGTCGCCGGCCGGTATTGCGATAATTTTTGAACAACCTCCGCCGACAAGCCGCGAACCGCCGTATAGTCCAAATCGAGCGCCAGCGGAGTCTCCTCCTGCGCCTGATTTCTCGTCACCTCTTGCTGTTGCCGATCGATGTAACCGCTGTAGCGGGCTTGGATCTCGATCTGCCCGGCCACGGCGGGATCATCCACCCCGGGCCCCGCGCCAGGCAATGACATGAGAGCTGAATAGGCTAAATCCGGCCGCCGCAGCAGCTCGGCGAGTGTTTGCTCGCGCGCCAATGGCCCGCCGAGCACGCGCAGGGCATCGCACGGCGGAATTTCGTCCGGCCGCAACCAGGTCGCCCGCAGGCGCGTTTGCTCGGATGCGATCCGCTCGCGTTTGGTTTCAAACGCGTGCCAGCGCGCATCGTCCACCAAGCCCAATGTCCGGCCTTTCGGCGTGAGCCTGAGATCGGCGTTATCTTCTCGCAGCATCAGGCGGTACTCGGCGCGGCTGGTGAACATCCGGTAGGGCTCACTGGTGCCGCGGGTGATCAGATCATCGATCAGCACGCCGATGTAAGCCTCATCGCGGCGCGGGGTCCAAGGATCGCGATCCCGGACCCTCAAGGCCGCGTTCATTCCCGCGACCAAGCCCTGCGCGGCGGCCTCCTCGTAACCGGTCGTGCCGTTGATCTGGCCGGCAAGGAATAATCCTCGAATATGCTTGGTCTCGAGCGAGGGCCGCAAGTCGCGCGGGTCGAAAAAATCGTATTCGATCGCGTAACCGGGACGCGTGATATGGGCCCGCTCGAATCCCGCGATCGAACGCACGAACGCCATCTGCACGTCGAAGGGAAGGCTGGTCGAGATCCCATTCGGATAGACTTCAGCGGTCTCCAATCCCTCCGGCTCGACGAAGATCTGGTGGGTCTCCTTGGCGGCGAACCGCACGACCTTGTCTTCCACCGAAGGACAATAGCGCGGACCCACCCCTTCGATAGTGCCGTTGTACATCGGCGAGCGGTGCAGCCCCGCACGGATGCACGCATGGGTTTGTGCGTTCGTGCGGGTGATATGGCATTGGCGCTGCCTTGGATGCTCGGCGTTCGTGCCGAGAAAAGAAAATACCGGCACCGGTTCGTCCCCCGGTTGCGGCTCCATCTTCGAGAAGTCCAGCGTGCGTCCGTCGAGCCGCGGAGGTGTCCCCGTCTTCAGCCGGCCGACTCGGAACGGCATTTCCCGCAGCCGTTTTGCCAAAACATTGGAGGGCGGATCCCCCGCGCGGCCTCCTTGGTGGTTTTGATCGCCCACGTGGATCTTACCGCCGAGAAAAGTCCCCACGGTCAAGACGACACAGGGCGCCTCGAAGCGCAGCCCGATCTGCGTGACGATCCCGGCGATCCGGTCACCGGCCAGCATCAGGTCCTCGACAGAATTTTGAAAGATCGTGAGATTGGGCTGTGCTTCGAGCGCTCGCCGCACGACGTGCTTATAGAGGGTCCGATCGATCTGCGCACGGGTTGCGCGCACCGCCGGACCCTTGCGGGCGTTCAATATCCTAAACTGGATCCCCGCCCGGTCGGCGGCCCGCGCCATCAACCCGCCGAGAGCATCGATCTCCTTGACCAAATGCCCTTTGCCGATGCCGCCGATCGCCGGGTTGCAGGACATCTGCCCGAGCGTCTCGATGTTCTGCGTCAATAACAGCGTCCGGGCCCCACACCGCGCCGCGGCTAACGCCGCCTCGGTTCCGGCGTGGCCGCCCCCAACGACGATGACCTCGAACCTCTCGGGATACAACACGCGGCCGAGCTAAAGGCGGGACATCAACCTAATGAGCTACTTCGCGCCCAGGATTGTCGCAGCGCGCTGGTAGTCCTTGGGTTTTACCCAGAAGATCATACCGAAGCGTCCGTTGCCGGTGCTAATGGCATCCGCCGCGGTGACATTGATCTTCTTATCCGCGAGCTTTGCCAGCGGGGCTAAGCAGGCGCCCAGTTCGTCATCTCCTTGAACCAAGAATCCCTTTCTCGGGTTGCTCATTCTCCATTTGTTGAGCTTGGCGACCTTGGTCAGATCCGCCATTTTCTCCGGCATAAGATCGAATTGCGCCAGGCCCTGGCCGCACGGGAACGCGCTCAACGCAAGCAAGTTGACGCCTGCCTCCTTGAGTACCTTTAGGATTTTCCCACCCTGCCCCGCGCGGCTAGCGATCGTGAGGTAACAGTAGTCCATCTTGCGAACGGTGTGTGCCATGTTTTTTCTCCTCAATCAGTGTGCACGAACTGTTAAATCGATTCTTAATTCTGAATACCCCGCCGTTTACGGCCGGCACTTTAGCATTGGGGTTTCCTAAGGGGAGTAGTGCAACTCTTCCCTTTGGCCAAGGGCGGCGTTCACCCCCCGTCCGCGAAGTAAAATCGATTTCCACTGTAGAATAATACCATACGAGTATAGCACCTGAGGGTATCGAATGGCCGCTTCGGCGAAGAGCCGCGAGCTCGAGCTCAACAAATCGGGATAGGGGGAAGCCTCACGGCTCCACCCCTCCCACACCACCAGGCATACGGGTCCGTACCATGGCGGTTCGGTATGGTTGAATGCCAGCACGAGGGTCTAAGCGCGGGAGACCAAGTGCA
>JBOIDF010000104.1:0-8433 GCA_050740455.1 Gammaproteobacteria bacterium | reverse complement strand
CGTAAAGGGGCTGTGTCTTGGCATACTCGGCAATCCTCGTTCGAGGCAAGCATAGCCAAGATAGCCAAGAAACCGATAAGTGGCAACACTAATACGTAGCCATATTTATGAAAACGAGTACTAAGGGGCGCTATCGAGGTCCATAATCGTATGTGACGCTCGCGCCACTTCGTGCTCCGGATCGGACGTTTCACAACTTTATGAAACGTGAAATCCACCGTGACCACTTTTCGGAAAATCGATCAAAATCGGGCGAAAGTCGTTCCACCTAGTGAAATTCGTTTTCCACCTAGTGGATTTCTGATTTTTCATTTATCTTGACCAACATGCTCTATTTATCGCGACGCCGAACAGTAAATTATTCACAAAACACGAGTAAGAAACGTCACAGAGAAACCGATCTGAGCCGTGGTAGAGTCCCCGATTATGATTTTATGCAGGTCTAAATGCCTGAAAAAGCGCGATATGAGCAAGGCCTTTTTCAAGTTGGGAACCGGGCTTGCCAAGGGCGGTGTAGTTGCATCATTAATCACGTAGTGTGTTGAGCCAATAAGGGTATAGTCACGTTTTTCTATTGGATCGTCGACCTTACAAATCGAGTAACTGAGCGAACTTTTAATTCCATGGCGCACGACTTATTTGTCAGCTACTCCAGCCGCGACAAGGCAACCGCTGACGCGGTATGCGCATCACTCGAAGGGAACGGCATCCGCTGCTGGATCGCGCCGCGCGACGTTCTACCCGGTGTGGAATGGGGTGAGGCGATCGTGAACGCGATTCACGAGAGCAAGGTGATGGTTATGGTGTTTTCGGCACGTGCGAACGAATCTCGCCACATCCGGCGCGAAGTCGAGCGAGCGGTGAGTCAGGGCATCGCGATCGTCCCTTTCCGCATAGAAGACATCGTCCCATCGAATTCGCTTCAGTATTTTATCGGCAACCTGCATTGGTTAGATGCCCTCACCACACCGCTGGAATACCATCTCTCCTATCTTGCCTCGAAGGTAAAGGTGTTGCTGTCGCAAATAGGTGCTGGCGAGAAACCCGAAGAGGTCAAGCCACCACCGCAGATGAGGCGGCAATCGCCTGGTGAGGACCATGCGCGAGCGGTGAGTCAGGGCATCGCCCAGTATTGCACCCAATGCGGCGCAGCTAATATCGCTCGGTTCAAGTTCTGTACTGATTGTGGAGCGTCAGTAGTAATCAACAGGAAGGCTTGTGGTGGCTGCGGCGAGCCGGTCGAGCAGGGACTGAAATTTTGCACAAACTGTGGTGTGGACTTCTGTTTTAGGGAGGCGCAAACATGTTGAGAAAGACCGTGGTAGCAGGAGCGGCGCCGAGGATGGAGGAATTGGTAAAGCATTTAGAGGACAAATACCGATCACTTCGATCGATTGCAAATAGCCTGATCCCAGACCGATACCCGATTCGATCCGGTTCAACCCCCTGAACCGCCCCTCCCGCCCTGACCCGCGCTCGCGCGAGACGGCAAACGGTCCTGAAATTTGGTACGTCGGGCCGATGAATATCCCGGAAAGTCCCCCATCCTGGACCCAGGGCCCGCGTGATTGACACCCCCCGGCTTAAGCAGTACCTTCACTTTAAAGAAAAAGGACGCTTAAAATCCTATACGTTATGGATCCCAAGCTGACCGCGGAAGAGTTGAGTTGGTTGAAAAACCTGGATACCGACAGCCCAATCAAGCCTGAGGTGCCGGAATCCATCGCAGCGCGGCTGGTCGAGCAAGGGCTTGCGATCAAGCTGGTCGAAGGTGGTTTGCAATTGACGACGCTTGGACGCGAGCAATTGTAGGAAACCCCCGATGCGTTGAGCGCCTGCACGTAGGCGCGGCTGAGGTCGCGCAGCGCGGTGGCCGGTGCTGACCGCATTCGTCATGCGCATCATCACGCTCAACTGCAACGGCATCCGTTCTGCCGCCCGCAAAGGACTGTTCGACTGGCTATGCAAGCAGCGGGCGAACGTGCTGTGCTTGCAGGAAACCAAAGCGCAGAGCACGGACCTCAGCGATCCCGTGTTTTTTCCCAAAGACTGGCACGTCTATTTCAACGACGCGCAGAAAAAGGGCTATGCCGGAGTTGCGCTGTATTGCCGGCGGAAACCCGACGAGGTCCTGAAGCAGCTCAAGGCCGCCGAGTTCGATGCGGAGGGCCGTTACCTCGAAGCGCGATTCGGCAAGCTCTCGGTGATTTCGCTGTACCTGCCGTCCGGCTCGGCAGGGCCTGAGCGGCAGGCGAGCAAGGACCGTTTCCTTAAATTCTTCCAACCCAAGCTGCGCGAGTGGATCAAGTGCGGGCGCGAATTCATCGTGTGCGGCGACTGGAACATCGCGCACAAGGAAATTGATCTCAAGAACTGGAAGGCCAACCAGAAATATTCCGGCTTTCTGCCGCATGAACGCGCATGGCTAGATGTGGCGTTTGGCCCCGAACCGGAAGGGCTCGGCTGGGTGGACGCCTACCGTGTGCTGCACCCCGAGCACACCGGAGAGGCCTACACCTGGTGGAGCAACCGCGGAGCGGCCTGGGCCAAGAACGTGGGCTGGCGCATTGACTACCAGGGTGTGACGCCGGCCCTGCGGAGCAAACTCCGCAAGGCCTCGATCTACAAGGCGGAGCGATTCTCCGACCACGCACCCTTGATCATGGACTATGACCTCTAAGCCGACGCCGCCTGGGCCGGGCTGGCTGGAGGTGGGGCGCGCATTCGCGCGGCCTAAAGTTGCGGTGATGCTGGCCCTGGGCTTTGCGTCGGGACTGCCGTTTCTGCTGGTGGGAAACACGCTCGGGTTCTGGTTGCGCGAAGAGGGCGTTGCGCTGTCCGCGATCGGGTTTCTGTCCTGGGTGGGGCTTGCCTACTCGCTCAAGTTTTTATGGGCACCCCTTATCGACAAGGCTGACGCACCGCTGCTCGGCCGCCTTCTCGGCCGCCGGCGCGGATGGATCGTCGCCGCGCAGATCGCGGTCATGGCCAGCCTCGCGGGCATGGCTATCGTACAGCCCGGCGGCGGGCTCGCAGCGTTCGCAGTACTGTCGTTGGTCGCGGCGTTCGCCTCTTCAACCCAAGATATTGTGATTGACGCCTGGCGCATCGAAAGCGCGGACGGCGACGAGGAGTTGGCGCTGCTCACCGCGGCCCATCAACTGGGCTACCGAGCCGCCTTGCTGACGACCGAAGCGCTGATCCTGATCGTGGCGGCAGGCATCGGCTGGCCCGCCTCGTACGGCCTGCTCGCCGGCACCATGGGAATCGGCATGGCGGCAGCATGGTTTGCACCGGAGCCGCGCAGGATCGTCAGCGGCGCTGTCGAAGCAAGCCTATGGTCACTGCGCGGCCTGTTCGACGCCATGGCCGGGCCGTTCATCGCGTTCTTTCGCAAGCACGGACATAACGCGCTTTTAATGCTCGCTGCAATCAGCCTGTACCGGCTAGCGGACTTCATGATCGGGCCGATGATCAATCCGTTCTACGCGGACCTCGGCTTGGCGAAGGAAACCGTGGGCGCCGTACGCGGCTCGGTGGGGCTGGCGGCGTCGATCGCCGGGGTTGCTTTCGGCGGCTTGAGTGCCGTGCGCTTCGGCTTCGTACCGACGCTGCAGGTGGGAGCGCTGCTTAGTCCGGGCTCCAACATCGCCTTCGCGGCGATGGCCCTGCTCGGGCCGCGGCTGGAAATATTTACCGCCGCGATACTCATCGACAACTTCGCCACCGGTTTCGCCGGCGTGGCGCTGGTCAGTTATATGTCGAGCCTGACCAGCGCCGGATACACCGCCACGCAGTACGCCCTGCTCAGCTCGTTCTACGCGCTGCTGGGCAAGGCAGTCAAGGGCCTGTCGGGCGTCATGGTGGAGGCGCTGGCTGCCGGTAGCGGCTTAATGAACGCCTATGCGCTCTTCTTTGCCGGTTCGGCTCTCGTGGGTATACCGGCGCTATTTTTAGTCTGGCTGCTTACGCGGCGACTGCCTGCACCCCCGCCAGCTTCCACATCATCTGCGAAAACTTGAGCCGCTGGCGTTGTACTGCGGCACGGAGATCGCGCGCACGGCAATTTCAAACGCGTAAGCCCCACCACCCGACCATGGAATTCGGCGTCCAATCACCGAGAACTCGTAGCCTGGGTTAGGCGCGCCGTTCGCGCCGTAACCCGGGATCTTCGAGCCGCAATTCCCGGGTTTCGCAAACAACGCTCAACCCAGGCTACGAGTCCCCGACCCAAAACCGGGATCTCGCGTCATTGACAACTGACAGGTTCCGTACTACGTTACCTCGCGAAGAAAAAGGGCTTTTAAAAATCCTATTCCCCCAGCTTCGCGAAGCAGGAGCTTCAAAGACCTGGTTCCCAACCGGAGGTTGGGAACCAGCATGATAGATCCTGTCAAGGCATTATTCCCTTTGCAAAGCCCTTGCGAATATTGAAAATACTCATGTCTTTCCATTCTTGCAGGAGCTTCCCATGCGTCGGTTTCTTGTTGTTGTCATGGCTGTTGGCCAAGCCGCTTGCGCCTATTCGAAAGTCACCCAAGCCCCGGTGGCCGGTGCTTTGCCCATGCCGCTCGGGAATCGGATGTGTGTCATGACGGCGCGGGATGGGCGCTATGAAGAACTTGGTGCCTTCCGCGAAAAAATCGATCGCCACGGTGGCGGTGTCGGGGCAGTCCAGATCGACTGCGAGGTCGAACGCGACCTCGGCCATCAGCCTAAAGTTCGCGAAGCGAGCTATCTTGACCTGCGTTGCTTCGCCTTTCGTTTTTTTGCCCACTTCGCTTGTCAGTCCCTTGCCGGGATAGATGGCGATGGTCAGCCGCGCCTCCTCGCGACTGACTAGCTTGGTTAGGTGCTTGCCCGTGAACGAGATGAAGGCCTGGGCTCCGCTGGAGCTGTCGCCGAATACGAGCCGAACGGATTTGCCACGAATGAGGGCACCATCGTGCCAGCCGGGCCCCACGAACCTGAAGTGGAACTGTTCGGGGCCATCGCCGGACGGCAGCGATAGAAGCGAATCGCGGTGAATCGGCGGTGCGCTGATTACCATGCCCACCATGCCCACCCCGGCGGCGATGATGATTAACGGAACCCAGCGCATGTCACCGATCCATTGCAACAGCGACGACAACGAATCGTTCAGTTCCATGTCAATCGCACCAACGGCGTTGTGTTTGCAGCCAGACGCGAAGGTCGGCATTGCGGACCTGGCGCAGGTCGAGGATCAGACGCACGCGCCGGCTCTGATCGTCCGTCGCGAGACCTTGGACTCCTTGGCCAGGTGCCCTCGCAGTTCCTCGATGCCACCCACGCCGACGGCCGTGATGGCGGGCCTACCACCCGGCCGAGCTGTTGTGGCAGCGGCAAATCTAGTCCGCGTTTCCTCCCCAATTCCATTCTACCATTCAGCTTTACGCGCGTTTAGATCATGGTCCCACGTCAAAACACCTGCTCCAGAATCACCGTTAGCCCGGCAAATAGCTTTGATTCCACCTGTCCCGTTGATATCGCGGAGCTGACGAGGACCAGCGCTCCTTGCTCGTTCTGGTAGACCTCGATGCTGTGCTCCATCGGATCGACAATCCAGTACTCCTTGACGCCGCAGCGCGCGTACACGGCTTTTTTGTGGCGCAAATCATAGTATGCCGTGGCGGGCGAGAGGATCTCGATCACGAGGTCGGGCGCCCTTCGATTTTCGCCTCCCCGATGATGTCAAGCCGATCCCGGGCAACGACGATAACGTCGGGCTGGTAAACCTCGGTTTCTCCGAAATAGACATCGGTCGGTGCAAGAAACACCTCGCCAAGCCGGTGGGTCTTCTCTATAAACTCGACGAGTAAAAACCCGAGTTGTTTCAAGACCCGCTGATGATAAGTATTAGGGGCTGGGGTCGCGTGGTTGATGAGGCGGCGTATCCGGTCGGGGCACTTTCGATACCGCTCCAATAAGGCCCGAGTTACAGATGCTAGGGCATGATGAACTCCCAGCCCTTTTTCCAATGCGGTGATGCTCAAGTCGCCGTCTACACGGCAATGCACCGAGCTAAGACGCGGTTCGTCGCGATTTCCGCGAGGCGAATTCTAACAGCCGTTGGGGGCTCACCCGAGGTTTCATAGTGCAGATGCCAGTAAGGGTTATTCCTTCCATCAAGCCGCTGCTTTTCTTCGGGCTTCCATTCCGGCCAAAGCCCCTCCCGCACGAGCTCGAACCAGCGAAAGCGAATCAGACCAGGTCGGTATCTTGCCCGGCCAATCTCCTTTAGCTTGTACTCGTACTCGTGAAACGTTTGGTAGGCTTCGATTTCGCCCTTCCGTCGTAGAATCCCGGCATACGCTCGCCAGGAGAGATTCGGCTCGTTACTTCTTAGCTTGAACACGTCGCCGGTAATCACATTCCCGTACATAAGGAATTGCGGTCCGGCGTGCCTCAGAATTCCGCGGTGAGGAGGAACCCTACGAAGGACGCAGAAGCCAATCGAGCCAACAGCGGAACACATCCTTGTCCAGATCGTACGAGAACGCGGAGACGGTTTCGGCTCGCTGGGTGGCAACAAATTCTGCGGAGCTTCCGCCTGGCTCAATTTCGACATCGATTCTCCTGGCGTTCAACAGATTGCGCCCTACAAAGACTGCGCCTCCGTTGATTTTGGCCGTTGCCACTAGCTGCAGCCGATCAGCGAAGAAGCACCTCTCAGCCGCGATGTTAGCGATGTTGAGGCACGCTTTCCTCGCCTCGCCCTTGAGAGGGACGATCGCAGGGTCCCCAATCGCCTCTGCCTCTTCCGAAGCTGCACGTAACTGCTCTCGGAACCTCTCGCGGAGAGCTTCCCTCAACTCGTCGATCACCTCGAACGCCCGCTCGTGCCCGTCCTCAGCTGTCGCTGTAGGTTGATGCTTTAACCTCAACTCGCCGATCACCTCGAAAGCCCCCTCGCGCTCCACTTCCGAGATTTCCTTGCGTAGCGTTGGGATAACGGCTGCCTGCTCTGAGTAGTCAAGAGAAGTTGTCAGCGGGCTAATTCTGTCGAATCCGGCTTCCGTAAAGTTGCCAGGATTGTGCCGCAGCGCCAATGCCTCAGCCACGTTTCTGCCCCCAACCTGTCCTTGCTTCTTCAGACGTGCATTCTTCAAAGAAACGCTGCAAGTCCCAATGGCATTGCCTCAAGGCCTCGATGGGAGGCTCGCCTGAAATCCGTTTTCCGGTGATGGTTCGAAGAAGAAAACCAGCGTCCTTTTTCTCGCCCATTTCTCTTTGGGCTTCCGCCAATAACAGGCCCCTGTCCAGACCGGATGGCTGCTGCCAACGGAAATTCAGCTCGTGTACCTGCAATGCGTCAGGCGGTGCTGCGTCGCGGAAACGTCCCCGCAATATTCGGAGAGCTAATGCCGCTCCGCTCGGCTGCTCCGCAGGAACGAAGTTTACGTACGTCATATTGGAGATTGTCGGGGAGAAAGCTGCACCATCTGCGAGCTGGTCCATCAGGCTAAGCGCCCAATCAACTTCGCGCTCAAGCGCAGGATACCGCGGATACGGCCGAGCCTGTTCTCCTGTCTCCTTCATCCACGCGACTTTGAGCATGGTGTCTTGAAGCGCCACAGTGATCCCCGTCCCACTGTCTTTGCCCACAACTTGTTGCAGTCCCAGCTTCGGTACAGATATGTCCGGCTTTAAAGCAGGAAACTCACGGCGATCATAAATGGCGTCAGCTTGCAATCCACGAGACAGAAAGGCTTCTTCTATCCTTCCGGCCGCGCGCAAATTCATCTTGAAGGCAGCTGGATCAGCATGGAAGCGAATTTCGACCGCCATGAGAGGAAGGCTGTCAAACTCAAGGCTATTGGTTTCGGCAACCACGTCCCGATGATACTTGGATTCAGTGCGTATAGGAAGAACAAACGCGATGTTCGATGGTGGGCGATGATCTTCAAAGTTCCGCCCCGGCAAGGCCACCCGCCGCAAATTCACGTCGCGGTAAGTCGGTTCCAGTCCTCCTATCGCTGCCGGCGTATAGGGACGCTTAGGCCGCTCGAGGTACCTTCACCGAAGGTTACGACACGTCGATCACCGAGAAATCGTAGCCTGGGTTAGGCGCGCCTTTCGCGCCGTAACCCGGGGATCTTCGAGCCGCAATTCCCGGGTTTCGCAAACAACGCTCAACCCAGGCTACGAGTTCTTACCTGGCGCCGAGACGCGATGACGGAGGTTGAGGACTGACACCGTACCGTTCCATCGGCACCACTCACGTCCCTCTTTCAACAGGCTCCCTGCGGCCTGGGGCTACGCTCGCCTTGACCGCAAGAAACGCCACGATCCAGCACGCAAATCGGCCGCACGAACGGCCAAAACACGGCTGCCTTCCCCCACCCAGGCAACCCACCCATGCGTCCTCCCCGTCTGTGACTTCCATAGCCTCCCTCCCAAGGAATACAATCC
>JBOIDF010000103.1:0-8709 GCA_050740455.1 Gammaproteobacteria bacterium | reverse complement strand
CCTGGCCTACTAACCGGCGGTGATGCTCCTCGGCCTCACGCTGGAAAATTACGAATAGGGACGCCGGAATGGCCGCGCTACCGATGACGATATCCGGTGCCCCGATGTCCGAAACCATCGCGGGGGTAGCGGTTGCGCCCGCTAGCGCGCATGGATCGCTGGCTTTCATACGCGCGGCGCCAGTCAGTAACTCCGCGTTGTCCGCATTCACGCAGCCATCCCGTTTGAGCCCGTCCGTCCACTCCGCGAACCTCCGTCGGCCCAGGACTAGGAGATCGAGCAGCGCCGGCGTTGCCGGTTTACGCAGTTCCAGCCACGAGTTCAGCAGATCCTCCAAGGCCCACGCCGATGCGCTTAGCGCAGTGAGCCCGACCATGCGGCTACTCCCCTTGAGGGTGTGAAAGCCGCGCCGGATCTCGGTTAAGGCCGCATGATCCGATAATGTCTCGCGGCAACGTTGCAAATGCCGAGCGAGCGCCGCCACAATCTCGTTCGACTCATCGATGAATACGCCCAAGAGCTCATCCGCCTCGTCCACAACGGATACGCTCGGCACGGATAGCGTTTGAGAGTCCCTTTCCGCTGACGCGGTGGCGAACGGAAGCTCCTTGGGCTTTGAGACGCTGGTGCCGGTGATTGGCACCTCGGTGTCCCGCAAACCCAAGAGATCGAGCCGCGGGGAATCGGCATTGCCGCGACGCTCTACGAGCGTTTGGCAGTAGATTTCTAGACTGCAGATAGCCTCCGCGACACGCCACGTCCGCTCCTCCGGGAGGGGGAAGTCGGGTTGGGCAAAGGCGGTAATCTCGCCGTAGATCTTGATCGCCAGGTCCGCGGCCCGTTCCAGTCCGAGCATGCGTAAGACCGCGCTGCACTCGGAAACTGACAGGCCGCGAGCGTAAAGTTCAGCCGCTCTCGATCGATCGACCATAAACTCCGCGAGCACCTCCTCGGCATGCTTGATCCGTGCGAGCACCTCGTCCGCGGCTGGTCCGGTCGAGTCCGCGAGCCAAAACATCGGGGAAACCAGCATGCCACCGGCCGCATGGGGTCCCGCGGACAGACGGGAGGTTAAAGCTTCGATCCCTGCGGCGATCGACGGGTCGATGCGAGAAAGTTCGCTTGCGTTCTCGGCCGCGAGCAGCGCAGCGGCGATCTCGACCGTCCATCCTGCCATCGCAGGCGGTCCTGGGGTCGAGGCGCAGGCGCCGATGGCTTGCAAGAGGCCCTGCACGTTGCCGAGCGCGTAGGCATTCTGCGCCGCCCGTGAGATGTGTTCGCGGAACTGTGCGAGCGCCTCGCTCCGGCCTTCACAGAACTGCTCCCAGGCGCCTTTCCCGGCCCGCAACGCCTCGCGAAGCTCGCCTCTCCAAGGGGCCGGGATCGCCCCGGCGACAAGCTGCTCCGCGCTAATGGACAGCAGCGAACCTAAACCGAATGGACTTAAGGTTTCGCGCAAGCGGGAATTGCCCGTTGGGGGCATCGCGATCAGGCCCAGAATATCGCCGAGCAACGTGGCATTGCCAGCTAAGGACCCTGCGCGCAAGCGTCTTAGCTGCTGTTCCATGCGTGCGCAAAGTTTCTTGGTGCTTGCGTCTCCCGGTATGGCCCCGAGGCGCAGGCATTCGATGAATATGGCAGTCAAGAGCCACAAGCTTCTATGGGGTGCAGGCCACAGGCGGGCGACACGAGCGAGCCCCTGATGCATCGATTCGAGGCCCGTGGAATCATCGCGTAGCCAGCCTAACAGCCCACGTTGATACGCCTCGTGGCCGTGCCTGAGCACTGTCTCGGCGTCGCTATCGGGCTGCCTTCCCTGCAACTCTTGCAGCAGCGGGTGTGGCGTGGTCGCGGTAGCGGTTTCAAGCTCGCTGGCCACGGCCTGTAGGCATCCCGCTGCGACGGCTGCCGCCTTCGGGCCCGGCGATGCACCGCTCAAGGCAATCTCGGCGAGGTCGAGGAAAAAACGCGCCTGTACCGGCGCCCCGGCCATTTCAAGGACCCCGGCCACCCGACGTAAGCTCGCCCCCATTTGCCGCGACGCCGTGTCATCGGGCAAGCCGGTCAGGCTCCGTTCGATGGCCTCCCTGGCCTTTGTGATTTCCGTGCACAGCGTACTGATCACCACTGCGAGCCGCTCGGGTGCGCAAGTATCTGCACTCATCATCGGGTTCGCCTCCGCACCGTCGAACTACAGCCGGAATCTGGCCACCGATCCGCGGAGTGTGCGGGCGGTATCGCCGAGCTTGATGGCAGAGGTTACGATTTGCGCGGCGCCGGCCGTCGTCTTATCCGTAACCTCCAGGATCTGAGTCATCCCAAAGGAGACTTGTTCGGCGATTTCGGTCTGCTTTTGCGTAGCCACCGAGATCGATTGGACCAGGTTCGCGAGCCGCGGCGTCACGTTCTGGATATCTATCAGTGCTTGATTGACCGCCACGGACAGTTTCGTTCCTTCTACTACTTGGTGAGTGCTTTGTTCCATGGCAACCATGGTATCGGTGGTATCGGATTGAATGCTCTTGACGCGTGCAGCGATCTCCTCGGTGGCTTTCGTAGAGCGCTCGGCCAGTCGCTGCACCTCTTCGGCCACGATCGTGAAGCCGCGGCCGGCTTCTCCCGCGGCCGCCGCCTGGATCGCGGCGTTCAAGGCGAGCACATTGGTTTGCTCGGTAATGTTCTCTATGAGGGAGACGATGTCGCCGATCTCCTGCGAGCTCTCCCCGAGACGCTTGATGCGCTTAGCCGTCTCCTGGATCCGCGCGCGCATCTCATCCATGTTGGCGATGGTGGAACGCACGGCCTCGGCCCCGCGGTTGGCGGCGTTGAGCGACAGCATGGCCACGTCCGCGCAACGCGAGGCGTTTTCCGATACCTCCGTGATCGACTGCGCCATCGTCTGTACCGAGACGGCGGTTTGTTTGATCTGCTCCGACTGATCTGTCGTAGAGACGGCCAGGACGTTGGCGATGGTACGGCCACGTTCCGTGGACACCTTGACTTGTGCCGATGCCTTGTCGATGCCCTGGACTAGGTCACGAAGCGCCTCAATCGTCACGTTGATGGAGTCCGCGATCGCCCCGGTGATCTCCGCGCTTACCGTGGCCCGCGCCGCCAAGTTGCCGCTGGCGACCTCGCCGAGCTCATTCATGAGCAGCAGGATCGCCTGTTGGCTTCGCTTGTTTTCAAACACCACCCGCTGCGCTTCCCGGTCGCGTTCCGCCGCGGCCCGTCGTTGAGCCCGGCGCAGCGCGACTAAGGTTAAGATCGCGAGGAAGCAAAACCCGGCAGCGAGCGCGAGGCCCGTCCATAGCGTTGCCCTGAGATCGCTCATTCTGGCAACCAAGCTCTCGTTCAGAACCGCGGCGCTCGCGCGTGCGAGCGCCAACAGATTATCAAGGGCCCCGGCGATGGCGTCGCTTCGGGCGCGAGAATCGACGCCGGTTTCGTTCGCCGCCACAGCATCGCCCGGCAGCACGGCAGCCGGCCCGGAGAGCGGAGGATCCATCGGCGCGAACGCTGCTAGACCGATGAGCGAGACATGCGCGGCCTCGGCCATGGACCGGACCGTAGGCCGAAATGACCCATCCACGCCGGTTGCGCGTTTCACGCTATCCTGCAACTGCTCGGCGAGCATCGAGATCACGCCCGAATTCCATGCCTCCGTGATCCCACACACGGCCGCCGGTATGTTTCGCGTCAGAATTTCCCGAAGATAATAAGTATCGGGGTCTGGGTCGATTGTCAGATGCGATCGGTCGGCCACGTCGCGAATCAGCGCGGCGATCAGCTTCAGGAGGGCGCCGGTCGCGACTTGGCGTTCGGCGCTGTCCATGCCGACAAGGCCGCTCATGATCCGGCGCCAGTCGGCCTCCGTTTGTCTCCAAAGCTGAGCGACCCCCAGCATTGCTCCAAGACGCTTGTCGGCCGCGCTCGCCGCTTGGCGCGCTTCATCGATTGATTTTGTAACCTCAGGGTCGGACCCACGTGTAGCGCCGCGGCCCGGGACGGCCATCCACGCTCGATAGGCTTGCAAGCTCCGCTCAAGATCGAGCAAAGGGACGAGGTACTCGATCCCCATCCTTTCTTTCCCGGCAAGGTCGATGCGCGCATTCAGATCGGTGCTGACGAGGTACATCAAGGCGCAGACGGGTAACACGAACAGCATCCCGCCGATCCAGTACGCGCGGTTCAGACGAGTGCGCCGGAATTGAAAGGGCGATGCCTTTGCATCCTCGCATTCAATCTCTGGCGGTAAACTTAGGGTAATCGCTTCAGCACTCATAGTGTTTACCTGCACGAGATGGTCCTAAAGGGCTTGGCAAAGGTCCCCGATCATGCGCGCTCGCTTCGGTTCGCCGCCTGATAGAAATCCGGATCGCCGGCCAAGCGGGCCATATCGATCGTTCGCCAGACCGCCCCAACTTCGTCAACACGCTCCCCCGCATGCCACGAAAAACGGTCGCCTTGGTTGGCGTTACGCGGGACCGCCCCGACCGGTCTCAGTCCAAGCACACGGGAGACCAGCAGACCGAAAGGTACCGTGACCCTCGGACTGGCGAGAATGATGCGGCTTTCCACCGTGATCGGTGTCATGCTTGCCTGTGTGCGAAACGCGGCTAGATCCACGATGCTGTAAAAGGTCCCGCGGACATGGGCAAGACCCCGAAACCAAGGTTTGGTGTGGGGGACGGCGACCAGCGCGGGCACCGGCAACACTTCGCTAATATCGAGTAAATCGCATTCCCAACGTTCTTCGCCCGCTTGGATACCGAGGGCCGAGCGAGCGGGCGCGTTGTTTACCATGCTCTGTAAGCGCGCTGCAAGCCGTTTCTGGAACTCCACCAACCTTATTCGGTCCAGCATAGCTTTACGACAGCGCTTGGATCTTGCCGAGTAGCTCGGCGGCGTTGATCGGCTTGATCACGTAATCTCGCGCCCCCTGGCGCAATCCCCAGGTCTTATCGGTTTCTTGACCCTTGGTGGTGCAGATGATGACGGGGATATGCCGCGTTGCCTGATCTCTCACGATCGTGCGGGTGGCCTGGAAACCGTTGATTCCGGGCATCACGATGTCCATCAGGATCAGATCGGGCAACAACTGCTTGGAACGGGCGATGGCTTCTTCCCCGCTTTCGGCCCAGAGGACGGCATAGTGATTCTTGGTCAGAATTTCCGACAGAACCGCGCGATCAGTGGGCGAATCGTCCACGACGAGAACATTCTTAATCGGCATGTCCGGCAGGCAATCAGATCACGACGCGGCCCTGCATGCGCAGGCTGCCACCGCATTCAGCAGGCTGTCGCGGGTAAAGGGCTTGGTCAGATACTCATCGGCGCCTAGGAGCTTGGCGCGAGCGCGGTCAAAGACATTGTCCTTGCTGGTCAGCATGATGACAGGTGTCGCTTTGAATCGGGGATGTTGCTTGACCACCGCGCAGACCTGATAGCCGTCGAGTTTCGGCATCATCACATCCACGAAAATGAGATCGGGTTTAAAGTCCGGTATCTTGGCGAGTGCATCGAAACCGTCTTCGCCGTAAACGACTTCGCAACCCGCCTTGCGGAGGAAGAGTTCGGCACTACGGCGGATCGTGTTGCTGTCGTCCGCCACCAGCACCTTGACCCCGGAAAGGATTTTCTCAGTGCTCATTCGCGCCCTCTCATCGCTCGCTCGGATCTCGTGTTTGGCACCTTATCGACCGTTGGACTGGTTGCTTTAAGTAACGCCTGGGCGCGGTCGACCTCACTGACGGGATCTGCGCTCGCCGGGGCCGCGCGCCTTTGCTTTCGCCCCACTCAAAGCTCCCCCGATCGCGGGCGCAAGCTTATACAATCGGGTACGTGACGGGCTCTACGCCGTCGCTTTCCCTGGAACGTCGATCGTTTATAATCGTCCGAATAAAGCGCGACATTACCAGAGCAATGTTTCACCTCCCCATCTATTACCAGGTCAAAGACCGCCCGTGTCTGGTCGTGGGCGGCGGTGAGGTGGCCACGCGCAAAGCCGAGCTGTTACTTCGGCGCGCAGCGCGGGTGATCGTCGTCGCGCCGAGGATCAGCTTGCGCTTAAGGAGCTTGTCGGAGACGGGAGCGATTACGCTTATCGCGCGAGAATTCAAGCCGGACGACCTGCGGGAAGCATGGCTCGCGTTTGCCGCAACCGACGATCCGGAAATCAATGCAACGGTGGCTCGCCACGCGCGGCGCCTCAGGGTTCCGGTGAACGTGGCCGATGATCCAGCGTGTTGCACGTTTATCATGCCATCGATCATTGAGCGTGCGCCGGTTCAGATCGCGGTTTCCACGGGCGGCGCCTCTCCGGTGCTTGCGCGCCTGCTCCGCGCTCGATTGGAAACGCTGATCCCCGCCGCATACGGTCGCCTCGCTGCATTAATGGCTGAGTTTCGTGATCGCGCCCGTTTGCGTTTCAACGACCCCACCGCGCGCCGGCGGTTTTGGGAACGGATCCTCCAGGGACCCATCGCGGAGATGCTATTCGCTGGACGCGAGCGAGCGGCGGTGACCGCGTTAACCCGGGAGTTCGATGCGGAATCGCCCGGCCCGAATCTCGTGGGCGAGGTCTACTTAGTGGGCGCCGGCCCGGGCGATCCGGATCTCTTGACCTTCCGGGCTCTCCGATTGATGCAGCAAGCCGATGTTGTGCTCTATGACCGTCTTGTAGCCCCCGCCGTGCTTGATCTCGTGCGCAAGGATGCCGAGCGCATCTATGTCGGGAAGGAAAGCAGCCGCCATTCCGTACCGCAGAACGAGATCCACCGCAAACTCATCGATCTCGCCCGCCAAGGCCGGCGAGTGCTGAGACTCAAGGGCGGCGATCCGTTCATCTTCGGGCGCGGGGGCGAGGAAATCGACACGCTCTCGGCGGAGGGCATCCCGTTTCAAGTGGTGCCCGGTATCACGGCCGCCGCCGGCTGCGCGTGCTACGCCGGCATCCCCTTGACACATCGGGATTACGCTCAGTCCTGTGTATTCGTCACCGGGCACCTCAAGGAAGGCTCCTTGGACCTCAACTGGGATGCCTTGGTGCAACCACGGCAGACGATCGCCGTCTATATGGGCTTGCAAGGGCTCGCCCTTCTCTGCCAGGGATTGCTATCGCACGGCATGGCTGGCGAGACTCCGGTCGCACTGATCCATCAAGGCACCACCCCGTCGCAGCGGGTGATCATCGGAAACTTACAGAGCGTGCCGTCTCATGCCCAAGATGAGAATATACGCGCGCCTCTCATGGTTATCGTCGGCGAAGTGGTGCGCTTACACGAGAAGCTCGCGTGGTTTAATCCGCCCGGCCGCGCCGCCGCGACCGGTTCGACGGGGACAGCGGATCACACCGGCATCATCGAAAAGGTTTAGCGTTGTTTGCCGATAACGGCTACCGAAAGGGGTTGCTATTTGCTAGCTGTATAAACGCCACGTTGCGCACGGCTTACAAAGTAGTTATCAACGAATGTAACAATCGCGCATTTGCTTATCAGGGGTTACCGAGGTTCCGTTATGCTTAGGATTGCCAAACCTTGCCGCTTCGCGCCGGTGCGTGCCGGAGCATTGGCGCACCTTCCATTGATTGTCGCGCTAATGGTAGTCGGGATAACGGTCGCCCCTTTGCTGCAAGCCCACCCGCCTTACGCCTCGATCGTCGTCGATGCACGCTCCGGCGCGGTCATACACGAATTCAATGCCGATCACCGCGGGCAACCGGCTTCGCTCACGAAGATGATGACGCTGTATCTGGTCTTCGAAGCGCTCGAGCAGCAACAGCTCCGGCTCGATCAGCAACTGCGGGTCTCGGCCCACGCGTCCCGGATGCAGGCGACGCGGCTGGGTCTACGCCGCGGCCAAATGATTCGCGTCGACGATGCCATCCTTGCCTTGATTACGCATTCAGCAAATGACGCGGCGGTGGTGCTCGCGGAAGCCCTGGGCGCCACCGAAACCAATTTCGCTCGCTTGATGACCGTGAAAGCCCGCTACCTCGGCATGCCCAACACTCTTTTTTTCAACGCCTCCGGGCTGCCTGACCGCCGCCAGTACAGTTGCGCCCGCGATATGGTAACGCTGGGCCTGGCGTTGTTGAACGACTTCCCGGGGCATTATCCGCTGTTCGCGACGAAGCACTTCCGTTATAAGGGCCGCTCCTACCGTAACCACAACCGCCTGCTCGGTGGATACGCCGGGAGCGATGGCATTAAGACCGGGTATGTACGCGCTTCGGGCTTCAACCTGGTCGCCTCCGCCAAGCGCGGTGATCGCCGCTTGTTCGCGGCGGTATTGGGCGGCCGAAGCGCGCGTTCTCGCGACCGCCAAATGGTGGAATTGCTCGACGCCGGTTTCACGAGCTTGGCCGGCGTGCAAGCGGTGGCGTCGCTTGCTAGCCCGCCGGCGTCCGCGGCGCCTAAGCGCAGCCGGTATCGGTCGCATGTGGCGCGCGCACGATTGATCCCGGCAACTACGGCGTCCGCTGGACAAGTTGAGCCGGCAGTGCCGAACCAGGCAAACCCTTTTGGAGGGGTAGCCGATTGAACACGCTCGATGGCGGGACCTTCACGCTGGCACGATCACCTCTCAGAGCTTGTGAAAAAATCTACTGCGCTCGGGATCTCGCGTTCCGGCGGTGCTCGGAATCCTCATGTATTTCAACATACACTCCGGTTCCTGCGCTCCGGCGGAACGCGACCTCTCTTCGCT
>JBOIDF010000102.1:0-8784 GCA_050740455.1 Gammaproteobacteria bacterium | reverse complement strand
GCTTCAAGACGGGTTTCTCGGACGCCTGCATAGGATCCCTTTATACCGCATCCGGGGCTGGATGTCCAGTATCCGCTATACATCCTTAATCCACTAGAGGTTTCTGGCTAGGACGAATTCACCCTGGCGCCCTTAATCGCTTAAGCAAGCCCGCGCTCCGCATGTGCTACAATTGAATACACCCCCAGCATGAACAGGAAAAGGTGTTAAAGCAGTAAGCTCTAGAACGCTACGTATATGCAGACAACGAGGCTATTGGCCTTGGGGATTTTTTACGCGGCGCAACTCAGCGCCGCGGAGCCCGGTGTGCCCGCGAATTTGGAACCGCTGCCGGAGGCCGCCCCGACCCCTCCCGAGCCGGTTCAAAGCGGCGAATCCCTCGAGCCGGACATTCGAATCATCCAAAAGAAAGACGCGATCATCGAGGAATATCGCCTAAACGGAAATCTTTACATGGTCAAGGTCATCCCCGCCGTCGGCAGACCCTATTACTTGCTCGACCAAGACGGCGATGGGCGCATGGAAACCAATATGAGCGCGATCTACTCGGATTTCGTGGTGCCGCAATGGGTGCTCTTCAGTTGGTGAGGACAGCCTGCTCCGAGCCCGGAGATCGCGCGGGCGTGGTCTTTTAAACTAGAGTAGCTCAGCAACCATGGCGGTTCCTCGGCCCCTAAACATTCAAGCTTACATGCAGGAAGTCGGGCGCCGCGCGCGCGCTGCGTCCTTCGCGATGGCCCGCGCCGCGCCCGCGCTTAAGAACGCGGCCCTGACCGGCATCGCCGAAACGATTGAACGCAACCAGCGAGCGTTGCTCGAGGCCAATGGGCGGGATCTGGCGGCCGGCGCCGGGTTGGACGCCGCATTGCTTGATCGATTGGAACTCAACCCGGCGCGAGTGCGGGCGATGGCGGCCGGGTTGCGCGAAATCGCCGCGCTGCCGGATCCCGTGGGCGAGATCACCGGCTTGCAATACCGCCCCTCGGGGATTCAGGTCGGGCGCATGCGGGTGCCGCTGGGGGTCATCGGCATCATTTATGAGTCGCGTCCGAACGTGACCGCCGACGTCGCGGGTCTTACCCTGAAATCTGGAAACGCCGTGATCCTGCGCGGCGGTTCCGAAGCCTTGCACTCAAACCAGGCCATCGCAGCTTGCGTCCATGAGGGGTTGGCCGCCACCGGGCTGCCGCACGATGCCGCGCAGCTCATCGAAACCACGGATCGCGCCGCGGTCGGCGAGCTCCTGCGCATGAAGGACTTCGTCGATGTGATCGTGCCGCGCGGGGGTAAGGGACTCGTCGCGCGCGTGAGCGAAGAGGCACGGGTTCCCGTGATCAAACACCTCGACGGGGTGTGTCACGTCTATGTCGACGAGCGCGCCGATCTCGACAAGGCGGTCGCCGTGGCTATCAACGCCAAGACCCAGCGCTACGGCACCTGCAACGCCATGGAGACCTTGCTGGTGGCCGAAGCGGTGGCGCCAGCCGCCCTCGGGCGTTTGGGGCCGATGTATCGGGAGAAAGGCGTGGAGCTTCGGGGTTGCCGAATCACCTGTCGCCTGCTTCCTTATGCGGTCCCGGCCGCCGAGGATGATTGGTATGCGGAGTACCTGGCCCCGATCCTCGCCGTGCGCGTGGTGCGCGATCTCGACCAGGCAATCGACCACATTCGCCGCTACGGCTCCCAGCATACCGACGCCATCGTGACCGAAGATCTCCCCCGCGCCCGCCGGTTTCTTACCGAGGTCGATTCCAGCTCCGTGATGGTGAACGCCTCGACCCGTCTCTCCGACGGCTACGAATACGGGCTCGGCGCCGAAGTCGGGATCAGCACCGATAAACTCCACGCCCGCGGGCCGGTGGGCCTCGAAGGACTCACCTCGCGGAAGTTTATCGTGATCGGAGACGGCCACGTTCGCAAGTAACCGCGGATGAGGGCCGTAGGCATCCTCGGAGGCACCTTCGATCCCATCCATCATGGCCACCTGCGCTTGGCGCTGGAGATGGCGGCCGCGCTCGAGCTCGCGGCCGTACGCTTGCTACCCTTGCATGCCCCGCCGCACAGAGAGCCGCCGATCGCGCCCCCCGAGCTGCGCCTGCGGATGATCCTGGCCGCGATCGAGGGTCAAGGGACCCTGCTCGCCGATGACCGGGAGATCCAGCGCCAGGGGATCTCGTATACCGTGGACACACTCGCCGAGCTCCGCCGCGAGCACGCCGAGCTTCCGCTGTGCCTGATCCTCGGGATGGACGCATTCCTGAGTCTGGCCACCTGGCGCCGCTGGGAACGGATCATCGAGCTTGCCCATATCGCGGTTGCACATCGCCACGACGCCGTCCCCTCGACCCCTGCCGTATTATCCGAATTCTTGGACCGGCACCGAACCGGCGATCCCAAGGACCTTCATCGGGCTCGCGCCGGCTGCGTCTACTTCGCCGCGATCCCGGTGCTCGAGATCTCCGCCTCCGGCATTCGTAAACGCATCGCCACGGAAGGAAACGTGCATTTTTTGCTACCGGAACCGGTGTTGCAATTGATAAACCGTTACGGCCTTTACAGAACCGCTAGTTCTCTATGAATCCCCAACAACTCGCCGATCTCGTAACCACCGCATTAGCAGACATCAAAGCCTTTGATATCGAGGTACTCGACGTACGCGAGATGACCAGCATCACCGATTTCATGGTGATCGCCAGCGGCCGCTCGAGCCGCCAGGTCAAAGCCATGGCCGGCAAGGTCGTGGAGGCGGCGCGCGCCGCGGGCATCAAACCCCTCGGAATCGAGGGCGAGGGCCAAGCCGAATGGGTCTTGGTCGATCTCGGCGACGTCGTCGTACACGCGATGCAACCCGCGACCCGGGACTTCTATCAGTTGGAAAAACTCTGGAGCCCGGTCGAAAGTAGCCGCAAGCATCTCCCGGACACTCACCCCGCGGTTCCCTGATGATCCACGCCGTAGGCCGCTGCAGCAACCTCCATGCGCATCCACCTCCTCTGCGTCACGCATCGCGTACCGGCGTGGGTGAAAGCCGGGTTCGAGGAATATGCGATGCGACTCCCGCCGAGTTGCCGGCTCGGGCTGGTCGAGATCAGAGCGGCGCGCCGCCCGGCTCACGCCGATCCGGATCACGCGCGCGAGGAAGAAGCCTCGCGCTTGCTGAAGGCAGTCCCGGGTGGCGCCGGGATCGTTGTGGCTCTCGATGAACACGGCGAGGCCTGGACCACGCCGGAGCTCGCGCGGCACCTCGGTTCCTGGACTCAAGCCTCGAACGACGTCGCCCTCTTGATCGGCGGCGCCGACGGCCTGGCGCGACGTTGCTTGCAACAGGCCAACCACGTGTGGTCGCTGTCGGCGTTAACCTTGCCGCACGCCTTGGTGCGCGTCATCGTCGCCGAGCAAATCTACCGGGCGTGGAGCCTATTGCAACATCATCCCTACCATCGGGCAGCGTGCGCGCCGCGCTCTATCTGAACTCCGAATCGCCGCGCCGCCAGGCGCTCCTCGGGCAGCTTGGCGTTGCCTTCGTCACGATTTCCGCGGCCATCGACGAGACCTGGAATGGCGTCGAGACACCCGCATGCTATGTCGAGCGCCTGGCGCTCGAAAAAGCCCAAGCAGGCTGGCGATCCATAGCCCAACGTGATCCGCTCCCCGTGCTCGGCGCCGATACGGCGGTGGTCCTCGAAGGCGCCATCCTCGGTAAGCCCGGCGACTCAAGCGACGCGGTGAACATGCTGGCCGCGTTATCGGGCCGGCACCACGATGTCTATACCGCGGTGGGGCTCGTAGAACCGCCCGGCGCGAGCCACCGCTCCCGGGTCAACGTGACCCGTGTGTACCTGCGCGCGATTGCAAGGAGGGAGCGCGAGGCTTATGTCGCCACCGGCGAGCCCTGCGGCAAAGCCGGAGCCTATGCGATTCAGGGAATGGCGGCGGCCTTCATCGAACGTATCGAAGGCAGCTATTCCGCAGTGATGGGCCTGCCTCTTTATGAAACCGCAGAGCTTCTGCGCGCGGCGGGCATCGAGATCTTGGCTGCTCCGCCATGCGCTCTCGATCGCTACTGATATCACCTCGCCCCCTAAGTCCAAGCGCGCCCCAAGGCATCGCTGCTTTCGCAACAGCGTGTTAGCCGATTTGTGCGCGCTGCAGATCAATGGCTTTCCGCCATTGTTCGACGCGTGCTCGTATAGCTCCTGATCTCGGAGTTATATAGCCGAGCCGTAATAACTCGCGTAGGTCCGCGGGCGTCGGCTTAGCCCTGGTACGAAATAGAAAATCGGCAAAGGGGAAGACGACATTGTGGTTTTGACGGGTGTCTTGATGATGCAGGAAATGATTTATAGCCAAGAACCTGAAAAACGCCCAATCCTTGTAAAACACGTTCCGCGGAATGTGCATCTGGCGATGAAACATGCTCCACAAACGATTGTGTGCCAGTGCCGTGGCCAGAAAAATGCCGCCGCCGTAAATCGATAACCAGAATATCGGGGCCCAGAGAGGAAAAGCCGCGACGAGCATCAACACCGTTTCCTTGAGAGGTATGGGCATGATTTCCGCAACGAATAGTTCTGGATTTGACCAACGAGCCAGGTGAAAAGGTGTGATGGGGTGCCTCAGGTGCAAGACGCGGTGGCCAATTGCTGTTATCGGTTAGGCCTCTCTTGAACGTGTGGCGAAACCGGTTGGGTGTGGATAGTTGTCACGATAGTTGGGTATGCTTAGGGAGCTTCATATAGTATTTATTTAGGCTCGTATAATATGCAGCCGCATCCGGGAACCTTGAAGCCGCGTGGGTTTTTGAATCGACCATCGACAACACAACTCCACTGATGCGGCCTCCGGCGCTGGCGATCATCTTTATTCCATACTTAACGATTTCTCGGCGTGTCGAGGCCCATTTCGCGATGAACACGGTGGTATCGACTTTTGTTGCAAGAACGCGTGAATCCGTGACGGCCATCACCGGCGGCGAATCTAGGATTACTAAATCGAACTTGTTTGCCACCTGGTCGAGTAAAACGTCCAACCGCTCGGAATTGATATAGTAATTCGGGTTCGTGACAGGGCGTCCGGCGCATATCACACAGGCGCCAGATGCTTCGTCTATTCGGATTGCGTCGTCAAGAGATACCTCGTCGTCCAAGATCTCGATAAGGCCCGGTTCGCGTTTGATGTCTAAGGTGCTATGAATTTTCGGAGTTCTAAGATCGGCGTCGACAATAAGTACCTGTTGTCCAGTGAGTGCCCACAGTCTCGCTAAGCACAAAGCTATTGTTGTCTTACCTTCCAGTGGCAATGAGGAAGCGATAAGAACGGTTCTTGGCGGCACGCCTACCGTACTAAAACGAATACTCGTATAAAGCGCGTGGAACGACTCGGTGATTGCCGATCGGGGCTGTTTGAGAATATATGATTCTAGTTTTTTTCCAATACTGCCAAATCCACCGAACTTGGGGATCGAACCAAGCGCTGGCAATCCGGTGGCACGTTCAATCTGTTCGCTACTCCGAAAGCCTGGGTCCAGCTCCTCGATGACGTATATAACAGTGAACGCAATAAACAGCGAAACGACGAAGGCCAGAGCAAGAGTTAATTTTTTTCTCGGATAAGTCGGTTTGATGGGCACATCTGCATAGGAGATGACATGCGCATCAGCCTGCCGTGCCCCAAGATATTCTTGCGAATTCGATTCCTTTATGCGCGTCAGAAAGGTCTCTAAGAGCACCTTATTCGCATCGGCTTCCGCTTGCAATGCTCGTAATTGAACATCGCTTTCGTTGGACTTAGCCACCTGCTTCTTAAGCTCTTTTAGGCGTGACTGAAACGCATATTCGCGCGCGCTAGCAATATCAGCCTCGTGCTGCAACTCTCTATAAACCTTACCGATTTCTGTGTCTATCTTGGTTTGTAAATCGCGCCTTTCAGCTTGTAGCTGCAGCATGGTGGGATGTTTTTCCCCGAGATCTTCGGAAAGCTCGGCAGCCTTGCGCGCTAGCTCTGTTTCTTGTCCTCTGAGCCCCTGGATCAAAGCAGATCCGAGTACTTCTGAAATAGAATCGGCGCTACCGTCCCCTCGTCTTTGCTCTCGGAGGCGCGCCTGTGCGGCCGCCCTCTCCGCTCGCGCCTGGACTAACAGTGTGTTTAACTCAGAGATCTCTTGCGCCACCAAGGTCCCGTCCCGGCCTTGGATTAAACCGGACTCCCGGCGGTACTTTTCGACTGCCTTCTCGGAGCCCTCAACTTGCTTACGTACTGCGGCAATACGCTCGTCCAGCCATTCGGTCGTTTGTCGGGCCGCCCCGAGCTTGTTTTCGATCCGCGCCCCTATGTATAGGTCGGCAACAGTGTTTACTATATTGGAAGCCTTTTCGGCGCCGCTTGACGCAAATGCGACCGTGATTACCCGCGATCGCCCTTTCGGAGCGACACTGAGTTGTTTTAGAAAGGTATCAATGACCGCTGCTCGCTCACGCGCTTGACGTTGCGCATCGGACTCCGCCTCTTCTTCCGGAGAGCTAAACATTTCTGTTACCGTTTGCTTCAGTTGCTCGATAAACTCGGCGAATTCTGTTTTCGGTTCCAATTCGGCGTTAAATTCTGGGTCTTGCTCTAGTTTCAGCTGATCCACGACTTTGCCTACCATGCTACGTCCGAGAAGGACTTCAATTTCGCTGGCAATGGTCTCGGAATCCATGGGCAGATTCGGTATCACTTCCGGGATGCCGATGTTCACGCGTTCCTGACCGTCAACCATGATCGATGCCTCAGCCTCGTATCGTGGAGTCAACATGAATAAAACCACGGTCGTTAATGCCAACAATGCGCCTACGATACCCATCAGTATCCATTTGCGCCGCCGTAGTGTAGAAAAAAAGTCTGCTAACGACATTGACGAGCTCGCGCTAACTAGTGGCTCATCAGATGTCGCTTCATGGGACATCATCAAGGGCCTCCCGGGGTTTTTCACTAATGATGATCCGGGATCGTTCGCGGTAGTAATACTGCTCATGTCTTTAGGTTCGCGCCGGCGCTTTACGTGTAGCTCGCCGCTTTTGACCCGCTGGCGGCGCCAGCCCGAAATTTTTGCAGTGGAAATGCCCTCTCGATCGAAGATCTCCAGGATTTGAGCAACGTTATTGCAACGCCCCACCTGGTTACGAATCCGGCGTTCACGACCGGCGTCGAAATAGCGAAGCTCATTCCCCCCCTCCGGCGCGCCATCGTCTTGCGGGAAATCTTCTATTGAGTCTCCAAGGGCTTGGAGCAGGGAATGCAGTTCGTTAGCCTCTGGTCTTACAGCTTGCCGCTGGATACGCCCTATTGTTTCGGCAAGAGATCGGAGTAGGGAACGAGATGCCGTAGCTACGGGCGCATTATCCGCTCGCGGAGTATGCTCTATTGATTCGGTCACAAAGGCATCCGTGATGTCATGCATAAACTCTTCTATGATCGAACTCGTTGAACCAACCTCTTTAGCTCTGCCATGCCGGCGCCGCCAGCGCCCGACTTGTACAGTTAAAATACCTTCTTTATCAAATATTTCCACGATCTGGTCCGCATTCGTGCAGCGCTCAATCTGCGCCAGGACGCGGTGTTCGTGTTCGTCGGGGTCTTTATTCTCTGGCGTGCCGTCCTCTTGCGGGAACTCTTCGATTGATTCTGTCAGCGATCGGCGCAGCGAACGAAGCCCCTCAGCCTCACGGGTGTTATCGTCCTGCGGGATCCGCGCTATTGATTTGATAACGGCTCGGAGTAGGAAACGGTGTTCCTTTGCCATTGGCATGTCATCTTCCTGCAAGCTATGTCCTGTTGATTCCGTCATAACTGCCTCTAATCTCGAAATATAATGATAGCTTTTTCGAGTGTCGCGAAATTGAAAAAAGCCAAGGTGGATAATAGCCGGTTACTTATCTTCACTATTCAGTGGCCAATAAGATGACCTATTCCAATTCTATTCCGCTGCTCCCATCACGAATTCATTCCGAAGGTCTTGCTTCTTTGGCAATCATCAATTACCTCCTATTAGTGGGCAGGTGTCCGGATTAAACGCCATCGTAATACTCTAAAAAAGATATAAGCCTTCTCGTGCGTATTCATATGTTCCGCTCGGGACGCCCACGACGAACCGCCAAGGGCAAAGGACTGCAGATTTCTTCTGTGTATGAGTGCGTTGTGCCTTCCATGTTCTTACCATGTCCATGCGAGGCGCTGACGGCCATTCTTCAAAAATGCAGAGCAAATGATAAACCTTCTTGCCCGCGTTCCAAGGACAGCAGGTCTACTATCCCAGGCACTAAATATACTAGAGCCTGATCGGGTTCAGATGTCAATAGTGGACTACAAATACCTCGCGCAATGAGTTGTAGCCGTTAGCAGTTATCGCCAATCCAGTATCCTTTAACGGCGCGAAAACGATGCCGGGGCCGATTTATTCGGAGCAACACCGCTCCGATAGCGAGTATAGTTACCGAATAGAGTAGTATAGAGACGAGACAGTGTGGGCGTGCAGATCGAAAGTTCAAATTGGAATCTCCTAAAAACAAAAAAAGAAGTAGAACACGAAAATAACTAGATCCCTAAAAGACTTGTACGGTAAACGTGCCACGTATAGGATGCTAGCCTAGAGCATGGCAGGTTAAGGATAATCAAAGGAGAGACGCGCCGTGAGTAGCGTTCAGTACATGGGAAACACAAGGGGTTCTCGTGGATTGATTCGTCCGTATCAATCCATGCTGACAGGGATGCTCCGCGTAATGGATGGAGCTATTATCGCCGGGAGCT
>JBOIDF010000101.1:0-8888 GCA_050740455.1 Gammaproteobacteria bacterium | reverse complement strand
ACCCCCGCGATGGTTTCGGACATCGGGGCACCGGATATCGTCATCGGTAGCGCGGCCATTCCGGCGTCCCTATTCGTAATTTTCCAGCGTGAGGCCGAGGAGCATCACCGCCGGTTAGTAGGCCAGGCCGATAAGCTCAGCAAGCACTCCGAGGCGGCGCTCGACGCTGAGTTCGTACGGCCCGCGCATACCCTCGCGAGCATCAGCCGCGCCGTCGGGCTGCCGTACCTCGCGGATCTGGCGCAAGCACTGGAGCAGTGGCTGGACACGCTGATTCGGCAATCGAAGCATCTCGACGCACCGGCCCGCGTTCTCATGCACAAGGCCCTGGCCCTGGTCGGCGACATGCTGGATACACTGCGGCAGCGGCAAGCGCCCTCCGGCAAAATGGTCGCTCAGGGTGTGGTGGTGAGCGGCGCAATCGTGTCCTTGGTAGAAGCAATGACCGCCAAGAGCGCAACCGGACATGCAGCAGGAGACTCGGTGGTCTGCAACACGGCAACCGATCCGGCGCCGCTCACGCCGGGGCAAGCGGTCGCGTCGCCCGTCGCGGCAATGCTTGAGAATGAGGACGCGGACGCAGAATTGTTGTCGGTGTTTGTCGAGGAAGCCGGGGAATGCGTTGCCGCCATAGGCGCCGGGTTGCGCGCGTGGAGAGCCGACCCGTCGGAGCGCGAGGCTCCACAGGCTCTACTCAGGGTCCTGCACAATTTCAAAGGCAGCGCGCATACGGCGGGTGTCACGGACATCGGCGATCTCGTTCACCACCTCGAGGGGCGAGTGGAGGCCTTGACCGGCACAGATCCTCCGCTGGCGAGCGAATTTGACGATCTTGATCGTCGCGTCGATGTAGTGGCGGTTGCCATCGAGCGCCTTCGGGCCGATCTCGACCGGCGGCGCGAGGCCCCGCCCAACGCCCCGCCGACAGCTGTGGCAGCGGGGTTAACGAGCACCATGCGTCCGCGCGTGAAGGCGCCGCCGAGCGCTTCCGGTGATTCGCTATTGAGAGTACGCGTGCACATGGTTGAGCGATTGCTGAATCAGGCGGGCGAAATCAGCATCGGGCGTTCGCTGGTCGAGGCCCAAATGATGCACCTCAAGCGCGGGCTCGAGGATCTTTTGGGCGTTCTTACGCGCTTACGGGAACAGCAGCACGACATTGAAATCCAAACCGAAAGTCAGATTCATTCGCGCCTGCCCGAGCGCCAGGCGAGCACCGAGGGATTCGATCTGCTGGAGCTGGACCGCTATACGCGCATCCAGGAGATTACGCGCATGATGGCCGAAAGCATCAGCGACAGCCGCATCCTGCACCAGCATCTGGACCAGAGTATCGAACGCATCGGCGCCGCCCTCGCCGAACAAGGGCGCATCACCCGGCAACACCATCAGGACCTCATGGGCGTTCGCGCGTTGGCATTGCGAAGCGTGGCGGACCGCCTCTACCGCGTCGTGCGGCAGGCCGCCCGCGAGGTCGGTAAGGACGTGAATCTTGTGATCCATGGCGAGCAGGTTGAATTCGATCGTGCGACCTTAGACCAGCTCGTGGCGCCGCTCGAGCACCTCTTGCGCAACGCCGTTGTGCATGGCATCGAGAGCGCGGCCCTCCGCGTGCGGGCGGGCAAGCCAGAACACGGCGAGGTGGTTTTGACCGTCCGCCAGGCGGCGCCCGGCATCGTAATCACGGTGTCCGATGATGGTGCGGGGCTCGATCTGGCGCGCCTACGCGCTAAGGCCGCGCAGAAGGAGCTGATCGGTCAGGGCGCACCGCTCAGCGATGAGGAAGCGATGCAACTCATCTTCTCCCCTGGGTTTTCGACCGTCGACGAGGTGACCGGGCTCGCCGGCCGCGGTGTGGGCATGGATGCGGTGCTGAATGCCGTCACCGCCACGGGAGGCCGTATCGAGGTACGCTCTGAAGCAGGCGCGGGCGCTTGCTTTTCCTTGTTTCTGCCGGTCACCCACAGCATCGTGCATGCGGTCCTGGTGCGTGCCGGGAGCGCCCTCTACGCCATCCCCTCAACGATGTTCAAACAAGTTCTTGAAGCCAAGGCCGAGCACCTGGAAGGGAATGAGCGTCGGCGCCCTTTCGTTCATGCTAGCCGCGAGTACCCGGCAGTCTATTATCTGCCCAGGCTCCTCGGTGATTCGGCGTGCGTGGCGAGTGTCATGCGCCAACAGAAGCTCTTGCTGCTCCACGAGGGCAGCGGGCACGCCGCGGTCCTGGTCGATGAGGTCATTGGTAACCGCGAGGTCATTATCAAGGGCGTGGGCCCGCAGCTCAGTGGGGTCCCGGGGATTCTCGGGGCGACGGCGCTGGGTGATGGGCGCAGCGTTCTGATCCTCAATCCAGTCCAGCTGGCCCACCGGGGCGAGGCGCCGATCGCGGCGCCGCCCGCGTCTGATTCCCCCGGTGCCCGGGCACCGGGGGCGCCGCTGGTCATGGTCGTGGACGATTCTCTGACCGTCCGAAAGTTCACGCAACGCTTGCTGTCACGACACGGTTACCAGGTCACGACTGCGCGCGATGGAATGGATGCCATGGAGCAAATGGCTGTCAGTCTGCCCGATGTGATCCTGCTCGACATCGAAATGCCGCGCATGGACGGGTTCGATCTCACCCGCAAGCTTAAGCAGAACCCAAGAACGGCGCGTGTGCCGATCATCATGATCACTTCGCGCGCGGCGGAAAAGCATCGCCGGCACGCCTTGGGTTTAGGGGTGGATGCCTTCCTCGGAAAGCCCTACGTTGAGCAACAGCTACTCGATCATATCGCCGGTTTCGTACAGCGCCCCGCGGCATGACGGCGGGCGTTAAGCCGGCGCTGGTTTCCGGAGTTCAGGCTGTGTGAGGGACGAAGCTGCGGTCGACCGCCTCGAGCACTTCGCTTGCGGATTGATAGCGATCCTCGGGCCGCTTGGCGAGCAAGAAATCGTAGAAATCGTAGCCTGGGTTAGCCGCGCAGCGGCGTAACCCGGGAATCAAAGCTCATTCTTCCCTACGCGCCAACGCCGTCGAGCGGGCTCCGCACCGCCTTGCCGCCCTTGTTGAGCACATGGGTGTAGATCATGGTCGTGCTCACGTCCTGATGGCCGAGCAGCTCTTGCACCGTGCGGATGTCATTGCCGGACTCCACTGCCAGCCCCACTCCCTGGCGGCATTTTGGTACTTTCTCTCCAGGGCAAACGGCAAATAGACCTCGCCAAAGCCTGCGGCCAGATCATTCTCGTGGATGGCACGCACCTTCTCCAGATGGTTCTTAAGCGGTTCGGTTGCACTCTGTGGCAACAGGGTGACGCGGTCTTTGCCGCCTTTCCCATCCCGCACCAGGATTTCGCCGCGCTCAAAGTCCGCATCCTTGACGCGCAGTCTCACGCACTCCATCAACCGCAATCCCGCGCCATACAAGAGCTTGGCCATCAGCTCATGGCGCCCATCGAGATGGGCCAGCAGCGACCGCACCTCGGCCTGGGTCAAAACCACCGGCAAGCGCGCCGGCCGCTTCGCCCGCTCCCGATCATCGAGCCACCCGAGCACCTATTAATAAAGGAACACCAGCGCGCTCAGCGCCTGGTTCTGCGTGGACGCCGCCACCTTCCGGTGTGTCGCCAGATAGCTGATAAACTCTGAAACCTCCCGATTCCCCATGGTTTCGGGGTGACGTTTCCGGTGAAACAGGACAAAGCGCTTGATCCAATCGACATAGGCCTGTTCGGTGCGGATGCTATAATGCTTGACCCTTAACTTCTCCCGGACCTGGTCCAGTTTTGGCTTGTCTTGCATAGAAGAGCAGTGTCTAAACCGATTCCAAAAGTGGGGTTATTTACGGCATGCTTTGCGGCCCAAGCCCTGAAAACCCTAAACTTAAGGATTTTTACACCCACTTTTTAACTTTTCCAGGGGGTCATTTGGGGTTGCTACTTCATGTTCGGCAAACAAAGGAGAGCGTTATGAACGTTAAGCAATTAATCATCGCCACATTTCTTGCACTAGGCATTCCGGCTACTGCGTCAGCAGCATGTCCATATGATCCAAACTGCTTAGACAATCCATATGGTGCGGGTAGCCCATACAAATCTGACGGCTTGAACAATCCATACAGCCAATATGGAAGCAAGTACAGTAATAAGTCACGGAACAACCCCTATGCCACAGATGCCCCGAAGCTATATGACAGTCAGGGTAACTACCGGGGCCGATTGAGCACTAATCCGTATGACCCGGACTCAACATCCAACCCTTATGGCAGGTATGGGAGCAGGTACTCCCCTGATAGCATCAATAATCCTTACGGCGCAGGGAATCCTTACTCAAGCGATCCAATCTATGTGGTTCCATCGAGATAGAGTATTGATGCCTGAACGAGGGGTTGATTATGGCCATAAAGAAAATTCACCCACCAAGGCCGAGCGCCGCTCCTTCGTCGCTCTGCTTTTTGCTGCCGGTTATGGGCGGCGTTAGGTTTCGCTGCGACTCGCGCGGCGCCGTGCAATATGGATGAAATCCGAATCAACAATTGGGCCGAGTTGTCCGATCGCATCGAGGCGATTGAGAAAGCGCCAGGACACGCGTGGATCTTCCGAGGAGTAACGAAATCGGAGCATGCCCTGGTCCCGAAGATCGGTCGGTCGGATGCGCGAAAGGATCCAGCGGATGGACACGCGTTGCCGCATTCTCAGGAAGAGGAAATACGGGCGCTTGAGGTCTTTAAGCGAACAGCGCGCCCATTTTTGAAGTTCGAACCGAAGTCCAATCTAGAGTGGCTTGCTGTTGCGCAACACCACGGAGCGCCAACAAGGATTTTGGATTGGACGGAAAGTCCGCTGATCGCAACGTACTTTGCGATGGAGAAATCCGGAACCGTTGGCGAGCCAGCGGTGTACGTTCTCAAAGCCCCTCCTGTGGCAAGCGCAGAGGAAGAGCAAAAACCATTCGCCACAATCACGGATGTAAAGACGTACCTTCCTCCACATATTAGCCCTCGGATCCAGGTTCAGCGTAGTGTGTTTACGCTCCACCCGTGTCCGTCCACCCAGTATCAGCCGGCGGATTTACAGAAGTGGGTTTTTCCTCTCGGGCGGCCGTGCTTCGAACTGCGGCTAATCGTCGATCGTCTTGGCTACAACCGCGCATCCCTGTTCCCCGATCTACAGGGGTTGGCCGAATATGTGGGCTGGGCTTATAAATGGGGACGCCAATGGTGAACAAACCTTACTCACGCCTGGAGACCGACGCGCTACCGCGCGCGGCTCAGGCGAGTTGTTAGACGGCAAAAAACGGATGATACCTTTATGAAGGTTCGGCTGCTTACCAGAATTGCAGGCCCGTTGGTTGTACCATTTGCACTGCTCATAGGCTGTTCGAGTGGAATTGACGATAAGGGCTTAACGCCCGTTAGCGGCTTAACATTAAAATACGAACTGCTATGCACCATTTCGCGGTCGTCAAACAAGGAAGATGTTGGAAAAAAGATTACGCTAATTGGCTTGAAGGGACTGACGTTAAAGTCTTATTTGAGAGTGGCAATCGATCACCTATGACGAAGATCTATGAGAACAATAATACTATCGTGGTCCAATTGATCGCTTCCGCCACGGGAAGCGTCGACACGTTTGTTATCGACAAGGCCACCGGAAAGTTTTCTAGGGCTAGTGTTGGTTCTTTAGCGGGTCTATATGCATCAGCTTCAGTTGGTGTTTGTACGTAAAAGCTGTCTAACCTCCGCATGGAGTCGGTCGCCGTGAAGCGTCGCGGCGTTTCCTGCTGTTCCGTGGCCGGCGCCGCTCACGCGGGCCGTTAGGCTGTGTGAGGTACGAAGCTTCGATCGACCGCCTCGAGCACTTCGCTTGCGGATTGATAGCGATCCGCGGGCCGCTTGGCGAGCAAGCGGTCGACCAAGGCTTGATAAGCGGATAGTTGCGCCGGTAAACGCGGGATCGGCGCGCTGATGTGCTGGCGCAGCAAGGCGGCCCAATCCCGCGCAGTGAACGGCTTGGCGCCGGTGAGCATTTCGTAGAGGATGGCGCCCGTGCTATAGAGATCGCTGCGGTGATCGCCCTGCCGCCCCTCGCATTGCTCGGGGCTCATGTAGTGGGGCGTGCCGAGTATGGTCTCCGTGCCCGAGACCGCTTGCTTGGGCTCTGTATCGAGCCGTGTTGATATCCCAAAGTCGATCAACGCCAAGCCGCCGTCGCTCCGGAACATGATGTTCTGCGGTTTTAGATCGTGGTGCACGATACCGTGGGCATGTATGTCCCGCAGGGACATCAGGATCTCGTAAAATACGGCCATCGCCTCGTGGCGCGCGAACGCCCTGCTCTTGAGACGATCCTTGAGCGCGCCGTGGCAGAAGTACTCCATCACGATGTAGGCGTGCAAATCGGTGAAACCCTGATCGTAGATCTTGACCACGTAGCGGCTTTGGATGCTGGCGATCAGACCATACTCGCGTATAAACAGCGTGATGAACTGTTCATCCTCGAGCAGTTTTTCGTCCAGTACCTTCAAGGCTACCGTTGTCCCGGCCCGCAAGTGCTTCGCCAGGAAGATGATGGACATGCCGCCTTTGGCGAGCTCTCTGATCACCTGGTAGCCGTCGATCTTGATGCGCGCGTGATCGCCGGAACCGGGTGGATCCGCGACCGTCGCGCTTGGAAGGGGTTCGACCCCATGGTAGGACAGCAGCAGGGTTTTCTCCGAGTCCACCGTGGCTTCGGCCGAGGCTTCGCCCGCGACTTGCCGCTGCAGCACGGCGTTAATCGCCGCGGTCAGCCGCACCCTGGATATGTCCCTCCGCGACAGGCACACCGCGGCGCCGAGCGCCACGGCCTGTGCCGCCGCCTCGCTGTCCTCGGGGTCGGTGAGGGCAATGGTCGGCGGGCGCTCAGGAGAGGCAGGCGCCCGACGCAACCATTCCAGACCCTCGCTATGGCTCGCGCCACAATCGAGCAGCACGAGATCGGCCCTCGGCCAAGGTGTGGGGGTTTTATCCCCCGAGCGAAGCTCCCAATCCTCTACCTCCACGTCTGGCCACTCGATTGCGAGCAGCTGCGCGAGCAGCACGCGGAAATCCTCTGTATCGGAAACAATCAAGAAGCTTGGCATCGAGGGAGATCGTTCTTGAGTCAAAAAAAACGCCATGGGGAGCTTAGGTTCGGGTTTTGCCGTGTTATCGGCGAAGGAGGTGAATAATTCAGCCAAACCGCCCCCAACGGTTCGCCGATGAAACACCTGTGCGCTGCATGAGCTCCGGTATCAAACGGCCGGATTGATACCGACGCGTTCCGGCTCGTCGCCCTGAAGATATCGCCGTAACGCGAACAGACCGAGGGGCGTGATAAGCGCCATGAGTCCGACCAGCAGCCATAACGTTTCGCAATCGCGCGGGCCGGTCTCGGGACAGTAGTTCCCGAGCAGAAACCCGGAGAGCATCCCGACGAAGAGCTTTGCTATGAAAAACGGCAGGAAGGAGAGCGACATATAGGAGGCCTCTTGGCCTTGCGGAGCGATCGCGGCCGTATACTCGTAGAGCTTCGGCGACCACAGCGCCTCCCCGAGGGAGAGGAAACAGACGAACAGGAAAATACCCAGGTAGCGGGGATCCACGATTCCAGGGATCCCCAGCCAGGCATGCACGATGAGATCGCCCACCCGGCTGGTGGCGAGCGGCTCGAAGATCGCGGGCGGAACGGCGATGAAAAATACTGAAAGCGCCGCGATGAGACTGCCGAAGCTGACCATGCGGTAGGCCGGTATCCCCTGCGTGAGCGCCCCGACCACCGGCACCAGGGCGATGATCATCACGGCGTTCAGAACCCCGAATAGCTGTCCGATCGGCGCGCCGGCGCCGAGCTCGCGGATACCGTATTTGGGAAAGGTGTAGTACATGTGGTAGAAGATGAGGCGCACGCCCACGATCAACGTTAGAAATACCAGGAAACGATAGAACGCGGGTTGCTGCCAGAGCCCCGTAAAGAGGCGCATCGCTCGTGGTAGCGCGTCGCGGTAGGCGAAGACGGGGCGAGCCTCAAGAGCGCCGCTCGCGGCGCCCGCATCGGTGACCTCGATCTCATCCCGAAGACTAAGATATACCGCGATTAAGCCGAGGCCAGACAAGACCACGCTTACGAGGAACAGCGTGCGATAGGTGCTCAGCGTGGCCCCGAGCAGCGGGAGCTTATAGTGGCCGTATTCGCCGAGTTGCTGGCGTATCGCGTCGAAGATCCAGCCGGCGCCCGCGAACCCGACGTTCATCGCCATATAGAATACCGAAAAGGCCATCGAGCGCTGGCGCGCCGTAGAGAAGCGCTTGACTGCGGCGACCATGACCGGTGTCAATAAGGCCTCACCCAGTGCCAGCGGCATGAGCCCGAGCGGGAGCGCGAGCCACGCTACCGTGGTAGAGGTCATGATCGCCCGTGACAGCATGCTAATAGCGAAACCAAGCAGCAGGGCCCGGCGCAGACCGACGGCATCGACAAAGGATCCAACCAGCACGGTGAAAAGCGTCATGAGCGACGACCAGGCCGCGATGAGAAACCCTGCTTCCGTATCACTATAGCCTAGGTCCGCGGAGAGCCAGAGCACCAAGGTCATGTTCATCACACTGTAGGCGAGGATTGCCAGCACCTTGCTCGCGAAGATAACCCATAGCTGCGGGACGGCGCCGCGTAATACGGTGAACTTTGCGAGGAAGGATCTCATGTTTTTCTGATTGTCTGTCTGAAATGCCCGGCTTAGACGGCCGTGCGGAAAATCACCTCGACGCGCAGGCCCGGCGCGTTGTCGCTGAGCCTCAGTTGCGCCTCGTGCAGTTGTGCGACCGCCGCGACGAGGCTCAAACCTAAGCCGCTGCCAGAAGTCGTGCGGCTGGCTTCGAGGCGCACGA
>JBOIDF010000100.1:0-9487 GCA_050740455.1 Gammaproteobacteria bacterium | reverse complement strand
TATTCTTCTTCGACGACGTCGACCATCAGATAGATGGGAACCTTCGGCGTTTCCCTGAGATACCGCTCAAAATTGGCTAGGCCGGCATCATCGACGTCGAATACGAAGGCGTCGGTAATGCCTCCCTCTTCCCATTGATATACCGATACGCCATCGGAGGCGATGCAGAGGGCGCGCCGGCGCGCGGAGCTAAAACTTGATCTTAGTGATGAGATCATAGATCGGGCCCAGTACCGATAGGGCCACCCAGCCTAAAAGCACTCCGAGCACCAGGGTCATCGCCGGTTGAATAATCGTCTGCAGGTTTTCGATCGACTCCCGTACGTCGCGCGTATAAAAATAGCTTACGTTTTGCAACGCGGTCTCGAGCCCCCCGGTGTTCTCGCCCACCCGGAGCATCCGCAATACCAAGGCCGGAAACAAGCCGGTGGCCGCAAAACTGTTGCTTAGGCCGGCGCCGTCGCTGATGTGACGGGCGGCGGTACGCAGCGCCTCTTCGATGGCTTTGTTGCCGGCGATCTCCTCGGCCACTTTCATGCACTCCAACACCGTGATCCCGGCAGCATACATGAGGGCAAAATAGCTGGCTATACGCGTCAGTATAAGTTTCTTGATGATCTGCCCGAACAAGGGAATACGGAGCACGGCGGCATCGAAGGCGACATGAAACGCCGGGCTGCGCTTAATGGCGATGAGGATAAGGCTGATGATAAGTATAGGTACTGAGACGAATACATACCAAAACTCGACTACGGCATTGGAGGTGAAGATCAGCACCCGCGTGTGCAGCGGTAGCTCCTGTCCCATTGTCTGAACGAATTTTAGCAGCTCGGGGACGACCATAATCATCAAAAATACCAATGCCCCCAGCGTGATCACGGCGACAAACGCCGGGTACATGAAAAGGCGCTTGGTATAAGCCGCTTGTTCGTCCTGCCACTTCAGATTTTCGATGACGTTCCGTAGCACCCGGGTGAGCTGGCCCGTGGTCTCGCCGGCCTTGATGAGATTGACGAACACCGCGCTAAACACGTAAGGAAAATCCCGCATGGCTTCCGAGAGATTCTTGCCTCCTTGTATGGACTCGATCATGGCCGAGGTGATTTCCTGGAACCGGCGGTGATCGAGGGTGTCGCGCAAATCCGTCAATGCATCGAGCATCGGTACACCCGCCTCCAAGAGCTGTTCGAGGTGCAGACAGAACGTAATCAAGTCCTTGCGCTTGATACCCGCGCCCGCCGACAAACGAGTGGCTTGAACCTCCTTGCAATTAACCAGCTCCAATCCGAGGCGGCCGAGGCGCACTTCCAGATCGACCGGGTTGAGCGCATCGAGCCGCCCTCTATTTACCCGGCCGTTGGTATCGACGGCTTTATATTGGTAGAGATCCATTGATTAGACGCGTTCGGTCAGGTCAACCACGCGCGACACCTCGTCCAGGCTCGTCGTACCATCGACGATGCGAGCGATCCCCGCCTCGGCCAGCGGCTTGAAGCCGCGCTCCATCGCGCACCGGGCGATGTCGCGCATGCTCGCTCCCCGGGCCACCAGCTCATCCAAGTCGGAATCGAATTTCAGGACTTCCATGATAGCCGTTCTGCCTTTATACCCCTGCTGTTCGCAGTAGCCGCAACCGCTCGCGCGGTAGATTAGGGGCGCTGCTTCTTGCGATCCGATTAAGCGCCGCTCGACATCGGTGGGGGAGTAAGGTTGCTTACATTTGGCGCAAAGTTTACGCACCAAGCGCTGCGCCATGATACCGATGATGTTGCCGGCCATGATATCGGGCCGGATCCCAAGGTCGAGGAGCCTCGGTACGGCCCCGATCGATGAGTTCGTGTGCAAGGTCGAATACACTTGATGGCCGGTCATCGCCGCGCGAAAGGTCATGGAAGCCGTATCTTCGTCGCGGATCTCGCCGACCAGAATAATGTCCGGGTCTTGCCGCAGCATCGACCGTACCCCGGTAGCGAAATCGAGCCGCACCGATTCATTCACCGAGGTTTGGCGAATTAAAACCATGGGGTATTCCACCGGGTCCTCCAAGGTCATGATGTTGGAGGATTCGGTATTGAGGTGATTCAACAACGAATAGAGTGTGGTGGTTTTCCCGCTCCCGGTCGGTCCCGTGATGAGTATAATGCCTTCAGGGCGCGCCACCATCATACGCAGGACGTTCAACAGCTCGGGATCCAGTCCGAGCTCCTCCAAGGGAACGAGGCCCTTCTGACGGTCGAGGACTCGCAACACGATGTTCTCGCCGTGGACCGTGGGCATCGAGGAGACCCGGAAGTCGATGGGCCGGCCGGATAAGGTCAAGGAGATGCGCCCGTCCTGGGGGGCGCGCGTCTCCGCGATATCGAGGCCCGCCATTACCTTGAGGCGCACGGCGATGGCGGACCAATAGGTTTTGTGCAGGCTTCTCACCTGGCGTAATACCCCGTCGATACGGTAACGAAAGCGTAGAAACCCTAGCTCGGGCTCGAAGTGGATGTCGGAAGCGCCGCGTTTGACCGCATCCGAGAGCAGCGCGTTGACCAAGCGCACGATGGGTTGACTGTAAGCCTCGCTTTCCGGGTCGAGGCTGTCGTAGTCGATTTCCCCGGTTTCGATCTCCTGTATGATGCCGTCGACGGATAGCTCGAAACCATAGAACTGATCGATGGCCTTCTCGACTTCGTTTTCGCCCGCCAATAGCGGGACGATGTCGACATCGCCGCCCAGCAGTGCGTTCAATTGGTCCAGAGCGACGACATTAAAGGTGTCCGCCATTGCGACGGTCAAACGGTTCCGGGGTATATCGTAGGTGAGGGGAAGGACGCGGTAACGCCGCGCCATTTCCTTGGGAAGGAGCTTGATGGCTTCGCTTTCCACGACCACATTGGAGAGATCCGTGCTCTGCTGACCGAGCGCGCCGCCTACGACATCGCGAATGACGGCCTCGGTGGCGAAACCGAGACGGACCAGGATCTTACCGAGGTGCTCCTTGCGCTTTTTCTGCTCCGTCAGCGCAATCCGTATTTGATCCGCGCTGACAACCCCCTTACGTACCAGCAGTTCCCCGATGCGGCCCGGCGCCTCCTTGGTGAGGTTCACATTCAGTCACTGCTTGGCGGATGAGACAGCGTCCGTATTCTAGAGAGGACTTGGGAGGTATTGAAGTTAACCGCTCGTCTGTCGGCCAGAACCAGCGCTTGGCGGTAATAACCGACGGCCGGCTTGGCCTGGCCCATGCGGTCCAGGCTGACCGCGAGATTGAATACGTAATCGGGATTCTGGGATTCGGCGCCAAAGGCCTTGAAGTAGGCTTCCTGGGCTTCGGCCCAGCGTCCCTGCCGCGCATAAAGGTTGCCCAGGCTGAAATGGATTTGTCCCGCCTGGGGGGTCTCGTCGAGCAAGAGTTTGAGCTTTGACTCGCTAAGCTCGCGGCCGGCCGCCCCTTGCAGGCCGGAAAGCGCGGCATGCGCCACGCTATCGCGCGGGTTGATCTGAAGTAGCCGTCCGTAATAGCGCTGGGCTCGCTCGGTTTGGCCATGACGCGCGGCAACCGCGGCCATTCCCAACAACGCATCGCGTTGTTCGGGTTGGCGGCTCAGCACGGTCCGATAGAGGCGTTCGGCGCGGCGGTAGTCTCCGCCCTGGTAAGCACGATAGGCGCCGGTGATATCAGGATCGACGAGATCACGGCGGCGGCTCTTGGTGATCTTGATGGCACTCGGTTCGGCAACCATTCCCGCCACGCTGGCCGGCAAGCCTGCTCGTATTGGTGGCGCTTCAGGTTGCTGCTGCGCCGTTGCGGAACGAGCCAGTGGCTCCTGTGAGCCTGCTGGGGCTGCTTGAAGCCGCAGGTCTCGTTCCTGCGCCGACTCAACCAACCCGCCGCTCGGCTCCGCGGTCGGAGTCGCTGAGATCGGGGGCGCAGGGTTGGCACTGTCACTCACGCCGGTCGGGGTAGACACCGGCGCTCCGGGCGGAGCCTGCCGCTCGGGTCCGGACGCGCTCATTGCGGTTTGGGGCGGGTTCAACGTGTTGCCGTCAGGACCCGCGCTGCCTTGCTCGATCGCGCCCCAGAACCATAGCGCACCCAGTGCCGCGCTCAGCACTACAATCACCGCAAGGCCTAGGCCGACCCGGCTCGTAATCGGCACACGCTGGGTCGCTGTGAATACGGTATCCGCGGAAACCCGGGCCATCGTGTCGCCGGTCCCGAACGAGCCGCTCGTGGCTAAGCCCGGTTCCGGACGCGAGCGGTCGAGACTCTGCGAGGAGTCAAAATAATCCTTGAGCGACGCATTGATAGCCCGTTGCGACGGCAGGGTGGCTTCTTTGTCGTAAGCGGGCGGGGGGACACCGCCGGAGATGCTTGGCGAAGTTCCCGAAAGACGCAAGCTATCGAGCGAAACATCCATCGGGTCGCCCGCTAAGGTTAAATCGGGCGCCTCGCCTGCCGCGATCCGCTCACCCTGACTCGTGTTCGCCTCCGCGCCAGCCGGGGATTCGAGGCTAAGACTAGCGTCCGTGCCCGCTCCGGCCGCTGCGTCTCCACCAGCGGCGAGGTTCGCTTGTAGATCCTCCGCCGCCTTCTTCTTGTCTTGTTCGGCCTTTTTTAAGGCATCCATCAATAGGCTCATACGCTAGCCCCTTGCTTCATACCGACTTCACGGTAACGATTCAATGAACGACTGGAATATACCGAAAATGGCCACAATTTACGCTTCGTCATTCCGGGCAAGGGAGCAGCGCGACCGCGACCCGGAATCCATACGCCCTAACCAACGCCACGTGGATTCCAGCTTGCGCTGGAATGACGGCAACATAGAGCTTTTGTCCCTGGTTAAACATCAGCATACGTCTCTAGTAGATCGTTTCTCGCATTCATTTACTTTTCGGCAGTCTTGAATTTCGCCTCGGAACGCTATTGGCCGTCATACCTGCGAAAGCAGGTATCCAGGATTTACACCGGTTTCCTGGATGCCAGCTTCCGCTGGCATGACGTTCGTTCTTGGATCTCATTTCGTAAACAGTTAGATGAAACGCACTACTAATTACCGTAAATTATGACCGTTGGAGGTATAGATCATTTCACGTCGCGTTAAACGCCTCAATACAAGGTATTGGATTCGACGCGCTCCTCGAGGTACGGTCGATACCCTGCGAGATCCCCCTCGAGGCTCGGATTCCGAATCACCAACGGCCGCAGGAAGATCACCAGTTCGGACTTGTCGTATTCGTTGTTGCGGCTCCGAAACAAACTGTCCCCGAGCAGCGGGATGTCGGAGAGCAGCGGGATGCTGTTGGTATCCTGCCGCACCGTGTCCTGCATCAGACCCCCGAGCACGGCGATCTGGCCGTTATTGATCTGCAGCACCGATTCCATCTCCTGCACTTGAATCTCGGGAACCTCGTTTGTTAATGGGTTTTCGGGATCGCGAAACAGCTCGGGATTGGGATCTTGCACGAAACGAGACACTCTGGAGATCGTCGGTCTAACATTGAGCGTCACGGCATCGTTTTGATTGATCTGCGGGGTCACGGTCATGACCAATCCGACCGGCACCGTCTTCGCCGTGGTGTCCACGGCAACTTGCTGCGCAGCGTCGCCGCCAGCCAATACAATCGCAGGCTCGACATCCACCTCGAAATAGACGACGTTCTGGACGACCTTGAGCACGGCCGTCTGGTTGTTGAGCGTCATGATCTTGGGGCTCGAAAGGACCTTGACGTCCCCGAAGGTCCGCAGCAGTTGCACGCTGATATCGATGGTTTTCCCGCTGGCATCCACGTTGATATAGTCCAATATGAACGACTTAGCGGCTGGCACACCGAAGGCACCACCGGCCGCAAGGGCTAGGTTTTGAGTTAAATTGAAGCCCTCTCCGACCCCTCCTTCGCTCTGTAATACGCTCCAATCGATCCCCTGCTGATACTGATCATTCAAGGTCACCTCGACGACCGTGGCCTCGACGAGAACCTGGCGTTGGGCATTCGCCAACACTTTGTCTAGCAACGCCTGGACGGCGGCATGCTGTTTCGATGTCGCGCGCACGGTGAGGATCCCGCTCTCGGGATTGGGGATGACCGATCCGGTCACCGGGAGATCGCCCTGGCCCGCCCCGCTCCCGCCGGCGGCCTCCCCGACCAGGGCTTGAATATTGCGCGTCAGGGTCAGCCAAAACCGGTTGTTGGCGGTATTGGTGATCGAGCTCGTGGAGTTATTACTGCCTGCGCCACCCCCGCCCCCGCCCCCGCCTCCGATGTCACTCACTCCGGTGGTCGCGATCTGCGTGGCGATGTCGATGGTGCCCTTGCTTTCGCGGGTGAGATTCACGTAATCCACCCGGTAGGTGCGGAGGTAAGGCCGATCCGGGCTCACGATGATGGTCTTGCCCTGGGTCTCGAACCGCACATCGGTCTGCCGCGCGATACGGTCGAGGATTTGGGGCAGGGTTTGGTCGATCGCGTTCAGGGTCACGAGCCCCTCGATCCCGGGATCGATATCGACATTTACTTGCGCGTCCCGCGCCAGTGCGAACAGCAACTCCTTGACCGGCACCTCGTTCACCACGACCGTGTATTTCTCGAGATCGGGCGCCGGCTCGGGCCGAGGGAGCAACGGTACTCGGTCCACGACCGGCGGAATGTCTTGCGTTTGGCGGTTGGCCTCCACGCGCAGATGCCCGGCCGAGGGGACCGGAGGCGGCGGGACCAGGGCGCTGCAAGCCATGAGGCTCGCGAGGCCGGAGAAGGCGACTATTCCCCGAATACTCATAATGTTATCCCCTCGAACCCGAGTTCGAGTTCTCACGGGCAGATTTAATAAACGAGAATCTTTTTTATAAGCATAAAGTTAGTGTAATGTTTTTAGAACAAATATTAAATAGCGTCGCCGCCCGCCCGTGCGGCTAGTAAACATGCAAAGACGCCTCCTTTCAATGTCACCCCGGCGAAAGCCGGGGTCCAGTGCGGCATAGCATCTCATCCTGGATGCCGGCTTTCGCCGGCATGACGTCAGGAAAGCGTAGGTTATGTCCGTTGTTGGTATAGCGCATGACGGTCGCGTGCCGTACCTATTAATCGATACCGGAGAAGACTAAAGGCGCCAGTTCCGTCAATGCTTTTTCGTACACGGAGCGCTTAAAAAATACGACCTCTTGTAGGGGATGCCAATAATGCACCCATTGCCAGCGATCGAATTCCGGCCGTGGAGCCGCATCCAGGCGCACGTCCGTCTCCGTGCCAATGAGCCGTAACATGAACCAGATCTGTTTTTGGCCGATGCACACGGGCCTCTTATCGTAGCGGACATAGCGTTTAGGGAGCCGGTAACGCAACCAGGCGCGGGTACATCCGACGAGATCCACGTGTTCGGGCTCCAGGCCCACCTCTTCCTTGAGCTCTCGAAACATCGCCATCTGGGGGGTTTCGTGGCGCTTAATGCCACCTTGGGGAAACTGCCAGGCGTCCATGCCCACGCGCCGCGCCCAAAAGACCTGAGCGTCGCGATTGCTTAGAATGATTCCCACATTTAACCTAAAACCGTGAGCGTCTAACATGACTCACCGCCAGCATCCGATTGAATTCGTCCATAAATTCGCAAGCTTACCCTCTGCTTGAAATTCTAACACATTTAATTCCTTAGTAATGACTTTAGCAATTTTCGATCTGGATAACACGCTCATCGGCGGCGACAGCGACACACTCTGGGGACAATTCTTGATCGAGGAAGGAATCGTTCAAAAAGACGACTATGAGCGCCGCCATGGACAGTATTACCGAGATTACTTGAACGGCGCGCTCGATATCTTCGCGTTTCTGGGTTTTCAGTTGGAAATTTTGACCCAGCATGATGCCGATACGCTGCGCGCGTGGCGGGCAAAGTATGTCGAACGAAAAATCAAGCCGATCATGCTTCCGAAGGCGCGAGCGTTATTGCATACGCACCGCGCCAAGGGTCACACGCTGCTCATCGTCACCGCCACCAATCGATTTCTCACCGAGCCCATCGCCGCATTACTGGACGTCGAGCATCTCATCGCGACCGAGCCGGAGATCATCGACGGACGCTACTCGGGACGCGTGTGGGGAACACCGGCATTCGCCACCGGCAAGGTGGCGCGCTTATCCGACTGGCTGGTTAAACAGGGGAAAAGCTATGCCGAGACCTGGTTCTACAGCGATTCCCACAATGACTTGCCGCTGCTGCATGCGGTCACACATCCCGTCGCGGTGGATCCGGACGCGACGTTGGCGCAGGCCGCAGGCATCAATCGCTGGCCGGTGATTAGCTTGCGTTAAAGGCGTGCTTGCTCGCGACACTTTTGCAGAGCTTCCCTAACGGCCTAAAAGCTTCTCTACCGCGTCCCGTTCTTCTTCCAGTTCCTTGCGGGTGATCTCCATGCGCGCGCGGCTAAACTCATCGATGCCGAGACCCTGGACAATGCTATAGCCGCCTTCCCGCGTGGTCACCGGGAATGAATAGATCAAACCGGGCGCAATGCCATAGCTCCCATCACTCGCAACCGCCATGCTGGTCCAATCATCCGCCGGGGTTCCCATCACCCAATCGTGCATGTGCTCGATGGCCGCGTTCGCGGCTGATGCCGCGCTCGAGGCGCCGCGCGCGGCGATAATCTCCGCTCCCCGTTTCGCGACCCCAGGAACGAATTCATCCGCTAACCAGCGCTGCCCTATCGAGTCCTTGGCCGGCCGGCCGCGAATCAAGGCGTGGCTGATGTCGGGATACTGAGTGGTCGAGTGATTCCCCCAAACGGCCAGTTTCCTGATATCCGTGATCTTGCAACCGGCCTTTTGCGCCAACTGGGCGATCGCCCGATTGTGATCCAAGCGCGTCAGCGCCGAGAAGTTCTTCGCATCGATGTCCGGAGCGCTGCACATTGCCGTTAAAGCGTTGGTGTTCGCTGGATTGCCAACCACAAGGACCTTGACCTCTCGTTGCGCGTACTCATTGAGGGCTCGCCCTTGGATCTGGAATATCCCACCGTTCGCGGCGAGCAGATCGCTGCGCTCCATGCCGGGACCGCGGGGTCTGGCGCCCACGAGCAAGGCATAGGCGGTTCCCTGAAACGCGACCTTGGGATCATCGGTAATGATGACGTCATCGAGGAGCGGAAACGCGCAGTCCATCAGCTCCATCGCGACGCCTTCCAGCACCTTCAAGGCGGGCATGATGTCCAGTAACCGCAAGCATACCGGCTGGTTCCGTCCCAGCATCTCTCCGGCGGCGATGCGAAACAGCAGTGCGTAACCGATCTGGCCGGCGGCCCCAGTGACCGTGATTTGGACGGGTTGCTTCATTGGCTCTCTCGCTTTTTTAGTTTCTTTTTGCGACCGGCACATAGTCTCTGGTTTCGGAACCGGTATAGACCTGGCGGGGCCGTCCGATGCGGAAATCCGTATCCGTGATCATCTCCATCCATTGAGCCAGCCATCCGGCGGTCCGCGCCAGTGCGAACAGCACCGTGTACAT
>JBOIDF010000099.1:0-9763 GCA_050740455.1 Gammaproteobacteria bacterium | reverse complement strand
GGTCGCGTGTATGAGAAAGCTGTTAACGATTTTGAATACGATGCTCAAGACCAATACTCCTTGGGCACAAAGTGCACCCGAAAACGCTTGACTTCCAAGACAGTTGCTCGGCGCGCCAAGCAGGGCCGCTCCCTGGCCCTGGCTTCCCGGCGGTGCTCGGAATCCTCATGTATGTATAAGCCTTAAGGTGGATATCCATGGCGGCCGGAAAAGAAATCCGTACTAAGATCAAGAGCGTTCAAAGCACGCAAAAGATCACCCGCGCCATGGAAATGGTCGCGGCCAGTAAGATGCGCAAAGCGCAAGAGCGGATGCGTACCGCGCGCCCCTATGCGGAAAAGATCCGCAAGGTGGTTGCGCACCTCGCGCACGCGCATAGCGAATATCACCATCCCTACATGATCGCGCGCGAACCGCGGCGCGTGGGCATGATCGTGGTGTCCACCGATCGAGGTCTCTGCGGCGGGCTCAATGCGAACATGTTTCGCGCCACGTTATTGCAGACGAAGGAGTGGAACGCCAAGGGGATCGGTCTCGAGGTGTGTACGATCGGCGCCAAGGCGGCCGGTTTTTTTGCCCGAGTGGGCGGCGCCATAGCCGCGCAGGCGAGCCATCTGGGTGATGCCCCGCGCCTCGAAAGTCTGATCGGCACCGTGAAAGTCATGCTCGATGGGTATAACGAGGAGCGTATCGATCAACTGTACTTAGTCTATAACCGCTTCGTGAACTCGATGACGCAGCAGCCGCGGATCGAAGCGCTGTTGCCGCTTCAGGCCGATCCCGCCGGGGAGCTTAAACACCACTGGGATTACCTGTATGAACCCGAAGCCAGGCAAGTATTGGACCATCTGCTGCAGCGTTACCTGGAGTCCTTGGTGTATCAAGGCGTGGTCGAGAACATCGCCTGCGAGCAGGCCGCGCGGATGGTGGCGATGAAGAGCGCATCGGATAACGCTGGGAAGCTCATCGACGAATTGCGGCTGGTGTATAACAAGGCCCGGCAGGCGTCCATTACCCAAGAGCTGGCGGAAATCGTGGGCGGCGCCGCGGCGGTTTGATCTTACGAGAAGGGGATTAGCCATGGCGAGTAGCGGAAAGGTAGTACAAATCATCGGCTCGGTGGTGGATGCGGAGTTCCCGAGCGGCGCCGTGCCCAAAATCTACGACGCGTTATTGGTGGAGGAGAGCGGCACCACGCTCGAGGTACAGCAGCAGCTTGGAGGCGGTGTGGTACGCACCATTGCGCTCGGATCGACCGATGGCTTGCGGCGCGGGTTGAAGGTCGCCAACACGGAGGCCCCGATCTCCGTTCCGGTCGGGCAAAAGACGCTCGGACGCATCATCAACGTGCTCGGCGAGGCCATTGACGAAAAGGGGCCGATCGGCGCCGAGGTGACCTGGCCCATCCATCGTGATGCCCCGACATTCATCGAGCTCTCGCCGACCACGGATCTCTTGGAGACCGGGATCAAGGTCATCGATTTGATTTGCCCCTTCGCGAAGGGCGGCAAGGTCGGGCTCTTCGGGGGGGCGGGCGTGGGCAAGACCGTCAACATGCTGGAGCTTATCCGCAACATCGCCATCGAGCACAGCGGCTATTCCGTCTTCGCGGGAGTCGGCGAGCGTACCCGCGAGGGCAATGACTTCTATCACGAGATGACCGAATCCAAGGTGCTCGACAAGGTGTCGCTGGTGTACGGTCAGATGAACGAGCCGCCGGGGAACCGGCTGCGGGTGGGTCTCACGGGTCTCACCTTGGCGGAATATTTCCGCGACGAGGGCCGCGATGTGTTGCTCTTTATCGACAACATCTACCGCTTCACCTTGGCGGGGGTGGAGTGCTCGGCGCTCTTGGGCCGCATGCCCTCGGCGGTAGGTTATCAACCGACGCTGGCCGAAGAGATGGGTAAGCTGCAAGAACGCATCACCTCGACCCGCACCGGATCGATTACTTCCGTTCAGGCGGTCTACGTTCCGGCGGACGATCTCACCGATCCCTCGCCCGCTACAACCTTTGCGCATTTGGACGCGACCGTGGTGTTGTCGCGCCAGATCGCGGAGCTTGGGATCTATCCAGCCGTGGACCCGCTCGATTCCACCAGCCGTCAGCTCGATCCGCTGGTGGTCGGTCAGGAGCACTACGACGCCGCACGTGCGGTTCAGAAGACCTTGCAACGCTATAAGGAGCTTCGGGATATCATCGCCATCCTCGGCATGGACGAGCTGTCCGAGGTAGACAGGCTCACGGTGTCGCGGGCGCGCAAGATCCAGCGCTTTCTGTCGCAACCGTTTTTCGTGGCCGAGGTCTTCACCGGGAGCTCCGGAAAATATGTGTCGTTGAAGGATACCATCAAGGGCTTCCGGGGCATCGTCGAGGGCGAATACGACCACCTGCCGGAGCAGGCGTTTTACATGGTGGGCGGGATCGAAGAAGCGGCAGAGAAAGCGAAACGGGTCTAGACGACTGCGCCTATGGCCACCATCCATGTCGATATCGTGAGCGCCGAGGCCGAGATTTACTCCGGGCAGGCGGAGATGGTGTTCGCGCCGGCGCTGATGGGGGAGGTGGGGATCGCGCCCGGGCATACGCCGATGCTGACGCGGCTCAAGCCAGGCGAAGTGAGGCTCAAGCTTTCCGATGGTAGTGAAGAAGCCTTTTACGTCTCGGGCGGGATGCTCGAGGTGCAGCCGCGCATGGTGACGGTGCTTTCCGATACCGCCGTGCGCGCCCACGATATCGACGAAGCAGCGGCGCTGGAAGCGAAGCAGCGCGCCGAGCAAATGCTCTCTGATCGGAGCGCCGAGATCGACTACGCCAAGGCCCTGGCGGAGTACGCCGAGGCCGCCGCGCAGCTTCAGGCGATCCAACGCTTGCGGCAACGCGCCGGGCGTTCTTAGCCGCTGCGCGTGCTAAGGGCCATATACCTAGGTTGGTAGTTAAAGACTATAGATCGTTTTGTAGATTACGGCCTACGCGCCTTACCCGCGTTGAACTAAACCACTTCAGCATAGTGACACGCCAGCTCCGGGGCGGTGCTCGCGCGGCCATTCGTTCCTTCACTTCCTAGACCGTCAGGCTGTCTCCCCTGGCATCCAAGTCCGGCCCGATCGGACGAGCGGCTCTCCATCGGCGCCCGGTACCTAAGGTCGAGGCATTTGGGTGTCTCGCGCGAGTGCGGGCCGAAGGACGCGGTCGGCTCAGGGAGATGAACGGGATGGGGTGGATACCCGGCTGGAAATCAGGCCGGATGCAGTAGAACGAAAGCCAAGCACGACCTCTTTAAACCTTGAACCGAATCGGCGTAGAATTAATCGCTGGAGGTCTCTATGGCGCGTCAGTTTGATATCGTTGTCGAAAAGGACTCGGCGGGGTATTTCGTTGCGTCGGTGCCCGCGCTGCCCGGCTGCCATACTCAGGCGAAGTCGCTCGACGAGCTAATGGAGCGCATCCGTGAAGCTATCGAGCTTTGCCTTGAGGTCCAAGGCGAACCACCCGAGCCCCTCGATTTCGTCGGGGTCCAGCGAATTACGCTGCATGACCTTGCTTCCCAGCCTCACCGGCAAGGAATTAGTAGCCAAATTGAAGAAAGCTGGGTTTGAGGTTATTCGGGTCAAGGATATCGGCACGCCGACGGTCGATCCACCGTTGTTCCGGTGCACGCCGGTGAGACTATCGGCCCGGGGTTGTTCAGCAAAATCCTCCGCGCCTGCGATCTCAATCGAGAGCAGTTCCAAAAACGCCTCTAGGCGACCAGTCATATGAAGGCTGATTCCCTAGCATGCTAACCCCTTGCATCTTCGCCTATTCTTAGCATAACCTTACATGCGGATCGGCATTTTTTTACCGATTAGCCCTATCTGCATAAGCCGATCCTCACACACAGCTTGACCGTATTCGGAGTGCCCCGGTTGAGCCAGGGCGCGACCAGAACCAACCATTTTGAACAGGAGGACGGACAATGAACTGGGATCAAGTCAAGGGTAATTGGAAGCAGCTGAAGGGCAAGGCCCAGCAAATGTGGGGTGACATTACCGATGATGAGCTCGACGTCATCGAAGGGAAGCGCGAGGAGCTCGTCGGCCGGCTGCAGACCAAGTATGGCTATACGAAAGAAAAGGCCGAGCAAGAGGCAGACAGCTGGATTCAAAAGCTGTGATTGGGTAGGCCTGGGAGGCACCAAGGTCGACAGCGCCCTCCGAGGCCGCCGGTGCGTCCTCGGAGGGCTGATATCGTCCTTAAGCGAAATCCTAAGTCTCGGTAGGCGCAGGTCGAGAAGCGGCGTTCAATCAGGAGGTGGATGATGGCTATGACAACAGGTGAGACGTATCGTTGTACGAACCCGAATTGCGGGTGCGAAATGAAGGTCACACAGGGCTCGAAGGCAGGCGGTGGCGGTGAGGCGCCGCCGCGCTGTTGTTGCGGCACAGAGATGAGAAAAGCCTCATAGAGGAGGAGAACACGATGACAGTCATTGGATACTTGAGACGCCTCGGGCACGGGCTCCGCTCGATGAAGCACCCCACGTCGATGAAGTTACAGACAGGGAAGATGGGTTACATCCTGTTGTGGCTCGTGGGTGTGCCCATCCCGATCCTGCTCGTCATCTTCCTCCTGCGCGGCTGCGACTGACCGAGGGGGCAGGCGTGGCGATCAGGAGTAGCGGTGAGGCGATGGATTACTGAGACTCTCCCAGATAGAGATCGTTGTACAGATTTGATGTGCCACTTGGCCGTATAGCAGCGGATGGGGGTATGGCCCAAGCGGAGCATTGGGCTGGCTCGCATGCCGCATTACCACTATCTGATCGTCGAGGGTGGGGAAGGCGCTCTATGGAGGAAACGGTGCGAAAAATCGGAACAATTCGTGGCACGTTTAACATCCGCCACGAGCGCTTGTTGGTTCGATGGCGAGAGGCTCTTTTATATTTAGTGGCGATGCTGGAGCCGTGCCACTCGTCAAACGAGCGGCACCTTCATTTCAGCACGCACGCGCACGCATGTGACCTTAAATAAGGAGGCCTTTCCCATGAATGTACCTATCATAAATGTACCTATCGAACCCGTCCTTGCGCTGGTGATAGGCATATTAATCTTGCTTGTGCCAAGGCTATTAAACTATCTCGTGGCCGTGTATTTGATTGCCGTCGGTATCCTGGGGATAATGCGATAGCCTAACGTGAAAAGGTTGAGAGTAACGTCGGCGGCCAGCTTGGGGACAGGTACGGTGTACGCCAATGTACGTTCTCGTCATTGGGATGGGGTCGGAACAAACCGCGGTAACCTACGCGTCGCGCGTTGTTGGCACTACGCCCAACCGCACCAACTTAAGTCACTACGACTCCATTTTTCTGATTTTTCTCGTGTGATTGTGTAACCTCCTTTAAGGTTCAAATCGATGCTCATTTGAACGCCGAGGAGACTGCGCCATGAACTCCAAACAAAGCCAGTTACCACCGTGGGTCAATCCCGTCGTGATCGGCGGCGCTGTATCTTTGTTAGCGGCCTACTTGGGTTTCTGGGACTATATACAACCGACCGAGAGCGGCGATCTTTGCATTGATACCGAGGAAGGGGCTACCGATCTAGAGATCGCGGGCCTTGCGCTCATTGGCGGACTCGTGACTTTGTATGGCCATTTCAGGCACTCGGTAATCCCCAAGTGAGGTGATCCCAACGCCGTTTCCCCAACCTAGCCGCACCCGGCTCCGGGCGCGCCTAGCCCGCCCTCCGGCGCACACGCGCGTTAGCCCCGGCGGGTCACGGGCTTGCTCGCTCGTCCGCTTCAAATTATTCTGGCGCAACGTGCTTGCGTCGAAGCCGTATCGGGTAGCTATAGCCTATGAAGCTTAGTATCCTCCTCTTGGCGGCCGGCCAGGGGAAACGGATGTATTCCGATGCCCCTAAGGTATTACACGCCCTCGCCGGAAAGCCGCTCCTCGAACATGTCTACCGCGCGGCGGCGCGCCTGAGCGCCGAGCGAATTTACGTCGTCTACGGTCACGGAGGCGAGCGGGTACGCGAAAAACTCGGGCATCTCGAGGTCACCTGGATCGAACAGACACGGCAACTCGGCACCGGTCATGCGGTTGCGCAGGCCCTGCCATCCATCGATTCCCGCAACGGCGTCCTCATTCTCTACGGGGATGTGCCCTTGATCACCTCAGAGACCTTGCAACGCCTGAAGGATGCCCTCACGGAGGGTGGGATCGGGTTGCTCACCGTGGATCTGGATGATCCGGGCGGATACGGCCGCATCGTGCGCGATCGCAGCGGAGCAGTCGTGCGGATCGTGGAGCACAAGGATGCGACTCCCGAGGAACGGGAGATCCGCGAGGTCAATACCGGCATGATGGGGATCCCCGCGGCGCATTTGCTCCGATGGATAGAGCGGCTCGATGACCGCAACGCCCAGCGCGAGTACTACTTGACCGATATCATCGGCATGGCGGTGGGAGAGGGGATCCCGATTAAAACCGTGGCGGCGGGCTCGGTCTACGAGGTCATGGGAATCAATGATCGCGCGCAGCTCGCCGATCTCGAGCGCCATTACCAAGGTCTTCAAGCACAGCATCTGATGCGCTCGGGAGTGACCTTGCGGGATCCCGCCCGCTTCGATCTGCGCGGGGACCTCGAGGTCGGACGGGACGTCGTGATCGATGTCAACGTCATCCTCGAAGGGCGTGTTACATTAGGCGATCGGGTTCAGATCGGGCCCAACTCCTATCTGCGCGACGCCGATCTTGCGGACGACGTGGCCGTGTTGCCGAACTGTGTGCTTGAAGAGTGTGCGATCGGTAAGGGCGCGCGCATTGGACCGTTCTCCAGGATCCGGCCCGAGACCCGTCTGGCCGACCATGTCCACGTGGGTAACTTTGTCGAGATCAAGAAATCGACAGTCGCAGCCGGTTCCAAGATCAACCATCTCAGTTACGTTGGGGATGCGGAGGTCGGCCGCGATGTCAACGTCGGCGCGGGGACCATCACCTGTAACTACGATGGGGCCAGCAAACACAAGACCGTCATCGGCGATGGTGTGTTTATCGGCTCGGACACGCTGCTTGTCGCGCCGGTTCGCGTGGGTGATGGCGCCACGATCGGCGCGGGAACGACGCTCACCCAAGACGCGCCGCCCGGCGCCTTAACACTCGGCCGGGCGCGCCAGACGACCGTTGAGGGCTGGACTCGCCCTCAGAAGAAAAAGACCGTTGAACGAAAGTAGCCGGCGCTTGCGGGTCGGCTACTATCAATTCCGGCCCCACTTTGGCCAGACTGAAAACAACCTGCAAAAGGTTTTAAGTGCGCTCGCTCAAGCCGCGGCGGACCTGACATAGGAGCAGCGGTCTGGGCGCGCGCGGCCGTTCGGCAGCCATCCCTTGAGACACGCTGTACCCCTTCCTTGCTCCGGTGGTAACATGGTCGCGCCTCGGCACCATCAAGCGCATGAGAACCAACTAAAGGGGGCTTCAGCATGAACTGGAAAGAACAGATCGACAAGGCGATCGGCACGCTGAAACAGGTGGCCGAAAGCGATACGGTAAAGGGCCTCACTGCCAAGGCGAAAGAGACCGCCAGCAAGCTCGCCCAGCGGGCGAAGAGCGGGGCCCTGGGCGCCGCGGAGGCCTTCATCGAGGCCAATTCCGATCCGGCGGCGCTTAAGGTCCGCTATCTCAACGCGGACCTCAGCGTGCTATCGCCGTCCAACGGCATCGAGGTGAGCCGCCCGAGCCCGGGCAGCGTGGTCATTTCCGACGGCGCCGGCAATGGGATTGTCATCAACGCGGCGGCAGACAAGGCCTCAGTCTCCGAGCGGATCGGGACCGTCGCGCAGCTCGGCTCCAACAGTTACGACCTCGGCGCCGAAGACGGCGTCAACGTCGTCGTATTGAAGGACTGAAACAAAGCTCGCCGACGGCTAACCTTCTCCCGCGCAGGACAAGGGACCTGTTATTTTCCTGTTGTGGTTCTGTTCAATCCTTAGCATGTGAGTTTCTAGCCACGATGGCAAAAATTGGCTGCGCCTAATGGCATTCCCATGCCGCAAGGCTACAAGGATTGGCGAGTCATTGGCTCCTCGCATCGTGCACACAAGAATACCTAATGGTGGACTCCACTCTCTCCTAAACGGCATCGTGATGTGCCAAAGTGCAGACTCGAATGAACCACTTAAACGTCTACATCGAGATTCCTTGACATCCTTACCCTAAATCCTGAAGATCTCCCGCCGTTTCCGCGGCACACTCCCCCGGCGGCATCGCGGGGGAGACACGCAGCGTTTTGGCTATGTAGCTCAGCCGGTTAGAGCGCGGCACTCATAATGCTGAGGTCGGTGGTTCGAGTCCACCCATAGCCACCATAATTCAATAGCTTACAACTACTTTCCAACCACCGATTTTTTCGTGCGGGACTTTTGCGGGACTTAAGCTCGCGCAGACCCCCTCAAAAGCACCAATCCTTGGCCTTGTGTGGGGCGATCATAAACCCGCTCCACAGCGTCAACGAGCTCCTGAAGCTCCGGGGCCGAGTAGTGAGTCGTGATGTCTCCGTTTTTGTGTCCAAGGAGAACCCTGCGGGTCTCAAAGGGATACCCCAGCCGAACGGAGTCTGCGTCCAAACGTGTGTCTGAGGTCATGCACACGGATGCTTTTGAAACCCTTTGGGCACGAGTTGCCCATCTCCGCCTCATAGGCCTCAGATGCTTCCCTCCGCGCAAGCCGCCACGCCTTGTTGTACATCCGGGATAATCGCCTTTCTTCATAGGGAAAAACCCAAATGCGATTTTCTCCTCGTTGCTCTTCAACCACAGATCGATCAATTCGGTTGAGAACGATTAGCCGGTCTTCCCTATTCTTTGTGCTGGCCCCCGGAATCACGAAGACGGTCGTCTCGAGTTCGGGAATTCTTTCCTCCCAGTCCCAACGCAGCCCGCATACCTCTTGTTCACGTGTTCCTGTGTTGACCTTGAAAAGTGACATCTTTGCTAGATATGCAGGTAAGCGGCGAAACAACAGCCCCTGCTCGTCCCAGGACAAGGGATACGGTGACCGTTTATCTTCCCAATCCTGAAGTTGAATCATGGGTGGCGTTTCCAGCCACGTTAATCCGTGTTCGTCGCGCCACATCCGCGCAGCGAGATTGAGGATCCTTCGGATGATCGCCAATGTCCTGTTGACAGTGGCGCTCTTCACACCCTGTACTTTCCGTTCATCAATGAATTTCTGCAGGGTTCCCATGTGAACGTCGTGAACGAACAAGTCACCGATGTACGGAACCACAATTCTCATGTCTTGCGCATCGCGTGCAATGCTACGCTTCTTACCCTCCATTAAATATTTGGTGGCTGCCTGTTGGAATGTCCGGCGTGGCCTGATTCCGTAGACGTCCGCCTGGCGCATCTCCTCCATGCGCCGAGCGAGGTACCTCAGGGCTTCGGCGAGGTTGCTTGTTCCAGTGCTTTCGCAAATTCGCTGGCCTCCGATCTGTTTGTCAATGTGCCATACGCCATGCCTCTTGATGAGGCCAGGCGTTCTCTTTTGTTTGGTCGACATGCGATTTCTCCTTTCGCCCGTCGCCCGTTGCGGATCTTATAATCGTCCGCCCAGGCGTCGAGGTCAACGCGATCGAAGCTAAGAGGTACCAGTCGGGTAGACCTGGGTAGTCGCCCACCCAGGTCCCCCTCAGATCCGGACGTGCGCGATTTGCGCATCCGGCTCCTCAGATAATGGTTTCGCCACGCGCTTCAGATAGGAATGAACGATGCGGGCAG
>JBOIDF010000098.1:0-9965 GCA_050740455.1 Gammaproteobacteria bacterium | reverse complement strand
TAAAAGATAAACGCAAAGCCGGTGTTTTACATACACCAAAAACCCAATAACCCTACAATCTAGTGGATCAAAATTAGATCGTCGTTTTCTAAAAAAGTGGGTCAGTTTTCAATCATCGTTGACACCGGGACCACGATCATATTCAGTGCCGTCGAAGAGAGCAGACCAAACAGGATCACGATCGCCATAGGCGTTTGGATCTCACTACCGGGTTCACCTCCTCTGAGTGTGAGTGGCACGAGGGCCAGGCCGGCCGCGAGCGCCGGCTCCCGGCTAAGCAAGCGTCGGGAACGTGCGAGCGAGGAGGCAGGCCGGTGCGCCCGTGGGTGCCGATGACGATGAGATCGGCTTGTTGCTGCTTAGCAACCTCTACGATCTGGAGGTAGGGCACGCCTTCGGCCAGATGGACGGTCGTTTTGAGCGCCTTAGCCGCCGTCTCTTTGACGAACTGCTCGAGCCGCTCCCGCAGCCGTTTTGCGAGACCCTCTTGCAGCTAAGGGGGTAGCTCCAGTTGCCGGCCTCGCCGGGTAAGATCCTCCGGGGCTCCGCGTCAGCGAGTGGGCCGACATTGCGTGAGCCGCTCGAGCTCGGCGGCGATGGGCGCGGCTGCGCCGGGGCACTCGGTGTCCCAGATCAGGGTCAGCGACTGCTCGTGCGGCGTTAAGGCCTCCTGGCTACGGCGCTGGTGTTCGAGCACCGCCAGATCGGCCTCGGAGGCATCGTGGCCTTCTGCCGCGCGGCGCGCGATCCGCGCACGCAACGCAGTCTCGCCGGCCCGAAAATCCAGGATCCGGAACGGCGCGCCGAGCGATCTCGCAAGCGCCGCGAAGGCCTCACGCCGCGCACGTGCGAGGAAGGTGGCATCGACGATGACCGGAATGCCGCAGCCGCTCACGATGCGGGCGAGGTCCAAGAGCCGCTCATAGGTGCGATCGGTCATGCCGGCAGCGTAGATCCCGGCCGCCAGGGTGCTTGTGGTCTTCGCCTCGGCCGACAGACCGGCCAGCCGCTTGCGCTCGATGTCGGAGCGGATGCGTAGTGCCTCGAGCCGGGGGATCAACGCCGCGCTCTGCGCGGTTTTGCCGGCGCCGGAGACACCGTGGGTGAGGAGGATGGGACCCGGAGGACGCGGCTCCGCATAGCGCCCAGCAAGAGCGAGATGCTGCTCGTAGCGCGCGAGACATGCCGCCTTCGCGCCCTCGGAACGATGCTCGAGATAGGCGACCTTGGCCCGCACGAGCGATCGGTAAACGCGGTAGAGGTCCAGCAATGGCAGGCCCTCGTAGTCACCCGTTTCCTCCAAATATCGGTTGAGGAAGATCCATGCGAGATCGGGACGCTCGCGCACATCGAGGTCCATCAAGAGGAAGGCGATTTCACTCATGACATCGACGAAAGAGAGCGCGGCATTGAACTCGATGCCATCGAAGAGCACGATCCTCCCCTCCAGCAACACCATGTTCGTGAGATGCAGATCCCCGTGACATTGCCGCACCCGCCCTTGCCGCTTGCGTCCTGCGATGAGCTCACGATGCCGCTCAAGCCGCCCCTCGGTCCAGGCGCGCAAGGACCCAAGCGCGTTGCCGGCATCGATCTCCGCGGGCCCGCTCCCGATCTGCGTGAAGTTCTCCAAGGCATACTTGCCGACCTCGGAGGCGTTTCCATACGGCACATTGGCCGAAGCGATCTCGGCGCCGTCGTGAAACTCCGCGATCGCCTTGGCGAGCGCCTCGAGCAAGTCCCCCGTGAGATCGCCGCGCGCGAGCACCTGGTCGAGCTGCGCCGTGCGAGGAAAGCGGCGCATCTTGACGCAGTATTCGACGGGAGAGCCGGGCCCTCCGAAACGAGGCGCATCCTCGGTCCCCGTTACCGCCACGACCTCGAGATAAAGCTCGGGGGCGAGCCGCCCGTTGAGCCTCAGCTCCTCCTCGCAAAAAAACCTGCGCTTCTCGAGCGTAGAGAAGTCGAGAAACCCGAAGTCGACCGGCTTCTTGAACTTGTATGCGTACGGGCCGGCGAGGAGCACGTAAGAGATGTGGGTCTCCGCCAACTCAAAGCCCCCGAGCGGGTGGTCGAAGAGCTGGGGTTTCTGTAAGTTTTTAAGCAATCGCCCCAAGCGATCGCAGGGCATCGCCGTAGCGCTCAGGTAGCCCACAAGAGGGGCGGGCGAATCAGGCTTGGGTTCGTCGACGTGGAGGTTCGGCTCCGGTTGAATTCGCGACGATTCGCCTTCCGCACGCTGTCGTTCACGGCGTTTCCACGCCCGCGCGTATGAGGCAGGCGCGTAAACGCTCGATCTCATCAAGGAGGTCCAGGATCACGGCGGCGGCCTCGGCGCTCGCCCCGAAGTCGCGCTCTAGCCGCGAGAGCCGCCGGGCACGCAAGAGATCCGGAGCACCGAAGCGCCACGTTGTCTCATCCGGGCCCTTGGGCGACAGGACACCGACCTCGACCAGCTCCACGATCCACTCTACCTCGGCACCGCAGGCCTCGACCATCTCCTCTAGCGACAAGGCACCTTGCTCGCTGACGAGAACACCTGTGAAGATGTCCGCGTCCATCTGGTTTCACACGCCCAAGCCGCGGCGAGGGTTGAAGGCCAGATCCCGCGCCAGGGTCCGATAAAGTTCTTTCGCACGCTCCGTCTCGGGAATGGGCAAGACCACCTCCAATACGAGATAGAGGTCTCCGGGCGGATCCCCGGGGATCCCGCGGCCCCGTAAGCGCAGCTTGCGCCCGCCCTGGGAGCGGGGCGGGACCTTGACCTCCACCGTGCCCCCCGGCGTGGGTGCCTTGACCGTGGCGCCGAGCGCCGCCTCCCAGGGTGCCACCGGCAGGCTCACGTAGAGATCGCGACCGTCCACCCGGTAGAAGGCGTGGGGCTTGAACCCGACCTCGATATAGAGATCGCCGGCCTTCCCGCCCTGCACCCCGGCGGATCCTTGCCCGCCCAGGCGGATGAGCTGTCCTTCACGGATCCCCGTGGGGATATGCACGTTCAGCGTGCGCTCGCGCACCGCGAGCCGCCCTTTAGCGTCGAGCTCAGGCACGCGCAGTGTCACGGTCCGCGTGGCACCGCGAAAGGCATCCTCGAGGTCGATGAGGACCTTGGCATGATGATCCTCGCCGCGGCCGTGGAAACCCGCCCCGTGCCTCGCCCCAACCGCGCCGCCGAAGAGCGTGGCGAAGAAATCGCTGAAGTCCCCACCGAAGCCCTCGCCGGCGGGGCTCCCACGGAATTCGAAGCCCGCGTCCCAGTCGGGCGGCGGGTGAAAGTCCTGACCGGGCTGCCAGCCCGTCCCCAGCCGATCGTAGGCGGCGCGTTTCTCGGGGTCCTGCAACACCTCGTAGGCTTCGTTGATCTCCTTCATGCGCTCCGATGCATCCCGTTCCTTGCTGACGTCGGGATGATACTTGCGGGCGAGCTTGCGGTAAGCACGCTTGATCTCGCCCTCGGCGGCCGAGCGGGCGACGCCCAAGGTCTGGTAATAGTCTTTAAACTCCACGTGCTTTCTTGTCCATCGCCGGCCGATCCGACCCTCATCGTAGCGCCCAGAGCGACTTCTTTCGGTTGCACCTCAATAGTTGCCCTTCGCCCTTCGGTAGTCCATAGCGAAGGGGGCATGATCTTGATCAATGGTTTGCAGGCCCCATATTGTATCCTACCCAGGACCGCGGTGCGCCGAAGCTGGCGGACGCGGGAATAGTTTTCTTTATACGAAAATTTTGGAGGTACAACGATGTACGAATCCTTGTTGCGGTTTCCGACCGATCTGTTCGCCGAGCTAGAGCGGCTGCAACGTGAGATGCAGCACGGTTTCGGGGGCTTGGGTCTGCCTTCGAGCATACGTGCGGTCGGCCGCGGTGCGTTTCCGGCGATCAATATCGGGAGCACGCCGACATCCATCCAGGTCGATGCGTTCGCGCCCGGCATCGATCCCGCGAAGCTTTCGGTCAGCATCGACCGCGGGCTACTGACCATCGCGGGCGAGCGGGCCTCGGACGTACCGGAGGAGAGCGAACAGCTCAGCCTCTACGCGCACGAGCGCGCCACCGGCCCCTTCAAGCGGGTGGTGAGCCTGCCGGAGGACGCCGACCCGGCGCGGGTCGAGGCGAGTTACCGCGATGGCGTCGTCCGCATCGTCATCCAGCGGAAGGAATCGGCGCAACCGAGGCGTATCGAGGTCAAGTGAGTCTAGTCATCGAGTTTTCTTTGGAGGAATGAGTCATGAGCGAGAAGCGAGAGGTTGAAAAACGGGCGGAGGAACGGCACAGCCCGGCGATGGTGCCGGCGGTGGACGTCCTCGAAGACGCGACCGGGATCACGCTGTTTGCGGATCTGCCCGGCGTGCCCAGGGACAGGCTCACGGTGCGCGCGGACGGTGACGGTCTCCTCATCGAAGGCGAGGTTGTCCTGGAGACACCGGAGGGCGCGACCCCCGCCTACGCGGAGGTCCAGACGCTGCGCTTCCGGCGGCTGTTCACCCTGAGCCGGGAGCTGGATACCACGAAGAGCGACGCGGCGTTCAAGGACGGGGTGCTGAAACTCCGCATCCCCAAGGCCGAGCACGCCCAGCCGCGCCGGATCCAAGTCAACGTGAGCTGACGAACCCGGCACAGGTATCGATTCCCAAGATGCGCTCGATGGCGCTGAGATCGAGGTGTGTTTCGCAAGCATCGGCCAGCCGGTCGATGTTCGCGTCGCGGAGCTGGTGGTAATCGGGCGTTTGCGGCTCGCGCAGGCCCGCCCAGCGTAGCAGCGCGTCGCAGGCCGGGGCGGACTCGAACAACCCATGCAGATAGGTGCCGAGGATCTGGCCGTCGGCCGAGAGCGCGCCGTCGCCCCGACCATCGAGATACACCGCCGGGCGTCCGAGTGCCTCGCCGGACGTCACGCCCGCGTGGATCTCGTAGCCTGCGACGAGCGCGTCTTCGAGCGCCAACATTCCGGTGACATTCCGGAGTTGTTTCTGCCGCTCCAGGGTGGTGGCCATCGCGAGCAGCCCGAGACCGGGGCTAGCGCCGGGCTCGCCTTCCAGCCCGAACGGGTCGTGAATGGATCCGCCGAGCATTTGGAAACCGCCGCAAAGCCCGATGAGCTTGCCTCCGTAACGCAGGTGGCGCAGGATCGCGTACTCCCATCCTTGCGCGCGCAACCACGCGAGGTCCGCGCGCACGCTCTTGGAACCTGGCAGAATAATCAGATCGCACGCAGGAAAGGTCTCGCCCGGACCGAGATAGCGAAACGCCACCTGCGGATGCAAGCGCAGCGGATCGAAGTCGGTGTGATTGCTGATCCGCGGCAGCGCCGGGACGATGATCCGTAGCGGTCCGTCCGATCCGGTGGCGTCGCGCTTGAGCGCGTCTTCCGCCTCGAGATGCAGGCCGTGGAGAAAGGGCAATACGCCGAGCACCGGTTTATCCGTGTAGTGCTCGAGCCAGTCGATCCCGGGCCGAAGGAGACCGAGATCACCCCGAAAACGGTTGATGACGAAACCGGCGATCCGATCCCTCTCCGTCTCGCTCAAGAGCGCCAGCGTGCCCACCAGATGGGCAAACACGCCGCCGCGGTCGATGTCCGCCACCAGCAGTACTGGGCAATCGGCGGCCTCGGCGAAGCCCATGTTGGCGATGTCGCGGTCGCGCAAATTGATCTCCGCCGGGCTGCCTGCCCCTTCCACCAGGATCACGCGGTACTGGGCGCAGAGGCGTTGATAGGACGCCATCACCGCCGCCTGCGCGCTGCGCTTGTATTCATGATAGGCGCGCGCGTCCATGGCGCCGATGGCATGGCCGTGAATGATGATCTGCGCACCTATATCGGTGTTGGGTTTGAGCAGCACCGGGTTCATGTCGCTGTGGGGCGCAAGGCCGCAGGCCCGCGCCTGCACCGCCTGAGCGCGGCCGATCTCACCGCCATCCACGGTGACCGCGCTATTGAGCGCCATGTTTTGCGGTTTGAAGGGCGCCACGCGCGCGCCGCGACGCGCGAGCAGCCGGCACAAGCCCGTGACCAGCGCGCTCTTTCCCGCATCCGAAGTCGTGCCCTGCACCATCAAGGTCGGGGTCTTCATGGCGGGGAAAGACCTGAAAAGATGAGGGAACCCGCGAGGATGCTAATATTTACAAACGCAGCATGCGGCGTACAACACCGTCATTGCGGAAGGCGTGATATAGAGCGCCGCTGACGTGCACCGCCACCACCGCCAGCAACACCCAGGCGGTCCACAGGTGAATATCAGAAAAAAACATGTTCATATCTTCATCTGCTCTGCCCCACTGTGGCAAATCGACCAGCCACCATAACGTTGTCGCCCAGCGGGTGAATGAAGAAGACAGGTAACCGCTGAGGGAGACAGCGACTATCAACACATAAAGAATGACGTGATCAATAATCGCCAGCTTGTGCATCCACGGCCGCACCTCCTGCGCGCTGGGCGGTGCCGGGCGGTGCCTGAAACGGACGTAAAGGAGGATCGCGAGAACAATAACGAGTGTAATACCAATATTCTTATGCAACTGGAACGGGAACTCACGGAAAGTCAGTTCCTTTGATGGCAGTGGCAGTCCCATCATCCACCAGCTAGAAACAAACAGAAAAAAGATGGAGACGGCTATTAACCAATGCAGAATAACTGCTGTCCTACTGTAGCCTTGGCTTTGCATAACAGATTCCGTTTTTTTGAATTCAGTCTTTGAATAGTGCGAGACATTGACCCGTACCTCTGTGCTAGATCGTACTCTCGGCGTGGCGACCGGCGACAGCGGCCACTATCATTATCAAATGAATAAAGAACCAGAGCAGAATGTCTCCGAGGTAGATCTGTCTTAATATCGGTCCCGCATTCACCGCGGCCAAAAAGCCGATAACATCGATCGCTATCAGCGCTGCAAAAGTTAATATTGCCACGGTTGGCGCCCAGCCGCGATAGTTAACCAGTGCAGCACCCACAATGATGGACAAAAATGCAATGACGGTACCGATCCCGGACAGCACTATCTGAAAACCGGGGAACCAGTCCGGCGCCGAAAGGGCTATACCTCTGACATTGGCAACCAGGTGCTCGCACTCGGCCAGGCTCAACCCTTCCTCTTCCAGCTCTTCCGGGGGACAGTCCGCGGCCGGCATCTCACCGCTGGCCGGCATGGAATGGGTGATGACGGCCTGTTTCATCCATTCATTGCCATGGGACGTGGTCAGGAAAATGCCGAAAACAATGGTGATGACACCGAGCCAGCTGGCCCAAGCGGGACCTTCAGAGTGCGGCGCCATGACCTCCTCCTCGTGGTGGCAACGCGCTCTTTCCCGCATCCGAAGTCGTGCCCTGCACCATCAAGGCCGGGTCTTCATGGCGGCGAGGCGCGCTCGTTTGCCGAGGGGATAGAGCGTCTCGGTGGTTTCCATGCCCGTCATTGTTTCACGAGAGGAATGAATATGTATAACAAATTCTTGTACCGTTGCGCCTAGCTTCCGTGTAACTGCCGCGGGCCTGATAAAATGGTCTCGGACTATCGAATAGGCAAGCGGTGAGCATTACCGTCCCTATCTCCGTGGGAGAGTTTATCGACAAGCTGACGATCCTCGAGATCAAGTCGGAGCGGATCACCGACCCCGAAAAACACCGGAACGTCACCCACGAGCTCGAGGTACTGAGCCGGCTGTGGCATGCCTCTGGGTATACGGAGGCGGCGATCGTCGAAGAGCGCACGCGCTTAAAGGCACTCAACGGGAAGCTTTGGGAGGTCGAGGACCATCTCCGCGACAAGGAGCGGGCGCGCGAATTCGATTACGAGTTCATCGAATTAGCGCGCAGCGTTTATAGGCTCAACGATGAACGCACCCAGAGCAAGCGTGCGATTAATCTCAAGCTCGGCTCGATCTTGGTGGAAGAAAAATCCTATTCAAGCTATGACGCCTGAGCGCGCACTGCCGGGCGGCCTTGGGGATCGAGCCGTGCAGTCATCTGACAAGGCGCTTTTCATCTCGCTCAGCAATGTCGGTGATGCGATCATGACGACGCCCGCGCTCGAAGTATTGCATGCGCGCTATCCCGAACACTCGATCGACATCGTCGCCGATCGCCGCTCCGGGGAGATCTTTGAGCACTGCCCGTACCGCGGCGAGATCTTCTACAAGAACAAGCGCGCCGCTTGGCGCGGTGTCCCGGCGCTCTTAGGGCAACTGCGAATGAGTTTTTATGAGGTGGTGGTGGACCTGCGCAGCGATGGGCTCGCATATCTATTGCGCGCCCGCCGCCGGTATACCAAATGGGGCGCCCGAGCCGCGCGCGGACCGCATGCCGTGCAGCGATTGATGGCGATTGTCGAGGGATTATTGGGGCCGGCGGAAATCCCGCCGCAACGGATCTGGGTAAGCGAGGCCGCCCAAGAGTTTGCGCGGCGGGCCTTGGCCGATCTTCCCGGCCGCCGCTGGCTCGTGCTCGGACCGGGGGCCAAGTGGCCGCAGAAGGTCTGGCCCGCGCAGCGATTCATCGACATGGCGAAAGCGGTCGCAGATCGGTTCGATGGTGTCATTGTCCTAGGCGGACCGGACGATGTAGCCCCTGCGGCCGAGGTAACCGCGGGCCTGCGGCTGCCGGTCCTCAATCTTGCCGGGCAGACCAGCATTCTCGAGGACTGCGCGGTATTAGCGCGGGCACAGGTTTTCGTCGGTAATGATTCCGGCCTCGGGCATATGGCGAGCGCGCTGAGGATTCCGACTCTGACCGTGTTCGGTCCGACGGACGCGTCACAATACCACCCCTGGGGTCAGCATGCGGACTGGCTGAGCGAGCCCGAAGGCCGGCTGGAGGCGCTGTCCGCAGCCGCGGTCGCGGCGCGCTTGCGCCTTCACCTCGAACGCCTTGGGGTCGGCGGGCGCATCGCCGATTACGGAGTATAGGGCCTATACGACCGCATCGACGCAAAGACCATCCAGTAGAACGTTTCTCGCATTCATTTACGCTTTGGCAGTCTTGAATTTCGCCTCGGAACGCTATTGGCCGTCATACCTGCGAAAGCAGGTATCCAGGACTTACGCCGGTTTCCTGGATGCCCGCCTTCGCCGGCATGAGTGCGTCCGCGAGGACGTTTTGTTAACAAGGTGAAAGTCCATGTCATATGAAGTCACGACATATGTAGCCGAAGGTAACTGCGTCGCCGTGAGGCGGGGTGGGGAGCAACCGGAGGCAAAAGAACAGCCCGTAGGATAACGAACCCGATTCGGCGGTATGACGCGGCGAGCCTGCTCAATGACAGCATCGGCAGTGCCCGCAGGGGCGAGACGAGGTGCAGAAGCCCGTGATTGGTCGTGGGTGGAAGCTTCGGTGTGGACGGAGCGCATGGTGTTGGCGCTGGAGAACGTCAAAGGAGGTTGTTGGCACAGCTTGATGGACAAGGTGTACGCCCCGGCGACACTGGCGGCGGCCTGGGCGAAAGTCCGCGCTAACCACGGTGCGGCAGGGGGGGATGGACAGAGCATCGAGCGGTTTGAAGCACGGGCGGAAAGCTATCTGGACGAGCTGGGCGCGGGGTTGCGGGAAGGCCGCTATCAACCGCACCCGGTCAAGCGGGTGGATATTCCGAGAGGAGTCGGAGAGACACGACCGCTGGGCATTCCCACGGTCAAAGACCGCATTGTTCAGACGGCGGTCAAGCTCGTGATCGAGCCGATCTTTGAGGCGCAGTTCTGTCCGATGAGCTACGGCTTCAGGCCGGGGCGGAGTTGCAAGGAGGCGCTGCGCGCAGTGGAGGGGCTGCTTCGGGAAGGCTACCCCTTCGTGGTAGATGCCGACTTGAAGGGCTACTTCGACAGTATTCCGCACGAGCGGCTTCAGGACTGCTCGTGCAGTTCCAAGGGATGATCGCCGAGTACGAACGGGCACAGATCCTGGAGCGCTCGCGCCGCGGTAAGCGGCATCGCGCTCGATCCGGCGAAGTCAGCGTGTTGAGCGGTGCGCCGTACG
>JBOIDF010000097.1:0-10055 GCA_050740455.1 Gammaproteobacteria bacterium | reverse complement strand
TTTCTGATCATAGGATCAGCCTTATTGTTGGATGCCTAGACTTCACCCACGGTGATGTTCAGCGAAAAGCTTAAAACTCGTTAAAACCCTTAATCGACGCCCTTTTCGGCCACCACACAACAGAATTATGCAACTGGAGGGTTGAGCATGCAGGATGCCCATGTCTATCGGGATCTCGTCGATACCCTCGTCGAATGGATAAGGCGTAACCTCATCAACGTACCACCGGTAAAAGAGCACGCCGCGCCGCCGCCACCGCCGCGCAGAACGCAGGTAGGCGGTTACTTTTCATCGCCAGGGCCTGGGCGTGCCGCCGCGATCTTGATAGGCATCGCTGGACCCATGCGAGGCAAGCAGTTTCCTGTCGACAAGGAGCTTTTTCGTATCGGAGCGAATCCGGAAAACGACCTGGTCATCCAGGGCGACGAGTTCGTATCGGGCAGCCACGCTCATCTCCGCTACAACCAGGGGGCTTTGTTTATATCGGACCAAAAATCGCGGAACGGCACCTTTCTCAACGACAGCCGGCTGAAGGAGGCTACGCTGACCCTCAATCCCAAGGACCATATCCGGATTGGCGATTGTATCTTCGAAGTCATGGCGGGTCCGGGACGCTGAGCGCGCCCTTTCCCGCACGAGCCGCGAACGCCAGCGCTTGGCAGGTGGGGCATCCACTCGTACAGTTGCTACTTGACGCTGAAGAGGAAGACCAAGCCTACATCCCTATGCCCAGCGGCCACCGCATGCCGACGCTCATTTCGAATCGCCGAGTAAAGCGTGGTTGCGGACAGCTAGAGGTAGCTTAGAGGTTAGAATCTAATTTAGCCCCTAGCTACGCGCTGACCCGTTCTACCTTCGATAGATCCGTGGCGATGAGCCTTCGTGCCTCTTCTAAGTCGTAGTCAGACTTCAACCCCATCCAAAATTCTTCGGAAGTCCCAAAGGCGCGGGCGAGGCGGAGAGCAGTATCCGCCGTGATAGCCCGTTTGCCCAGTGCGATTTCATTAACGCGCCTCGGTGGTACGCCAATGGCGCGGGCGAGAGCGTTCTGGCTAATGCCCATCGGAACCAAGAACTCCTCTAGCAATACTTCGCCGGGATGTACGTTCTTTAACCTAGCCATATGGACTCTGAACACCTAGCGGTAATCTACGATTTCAACGTTCGCAGGGCCTGCGTCCGTCCATACGAAACAGATCCGCCACTGATCATTGATGCGAATGCTGTGTTGTCCTCTGCGATCCCCTCTTAAGGTTTCAAGACGGTTGGCAGGCGGAATTCGCAAATCGTCTAGCATTCTGGCGTTATTGAGCATTCTCAACTTTCGCCGCGCTGTTTGTTGGATATCCCGCGGCAAGCGTCGTGAGGCCTGGCCATTCCATATCGCCTCGGTCGCCTCGTCTCGAAAACCGATAATCATTGACAACGGTAACGCCAGCCGCTGTATAACGTCAAGCGTTATAACGGCAACCCATCTATTTCGGCGGGCGGTCATCGAGAAGGTCGCACATCTTCTCCTGGAAAATCCTTGCATCGGGAAAGCAAGGGCGCATGTGAAGGCCGCATACCGCTCGCAAAATAACAGCAACCGGGGAGACTTGACCCCGCACGAGCCGCGGATGCCCGCGCTCTGTGTTATGCTTAGGTCTCAATTTTACGCTGGATCGTTAAGGAAAGATCGGAGCCCTCATGTCACGCGCAGCGAGAGAATTGTTTCACCGGCATCGCCTTACGGTGAGCGACTACCAGCGCATGGGGGAGACGGGGATCTTGGATCAAAATGCCCGCGTTGAGTTGATTGCAGGGGAGATTATCGACATGGCGCCTATCGGGAGCCTGCACGCTGGGACGGTCAACCGTTTGATACGAATGCTTCAACGTACCATTGGGGATGCAGCGGTGTTATCCGTTCAGAACCCCATCGTGTTGGGCCCCTATTCCGAGCCCGAACCCGATGTGGCGCTCCTCAAGCCGCGCGAAGATTTCTACACGGCGACGCACGCCGTACCCGATGATGTATTGCTTATCATCGAAGTCGCCGATACGACGGTGCGTTACGACCGCGAGGTGAAGGTCCCTCTTTATGCCAGCACAGGGATCCCCGAGGTATGGCTGATCGACCTCCCGCGCAAGGCAATTGAAGTCTGCCGGCAGCCAACTGCGCAAGGCTATCGGGAGGTGCTACATCCGCATCCCAGCGAACCCCTTCAGTGCGCACTCCTGCCGCAAGTCTCGTTTCTTCCCGCCGAGCTTTGGCCTAAAAGCGAGTAAAGCGCGATTCGCCGCGCGGTCTATAAATCGGGACAGGACGACGGGATAGCCGGTCACCTCCGTTCGATCGACGCTTTTCTTTTCCAGCCTTCCGGCAGGTCGGTGATATCCGGCATCCCGAGCGCCTCGGCCAACTCCCGGATCCGGGATTCCAGGTAATTCAGGTCGAGATCCGCCCAGCAGCGCAGCAGGATCCCACGCGCATTATGTGAATACAAATACGATTATTCGGAGTTATGCAGAGGGTTTACTGACACCGACGCAAAAATAAAAGCTAAATCGTATCGTCACCCGCTTTCGAGTTTCGCAGTGCAGGACGACGGGGCGATGCACCGAAGGCGAGCCATGTAAGCCCGATAAGCGCGCCGGCGAGCGAGGCAAAGAGGATGCCGATCTTCGCCAGCTCCAGATGGCTGGGATTGTCAAAGGCGAGCTGGCTGATGAACAGCGACATCGTGAAGCCGATGCCGCCCAGCCAAGCGGCACCGAGCAGGTGGCGCCACTCGACCTCGGACGGCAGTCGGCCTACTCCCAGCCGGATGGCAAGCCAACTAAATCCGCTGATGCCGGCGAACTTGCCGAGCAGGAGGCCGAGCGCAATGCCGAGGGTGATAGGATGACTCAGGTTGCTCGCCAGATCGGCATTGCGAAAATCAATGCCCGCGTTCGCGAAAGCGAAGAGTGGCAGAACGACAAAGGTTACCCAGGGGCTCAGCCCGTGCTCCGTGCGGTGTAGCGGGCTCTGGACGGCTTTCGAGTCGCGCTCCAGGTTGGCCGCAATCGTGGCCATGTCGTGACTGCTCAGCGGATCGCTCGGCGTGCTGGGATCCTCGGCATGCCCGCGGAATGCCGCCAGCAGCTGGGACACCCGCGCGTCAAACTGTTCGGGCGTGCGTGCTGGGCGCGCCGGGATCGTGAACGCCAATAAGATGCCCGCAATCGTCGCATGGACGCCCGAGCGGAGCATGAAATACCAAAGCATAACGCCAAGCACCCAATAGGGCAGCTGCTGGCGTATACCCCCCTGATTGAGCAGTATCAGGACACCCCACGTGGCGGCCGCACTCACAAGGGCGCCGACGTCCAAGTGACCCGTATAAAAAATTGCGATCACCAGTACTGCACCGAGATCGTCGGCGATTGCCAGCGCCATCAAAAAGATGACCAGGCCGCGCGGAATACGCCAGGCGAGCAAGACGAGTACGCCAATCGCAAATGCAATATCGGTCGCCATGGGGATGCCCCAGCCGTGAGCTGCCGGGGGCTCGGGATTCAACGCCAAGTAGATCGCGGCGGGCACAACCATTCCGCCGATGGCAGCGAAGATTGGCAGGGCCGCATCCCGGAGCGACGCCAGCTCGCCGACGAGCACCTCGCGCTTGAGCTCCAGCCCGATAAGGAGGAAGAAGAGCGCCATGAGTCCGTCGTTGATCCAGTGATGGAGCGTTTGCTCGAGGGTCCATGCGCCCATGCCAATGGTCATGGGCTGCTCCAAGAACTGGGCGAGTGGCTCCCCGAGCGGGGAATTCGCGGCGATCAGCGTCAGAACCGTTGTTCCCATCAGCACAAGGCCGCCCGCCGTCGTGCGACGCAAGAAGTCCTCAAGCGGGCTTAAGACACGGCCGAATAGCCGCTCCAGCGGATACTGGTCAAACACCTTCGTTGCCTCGGGAGGACGGACGTTCATATTCTCTTGGCTCGATAAAGTGACGTGCGCCCGGAGTCAAGGCAGCACCGGACCTGTGCGGGATTCGTACCGGCGGGTAACCGCGATGAAGCGTTCCGCGACTACCATAGGATGGTCCTCGGCAATGTGCGATCAAGGATGAAGTCATCCATGTCACGGCCTACGGATCGGCCGGTGACGCTCCGCATTGACCTACTCTACATCGAATCTCCCCTAAACGATCCCCGTCATATCGACAGCGCACTGTGGTAGCGCACCCGGCGCGATAAGGCCGGTCTCGGCGAGGATGCGGCATTCGAGGTAGCTACGCTCTGACGGGGCCGTGTAGACATGCAACCGGCTCTGTTCGAGATCCAATAGCCACACCTCGGGAACGCCGTGGCGGGCATAGAGGGGGACCTTTACATCCCGGTCGTAGGCGAGTGTGGTATCCGCCACTTCGACGATGAGGAGTACGTCCTCCGGGAGCGGAAGAGCAGCGGCATAGCGATCGTCACGCGGTCGAAGAAGCGCTACGTCGGGCTGAGGTTCGGATGTGCCGCCGAGACGAATCGGATTCTGTATCCACACACGTGCTTGCGTTTCAACCGCCACCACGAAGAGGCGGTTTAGTTCCGCGACTATTGCGGCATGCTTACTTCCGATGGGCGCCATATCGATGATCTCCCCCTCGATCAGTTCAACGCGGTCGTCTTCGAGGAAAATGCCTGCCTCTCCCATGCGGTGGAACGCCTCGACGGTAAGCCGGTGCCGGCGTAGCGCGTTTTCAGTAATGGCGGACACGATAATCGCTCCTCGTTTTGGAGTTACGGTGAAGGATAACAAAAAGGGCTTCTCGGCAGAAATCTATAAGTATCCCGTGGAGCACTTACCTTGCCTCGAAATCTCAAATCCGAAAACTCGTGGCCCGGCGCAAATAAACAGACCCCAGATTATCCTGCGATCATTGCCAGATCGTCTCTCCACTGACCCGCAAATTCTGTAGAAAAGCTTTTTTTAAGATAAAATCTCGGGCTCATCGATCACACGGTTCTCGATAGCGCCGATCGTCTCGATCTCGATGCGCACGACATCGCCCGGCTGCAGGAACGAGGGCGGGTCTCGGCGCATCCCCACACCCCGCCCGGTGCCCGTGGAAACGACATCGCCGGGCTCCAAGGTGAAAACCGTCGACAGCAGCTCGACCAAGCGGTAGCAGTTCCAGATCATGTCGCGCGTGTTGAACGCTTGCCGCGGTTCCCGGTTGACGTAAGTGCGGACATCAAGCGCGTGAGGATCGCCGATCTCATCGGGGGTCACGATCCACGGACCGATGGGCCCATGAGTATCGAACGACTTCCCGAGCGTCAGCGTCGGCGAGCGCGCTTGCCAATCGCGCACCGACACATCGTTCACGATTAGATAGCCGGCAATCACCTCCGGCGCCCGGGCCGCGGGCACGTGCCGGCAGCGGCGCCTGATCACGAATCCTAGCTCGCCTTCATAATCCACTTGCTCCGAGACGCCGGGTTTATGGATTGGGTCGTAGGGCCCGTTCACGCAGGTCGACTGCTTGTTGAAAATGATCGGGAAGGCCGGCCGCGACCCGCCCTTCTCTGTGATGTGGTCGGCATAATTCAAGCCGATCGCCAGAAACTTGGGGGGGCGGAGCAGCGGCGCTTCGAGATGAATGTCGGCGAGCGCGATGCGTTCGCAATGACGCTCGATTCGGCCGGCAAGATCGCCCAGTAACGCGTGCCCGGCCGCGAGCAGCTCCGTCATCTCGCGCGGATAACCGGGGATCGACCCGATCGCATAGACGTACTCGCCGGAGGCCACGCCGATGCGCGTCTCCCTCATGTGGGTAAAGGTCACTAACTTCATAGGCGCACCAAGAGCGCATCCAGCGCGCGATCGAGGATCCACTTCGCCGTGGGATCACTTGCCATAACACCTCCCCGCTCTTTACCATGAACTCCCGATGTCTACCACCCGCGACTCCCGCGTGGCCTGCCGTGCCCACCCGTATTACGCCGAATTCTCACGGGCCGGCGCCGCGATCCGCCCCGGTGTTGAAATTTATCATACCATCACACCGCCGCCGGTTGTCCTAGGATGATGTCGCACGCGCTCGCTCAAATTCCCGCGCCCAAAAGGTCCGCGCTCCTGGCTGTCTTGATCGTAGTGTGCGCTGCCGCATCGCCGGCGGCGGCCGGCGCGCCGGAGCTTGAAGATCCACGCTATGCGCTTTGCAAGGCCGATCCGAAGATTCCGGACCGTCCTCCCCATAATCCGGCGGCATATAAATTGGGGTCGATCGAGGTGATGGCCGACCGGGTAGAGGTACTGGAGGAGAATGTATCGACATTCGTGGGGGGTGTCTCCCTGGTCCGCGAGCAACAAGCGCTGGTTGCGAATCTCCTCACTTACGAGCGGGGCCAGGGCGTCATTGAGGCCGAAGGTAATCTGCTCCTGTGGGATCCGGCCTTGTTTTGGTCGGGGAAATACGGCCGCCTCGATCTGGACAACGACCGCGCCCATCTTGAGTATGGCGAATATCGATTGCTGCAACGGCGCGGGCGCGGGCGCGCGCGCGTCATTAACCTCGACACGCAAGAGAATGTCACAGAGCTTAAAGACGTCGATTACACCACCTGTGGCGGCAAGCTACCGGACTGGCAGCTCGCGGCTAAGCGCATGAAACTGGATCATTCCGAGGAATGGGGCGAGGCTGAGCGCGTGGTGCTGCGGGTGCGGGAGACGCCGGTATTCTATCTGCCGTATATCACCTTCCCGATCAGCGACAAGCGCAAAACGGGTTTCTTACCGCCGACGGTGGGAAGCTCATCGGATGGCGGTTTCGACCTAAGCATCCCCTACTATTGGAACATCGCGCCCCAACACGATGCAACCTTCCAACCCCGGATACTTTCCAACCGCGGCGTCATGCTTGGGGGCCAATATCGTTACCTCATGCAAAGCGGCGGGGGAGAGCTGGATTTTGAGTATCTGCCCGCGGACGCCGAGTTCGAGGACGAGAGCCGCTCGCTGGTTGCGTTTACCCATGAGCAAGATTTCGCGCGCCGGCGCGGTTACGCCTTTCTGACCTTCAACCGGGTGTCCGATTCGGAATACTTCGAGGACATCGGAACCAATCTTGCGGTCACCAGCACGCGCTATCTTCCACGGCGTGCCGACATCAGCTACCGCGGGGATTACTTCCATCTGCGCGGCCGTTTGCACGGGTTTCAAACCATCGATACCACCATTCCGGTCTCGAGGCGGCCTTACGAGCGGCTGCCGCAGATTTTCTTTTCCACCCGCCTGCCCGCGCGCGACCGGGAAATCAACCTCGACTTTTTCGGGGAAGCCACCTATTTTGACCGCGACGAAGGAGTCATCGGTGGGCGTATCGACCTAAAACCTGTCATCAGCTACCCGGTACACGCGGCGGGGGGATTTCTCGTGCCTCGGGTGAGCCTAGAACATACTCAGTATTACCTCGAAAACACCGCAGAGGCGGATAATCGCCCGCACCGGACCCTGCCGATCGTGAGCCTGGATAGCGGGCTCGTATTCGAACGCGACCTCGACTTCGCGGCGCTGCCGGCCGTGCAAACCTTTGAACCGCGGATCTTCTATCTATACATCCCCGAGCAGGATCAGGATGATCTGCCTATTTTCGATACCGGCGAATACGACATTTCCTTCGGGCAACTGTTTCGCGAGAACCGGTTCAGCGGCCTCGATCGTCTCGGTGACGCAAATCAAACGGTGGTCGCGGTTACTTCCAGGATCATAAATCGCGATACCGGCTGGGAACATCTGCGCGCGAGCGTGGGTCAGATCTTTCATTTCGAGGATCGCCGTGTCACCTTGCCCGAGGAGGCGGCGGATACCGATCCGGTGTCGGAAATCGTCGCGGAGCTCACGACCCGGCTGCCCAATGGTCTCAGTGCCCGGGGGGATCTGTTCTGGGACCCCAACGACGCGACTGTCCAAAAAGGTCTCATCGGGTTGCGTTATGGCCCCGATCCGGACACCATCGTGAACGCCGATTATCGCATCCGCCGCAATATCCGCGGTGTCCGTCGGACCGCCATCGAGCAGACCGATCTGGGGTTTAGTTGGCCGTTGGGTCCGAACTGGAGCGTCATCGGTAAGTGGACCTACTCCTTGGATGCCGAGGAGACTCTCGAGGCCGCCGGAGGGTTTGAATACAACAGTTGCTGCTGGGGCGTGCGCGCGGTGGCGCGGCGGTTCCTGAGCAGCGTCACGGGAGAGTTCGACAACGCGTTTTTCGTTCAGATCGAGCTCAAGGGGCTGGCCGGCTTTGGGCGCAGCACGACTAGTTATCTAAAACGGAGCATTCCCGGTTACGAGGACGAATTTTAGCGCCGTGCGCCGGGGTAGTTGAATACAAGATGATGGACTCATGTACAAGACCACAAGCGGAAACGTAAACCCGCTCCTGCCATCCTTACGACAGGGCTGCTTCGGCGCCTTTCTCCTGGCTTATAGCGCTTGTGCGACAGCCGCCGCCGAACCGCTCGATGCGATCATCGCCGTGGTCAATGACGACATTGTCATGGCGAGCGAGATCAACCGTATGTTCGAGCGCGTGAAAGCGGAATTGCAGCAACAACGCGCCGATCCTCCGCCTGACGCCGCCCTGCGCCGTCAGGTACTGGAGCGCCTCATCGTCATGAAGATTCAGTTGCAGCTGGCTGCGCAGACGGGCCTAAAGGTAGACGACGATACCCTGAACCGTGCCGTGAGCAATATCGCTTCGCAAAACGGCATGCCCTTAGCGCGCTTTCGCGAAGCGGTGGAGCGCGACGGTTATGACTTTGCGCAATTTCGGGAGGACGTTCGAAATGAGATCATCATCAGCCGCTTGCGCCAGCGCGAGGTGTCGAACCTGGTGCATGTCTCGGACCGGGAAATAGACAACTATCTCGCCACGCAAGTGCAACAGGATACGATCGAGATGGAATATCGCCTCGCGCATATATTGGTTGCGACACCGCAGGCTGCGTCCGAAGAGGACGCGGAGAAGGCGCGCAAAAAGGCGGAGAAGCTCCTGCGGCGCGTGCGCGCGGGGGAAGATTTCCTGCGCATGGCAGCGGAGAATTCCGGCGACCCGCAGGCACTCGATAGCGGCGATCTCGGTTGGCGCAAAGCCGGGGAAGTGCCTACGGTGTTTTCGGAGGCCGTCACCTCGCTGCGCGAGGGCGAGGTCAGCGACGTGATCGGCAGCCCGAGCGGCTACCATATTATTAAGCTGCTGGGGGTCCGGAGCGCCGGGGAAGAGGTGACCGTAAAACAAACGCGCGCCCGGCACATGGTGATCAAACCTAGCGAACTGATGTCGAGCGACGACGTGCGGGCACGCCTCGATAAGCTCAAGCAACGTATCGAAGTCGGGGACGATTTCGATGATCTGGCCCGATCGCATTCGGAAGACAAAGCTACCGCGGCCAAGGGCGGCGACTTGGGGTGGGTCAGTCCGGGCGATCTGGCGCCTAAGTTCGACGAAGTCATGGGTCTGTTAAGCCCCAACGAGATCAGCGATCCCTTCGAGACCGAGCTCGGGTGGCACATCGTACAAGTCTTGAAACGCCGCGACCACGACAATACGCGCGAGGCACTGCGAGGTAAGGCCCGCGATGCGATCCGGCGGCGGAAGATCGAAGAAACCGGCCAAGCCTGGTTACGCCGCCTGCGTGACGAGGCGTATGTCGAGTATCGTTTCCGCGAGTGAGAGCTTGTGAAAAAATCTGCTGCGCTCGAGATCTCGCGTTCCGGCGGTGCTCGGAATCCTCATGTACTCCCGGTTGCTCGTCCCGTCCTTGGGACTCGCCCTTGCGGGGCTTGCGCTCCGTTTCGCTCCCGGCGAAACGGTCCTGCGCTCGGTGGAAAGCCAGGGCCAGGGATGGGCCCTGCTTGGCGCGCCGAGCAACTGTCTTGGAAGTCAAGCGTTTTCGGGTACACTTTGTGCCCAAGGAGTATTGGTCTTGAGCATCGTATTCAAAATCGTTAACAGCTTTCTCATACACGCGGTTAAGGCGACCTTGGGCGGCTTACCTGCCTTGCATAAGCGTCTGTAGAACGCGCG
>JBOIDF010000096.1:0-10531 GCA_050740455.1 Gammaproteobacteria bacterium | reverse complement strand
AAAGCGTAGCGTGGTCCCCGAGGGACGCACCGCCACATCCAACACGGCCTTAGACACATCGATACCGACGAACACTGAGGTTGTTTGGTTCATGGCATTCCTCCGTTACCCAACCTTGCAATACGGGGCTCTTAACGCCCAAGCAACTGTTCGGGTTGATTGAGAGAGGGACGTGGCGACGCACGCTCGGCGGCGGGATCAGAGTCCCAAGGACGCATCGGTCTACCACGTCCATTACACCTCAATATTTTTACTTAAACCAAGGGTCGTGGATAGGTTGGATATCTTCCCTGATACCCACATACCCACAACCCAACAAAATAATAAGAATCCATAAAAAAGAAAGATACAAGGATGCAGCGCGACCTCCCATCGCTCGCGACGATTTTTTCACAAGCTCTGAGAGAGCGATGGTACGGTGATTTAGCTGTTAGCCACTGAACGAGAAGAACCAAATGGAATGGAAAATCATCATCCCCTCGGCCTTGATTATCTTGGGTTGGTTCATGGTAAGTTGGCTCGCAGCAAAGCGCGAATTCACCAACAAGAGAAGAGAAGTCAGAATCCAGTATCTTATAGAGGCATATAGAAGTATTGCTTCAGCCGCCAACAGGCAAGAACAAACGACTGACGACCAAAAACTCAAAATCGAATCTGCAATTGATTCAGCTCTTGGGAAATGAAAGACAGCTGAAAGCTCTAAATAGCATGATTTCCAGTGGAAATAATAATTTTACTGAGATATTGGAGGTTTTAAGGGATGATCTCAGGGAAGAATTGGAACTCCATCAGGTAAGTTATCCATTGAAATTCTATCGAATGAATGGTGGCTAACAACAGCTGTAACTCGGACTGGCTCTTCCGCTGCGCTTCAAAGCCAGCGGGTCAAGCTGGTCGGAATCAATGACTGCACGTCCTTGCCCTCGGATTGTCATCACCGCCGGCGAGCCCGCTGGGATCGGACCGGATTTAATTGTCCGCATCGCGCAACGCGAGCATCCGGGGGCGATCACCGTCATCGCCGATGCGGGATTGCTGAGTGCACGCGCCGCGCAGCTCAAACTCCCGTTGCATATCGAACCGTTCTCGCCGGAAGATCGCGCGGCCGCGCGGCGCGGTGCGATCAAACTCATCCCGGTACGGCTTGCCCGCCCGGCGGTCAGCGGGCGACTGGATAAGCGCAACGCCCCCTCTGTGGTCGAGACCCTCGCGCAGGCTTGCCGCGGGTGCATGGACGGGACCTTCGACGCCATGGTGACGGCGCCCGTGCACAAGGGGATCCTCAACGATGCCGGGATCCCCTTCACCGGTCATACGGAGTATTTGGCCGCGGCGACCGGCGGCCATTTTCCGGTGATGATGTTGTGTACGCCCGAGCTGCGCGTCGCCCTCGCCACTACACACGTGCCCCTTCGCGCTGTCAGCGATCTTATCACCGAGGATCGCATCGTACGCGTATTGCGGATCCTGGCCCGGGATCTGCGCGCCCGTTTCGGCCTGAGCCAGCCCCGGATCGCCGTATGCGGCCTAAACCCCCATGCGGGGGAGGGCGGACACCTCGGCACCGAGGAGATCGATCATATCATTCCGGCGATCGAGACCGTGCGTGCGGAGGGCCTCCGCGTCGAGGGCCCCTTGCCCGCGGATACCGCTTTCGTCGCCGAACCGGTGAATCGCGCCGACGCGGTGCTTGCGATGTACCATGATCAAGGACTCCCGGTCCTGAAGTACCAAGGCTTTGGCCGCGCCGTGAACGTGACGCTCGGCCTGCCCATCATTCGAACATCGGTCGATCACGGCACGGCGCTCCCGCTCGCCGGGACCGGCCACGCCGACCCGAGCAGCCTGCTGGCGGCGCTGGATACCGCCTTTGAAATGGCGCGCGCGGCGGCTACCTGCCGGGTGGAGTAGGAGCCGTTCTGGGAACGCGCCGTGAGAGATGGGAGACTTGACCCCTTTTGGGCTACGAAGCATGCGCTTCGGCGGAGTTAAGCGCTGCAGCGAAGCGGTGAGTTCGGAGGCACCCATCAAATTAGTCGATCCTGGGCTTGGGCTTACCTGCCGTGGCATCCATCTTGTTCGGCAACGCGACCGTGTTCACATCGACGGTGATTTCCTTCAGTCGCTGCGCAACTTCCGAGGTCATCGCTTCTTGATAACGTCCACCGAGGTACTTGGCTAGAAACTTCTCAGCCGCCGCAAACATCGCCATATTGTTTTCTGGCCCTGCGAAACCATGACCTTCGTCCGGCGCCACCAGATACTCGACGGGAAAGCCACGCTCGCGCAGCGCGATCACGATCTGATCCGACTCGCGTTGCTTAACACGCACATCGTTCGCGCCATGCACGATCAAGAGCGGTGTTTTGATCTTACCGGCGGAATTCAAGGGCGATTGGCGTTCGAGTTGGGCTTTGCCTTCCGGGCTGGTGGGGTCGCCCATGCGCCGATAGAAAAGCTCGCGATCCGGTTCCCAGTAAGGCGGAACCGATTCAATAAAGGTGATCAGATTGGACGGCCCCACGATGGAAACGGCGGCGGAATAGACATCGGGTGTAAACGCCACGCCGGCGAGCGTGGCATAACCGCCGTAAGAAATGCCCATGATGCCGATGCGTTTGGGATCGGCAATGCCCTGGGCGATCAGATAGTTCGCGCCCCAGGTCACGTCGTCCTGCATCTTATCGCCCCATTGCTGGTTGCCGGCGTCGAGAAACTTCTTGCCGTAACCGGTTGACCCGCGAAAGTTTGGCTGCAGCACCGCATAACCGCGATTGGCGAGGAACTGCGCAAAGCCGTTATAACCCCAGCTATCGCGAGCCCACGGGCCGCCGTGAGGCAAGATGATGGCGGGCAGGCTCTTGGGCTCGACGCCTTGCGGAAGAGTCAGGTAGGCCGCGATCTCGAGTCCGTCCGATGATTTGTAGCGGACGGCTTTAATCGGCGCGAGGTCGCTGCGCCTCAATTTGTCTCTCACCCGATACTGCAAGGTAAGCTTTTTCGTATCGCGATCGAAAAGATACGTTTCACCAGGCTCCGTGTCGCTGTATGCGCTCACCAGCCACAGTCGTTCGTCCTTGGTCCCAGATCCGAAACCAACGTCCTTACCCGGAAAGCGCTTTTGCAGGAATTGGTGATCCGCTTCGTACGCTTGGTCTTTCCAGTAGATCCGCAGGCGCTCATCCTCGTAGATGGTGGCTATCAAGTCATCGGTGACTTCAGAAAACCACGCGTTGCTATTATCCACGCGGTTAAGCGGGTCCGATTCGACCAGTTCTTCTTTCCCGGTGACAGGGTTGAACAGCTCCAAGTGGATTAGATCGATGTTGCGTCCTTTGTTGGTGATGAAATAGGTGCGCTCTCCGTCTTTGTGATACCGGACAGGTCCGCAGCTTTCGAAGACGTTGCAGGAATAAACTTTCGCGAAGCCGCCAGGGTCGACCCGCAGCACTTCGCTGTCTCCGTTCTCGGCTGAACGCATCGCAAGGCGCAACCGATCTTTGAGATCGAAAACCCAGAACGTGATGCGCTCGGTGTTCTTTCGCAGGAGCGTGCGCTCACCTGTGGAAATCTTTACTTTGTAGAGGTCGTGCCAGGCCGGATCCCGATCGTTCAGGCCCACGTAGAGCGTATCGGGTTCGCTGCGCGGCGCGGCATAAATCCAAGCCGTCACGCCCTTCACATTGGTCAGGTTGCGCGCGGCCGGGACATCCTGGCCCGCGGCCGGACTATCCGCCGGATTGACGGCGTAGACGTTGAAATTTTCATCGCCGGCCCGATCCTGTGCAAACAAGACATACTTGCCATCCCGACTCCAGAAATAAAAATCAATCGGCCGCGCCTTATCGGCCGTCAGCGGATTGGCTTTGGCGAAAGGCTCAGCCGTGCGCTTGACCCAAATATTGCGTGTACCTTTGAAGGGTTTGACGAAGGCGATGAACACACCGTCGGGCGAAATCTGAGCGCCGACGATCTCTGGATCGCCGAAGAACAGCTCGCGGTCAATGATTGAGGGTGGAATCATTGACTGAGCTCCTACTGGCATTGCCAGCATGGTGATTGTTATCAGCATGCACACCGCGGCTAACAGCGATGCCCAGCCGGAACAGAGCCTGGCGTTTACGGAAACGGATTGACAAACTGATCGCATTATAATCTCTCTTTAAGGGCTTGCCTGGATTAGATTCGAGAAAACAGCCTATTTGTTACGTGTTATTGACCTAGTGTGTAGGCAATGTCGTTTACACTCTCAACCAAGTGAGATAAGGTCTATAGAACGTGGTTGAAATAGCTTCAGCCGCCGCAACCCCCGCAACCGCCTCCACAGCCAGAGCATCCGCAGGCCGCGGTACCGGAAGCACCCGAGTCTGCCGGGATCTGCGTCTGCTGGAACTTCTGGTCGAGAGGAGCCAAGCTGCTGGCCGCGAGGGTTGCGCTCCCTCCGAGCGCGACACCTTGGGGTTTGAGGATCAGCCAATAGCAGGCCTTATTGATCCGCACGAAATCCTGAGCCCCGCCGAACCGGATCGCCGGATCCGGCCAAATGTCTGAAGGTGCTGGGTGCCCCAGCAGCCGCTCGTAGCTGTCAAGCGTTTGCTGATACCACTCCGCGAATATCTGTTGTTCGGCTCGTCCTCCCCGGGTCGGCTCATGATGGAGGGCCTTGCCAAGAACATTCGGGCAGAAGTCCTCCCAGTAGGATCGGCTGCAAGTCAAATGTAAGTGCCAGACCTGATCCACCGGATCGGAGGGGGTGACCGGGTGACCGGCGACTGTCGCCAAGAACGCGAAGCGCTTGTACTCCTCGATGACGCGCGAGGTGTAGTCCGTTGACCAGCCGTTCTCGCGTGCGGCGCCGGCTGAAAGGGATCTCACTGCCCATCTGGTCCAATGAAAAGGCGAAAATTCGCTGCCACAATGCAGCGTATTCGCTAGCGACACTATTTCGGTTATCAGAGTCTTGGTGGAATGTGGCCTACTCCTTCGTATTTGCGCTTGGCGCCGGAACTGCGAGACGCGACCCTTGGAACAAGGATACACACGCGAGCAAGCATTGCCGCGCCGCTCTGCCAACCCGCCCGTGATCGCTGGCAAGCCGCGGCCTTTACGATGCAAGATGCACTGATTTTGGGAGATGGTTTCAGTAGAATGGCCTTGAGTATTTTTATGAGGACCTCATCCTTAAGCCTTTGACGCACGAGTGGAACGAGGGGCTTGTGCTTGGTCTCACCTGGACCTTGCAGCTCCTGCAACAAGTCTGCATGGTGGTTGTGGCCGTGCTCATCGCCCTGCGCATGGGTTGGCTCAGAGCCGCCGTGTATGGCGCTAGGCGCGGTGCTTGGCATGCCTTGATCACGGTTTGCTTGTTCACCGTTCTGGCGGTGATCGGCACGCACAGCGGCATCCTGGTCAACCTCGACCGCGGCGCTATCGGTGCATGGCCCGCGGCATTTCCAACCCGATTAGCCGAGAATGAAGCGGTTATCAATTTTCGCGATTTGTTTGTCATCGCGGCGGGGCTCGTCGGCGGCCCTGTATGCGGCTCGCTTGTCGGGGTATTGGCGGGCCTGGAGCGCTACGGCCTGGGCGGACTAAGTGCCGCAGCGTGTGCGATGTCGACGGTTTTGACGGGCGTCGGGGCAGGTCTTCTGGCTCACTTACGGCCACAGCTCGTCAACAGGCCGACGACGGCTATCCTGGTGGGAACCGTCTCAGTGATTGTACAAATGGGGTTAATTTGGCAGTTTGCGCTTCCCCACGAGGCTGCCCTGAAGCTGATCAACATGACGGTCTTGCCGATGCTTCTAACGAACAGCGTGGGCGCCGGTTTATTCATCTGGATGATGCAATTTCTGGATAAGTACCGGCTCGAGCTCCGGGCGCGCCAGGCGGAGATCCGCAGCTTACAGGCGCAGGTCGAGCCGCATTTCTTGATGAATACCTTGAACGCCGTCAAGCAGCTCATCCGCAGCGATCCCGAGCAAGCGCGCGCGTATGTGGTTAAGTTGGGCCATTTCTTTCGAGCCACGCGGGTGCATTCGGCGGCGAATTCCGTGACCCTCGAGCAAGAATTGAAGCATCAAGCGCTCTACTGCGATTTCCAAAGGCTGCGCTTTGGCGAAGCTGCCTTGCACTGTCGGCACGAGATTGATCCCAAGCTGCGCAACTGCCGAGTCCCCCCCTATGCGCTACAAACCCTAGTCGAGAATGCGTTCACCCACGGTTTGCGCAAAGATCAAGAATCGCTGGAGATCGTCATCTCCGCAGAGGCGCAACGGGACAAGCTCGTGGTAGGGGTCACCGACAACGGTCGCGGCATTACGCCTGAGAGACTGGCGTTGCTAGGTCTTCAGCCTATTGCCTCCAACCGAGGCTCGGGCACGGCGCTCTATCAACTCCGGCAAAGCCTGCAACTGGCGTTTGGACGTAAGGGGCAGCTTCTCATTGAAAGCCGACTCGGGGCGGGGACTAAGGCCACCCTGACCTTGCCGCGGCGAGAGGCGGCATGGTAGAGAAGCTCCGCGTCGTGATCGTTGAGGATGAGCCGCTGAGCCGTGCGGAGCTAAGCGATCTCATATCATACTATCCCGATATCGAGGTGGTCGGGGAGGCAAGTGACGCGGCCCTGGGTTGGAAGCAGGTGGAGGCGCATGCGCCGGATTTGGTCTTTCTAGACATTCGCATGGAGGGTGAAACCAGCGGTCTAGACCTGGCGCGAAAGATCAATCGCATGAAGGTACCGGCTCGCTTGATCTTCGTCACCGCGTATCCGGAACATGCCCTGATATCGCATAGCTATCACCCGGTTCATTACTTGATGAAACCGGTCGAAGACGCGAAACTCGCCGAAGCCTTGGACTGGGTGCGCAAAGATCTTACGCGCCCACGCGCAGGGGCGGAGCGTACGCCGGGCCGTATCGCTATCTCCCACCAGTTCGAGAAGCGGCTCAACCAGAATAGGCAGGGCCCGATCGCACGCCTGAGCGAACGATCGCACGGCACGGCTTACCTACTGCCGGATGAAATTCAGTACATCTGTACGAGTAGAGAGAAGCCCAACAAGCTGGAGGTGCATTTGGTGCAAGGGGGAGTTCTGGCTGACGTACCCGGCTCGCTGGAAGATTTTCAAGGGACTCTGAAGCCTTATGGGTTTTTACGGATCCACAAGAGCTATATCGTCAACGTGCGCCATGTGCTCTCCTTGCGGACTCGGTACGGCGATACCGATGAATACGAAGTTGATCTCCGGGGAAGCATGAAATCACTGCCTGTCGGTAGATCCAATCTGGCGTCGTTACGGGAAGCATTGCAGTCGGCTAGACCGCCCTTACCCCATTAGCTTTCAGTTCCCTCAAACAATCAGCACACAGACAGTCATCGTAATGATCCATGATATTAGCGCGTTCTTCTGTTGAAAGATCTACACTGGAGCATTGACAGATCAGAACTGTGCCCACCTTGCATTCAAAGGTTACGCCGCAGCGAGGGCAAATCTTATCTTCGTGGCGTGGCATAGGAATGTACGATGATGGTTCCCTCATACTTGCTCTCGCAACGCTCTTGCAGCGGCGACCATATTGACGAGCGCCGCCCTGGTCTCCGGCCACTTGCGGGTTTTCAGGCCGCAGTCGGGGTTGACCCAGAGGTTGCGGGCTGGCAGCACAGCCAGCGCTTTATGCAGGAGTGCAGTCATCTCCTGCTCGGTCGGAACGCGGGGCGAGTGGATGTCGTATACGCCTGGGCCGATCTCATTGGGATAACGGAAGCTCGCGAAGGCGTCGAGCAACTCCATCTGCGACCTGGACGTTTCGATGGTGATGACGTCGGCATCCATCTCGGCGACGGACTCAATGATGTGGTTGAACTCCGAGTAGCACATATGGGTATGGATTTGAGTCTCGTCGAGCACTTGGGAGGAGGCCAGTCGAAACGCTTCGACCGCCCAATTGAGATAGTCTTTCCAATCGGCCTGACGCGGAGGCAGTCCCTCACGGATGGCCGGTTCATCGATCTGGATGATACGGATCCCGGCTTTTTCGAGATCGCACACTTCATCGCGGATCGCCAAGGCGATTTGTTTCGCCGTGCTGGAACGCGGCTGATCATCGCGCACAAATGACCACTGCAGGATCGTGACCGGCCCCGTGAGCATTCCTTTAACGGGTTTCGCGGTCAACGACTGCGCGTATTTCGACCATTTCACCGTCATCGGCGCCTGGCGTTCCACATCGCCGTAGATGATGGGCGGTTTGACGCAGCGCGAGCCGTAGCTCTGCACCCATCCGTTACCGGTGAACGCGAAGCCCTCCAAAAGTTCACCGAAGTATTCCACCATGTCGTTGCGTTCGAACTCACCGTGCACCAGCACATCCAGACCCACGTCTTCCTGCCAGCGGATGGCCTGCTCGGTTTCCGTGTGGATCACCGCCTCGTACTGTTCCGGCGTGAGTTCGCCTTTCTTGAGACGAAGCCGGAGTCTTCTCACTTCATCGGTTTGCGGGAAAGACCCGATGGTAGTCGTGGGAAATAAAGGCAGATTGAGGTCCGCGCATTGCTTTTCCTGACGCACGCCAAAGGGGCTTTGGCGTTTGAGGTCGTCGGGACGGACGGCGGCAAAGCGCTGTTGCACCGCCGTTCGGTGGATCAAAGCCGACTGGCGACGGCTCTCCATGTAGAGCATATTTTCCTTGAGCTTGTCGGCGTACTGTCGGTGAGTTTCGGGCTGCGCCAGTCCCCTCAGCGTGACGATCTCATCAAGCTTTTGCCGGGCAAAAGCCAGCCAGCCTTTGATCTCGCTAGGCAACGCCGCCTCGTCGTGTTCAAGCGCCAGGTCACAAGGCACGTGAAGCAGTGAGCAGGAAGGCGCCAACGCCACGCGCTCACTGCCGAGTTTCTCTACGGCCTTGCTGATCAACTCCAAGGAGCGCTCGAGATCATTCTTCCACACGTTGCGGCCGTCCACCATCCCCAGCGAGAGGCCAAGCTGGGGCGGGATCAGGGCCAGCACCTGGTCCAGTTGCGCGGGCGCGCGGACGAGATCCAAGTGCAAATAGTTTACGGGAAGACTCGCAGCTAGTTCCGCGTTATCCGCAAGGCCGGCAAAGTAGGTCGCGAGGATGAACTTGAGTTCGGGGCAGGCCCGGGTGATTGCGGCATAGGCCGATTCATAGGCGCGCTTCGTTTCGTCCTGCAAATCCAGCGCGAGGAAGGGTTCGTCGATTTGGACATATTGTGCGCCGAGACCTTGAAGTTCGCCCAGGATCTGCAAGTAAACCGGCATAAGCCGGTCGAGCAGGTCGAGCCGATTAAAACCCGGTACTTTCTCCTTGCCCAGGAGCAAGTAACTCACCGGCCCGACCAAGACGGGCGTGGCGTTGATGCCGAGCGCTCTTGCCTCCTGAAACTCATCCAGAACCTTCCGTGAGGTCAAGCTAAAGGTCTGATCCTTCGTGAACTCGGGGACTAGATAGTGGTAATTGGTGTCGAACCACTTGGTCATCTCCATGGCAATGAGGTCGAGACCGTCTTTCTGATAGCCCCGCGCCATGGCAAAGTACGAATCCAACTCAGAACTATCCGGCTTATCGAGCAGCGGCCGGTAGCGCGCGGGGATCGCGCCGACCATGAGCGAGAGATCCAGCACATGGTCGTAAAACGAGAAATCGTTGCAGGGGATCAGATCGATGCCAGCCTCATGCTGGCGCTGCCAGTTGTGCCGGCGGATGGCCCGGCCAGCGTCCAGGAGTTCATTGAGGCTGATCTGGGAAGACCAGTAACTCTCGCAGGCTTTCTTGAGTTCTCTATGGCTACCAATACGCGGATAGCCGAGGTTATGTGTGAGCATGTGTACCTTTCCTTTCCTAGGTTAACGCTACCGATAACTTCGCGATTGTCACCGCAGAAAGAGGAAAGGCAGACACACCTCGCCCGTACGGGCACAATGGGGTTCCACCTGACTGAGCCTCGGACCGCGGAAGCATCGCCGTTGCGGATAAGGTAGGTCTCCTGGCTTGTAACTCTTTTGCCGCCCTTCCCATTCCGTCGCTGGAACAGTGGGCATCTCCGGCGAAAGCTTATGCGTTACTTACAGTTGCGCGACAGCTCGTGATTTGCACACGATTCCCTGTTACTTCGCGTTACGCGAAACCTTATCCAATGGATGAAATCCAACACTAAAAAGTGTAACCGCTTACTGTGCTTGTGTAAAACCTTTCAGACGACCCACGATTTTCTGAAAGCTCTACGGTAGGGACGCCGGTTACCCGACGCCGAGCGGCCGCGAGCGCGCCCGTGAGAGATGGGAGACTTGACCTTTGGGCTATTGACAACAGCTCAACGCGTAGACCATATTGTGCACGCTTCAGGTGTCCCTGAGAACGTTCGATCAAAGGGATGAAACGGGAAGCCGGTGCGCGCTCGAGTTTCGGCCCGAGCGCAATCCCGGCGCTGCCCCCGCAACGGTAAGCAAGTAAGGGAATCAGCATCACGCCACTGTGCATCCAGCATGGGAAGGCGCTGCTCCCGGGGTTTT
>JBOIDF010000095.1:0-10624 GCA_050740455.1 Gammaproteobacteria bacterium | reverse complement strand
TTAGCGCAATTACCTTATCTTCACTCATGGCGTATTCACTCCTTTCAGCAGGAATTGATGACCTTGAAGACCATCAAGAATACGCCACCTCCCTTTCCCCTTGATCCACAACTTTCAATCATAACTCCATGCAAACGGGGATGAGTTGCTCGTTCATGGTTCAGGCTCCTTTCAGTTCTTCTGGGGTTGGTGACTTCGGCATGCCCCAGCGTTCAACGAGTCCGCCGGGACGCATGAAGACAGGCCCGCCGCTCAGTTCTTTGATAGAGCGCTTCTCGGGCGCATACCGCGCCCGACGGCTACCGTCCAGCACCTCCGCGGGTACCTCGCCCATCCGCTCGCGGGCCTTCTCGGCTTTGGCATTGCCCTCGCGGATGTCTTGGCGTTTGACACCCTCGTACTTGTACCCGAGCGCCGTCCCCATCGCCCGGCGCAGGGCGCGTGTCCCCAGCACCAGGCAGCGCTCCGCCTCGCGCCGGTTCATGAGCCCGATGTGCCGGGCAGTCAAGACGGCGCGGACGAGCGTATCGACGTCCGCGAGGATGCGCGCCGCTGAATACGCGAAGGGGTTCCGAAACTCAAGCGGCACGCGGATGGCGTGCAGCGATTCGGCGATTTTGACCTCCATCCCCGGCGTGTTACTGAGCTGTTGCTCCACCCTCTGGCGCAGGACCTTGACCTCCCGCGCCGCCTGCTGCAGGGCCTCCTCCACTTTGATGAGCCACCAATCGGCGTAGGGATCGTCTGCGTAGACGCAGACTTGAAGCTGCGAGAGGATTGCACCGAAGCGCGTGAGGCCCAGGATATACGGTTTCTCAGGCGTTGCCCGCCGGCCCGTGAAAATCCGTCGTGCGTGACGGGTCTGGAGCGTGAGCCAGATCTCGCTGCGGAGGGCACCGGGGGTGTCCACGAAACCTCGTTCGGTGGCGACCGGCGCTCGGACCCCGGGGACCGCCTTGAGCGATTCCGGGACATCTCGACTATCGGGGTGATAGGTGGTCATGATGCTTAACTCTACGACGATGGACGGCTGGGGCGGACGGCAGCTGTACCCCTTTCTCGAAGAGCAATTGCACCAGGCGCATGTAGTCCAGGCCCCATGCGCCGTCCTGCTCGGCCAGTAGGCCCCAAGCGATGAGCCGCGCCCGCGCGTGCTTGGCGCTGCGGAAGGTGAGACCCGTCTCCCGCGCGAGGCCGCGCAGGGAGGCGACGAGGCGCTCGCCCTGCCGCAGCGCGGCCTGAATGAACCAGTGCAGGACGATGGCTGCCCCGCGGAGGACCGCCTTGCTGTACCCGCGACCGTAGCGCTTGGTCCGCTCGTTGAGTGTGAGGAACCGTTGCATCAGGTGTTGCCAGGCGTAGGCGCACAGACGCTCCGAGATCTCGGGCGAGATGGGCGTAGCGTCCGCGCGGGGTTCATTGGGGGTAGCACCGAGGGGAATGCACTGTCGAAGGATGCCGGAGACCTCTTCACAGGCCATTTCTATGGTCTCCGCGAACGCTGGCGTGAGGCGGAAATGGACGCTGGCATGGTTAGCGGTCTGCCGCCTCTCGATCCACCCCCACTTCACGAGCTGATCGAAGGCAACCCGCACCTGCCATTCGGTCAAGCGCGCCGCTTTCGCGATGCGCCGCCTCGATCCATTCACCCAACCCTTCCGGGCGGCCCAGATTCGGAGAACATACGCCAACAGGATCGCAGCCGCGTAGCTCGTGCTCGCCGACTGGGTACGGGCGCGAGTGAGCATGAGAAGCGGGCCAAATATGTACCCCTCGTGTTCCACGGGTGGAGGTGCATCATCAGCAATTGTTGTGGTAACCGCGTTCATCGTCTCTTTCTTTGCGGGCGCACCCAGCAGCGGGTGGGCGCAGTTCACCCATGTGCTGCTGGTGGCGGCGCCACCAGCAGCGGGTGGGCGGTATTCACCCAGGTGCTGCCGATTGCACTGCCATCAGCAGCACGGGGCGATGATTGCAAAGTGCTGCTTGGTTCATGGATGTATCCCATGTTGGCTATACCCCTTGCCTCAACGCCATCTCGGTCAAACGCCGCTTCTCCGCTTCATCCTGCTGCCGCAGAGCCCCTTCCCGCGCTCGGCACTCGCGGCGTTTCAGATACGCACTGGTGAGCGGTGGCCGCCCTGCCCTCGCTTCCTTACACATCCAAGCGAGCAGCCCGATGGGGTTGCGCACACGGCGTTCGGTTTTCTTCTGAGAGACGATTTTCTCGGCCAACTCGTCCAGCAAGGACTGTCGCATCTCGGGCTCGAATCCCTTGAGATACAGTCCTGACAGGAGTTGCTCATTGCGAGAGAGGGATTCCGGGTATACGAGGCTCGGTTCCGCCACCGGCTCCTCGCGCGCACGCGCGAAAGATCCTGGATCAGTTGTAGTTGTAGTAGTTTTTTTATATAAATACCTACTACTACCTATAGCCGAGTTCAAATTTTGAACTGGGGCCACTGAGTTCAATTTTTGAACTCCGTCAAAGTTCAAGGCCCCCTCCGCGTTTAACGCGCCTTGCCGTAGCCAAAAGTAATGCCCACTCCCCTGTCCCGCGATGGTCGCCAGGGCTTCCAGTCGCTGGTCCGCCTGGGACAGCGGCGAGGCGGCCAGCACATCTTCCCCCTCGTCGATGCATTCCCGCAGGCTTTGGAGCAACGCCCGCGCGATCTTCCCGACATGGTCATGGTGGTGGCGCTGTGCGTTCTGCAGGAACTCCATGTAACCGGGATCGAGGTACATGGTGCTGGCGAGCGCTAGCGGCTCGTCGTGCAACGCGTAGATGTTGCCCCGATTTCGGCCCTGGTCTCGTACGCGCCGGCAGAGGGTGACCCAGCGCGTGATGCGCAGGATGGCCAGTGAACGGGCCACGGTCGCGCGGGATTGGATGTTGGCCCGCTGGAGCAGATAATGGTATGAGGGAAAAGCGGTGGAGCCTCGCCCCTGCTGCTTGGCCCAGATCCAGAGGACCGCGAACACCCGGGAGTCCACGGGATCGAGCACCGGGTCCAGATGGACCAACGCCGGCATCGCCTCATGCCAGGCACTTAGAAAGAGAAGGCTGTTCTGGGGGGTGCCCGTATTACCTTGCAGCAACTGCTCGACGCTGGCGTCGATGTAGGTCTCGAGTGCACGGGTGGTGGGGTCGATGTTGCAAGCATCCGGACCTGGGTCTATCACGGCTATCTCCCAAGGGCTTCTGTGTTAGCCGTCCTCCCGCTGGAGCGGCGCTCTGGCCGAGGCCCGATGCCCCAAGGTCCAGACGGTCCGGGCCGAGAGCCCCGTGTGCTTGCACACCGCCAGGTAGTCCTTCAGGCCGCCCTCCTGCATGCTGGGGATCTTCAAGGCTTCGAGGGCTTGCAGGAGGGCGGCCTCCTCTTCTTCTGTCGGATCGGCGGGCCGGCCATTGTGACGGAGGATCTTGAGCCGCCGTCCGCGTTCGGCATATTCGATGGAATCCATGCCGACGTGTTCCTGCATCATGGGGAACGGGGCATCGAGGGCGAGGAGTTCATCCCGCACCGACTTGAACTCACGGAGATGTTTGACATGCTCGACAAGCCGATGGAACAGATGACGGTCTATCGCTCCTTTGGCCAGGAGCACGAAGTGCAAAGAACTCAAGTGATCGATGTCCGTGAGATAGAAGGACTCGATGGTCTCGGCGTCGCGTCGGTCTAGCCCGAGATCGGTGAGCGCTACCTCGTCGCCCTCGGCCACGCATCGCGCGACATACTGGATCAGCGCTGCGTTCAGCTCGGCTTCTTTTCTTCTCACGAGGTCACAGTTCCCACACCCTCTGTTTCCCGATCCGCCGACAGTGGGCCTGCAGGCCGCGGCGTGTGTCGATGAGTTGAATCAGGCGTTCGTAATCGCGATCATCGAGGACCGCGAAGAGATCACGCGGTACAATGGCGAGCGAGGGCGGGTAACTGACCCGTGGCACCAACGTGCTCAGCGGAGTGCTGTCATCCCCTTCGGCGACCGCCTTGATGGCGGGGTAGATGCGCGCCTCTTCGAGGTAGCCGAGCGCGGGCGCCATCTCGACGCCGTACCCGTGCGGCCATTCCTCCGCGAGGCCGGCGAGCATCCACCAGAGCGTCACGCACCGGGCTTCCTCGGCCGATCCCGGCGCCTCGCCGGCAAAGGGAGGCCGCTCCGGCAAGTCCACCAGGAACCCGCAACCCTTCGGGCAAGTGAGGACGCACTCGCCCAAACCATGGCGTTGAGCGAGCTGCATCGCCAAGGTCCACATCCGGGCGCGCAGGCTCTTCACATCCTGCGGGAGCTCGGTCTCCCGAGGTGATTGGGCCATGGCGCCGGGCCTCTCTGGCGCCAGCGGCCGCACCTCGGCCGGAGCGTCTGCATCCGCGCCCCGCGCATCGGGCCACGCGCGTCCTTCGACGTCCGTACCGGAGGTCTCGTCATCGAGGGTGGGAACGCGAGCCGGTGGGGCGCCGGCCGGCGCGCGCGGTGACTTCGGACGCGCTTCGGGGAGATTGAAAGGCACGGGGGGCGGGGCATCATGGCCGGGGTTACCCGTCTGTTCAATCAAGCCGAAGTCCGCGCGCACCTTGGCGATGGTTTCACCGCAGAGTTCGGCGATCTGCGCCTCGAGCTCTTGCTGGACGGGATCGAGCGAGAAATATTCACCGTCGTGGCGGCCCAGGCAGTCCAGGAACCACCGCCGGGCGCCTTCGATCACCGCGCTATCGCGCTGGCGGTCCTCGAGGAAGGTGACGAGTAGGCTCTCAAGCTTGCGTATCTGCTGGACCTCATCACGCCCTAGCCCCGCGCGCAATGCCATGGGAATAACGGGGAGCAGCGTCTCAACCGTGTAGTGCAGCCGAATGATCATGGTGTGGTCGATCGAGTAGCCGCGCTCCCGCAGGAGTGTAGCGAGCTGCCGGATCGAGAGTGGCGCGCCCGCCTCTTGCTCGAGCAACTCCCGCAACTCGTCCACCGCCCGCGCCCGGTCGATGAAGATGAGCTCGCCACGCGCATCGTTCTCGACCAGATGCGCGATCAGGATCTCCGATTCCGATTTCCAGGGCTCGAAGAGGCAGTGGACGCTATAGAACCGCGGATCGTGCGTCTCCGCGCAGAGCTCCTTCAGGATATGCAGGACCGTGTTGCCGCCCTCGGCGACCATGTACTCAGCCTCGTCCGGGCGGCGGGTGATGGGCAGCGCGCCGGTGAAGCCGCGTTGCCGGATGGATCCCTTGATGCGGTCGTAGGCCTCATTGCGCTCCCGGCGGGGGTTATGGTCGTATTCCTTGATGTTCTCGATGGCGACCACCATCGGTGTCGGCTCGATCGGATCGGAGGGTTTGATCTCGCGCGCCCGGCCGAGAAGAGATTCCCGGAGGAGGGCGAGGCGGTCTTCGACGCTCGTGCTGGATGGTCTTGTGGTCATACTCTCGCCCTCTTAACCACGTCCGATATCGATAGACTCGCATCTTCCAGCGTAGTGCTCCTCCCCCGGCCGCCGGGTGACCGGGAGCGGCTGGCCCAGTCCTCGGGCACGGATAGAGTCCTTGATCTCGTGCGAGAAGGGATTCCGCTCGCGGCGTGGGTTGCGGTCGTATTGCCGGATGTGATCGGGGTCGAGCACGAGACGAGTGGGTGCGATCGGCTGAGAGGATTGCACCTTACGGGCCTCATACCTTGCGTATTGCCACACCCCGGCAATTCGTGCATATCCATCGTCGGCGCCCACGCGGACGCACATGCAAGGGGGTATCACAGCGGCGACAGCGGTAGCGGTGATAAAGCCTGCATCCTGGGCAGATGGTATTGAGGCACTCGACCGGCCTCAGAAAGCGCAGGTGGCACTCCTCGCAGAGACGCTCTTGCCATTTCCGCATAGCAACGAGCCGCGGCACGTAGGCGACCCGGATCAGATCAAGCACCGGCTTACGCACGAGCTGCCGATACGCCTCGTAGACGTAGATCAGGATACGGGCCTTGCTTCGTCCGGGTCGATCAAGACATTCATACAGTCGCCACACGATGGCGGCTTGCAGCATGCGCAGGTCACTCTCGACGTACCAGGCATCGGTAAATGGTGTCTGCCCCGGCGGTGGCGAGGTGCCAGTCAGCTCGCGGTAAAGGCGTTTGGCCACGGTCTTTTCAATCCCGGTTAACTGGCAGATGAGCGCAATGCGTGCTCCAAGTTGGATCAGTCGAATCGCCTCGAAGGTCTTGGTGGCACGGGCGCAGGCATCGATCCGGCAGGGAACCCCGCACGATGCCGTACCGCACGGGATGGGGGGCAGCGAAAAAAAAGGGCGCTGGATTGGCTGTGGCCTCATTCATGATCCACCCCCCGTGGATGCGACGATCAGGCCCGCATGGTCCAAGATCGCCTCGACCTCGCCGCGGTGCCCTTCGCGTAAGGCGCGCAATAGCCGCGACCACCACCAGCTGTCGTTACGCGGTACGAACAGGGGCGGCTTGACCAGCGCAATCCTTTGCAATTCCCTCGGCTGCACTGCCGCAAGCATCTGAGCCATCTCGTTTGAAAAACCCAGTAACACGGCGCCGAGATCGGGGTGCTGGCGCACAAGATCTCGGGCTGAGACCAGGTACTGAATATTGAGATCTGAAAAATCGGTTGTCATTGGTTAATCTTTCCTTGATATATATGGCTCCCTATTCCCCATCGGCGCAGGACAGTGCACTTTTTCTGGTGCGTCAGCGTGAGCCTAGGCTCTCAGGTATGTCCGGACGGCCTACTAGACCACGTGCCGGCCCGCTCTCCGCGGCCATGGTTTTGACAATGGGACCTCGGTCACGGAATTCGATTGATCCGGCGTGGCAGCCGGGGTCGCGTCCTGATCGATGACCTCCGCAACCCGGCGGGCTTCGAAATACACTCGCCGGCCGAGTTTTCTACGGGCCTTGGCGAGGGCGGCTGCAAAGGGCTCCCGTTTACGCACGATGCTCATGCGGATGCCGTTGGGCGAGGCATGCATGACCTCCGCGACGTGCTTGAGCGTCATCAGGGGGCCGTAATGGGTCAGGAGATACTGGTAGGTAGCTGAGATCGATTCGCTCACGGCGCGTGCTCCAGGGTGTTGGTCTATGCCGCTGATCTTAATCAGGTGCAATCGAAGAATCGCCCCGGATAAAGTGCACGGAGAGCGCACTTATAGAGGTTGATTTTTGTCTCGCAAGGTGCGTAAGCCCCGTCTTATTTGGTCAGGATAGGGATACCCGAGCACATGGGTCTCCGGCGACTCTGGGATCACGGATTGGAGGCCGCGGTCGTCGCCCTCGAACTCAGGGGCGCCTATCTGCTACCCCCGGGCACCCTGACCGAGATCATCGACACCGCAAGCCGACCTATGGAGCTTTTGCCTGCTTCGCTGCCACTCTGCTTCACGACATCGGGAAGCCCGCGATGGACCAGGAGGTTGAGCTCTTCAGCAACCGCGGTGAGGCACTCGGCCTTTGGGACCCCTGGGCCGATCCGGTGCAGGCGTATGCGTACGAAGTCCGGTTCGTACGCAACCGGAATTACAGGCTGCGCCACCGAGCGGCATCCTTGCTCCCGGGTTTCGTCGTACCCGTCGAAGGTCTCCCGCCGGCTCACCTCCGAGCGCGAGGTCCTAGCTGCTTGGTTGGCTGTGATCCCCGGGATGCCGGAGTAGGCGGGGGCCCTGGGAAGAATCGTCGAGGAAGCGGACCGGCTTTCCACCGCCGCGAACCTCTCGGGCGGGGTCACCCGCCATGTGCCCACTGCACGTGTGCGGCCACTGCACGCGCGGCTGGTGGCGGGGCTTCGCTACCTGATAGATTACCAGCAGCTCACATTGAACCGTCCGGCCTCCGCCGGTTGGCTCATAGGCAAGGAGCTCGGGCTGGTCGTCAAAGCGGCGCTGGATGCCTTGCGGGCCCACCTGCTCGAGGAAGGCCAGAGAGCGGTATCGCCGCAGACAACCGGCGGCTCATGGACGAGCTGCAGAGCCGCGTTGTGCTTACCCCGAACGGCGACCGGGCAGTGTGGTCAGCTCGGATCACCTTGGGCGACTGGCAACGGAACTTGACGCTCATGCGGCCGAGTCCGGGGAGTGTGACCATTGAGCGGTAGTCGGTACCGAGCCTCTCTCGCTAGGTGGAAGAAGGTATGCCCAGGGAGACCCCCAGACGCAGATCCCCGGTGGAACGAATGAGGTGCCGAAGACGAGGATCATAGCTTTGTGGGTGTGACGTGTGTATCGACTGGTGCCATCATGGCAAGGTGATCACCTAGCTCAATCGCTGGTCACCCCATAGTGCCCCAGATCCTTCAGTGAGCTTCTCTGGCTGCCGCGAAGAAAATGCGTTGCACCATGGATGAGCGTCGCGGTGTGGGTTTTTCGATTAAGCTCCGCGGAGGAAGAGGGCTATAATCGTGCTGACGTATTTTTGAGGATACCGCGATGGGTGGACTATTGGACGGAAAAATTGCTCTCGTGACCGGCGTAAGCAACGACGGGCAGATCGGACAGAGTGTCGCACGGGTCTTCGCTCACAACGGTGCTGGCTTAGGGATCGCTGCGCGGTCACAGAAAAACGTCGAAGCGCGTGCCAAAGAGTTTGAAGCAGAAGGCGCGAAGGTGCTCGCTCTTCAGGGAGATCTCACCGATGAAACCCAAGTCGGCCAGGCTGTAGAGCGTATGATCGCTCACTATGGCAGGATTCATATATTGGTCAACCTCGCGGGCGGTTTGACCCGGTACAAGGCTGCGATCGATCACACCCTCGATGACTGGAACGCCGAAATCAACAACAATCTACTCACCGCATTCCTATGCTCTCGCGCGGTGTTTCCCCACATGCGTGAGAGCGGGGGCGGTTGCATCATTAACCTTTCGCGTGCGGGGCGCTCCCAAGCCAACATGGTCGCCTACAATTGTGCGAAGGCTGCGATCGAAGCGCTCACGCAGACGCTGGCTCTGGAAGGACGGGATGCGAAGATACGAGTGAACGCCGTCGCACCGGGCTTAGTGGATACAGCCTCCAACCTTGCAGCCATGAAGCCGAAAGACCTTACCAAATGGGTTAAGCGGGAAGATGTTGCGCAGGCGGTGCTCTTCTTGGCATCCGACGCCGCGAACGGTGTCACAGGACAGACCCTCCCGGTGGCGGGATGGGGAATATAGCTTGTCGGTGGCAAAGCGCGGACAGCGATCCCCATGAAACACTCATCGCAGGCTGGAAGGTTTAAGCTGGACACCCGGCAGGGAAAGTTAGCGGGTCTCTTCGCCGCAAGCGATGGTTGTGGAGGATTTAGCAAGTTCCTGGAAGACTAAACGCCAGGAAGCGATGGGTAAAGCCGCGTGACCGGGCATAGAACCTTGTTCGTTCCTCCTTCGAACATTGGTCGGCTTACGTTGGTACGCATTAGATGACTGAACACGTTGAACTCGGGCTCGCCAGGTTATCGGATGCCAAGCGGATAGCGATCATGTCCCGCGAGCTCATCGAGCACGGTTTGGGGTGGTCCTGGACGCCCGATCGGGTAGCCAATCACGTCCGCCGCCCCGATACGGTGGTCCTGGCCGCCAGGGCGCTAGGAGGCTTGGTCGGTTTTGCTATCATGCATTTCGGTGAGGACGACGCCCACCTCAAGCTACTCGCCGTCAGCCCTTTCCATCGACACACCGGGATAGGGCGTCGTCTCGTGCTTTGGTTGGAAAGATCGGCAGGGTTCGCTGGGATCTGCGCGATCCACGTAGAGGTGCGCGCCAGCAATCGGAGCGCCCAGTCTTTTTACCGATCGCTTGGCTATCGCCCGGTTGGTCTATGGGTCGGCTATTATTGTGGCCGCGAGGCGGCTGTCCGGATGTCGCGCACCCTGCGCAGCGTGCGTTGGTCAGAACTGGACATGAACGCTGCGAAACTCACGTCTGCTCTCAAACTGTGGGCGTCTTGGTCAACAATATCGCGAATGATAAGCCCCGAAGGCCCTTTCGCCTGTCCGTGAAAGCCATTCTCATGGTCGCCGTGATTGTGATCACAGCCGTTGGGGGCGATCAGCGGCTTTTCGCGGCAACCAACGGCTTAGACTGGGATGGCTTCGTAAACCGCTTTATTGAGGACTACCTTGTGACACATCCTGACGTTGCGGTGCGCGCCGGGCGCCATGAGTTCGACGGCAAGCTGCCTGACTGGAGTCCCGCGGCCCTCAAGAAGGAAGGCGACTGGCTCCGCTCTCATCGTAAGCGGGCATTGGCATTCAAGCCTGCCGGGTTAGACGAACATCAACGCATAGAGCGTGACTATTTAATCGCCGTAATCGACGGGAACCTGTTCTGGCTGGCATCTGCGGAGTGGCCCTACAAGAATCCGATGTTTTATGCGAGAGCTCTCGACCCCAATGTGTATGTGACCCGCGAGTATGCGCCGCTGCCCGCTCGCATGCGGGCCTATATCAATTATGCCAAAGCGGTTCCCATCGCTGTCCGGCAGATCCGCAACAACCTCCGCACGCCGCTGCCACGCACATACATCGACGTCGCGAGGAAGGTGTTCGCTGGTCTAGCGACGTTTTACGAAAAAGACGTTGCCGCTGAGTTCGCCGCCGTCAACGATGCGAAGCTTAGAAGCGAATTCGCAATCGCAAATGCGAAGG
>JBOIDF010000094.1:0-11214 GCA_050740455.1 Gammaproteobacteria bacterium | reverse complement strand
AACATCACCCAAGCTGTCCTTGACCGCAAAGGCACTTCCGTCCTGGATCACAATGCGCCGAAATTCCGAAAAGGCGTGACCTTTTTTAATCTTCAAGACATTAAGAACGAGCTTCTCCACCAAGCGCCCTACGCACGCCCGCATGAACTCCGCAAACCCGCGCTTGGAAAGCTGATTGTGAAAGGGCTTGTAGGCCAACCTACGACCTCTGTTGTTACGATCCCCAGACTCGAACCTACTACCGCTGCTAGGCAGGGGTCATTGGCTCGCCGGGCGCACCGGCGCGTCGATTGAAGCTGACCGATGATAGTGGTACGCGCGTCCGCTGTGAAAACCGGTTGGAGGTGGCTCGCGCTGGGGTTGTGCTGGTCCAAGCTTGTCAATCCCTTCCCCCGGCGGCTTTGGCCGATCAGTATTTCCACCGAGGGAATGGATCCCTCATGGCAGGCAGACCCGAGGAGGCGATCGCTGCCTATCAGCGGGCCCTCCAGGCGGATCCAAAACTGCCTGGTGCTCGCACGAACCTGGGGAATGCGCTGAAGGGCGCCGGGCAGATCGATCAGGCGATCGTGCAGTATCAAGAGGCCCTTCGCCTCGCTCCCACTGACTCCTATGCGCGTGCCAACCTTGGGTCTGCCTATGCCGAGCGAGGCGAGCTCGATCTGGCTATCGCGGAATATCACGAGGCCCTCCGCCTCGCTCCGAACCTGGTCCTCGCTCATGCGGGCCTGGGGTTCCTGTATGCGGATCGCGGGAAGCTCGACCTGGCGATCACCCATTACCAGGAGGCCGCGCGGCTCGTGCCGGATCGCCCGATCATCATCTACGGCCTCGCTGCCCTGTTAGAGCAGGCAGGCCGGCTCGCAGCCGCGCTCGAGCAGTGGGAACGATACCTCCAGCTCGTCCCAAACGCGTCCGACCGCTCGGAGGCCGAGTGGCATATCCACCACCTTCGGATTAGCCTCAAACGCTAACTGGAAGCCACAATTCAGAGCTGGCCTGCTTCGGCTGGGAGCCGATGCGACGGGGACTCTCGCGGGATCGCACTGAGGATAACGGATCGAGTCTCGTAAACGCGACCGCCGGCCGGCCGGATCCCTAACGCCTGCACGCTCGCCCGGTGATTGATTCGCTACCGCTTATTGGTTATGTCACTGGCGTTTAGCGCCCGGTCCGTGCGGCGAGTTCGCGGTGACGTTCGGCGTGCCGCAGGTGCTCCTGCGCGGTGTCGTGATAGGCCTCAGCGAGTCTCTCATACCGAGGCGCAGCGAGCACCCGAGCCGATCCGCCGCGGCTTCTGCTTCTGTCGGCCAGTCGCTGGTAATACGCCGCCTTCTCATGGAGGGCGCGTGCCTCATGCTCATGCTGCACAGCGAGGGACTCGTGCTCCGCATTCGTGCGTGAGGCATTGATGTCGTCAGACGGCTCCTTTAAGTCCTCGTGGAGTGTGGCACAGCCAGCGCTGGCGAGCATAACCGCGACAACGACTCCCGCGATCGTTTTTATGTTCATCGGCAGATGAGGGCGAACGGTACCCCACTGAAGATAGATTCACCAGGCCATTGATGCGCTGCTCCGTATGATGATTGATGAAGTAGAGCGTCGCAGCGGTGACGAGGAAGATCAACGTCACGACGATCACGATTCGAGTGTGAAAGCTCAGGCGAGGATTGAATAAATACCTTGATGTCCATGGTCAGCCCTTGTCTGTTTTCTGACAAACCTAAAGATGAGTTTCAGATGCTACGCAACTCTGTTTTTCAACCTGAATCGTCGCGTGAGCGATCTTGAAATCATGAGTCACGCATTCTCGCACTGCCGTCAGCACATCATCGTGCATCGCGCCATCGGCCACCACGGCATGCACGCTCATCGCGTTGACTCCCGACGTCAGCGACCAGACATGCAGGTCGTGAACCCCGGCGACGCCTTTGACTCTACTGATCGCTTCGCGCAGCGCTGTCAGGTTGACATCCGATGGCGTGCCTTCGAGCAGCACGCCGACTGCCTCGCGCAGCAACGCCCAGGTGCGCGGAAAAATGAACAGCCCGATGCCCGCCGAAATCAACGGATCTGCGTAGTACCAGCCCGTCGTCCACATAATCACCCCGCCGATGATTACCGCGATTGAGGTGAGCGCATCCGAGAGGACTTCAAAATATGCGCCCTTCATATTCAGACTTTCCCCTGAGCCTTCGCGCAGGATGAGCATGCCGGCGATGTTCACCGCCAGGCCGATGAGCGCAACCAGGAGCATCGCTTTGCTTTCTACTTCCGGCGGATCCGTGAAGCGCTGATAAGCTTCGTAAAGGATGAAGAGCGAGATGCCGATCAGCACGACGCCATTGGTGAGCGCAGCCAGAATCTCCACGCGGTAAAAACCGTACGTCCGCTCCGGGGTAGCGGGGCGTTCGGCGAATCTGATCGCAAACAACGCCAGCCCGAGCCCGCCCACGTCGGTCAGCATGTGTCCGGCGTCGGCCAAAAGCGCGAGACTGCCCGTGAGCACTCCACCGATAACCTCAGCAACTAAGTACAGGGTCGTAAGCCCGAAGACGATGGTGAGGCGGCGTTTATTCTTACCGGCAGGAGTGTGAGCATGGTTATGTCCCATGGGTATCTCTCATCTCCACTCTAAAAAAGGCGTATACGTGTGCGCTTTTTCACCCTAACCTGGTTCCCTTGATGTCGACATACCGCAGCTCGGGCTCTCTTACGGCCGTCTCGCCGTTTGCCGTGAGGTGCATGCGGTAACGGCCGGACCTGTGAACGGCGAGCTGTGCGGGGGTGCGTGGAGCACGAGCGATGCTCCCATGGGCGAGAGAGCCGACGATGACAAAGATCACCGCGCTCGGTTACGTAGAAACAGACATAAGAATTGGCGGCCACGTACAATTAGGCGTCGGGCTTAAGCGTCCATTCTGCACGCCCGTCTACGGGGTCAGCACGCACACCTACGTGGTAGGTGCTGTATCTTATCGTTGCCCCGATATCCGTATTGCTCATTGCTCTGCTTCTGAGGCAAGTTCGCGGTGCCGTTTGGCCTGCTTTAGATTCTCCTCCTCGGCCGCTTTGTACTCCTGCGCGAGGGCGTTATAGCGGGGCGCGTAAAATATCCTGTACGCACCTGCTCGATAGCTACCCTGATCAGCCATCCGCTGGTAGTAAAGGGTTTTTTCGTGCAACGCCTGCGCTTCCCCCTCATAGTAGATCGCGAGGGCCTCGTGGTCCGCCTTGGTTTTGGCCTCCTCGACCATCTTTTTGGTCAGTGGCGCAACGTCCCGCCCGGTGGACGACGTAACGCCAGTGGGTGCACAAGCCGTAGCCAGCAGGGCACCGCCGATGACCAATATCAACCCCCGTGCTTGTGTGTTCATAGGTCGTCTCCTCTGTTGGGATTTGAACGTTTCCGCTTCCTTTACGGCGGGATGGCGTTCGAATAACCGATACGGCACCGGCAGGACCGCGAGGAGAGGATCTCCCCGATCATTACCGTGGCGAGCGGGCGCTGCACCCATCATCTCCATCTCCTTAGCCCAAATCTATTCCGGCGCTTCATCGGCCAGTTGGCGGTGTATCCGCGCCAACGCCGAATTCTCTTCCGCCATTTCCCGGGACATGAGTGCCATGGCATCGTAGCGCCGCATCGCCCCTTCTCTTACCTTGGAGAAAGTGCTAATGCCATACACCTTGGCAATGCGCTCATGCCATGTGGCGTCCCTTTGAAACAGTCTCGCCTCCTTGTAGTAGTAGGCGGCCAGGGCATGGTGATCCGCCTTGGTCTCGGCGCGCCGGATCGCCTGCTCAAGTTCCGCCTGCACGTCGTGATTGGCGTCGCGGTCGCATCCGAACAAAAAGGTGACGGCCACTAGGGGACCCCCTACGCTTACCGTTAACCAGTTGGTCGGCTTATTCATGGCTTGCTCCCCCTGTTCGCCGTTTTACTGTTCAGCCTCCCCCATACCGCGGCGGCGCTCGGAAAGCCGATACAGCACCGGCAGGACCAGCAGGGTGAGCAGTGTGCTCGAGATGATTCCGCCGATCACCACCGTGGCGAGCGGGCGCTGCACCTCCGCCCCGGTGCTCGTCGCTAAGGCCATCGGTACGAACCCCAATGCGGCGACAAGGGCCGTCATGAGCACCGGGCGCAACCTGGTGAGCGCTCCCTGGCGGATGGCCTCCTCCAAGGGTAGACCTTCCTCGCGCAGCTGGCGGATGAAGGTGACCATGACCAGCCCATTCAGCACGGCCACCCCGGACAGCGCGATAAACCCCACGCCTGCCGAGATCGAGAGCGGTATATCGCGCAGCCACAGGCTCAGCACCCCACCCGTCAGGGCAAAGGGCACGCCGGTGAATACCAGCAGGCCATCCTTGAGGGAGCCGAAGGTGCTGTAGAGGAAGATGAAGATGAGCAAGAGCGCAATCGGGACGACGATCGTAAGGCGCCTCGCCGCCTCGATCAACAGCTCGAACTGTCCACCCCAGGCGATCCAGTAGCCCGGCGGGACCTGCACCTGCTCCCGGATCTTGGCCTGCGCCTCGGCCACCAGAGAGCCGAGATCGCGGCCCCGGACATTGAACGTGGTCACCACCCGGCGCTTGCCGTTCTCCCGGGTGATCTGGTTGGGGCCCGGACTGATCTGCATCTCCGCGATCGTGCTGAGAGGGATGTAAGCGGGTCCGGGGGCCTGTGTGGTGATGAACTGTCCCTCAGGGGCCTCCGCCACTCGGCTTTGCGGGAGGAGGATGGGGAGGCGCTTCACGGCCTCGACATCGACCCGATACGGCTCGGGCAAGCGCACCACGAGATCAAAGCGGCGGTCCCCTTCGTAGATCTTCCCGGCCACCTTCCCCCCCATGGCGGCCTCGACCACCTCCTGGACATCGGCCACGTTGAGCCCATAGCGGGCCATGACCTCCCGCTTCATCTGCACGGTCAAGACCGGAAGCCCCGTGACCTGCTCCACCCGGACATCGGCGGCGCCTTCTACCTTTTGCAGGACGGCCGCTATGCGTTCCGCGGTCTCGAGAAGCACGTCCATATCATCCCCGAACACCTTCACCGCCACGTCGGCGCGCACGCCGGCCAGCAGCTCGTTGAAGCGCAGCTCGATGGGCTGGGTGAACTCGTGGTTGCTCCCGGGGAGTCGCGCGAGCCGCTCCGCCATCGCGTTGACCAGGTCCTCCTTGGGCCGGCCGGGATCAGGCCACTCCTCTCTTGGCCTGAGCATGATATAGGTGTCCGAGATGTTCGGCGGCATCGGATCGGTGGCGACCTTGGCAACGCCGGTACGTGCAAAGACGCTCTCCACTTCAGGGAATTCTCGGAGCCTTTTCTCCAAGGAAGCTTCCATCTCGATCGACTGCGTGAGGCCGGTACCCGGCGCGCGCAGGGCTTGCACCGAGAGATCCCCTTCATCCAGGCTGGGCACGAACTCCGTCCCCAGGCGTGCGCCGAGCAGTCCGCTCAAGACCACGATCCCCAAGGCGGTTGCAACTACCGGGGGACGGTTGCGAAGAGAGAAGTCGAGTGCGGGCAGATAGGCCTTTTTGGCAAGCCTCATCACCGGGTTCTCCTTCTCCGAGACCCGCCCGCTCACGAAGAGGGCTACCGCGGCGGGGACAAAGGTGATGGAGAGGATCATGGCACCGAGGAGCGCCATGACCACGGTCAGGGCCATGGGGTGGAACATCTTTCCTTCGACCCCGGTGAGCGCGAAGATGGGCAGATAAACCACCATGATGATGAGCTGCCCGAACAAGATGGCCCGGCGAGTCTCTTCGGAGGATTCAAACACCACCTTCAGGCGCTCGGCCACCGTTAAGCGGCGCTGTAGCCGGCCTTGCGCCTCGGCCAGGTGGCGTACGCTGTTCTCCACGGTGACCACCGCGCCATCGACGATGATGCCGAAGTCGATGGCCCCCAGGCTCATCAGGTTGGCGCTCACCTTCTCCGTCACCATGCCGGTGATGGCGAAGAGCATGGAGAGCGGGATCACCATGGCCGTGATCAGCGCCGCACGGACATTGCCAAGCAGGAGCAGGAGCACGGCGATAACCAGCGCCGCCCCTTCCAGCAGGTTGTTCCGCACCGTGGCGATGGTGAGATCCACCAGGGTGGTGCGGTCGTAGATGGGCTTCGCGACCACCCCCTCGGGTAGCGAGCGGTTCACATCAAGAAGCTTCTCCCCCACCGCCTGGGCGACGGTGCGGCTGTTGGCTCCCATGAGCATGAAGGCGGTGCCGAGCACGGTCTCCTTCCCGTCTTTGGTCGCGGCACCGGTGCGCAGCTCCTTCCCCAGCAAGACCTCCGCCACATCCTTGATGTAGATGGGCACGCCCTGATGGCTGCCGAGGACGATGTTGCGGATCTCATCCAGGGTGTAGACCCGTCCCGGAGCCCGGATCAGGTATTGCTCCCCGTGGTGCTCGATATAGCCCGCGCCGACATTGTCATTGTTTTCGGCGAGCGCCCGCAGCACGTCCCGAAAGCCGAGCCCATAGGCGATGAGCTTCTGGGGATCCGGGGTGACGTGGTACTGGCGGTCGTAGCCGCCGATGCTGTTCACCTCGGTGACCCCGGCGACGGTGAGGAGCTGCGGGCGGATCACCCAATCCTGAAGGGTGCGCAGATCCATGATGGTGTACGGGGTGCCGTCCGGTTTGCGCGCGGAGGGCTCGGCCTCCACGGTCCAGAGGAAGATCTCGCCCAAGCCCGTGGCGATGGGGCCCATGATGGGCTCGACGCCGGGCGGTAGCGTCCCCCGCGCCTCCTGGAGGCGCTGGCTGATGAGGTTGCGGGCAAAGTAGATGTCGGTGCCGTCCTCGAAGATGACGGTGACCTGGGAGAGCCCATAACGCGAGAGGGAGCGGCTCTCCTTGAGACTGGGGAGCCCGAGGGTCGCGACCTCAACGGGGAAAGTAATGAGGCTCTCCACCTCCAGCGGCGAATACCCGGGTGCTTCGGTGTTGATCTGCACCTGGACGTTGGTGATGTCGGGCACGGCGTCGATGGGCAGGCGCTGTAAGTTGTAGATCCCGAGGAGGCACAGACCCAAGGTCGCGAGCATGATGAGCCCGCGGCTCTCGATGGAAAATCTCAGAATGCGATCGAACATATGTGATTCTCAGATAGCTAAGAAGCGGCGGGATGCATGCTCCTACAGCTTTGTTGGGTGAGCACGGAGCAAAGAAGGCGCTCCCATAGGGCTCATGCGGCGTTTCCGCGTGGCACGTACATGATGACGATCACGCCCGCGATGCATAGGGCGGAGCCGATCAGGTCCCAACGATCCGGGCGCTGCCCGTCAATGCACCAGCCCCAGAGCATGGACATGAACACAAACACCCCGCCGTAGGCGGCATAGACGCGTCCGAAGTGGGCCGGCTGAAAGGTGGGCACGATGCCATAGCCGACGAGCACCAGTGCACCGATCAACCCCAACCACCAGGACTGGTGCTCCCGCAACCAGAGCCACACCAGGTAACCACCACCGATCTCCATGAGCCCAGCCAAAAGAAAATAGAGTACCGAGAGCATCAGCATACTGTTCATCTATTTCCTCCTTAATGCTCATGGGTGGCGGCGGACTTGCCGAGCTCGGACTTGAGGATGAAGCTGTTCTGCGCGGCGTAGCGCTCCCCGGCCGATAGGCCCTCGCGCACTTCGACCCACTCCCCATCCCGGCGCCCAAGGGTCACCGGTCTTACCTCGAAGACGTCCTCGTGCTCGACAAACACCACGGCGCGGTCTTGGTGGGTCTGGATGGCCTCGTCGACCACCGCCACCGGGACTTCCGCCTCCTCCTGCACCACCGCCACCGTGACGAACAGCCCGGGACGCCAGCGCCTTTCCGGATTGGGGATCTCGACGTAGGCCTTGGCCGAACGGGTCTGCTCGCCCACCAGCCTGCCCACGTAGAACACCTTGCCGCCCGCCGTATAGGCGGTATCCGCGGCCCTTACCGTAACCGCCTGGCCAACCTGGACGGAAGCCAGATCCTTGGCATAGACGGTGATCTCGGCCCAGACGGTGGAGAGGTCGGCAATGGTAAAGACACCCGCATCGGCCTGGGCGGTCTCACCCAGGGCGAGGTGCTTCTCCACCACCTCACCCTCGAAGGGGGCCTTAAGCGCAAAGCGACTGAATGGGGTAGTGGTTCTCGCGGCAATGGCGCGCAGTTCGGCCTTGGTGATGCTCAGGGCACGCAGCTTTTGCGCGGCGGCCTCCTCCAGGATCTCGGCCTCTGCCCGCTCTTTCTTGGCCACCAGGTAATCCTGCTCGGCGGAGATCCTCTCCTTCCACAGGCGTTCTTCCCGCGCAAAGGTGACGCGGGCGAGATCCAGGCGCCTGAGCGCCACGAGGTATTGGCTCTTCAGCTCGGCCAGCTCGCGGCTCTCCAACACCGCCAGCACCTCGTCTTGCTTGACCCGATTGCCAAGCTCCTTGCGGACCTCGACGACCACCCCCTCGACGCGAGGCACCACATGGGCCACCCGCCGCGGGTTGAGCTGGATCTCGCCAGGGAGCGCCAGGACCGTCTTGAGGGCGGCCGGGCCTGCCGTTTTGACCTCGATCCCGGCCTCCCCGACCGCCCCAGAGGGGAGCTCAATCCCGCCTTCGACCTGCCAATACTCCCAGCGGTAGGTCTTGCCCTGGTATTGAGCGACCGCTTTGACGGCAAATACGTGCGGCTCGGCAATCACCTCACGGCTTCGCAGGTGCTCACCTTCCACTTGAAAGTAGAGGGTCTCTGGCTCCTTCCCGGTCCGCTGTAGATCTAGGGTTAGCTGTACCGCCTCGGGGCTTACCGGCTTCTTGTCCTCATAGGCCGCGGCCTGGAAGTGCGGGGCGCCTTCGGCCTCGGAGAGGCCGATCTCGATCTCAAACCCGTCTTGAGCTAAACGCCTGCCATGGAGCTTCTGATCTCCTTCCTTTTCTTCTTCATGTCCCGCACGGGTCTCATTGGGTTCAGGTTCAGCACGGTCTCCGGAAGGGGTGTCCATGCTGAGAATGAGCCAGGCGAGGACCAGCACCGCCAGGATCACGGTAACAACGGCTAATGCCTTCTTGCCTTTCATCTTGACTTCTCTAAGCTTCGGGCGGCCTCGACCGGCTCCCCGATCAGCCGCTCTACCTCGGCCACCGCCTGGTGATAGCTTGCGAGCGCCCGCAGATATTGCGCTTTAACCCCGAACAGGGTGCGTTGTGCGTCCAGGACATCCAAGAACCCGAACTTTCCTAAGCGATAGCCTCGGCTCACGGCCTCGAAGGCACTCTGGGCGCCCGGGATGACTTCTTGTCGTAACGTCGTGACCTCGGCATGGGCCGCGGCCAGGCTCTGATAGGCGCTGTTCAAGGCCGTGGTGACCAAGACCTCGGCGGCGCGGCGCTCTTCCATGGCCTTGGTGAGACGCTGATGTGCCGCCTCAATATTGCCTTGGTTTCGGTTGAGAACGGGCAAAGGGATGGAGACGCCCGCGACCGGGGCGCTGTCATCGGTGTCGGTGAATTGTGTGACCCCGAGGCTCACGGTGAGATCGGGGACAGCCCGGCTTTCTTCGAGGTCGATGGCGGCCTGGCGTTGGGCGAGCTCGGCGGCCCAGCGCGCGAGGTCGGGATTTTGAGTGAGACGCCGGATCAGCTCTTCGAGGGTGGGAATGGGCAAGACCTGATCCAGCTTTCCCTGGGCGCTCTGGAAGCGCGGGATGGTGCTCCCCCAGGTAGCTGCCAGGCGCTTCCGTGCCGCTTCCAGTTCCAGTGCTGCGCGGGCCTGCTCGATCTTCACGGAGGCCAGGGTCACCCGAGCTCGGGTCTCTTCCACCGGGGAGACCTTGCCGGCCCGCACCCGGGCCGCGGCCGCCTCCACTACCCGTTCGGCAAGGGCCATGAGGTCATTGGCGAGGGCTAGCCCTTCCTGCGCACTTAGGACTTCCACGAAGGCTTGAACGACTCGAGTGAGGACATCCATTCGCTTGGTCTCGTAGTCCCACGCGGCGAGGTCGCGGTCGAGCCCCGCGACCGCCATGCCGCGCGCACGCTTTCCCCCGAGGAGGATCAGCTGGGAGAGGCTCACGGTGGTTTGAGGACCGTCAAAATCTTTCAAGACGGCGTTACCGAGGTTCGCAGCGGTGACGCTGAGCTCGGGGTTGGGGAAGAGGCGTGCCTGCAGCACCCCGGCCTCACGGGCGCGGATCTCCCTGGAGAAGGGGGCGAGCTCAGGGTTGGCCTTTAAAGCGAGCGCCAAGCCCTCTCGCAGCGTCAGGTGTCCAGTAGGTTCGGCGATGGGTTCGGCGGGGTCCATGGCGGGAGCGAGGGGAGCCCCATAGCCTGGGGTTTCTTTCCCGAGCGGTCGGGGTTCCGAGCCTGCAGGACCGGCACCGTATACCGCCCGACCGGCGAAGGCCATGGCCAGCGCAACGCCGATGGACGTCACACGTTTTGAGGACATAAGACATCTTCCTAACCGAGGTAGAAATATGGCGCCGCGCGGCGAACGCCAGCCTGACCCCGCGCAGTAACGCGGGCACGCCACAGCTACGAAGCTAAATCAGAAGAACAACGCTACGGAGGGTAGACAGTCTGGAATCGACGGTCGGAGAATCGGGGAAGAAAACCGGTGCTGGGGCCAGCTCATCGAATGGGATTAATGCAATGACGAAAGCAGTAAGCTCTAGAACGCCAGTATCTGGTGATGGGTCTTTCGCCTCGATCAGCGGTTTGTGAGACCCGTGGTCTTCGCTGATCACAGGGATGTCTGTACAAGGACTGTCCCCGGTTTCTAGGACATAGGTGCCCTTTTCGGTTATGAGCCTCTCCTGCAGGCGATCGGGTGCCTGGGAACGATGGTGGTGACCGGCAGGCTCTACCGCCACATGGCCGTCCGCCCCGAAACACAGGACCAAGGCCGACGCATCGCGGTGGCCCAGACCAAAATGTCCGAGCACCGCAATGATCAATAGCCGACTAAAACATCTCTTTGAGCGGTGGCTCAGGTTCATTACGTACGCTGATCACTGGCATGCGGGTTTCAGTATACAGGTAACCAACAACCCTTGGCCAACAGCTAGCCCGACTTCATAGCTTAGGTACTTAAGCTGCGTTAAAAACTGGTTCCAAATTAAGTTCAAGGCGTCCGCTTCGCCTGTCGCGTTTAGGGTGTGCCCGGCGGGCGTTGGTTGCAAGAAAGGCGACGGCGTTGTTGATTGCCT
>JBOIDF010000093.1:0-11933 GCA_050740455.1 Gammaproteobacteria bacterium | reverse complement strand
AACTCCCTGTGATCACAATCATCGCAATCCGTGATCACAATGCTCGGAATCAGCGATCGCAATCCGTCGGAAATCGTGATCTCAATCGATTGGAATCAGTGATCACTATGGCGCGGAATACACAAAACGCCCATGAAGCGCTCAATTGGTCGTTCTTCGGGCCAAAAATACGGGACTCACGCCCGTATCGCTTCGATGAGCGGAGCGACGCCCAATAGGCGCATCACACGCTTCAGATTGTAGGCCAGGACATGCAAACTCATCTCGGTACTCACGCGCTCGAGCGTTTTGGTGAGGAAGTGCGTCGACCCCATCCACGCTTTTATCGTCCCAAAGGGATGCTCGGCCGTCTTTCGACGCACCCGCATTTTCTCAGGGTCTCGGTCTAGCCGCGCTTGCACCGCCTCAATGACCTCTTCGTGCTCCCAGCGCGAGACGCGTCGAAACGGGCTGGGCGTACAGCGTGCCTTGATGGAGCAACTCGGGCAGGCTGAGCTCCAATACCGATGCACCCTCTGTCCTTTCTCCACCGTCGTCATGCGCCACTTCAAACGCTCCCCAGCCGGACACCGATACTCATCGTCTTCGGGAATGTAATGAAAATCTCGCTTGCCAAAACGCCCTTCGGCCTGACTGCCCGAAGTCTGCGGCTTGGGCAGGAACGTGGTGATGCCAGCCTCGTCGCACGCCAATATCTCTTCGCCTTTGAAGTACCCACGGTCTGCGACGACCGTGAGGTTTTCGCTACCGCAGTGCGCGCTTGCTTCGCCATTGAAGAGAGTTGATCGCGATCGTGGCCAACGTTGGTCACCTCGTGCGCTACGATTAGATGGTGCTTGGCGTCCACCGCGGTCTGCACGTTGTAGCCCACCATCCCCGTGCCTCGGCCACTGGTAGCCATCGAACGCGCATCGGGGTCAGTCAAAGAGAGCTGTTGGTCCGGCGCCGCCTGCATCTCAACCTCAAGCTCCTTCAAGCGCTGCATCTCCTGCTTCAGCGTCTCGATCTTGTCTTTTAACCGAGTCGTCTTTGGCTCGGCTATCTCTGGCTCTTCACGGTCGGCGCTGTCGAGTTGGCCCAGGTATCGCTCGATACTCTGGTCCACCTGCTCCATGCGCCGTTTCATCTTCGCACGCGTGAAGTTCTTATCTCGGTTGTTCACCGCTTTGAACTTACTCCCGTCAATCGCCACCAGCGATTCAGTGAATAGGCTCAGTCCTCGACACAGCACCACAAACTCCCGACATGCCCCACGCAGCGCTTTACCGTTATTCTTGCGGAACTCGGCAATCGTCTTGTGGTCCGGCATCAACCGCCGCATAAGCCACATGACCTCGACGTTGCGTTGACTCTCTCGCTCCAGACGACGGCTTGATTGAATTCGGTTGAGGTAGCCGTAGATATAGAGCTTTAGCAGTACCAAGGGATGATAGGCAGGACGACCGGTCGTACGTGGTTCGATACCCTCGAATCCAAGCACCTTGAGATCGAGTTCATCGACGAACGCCTCAATGACTCTGACCGGATTATCCTCGCTGATATACTCATCGAGCCGTTCGGGGAACAATGTGCTCTGGGTTCGGTCTTCACCTTCAACGAAACGCTTCATGGCTCTCTCGCACAACTATCGATCTGATCAGTATACATCATAACACGTTTTTACACAGCCTGGACCCACACCGGACCTATGGAGTGAGCTCCAGATCAACGCAAAGCGGTCCGCGCGGCATTGATAGCCTGGGCGCGTTGGTTCGTGAGTTCATAAAACACGGACGCCATGGCATTGTCGCGTTGCGTGAAGCGGAATATATTGGATGCCATCGAAGATGCGAACGCGAAGGAGAAGAGAGATGGCGCAGAAAGAAACGCTGGTGATTGGAGCGACCGGCAAGACTGGTCGGCGTGTGGCCGAACGGCTGCGTGCTCGGAAAATACCCGTCCGGTTCGGTTCTCGATCTGGCAAGCCGCCTTTCGATTGGGCCGACCCCGGCACCTGGTCTGCCGCCCTCCGCGACGTGGGAGCGGTCTACGTCACCTACCATCCCGATCTTGCGGCCCCAGGCGCCTCGGAAGCGATCCGCTCTTTCACCGCGCTCGCCGTCAAGAGCGGTGTTCCGCGATTGGTCCTGCTCTCCGGGCGAGGGGAACCCGAGGCGCAGCTGTGCGAGCAGATCGTCCGGGACTCCGGCGCTGAATTCACGCTCCTGCGTGCCAGCTGGTTCTCTCAGAACTTCAGCGAGAACTACTTGCTGGACCCCATTCTCGCCGGCGAAGTCGCGCTTCCCATAGGAAACGTCGGCGAGCCGTTCATCGATGCCGATGACATTGCGGACGTCGCGGTCGCGGCGCTCACGGAGGACCGGCATGTGGGGCAGCTCTACGAGCTGACCGGGCCGCGGTTATGGACGTTTGCGGAGGCGATTGCTGAGATCGCGCGCGTGACGAACCGGAACATCCGTTACGTCCAAATCCCGGCGGAGGAGTACGGGGCCGCGATGAAGGAGTTGCAGCTGGAGCCGGAATTCATCAGCCTGATCACGTATCTCTTTGCGGAAGTCCTCGATGGCCGCAATGCCTCGACGACTGACGGGGTCATGCGCGCGCTGGGCCGGCCGGCCCGTGATTTCACCGACTACGTGCGAGAGACCGCCGGCACAGGCGTGTGGAATGCAGGCCGGCAATCATGAAAGTATCCAGCCTGATTGATCTCGCAGTGCTCGTGTCCGCTCTCGGTAGCGGTCTCATGGCGGGGTTCTTCTTTGCGTTTTCCGTCTGCGTGATGAAAGCCCTTGGAGCCGTCCTGCCGGCCCAAGGCATCGCCGCGATGCAATCGATCAATGTCACCGTCATCAATCGTTGGTTTCTGACACCGTTTTTTGGGATGGCCGTGCTGTGCGTGCTTCTGATCATCACGGCTCTCGTGCGCTGGCGCGAAGCGGGGGCCGCGTACGTCCTCGCCGGCGGTCTACTCTACTTCCTTGGGACCTTCCTCGTGACGATGCTTTTCAACGTGCCACGAAACAACGCGCTGGCCGCCGTTCCCGCTACCAGCACGGAAGGGGCTGCGCTCTGGGTCGACTACCTCGTCGCCTGGACGAAGTGGAATCATGTGCGCACGATCGCCGCGCTCGCGAGCGCCGCTTCGTTCACTATCGCGCTCACGCGTGGGCACCCTAACGTCATTCAATGAGAGCACCACAAAGAGAGAGACCATGGCAGACACGACACAAAGGAACCAGGCGACGAGCGATGAAGCGGAACTTCGCGAACTGATCGCGCAGTGGTCAAAGGCCGTGCGCGAACAGGACCTAGCGGGAATTCGCGCAGACCATGACCCCGAGATGTTGATGTTCGATGTGCCGCCGCCGTTCTTATCGCGCGGGCTGGACGCCTATATGGCGACGTGGCGGACGTTCTTTGCCTGGTCAACCAAGCCGGTCGCCTTCGACTTTCATGACGTGGAGATCACTGCCGGGAAGGACGTGGCCTTTGCCACCGCGATCGGGCGCTGCAGCGGCACGGAGCGCGACGGCGAGAAAATCCAGCTCGAGTTCCGCCTCACCATGGGTTTCCGTAAGCGCGATGGACGGTGGTGCGTCGTGCACGAGCATCATTCGCTGCCCGCCACGGACTGAGATCGTCTCGCGCAGATCCCAGACCCTCTGGCATCGCGCATAGCTGGCCTGGCCGCGTGAGTTGCAAAAACGACCCTTTACGGGACAGCAGGAACGACTGCTTTCGGGCGGTGAGTTCTGATCTTTGAATTTCCGCTTCTGGCCGAACTGAGACACTACCACCTTGCGCGAAGCGATCCATCGGGTGGCAAGCCTCGGCGGCTTCCTGGGACGCAAAGGTGATGGCGAACCTGGCACGCAGACCCTGTGGCTCGGCCTGCAGCGCTTGGATGACATCACTGCTATTTGGCAGGTGATGACCCATGCGACATAAGGACCGTGTCCAGCGCGATCGATTCTGGGTAAAGATCAGGGCAAAGCCGGGGGCTTAGGTCACTGAGTTACAGAATGCAGTTCGTACCGGCGCGAGATTTGTCAGGAAATCACCGACAGGGCGGTCCATGTACCGGATAAAGGCGGCCCGCCGCCCCAGGAAAACCATCGCCTGGGACGGCGTCGCAAGCTGACCGATGACCTCCTGCCGGTCAGCAACTAAGAAACGTTACAGTAGACCGCGCTCCGCCATCGACACCGATCCCTCGGCCGAGACCACGAAGTGGTCAAGCAATCGGATGTCGAGCAGCGCGAGCGCATCCTTGAGCCGATGGGTTAACACCTCGTCGGCGCGGCTTGGCGTCGGATCGCCTGAGGGGTGGCAATGGTACGCAATGAGCGCTGCGGCGTTGTGCTCGAGCGCCCGCTGAACCACCACCCGTGGGTAGACCGACGCACCATCTATCGTTCCCTCGAACAGATCCTCGATCGCGAGCACCCGATGCTTCGAGTCCAGGAAAATGATCCCAAAGGTCTCGAAATGCCGCGCGGCCAAGCGCAAACGCAAGAAGGCTTGTGTCGCGGCCGGGCTCGTCAACGCCTCGCCGCGGGCATGGCGGCGCGCCAAGATCTCCAAGGCACGGGCGATGAGGCGCTCGTCCTCATCGCGATCCTCGATGCACTTCAACGCGGCGCTCATGGCACGCTCTCCGGAAGCACCTCTCCGAGGAGCGCTCGCGGTAAGCGGTAGACCGTACCGCGGTACTCGCCCCGGAGCGGCCGGACCGATACGATCCGCACCCACGGAATGCGCGCACCGCTAAGTACGATCCGTTGCCCAATCTCAACGCGGCGATGAATACGCGCATGGTAAGCCTGTACACCTTCGCGCCACTTCTCGCATTCGACCGACACCTGCGCGAGATACCCGAGCGGACAGTCGTAGTGGAAGGGATGCTCGGCCTCGTAGAGATCCTTGTATCCCCATTGGCCGCGATAAGCCAGGAGATCCAGAGCGATGTACCGCTCTTTCGTGCCGTCCTTGTGGCACTCGACCTCGACGACCTTCCACAGCCGATTCCCGCGAACACAAAAAGCGAGCGTCGTACCGCGCACACCGTCCGTTTGCCAGGCCGTTGTGCGATCGGCGATCAGCGCTTTCTTTGTTGCCGCATAATAAAGCCATCCCATGATGCACCTCCAGGAAAAAAAGCGAGGCGCACGAACCCCGAACGGGGTGCATGACACCCCGCAAGGGTTGATGTAAAACAATAAGCCTGCATCGGCCCGAAGGCCGGCCACAGGACAACGCAGGCACGCTGTGGCATAGGGGCTGTTCGAGCGAACAGCAAAGGCGCGGCTTTATACCCGAGCCGCACGGGTCACAACACCATAAAGGGCCAGGGCCTTTCCCCGAGGTCTCGCTGAGATCTCCGGGAAAGCCCCCGAGCCTGGGGGAACCCGCCCGCCGTGGGGGAAGGATCCCCCACGGCGCGGGGTGAGTAAAGCCACCGGGCTCAACCCGGTCGCGCCTCCTCCTCGGCGTCTCGCCACTGGTAGGTAATGACCGCCACGGTCGGATCGCCCGGATCGGGCGGATAGCTGCACTCTCGCAGCACCGCCCAGCCGAGTGAAGTACGTCCGACGATCGAGTCGAACGGCTCGTCCCCGCCCAGGATCAAGCCCTCCTGGAAGGCACGCGCCGCTGTCTTGCACCCGAACACATGCACTTGGAGCGCGCCGACAGAATCAAGCGTCTCGTCGATGCAGGTGATGGGCTCTGATGCGGCATCGTCTTGTGGGGTGAGGGCATAGCCCTGCACCTCACCGTCGTCGCTGCACACGCGGTAGACCGCAATGGCGGTTTTGGTGATGTCAACGATCATGGTGCACCTCCTGTCGATCCTGGGGTTCAGGCGGCCAGCCGGTCGAACGCGGGGCTCGCGAGCGTCCGTCGAACCACCGCTTCTCGATTGAGCACAATGGCCGCGCGGTTGCCCGCCGAGCCCGGCCGGACCGGTGCATGGGTGGACCAACGCGTCAAGGCGTTGTAGAGCGCCCAGACGGTCGTCCCAGCCAGAGCGGCCTCGGTCTCCCAAGCCTCGGAGAGATACGCCAAGCGCTTGGGATTGATCTCCGGCATCGCCTCGAAGACCTCGCGGACGGTCTCGGCCGTGATGTCCCGCTCGGCCCACCGCTTCCACTCGGCATCCAGGCTCAGGTAGCGCTCCATCGCATGGCGGATCCCGTCAACAGCACGTTCACTCGAGAACCCGGTCGTGTGACGGGCGTAGACGAGTGTGTGCTGCTCACGGCCCACGAGCCCATTGAGGCAGAGCCGTCGCCGGCCGCCCATCAGGGCCCGAAAAGCGTTGGTGGCGTCGTAGGAGTTAAGCACTTTTAGCCTGAACTCCACGACATCGCCGATCCGCGGCTCGAGCGTGACGCTTGGGAAGATATACTCCCGCACCACGGTGCGTCCTTCGTAGGCGATGCCTTCCTGGACCTTGATCCCTTCGAGCGCGATGCCGGAGCCCGTGATGGCTTCGTCAAAGGGCTCGAAGACCTCCCGGTTCGGCACCAGCTTGTAGGACCCGCGGTGGATGCCGAGCACAGCGCCCGTATCCTCCCGCACCACGGCCCGATAGTCTTGGACTTGAGCAGCTGCATCGCCCACGAACACTGGTTTCAGGGACACCGGGAAATACGCCCGGGTTTCGGTACCAAACGTTGTGGTATTCATATTCACCTCCGGATGAAAAACCGGGGCGCACGAACCCCCTTCGGGGCACGCGATACCCCGAATGGGTTGACGTTGATGGACTGCCTGCATCGGCCTTTCAGCCGGCCACCGGAAGCGCAGGCGCGCGGTGGCAATAGCGCTGTTCCTGCGAACAGCAAGGGTGCGGCTTTAGCCGAAGCCGCCACGGTACAAAAGCCTCGCTTTCCGCTGGGACCCGTGGGCGCCAGGGGGAAACGGCCCGCTGGGGCGATCCCAGCGGGCGAAAGAACGAGGAAGCGCTTAGCCATCGCGCCTATGCTCGACGGATGAGAACTGAGGCACCCGTCCAAGTGCCTGGCGCGGGCCGCGAGGCCTGGACTTCCCACGCCTTGGCTTGGGGTCCTCTCCTTGCCCTGGTCCCCGTGCCGGGGGCAACGTCACCACGTTGCTCCCTTTCTCGTCACTGGCCGGATCCGCTTTGGCCGGCGGGGTTACGGATGTGGACCCCGAGCCCCGGCCGACACCGAACGGGTGCCAGGCCTCGGCGGCCAACCGGAACCGGCGCTCCCGCGCCAAGGTGGTGATGGCCAGCACGGCCGCGATCTGGAAGAGCAGCAGCCCGATACACTCCATGGCGATGACGAGGGTCTCCTGCACCTCGATCCGTGCCGTGCTCCTGGGCGCCTCGCGGTAGAGCGTGGCGAGCTTCCCACGCGCCTCCGTCAACCGCGCTTGGGCCGCCTCGATCGCGGGGAGCCAGCCGGGGCGTGTCCGTGAGTTCGCCGTGAACACCGCGAGCTGTCCCTCGAGCTCCCGGATCTGCGCTTCCGCCATCGGGATCTCTTTCGAGCGAGCCCGATCGCTGTGCTCGGCCAAGACGAGGCTGTCCAGGATGGGTGTGCCTACCTGGTACAGCGGACCGAGCAGGAGCAACACGCTCGCTAAGCACGCCAACGCGCGGCTCCCGATCGCAGGCCGAGACCAGAGCCAGAGCGCGGTCGCCTCGAGCAGCACCGACCAGGCGATGCCATACGGCCCGAGCTTGCCCGACCAGAAGGCGATCCCGTGCGCCTGGATGAGCCCAATCGCGCCGATGAGGACGATCACACAGGGCCCAAGTCGTATCACTCTCTCCATGGTTTCTCCTTGGCCGCCTCCGCAGGCGGCTCTTGTGGTTGACACCCCCAAGATGGCGGAATGAGGCAACGCCTCCATCCGGGGATACGGGGGCTGTTTCCGTGAACAGCAAGGGCGCCACGGCGAATGGCGAGAGTACCGTGCGGTATGAGGATGCATACGGGGAGACACGCCGACACGCGGGGAGCGACAGGTGTCTCGTGGTGGGCTAAAGTTGCCGCCGTTTTTTCACGGACGGCGGCGGGAGTGAAGCACACGAGGAGCGAGCTCCTCGTGTAATCGGGGCCTCGGCATTCTGTCGAATGCCGGCGCACCTACGACAGGGCCCGAAGGTGCTAAAGGGCGCTGATCCTGAGATCAGCAAGGGTGCCTATTAACGACAGGCAGTCGGTGAAACTCGCTTGGGACAGCCTCGAGCACGAGGCTCTCCAAAGCGGGCTTACCTCAAGTATAGCCGATCCGGCTGGGGATCACTCCCCAGCCGAACCGCGTATCCCATCACGCCGCGGCGTGCGCTCGTCCTTGGGGTGCTTGCGTCTCTTCCCGGGCCTTCGGGCGAACGACGTATTCGCCCTCCACCTTGGCCCAGTCGATGCGCAGGAGACGGGCCTTGAGGCTCACGCCCGTCTGGCCCTGCTTCTCACCGTTCTGGTAGGTGAACGTCTCCGCGTACAAATCGCTCAGTTTGAACCCAACGAGCACCCGCCTCTCGGCCTCGATGTCGGGCAGCAACTGCCGGACTACGCGCTGGGCCTCGCGGCCGGAGACCTTGCAATCGAAGCGGGTGTACTCCACTTGCCCGGCAGCGCCGTGCAGCGCCGACACTTCGACGGCCACAAAAGGCTCGCCGCGCTTGGGGGTGATCTCACGCACTCGGTGCAGATAGCCAATACCGAGAATGTGCAGATCGAAGTAGTTACGATCGGATGTCGTGTCTGTCATGGTATCTCTCCTCATGGGGTGCATAAAAAACCCGAGGAGAAGACACACCTTCGCCCGGCCGGGGAAGGGGCTCTCCCCGGTAAGGGTCGACGTACAGACCGAAGTCTGCGATGAATGCCTGCCTCAGCCCGAGAGCTGGCCACCGGAGGTTGCAGGCGCGCGGTGGCAAAGGGGCTGTTCTTGCGAGCAGCTAAGGGCGCGGCTGAATTCGCAGTCGCCACGATAAAGCAATTCTGGCTTATACGCTTCCACCGTGTGCTTGTCAACGTCGCTTTCGGTTGGTCTTCTCTTGGCGATATACCCAGCAGAAAAGGCCGCGGAAACGAGTAGCGGTCACACCTTCACGTGTCGCATCGTGCGTTCATGCGGGGCGCTCAGCGGCGTGGAACCGGCACGGCGGATAGGATAGGTGGTGCAGCCGCCTGGGCCTTCGCGCACCTTGACACTCCGGCGTCGCCTCATCCAGCGCGCGGATCGTCTAATACGATACGTCCTCATGGACAGGTCGCGCTCAGTGCGGCTCAATGCGCGCTGGGCCATCGCCAACAGCGCCTCCGATGCCTCGGCCATTTCCTCGAGCGTTACCGCGGCGTGTGCGCCTTACGAAAAGCCTCGGAATCCGGATGAGGGTTTTCCCTGGACCTGGAGCGGTCCTCGGCGTATAGGCGCTGTGAGGCGGACCGGAAGGGTCTGCTGCAATCACCGAACAGGAGGCAGTCATGTCGAATCACTTCATTGGCCGTGGCAACCTGGGAGCAAACCCAGAGCTCAAGCAGGTCAGCGTGGAGGGCGAATCCCGCACCGTCACGGAGTTGCGCGTCTACTTCGATCGCCAGGTACCCGATGGTAACGGGGGCTTCGAGGACCGGGGTGGCTTCTGGCTGCCCGTCCACCTCTGGGGTCCCCGCGGCGAGAGCGTCGCGAAGCTCCTCCCGAAAGGCGCCCGGGTGCGGGTGGAAGGCACCCTGGTGCACGATACGTGGGAGGACAAAGACGGCGAGACCGCGAGCCGCATCGAGGTACAGGCCGATAGCATCGACCTCGATTTATCCCGCGTCGAGGCGGTCACCTTCCGCGCGAAGGGCCAGGCCGAGAACGGCGCGCCCGCTGAGCCACCGTCCCAGCCAGGCGCCAGCGCGCCCGCTGATACAGCTTTTCCTCCTTGATGGCGTCTGGCGCAGTTCGCCGTGGGTTGGCGCATCGGTCATGCGTGGCGCAGTCAGGTTCCCCTGGGGGCATTGCTGCAGGAATCGACCCGTGACACCGCGTGCGCCAGCGAGTCACCGCCGCCCTGACGGGCTATCCGTGCCCGTCAGGGCACCGCCCTCCCGCTGGCGCAGAAACGGCACCACGCCTCACAAGCGCGGTGGTTGGCGCAACAGGGCTCGTGCAACAGGGTATTGCAGCAGTATCCGCTGAGGAGCGCGCGTTAGCGTTCACACCTGCGGGTGCGGTGATAGGTCAGCTGGATGAGCTCCAAGACCTTCTCGAGGACTACCCGCCAGCGCGCGTTGCTTAGCGCATCCATCCGCGCGTTGCGCACGGGGGAGCCAACCGATCACCCGACCCGCCGCATCGCCCGCGAGCGACGATCGACTGAAATTGTCGAGGCCCTGTCGGCATCCCGAGCAAGCCAGGAGCTCGAGCATGTGCGCTGGGTGCGCGCAGTCGCGCGCCAACGTCGGCAAGCCCCTGGGCGCCGGAAGCTCGATCGGTATCGCCAAGAGATTGCGGCGCTTTGGAAACAGGGGGCGAGTGTACGCGATATTGCCGTATGGCTCAGGGTCAGGAAGCGTACGAAGGTGCATGCCTCCACCGTACACCGCTACCTCAAAGGGCTGGCCGTTGAGTAAGCGCGGCGGGCGCGGACGGGACCGCGGGAATGCCCCGCGCACGATGCGCGATCAGGCGCGCACCTGGATCCTGGCGCGCGCTCATCGGGGTTGCTCCAAAGCCTCCGGTGCAGCGTTACGTTCGGATCGCACCGTGCACCGGTATATCGGAGATCTAAGCCGTGCGGCAGAGCGTATTGGCACCTTGCGGCTCACGGCGATTACCCGCGAGCAGGCGCAAGCCTATATCGACGCACGCGTTAAGGACGGGTTACGGGCCGCGACGGTGCAAGGTTACGCCAAGGCGCTGGAGACCTTGCCGAACATCGGGACACTCACCGTTCCAAGTCGGAGCCGAGAAGCCCAAAACCAAACAAGCCGGGCTTATACAGCAGACCAGATCCGGCTCGTTCAATCTCTGCTCTCCCCCACCGCGCGACTGGCCACGGTGGTCCTGGTGGAAAGCGGCTGCCGGGTCGAAGACTTGGCGTCCCTATGTCCGGCCGAAGAGAGGCCACTCAGTAATGCCAGGCTCGATCAGCTGCGGCCCGATCGCTTCTCAGGTCGAGAGGACTGGCCCCGATTCACGTTCATCGGCAAAGGTGGCCATGAGTACCTATCCTCGGTCCGCCCCGAGACCGCGCGCTCGCTGGAATCCCTCCGGCTTGCAACACCTCGCGACTTTATACACCGCTCTCTCGAACATAGCATCAAGCAATACTACGCCCTACCCGCGGGAAACCGCCTGTCCCAGCAGTGGACACGTGCAAGTCAACGCGCATTGGGTTACAGCCACGGCATCCATGGTCTGCGGCACACCTTCGCGCAGCAGCGCGTGGATGAGCTCACTCGCTCCGGGATACCTTGGTCGATAGCGCTGGAGCGAACCAGCCAGCTGATGGGGCATTACCGGACGGAAGAAGTGCTTACTTACCTACGCTAACAAGCGGAGGTTGGTACCCCCTCGGCAAGCTTCCCTGCTGGATTCGTTAAGAGCATGCATCATCCCGATGCAAGACGCTACAACGCCTAAGCGGAGCGATTTGCCCGGTTAGAAACCGGGGAAGGGGCTACCGTTTCGGTAGCTGTTTAATTCACTAGTAGATAGGAAGTTTACACCACCGATCATTTGATGTCACCCAAATTCTACCCCAGTGTTGCAAAGAATCCGGTTGTTCGACGAACCCAGGCGGCTTTCAAAGCCTTCGGGTAATGCAATAGCTCGTCGCGAATGCCTATCCGCGATGCCGGTTCCACACCCGTTGAGCGCCCCGCATGAACGCACACGACAATGGCCAAGGCACCGGGCGGCGCTGTTGGCGATGGCCCAGCGCGCATGCAAACGAGAAATAG
>JBOIDF010000092.1:0-12120 GCA_050740455.1 Gammaproteobacteria bacterium | reverse complement strand
ACCTTGTTCTTGGACGAGGCCGCCGAGTTGCCGCTGCACATGCAGGTTAAACTCTTGCGCGCGATTCAGGAGAAGTCCATCCGGCCCGTCGGGGCCCAGCAAGAGCTTGCCGTCGATGCAAGGATCCTGAGCGCCACGCACAAGGATCTCGCCGCCCTGGTCAAAGAGGGGCGTTTCCGCCAAGACCTCTACTACCGCATCAATGTGATCCAACTGTGTGTACCGCCATTGCGGGAACGGGGCGGGGACATTCCGGCGCTCGTCGCCTTCATCATGAACCGGCTGAACGGGGCGGGCGGACCGATCCCGCGGATCACCGAGGAGGCGATGCAAGCACTCGCGCGGTATCCCTTCCCGGGCAATGTGCGGGAGCTCGAAAACATCCTCGAACGCGCCCTGACCCTCTGCGAAGGCGATCGGATCGAAGCGCGTGATCTCGATCTTCCTGGACATGCTAATGAGCCCGCCGGCCCGGCGGGGATCGAGGGCTATCTTAGCGAGATCGAACGCCAACAGATCCTCGCCGCGCTCGAGCAAGCGCGCTGGAACAAGACGGCGGCGGCGAAACTGCTTGGGATTACCCTCAGGGCGTTGCGCTATCGCTTGGAGAAGCTCGGGCTCGAATAGTAGTTCCTTTCTCGAATTCATTTACGTTTTGGCAGTCTTGAACTTCGCCTCGGAACGCTATAGGCCGTCATACCTGCGAAAGCAGGTATCCAGGATTTATGCCGGTTTCCTGGATGCCAGCTTCCGCTGGCATGACGGCTCGGTCTTGAATCTCGATTCGTAAACGTCGAACTACTTGTAGCAGCCGGGTTGGCCGCTGAGCCTATCGGAATTAAGCGAACATTGCCGCGAGCGATTCGTATATAGACATTTTGATGCATAGCACGTATGCTTTGACGCATGCGAACTACCGTGCGCCTCGACGAGCGCTTGCTGGCAGAAGTCAAGCAGCACGCACAGGCCAGCAACAAGACGCTCACCTTAGTTATTGAAGACGCCTTAAGAGAAATGCTTGCTCGGCGGCGGGTGTGTCAGAAACGCGCTCGCATAAGGCTCAAGACGGTGAAAGGGAAAGGAGTCCGGCCTGGCATCGACCTCGACGATTCCGCCACACTCGTTGAAATAATGGGAGCATCGAATGATGCTGCTTGACGTCAACATCTTAGTTTATGCGCATCGGCAAGATGCTCCGAACCATGAAGCATACCGTGGCTGGTTGGAAGATCTCATCAATTCGGATCAGGCATTCGGTATGTCTGACTTTGTGTTGAGTGGCTTTCTGCGTGTCGTGACGCACCCGAAGGTCTTCAATCCTCCGAGCTCGCTGGGGCAGGCGCTGGCCTTCGCACGGGAACTGCGGGACCAGCCCAATTGCATTACGCTGACACCCGGTTCACGCCATTGGGAAATCTTTTGCCGCCTGTGTCAGGAAGCCGGGGTCAAGGGTAATCTGGTCCCGGATGCTTTTCTCGCGGCCCTCGCCATCGAATCCGGTAGCGAATGGATCACGACCGACCGTGATTACAGCCGCTTTAAGGGACTTCGATGGCGCCACCCGCTGCATTGATCCGCATTTCCAATGCATTTTAACTTCCTCGCTCTCCGGGACACCGTCTCCCGCGGTGAGTCAATGCGGTTGATAGCGGTAACTGTACTGCGCCGGGGAGGAGGGCGAGGCCTCAAGCTACTGTCAGCGCAGAAAAATGAAGCTATTATAGCTCTATGAAAAAGGCAACCATTACTCAAACTAAGAATCAGCTTAGCCAACTGCTCGAAGCGGTTCGGCAGGGCGAAACGATTATCATCATGGATAGGAATATCCCGGTAGCCCGTCTGGAACCCGTGTTCGCGGACAGTTTAGCCGATCCCGACGGCCAGCTTGCGCGCCTCGAACGGAAAGGCATCATCCGGCGCGCACACGCCGTGATGCCGGCAAGCCTTTTCGATGAATGCCCGCCTAAGGCCAAGAAGGGATCGAGCGTCCTGCAAGCGTTGCTCGATGAACGGAACGAGGGGCGGTGAAATTCTGGGACGGCTCGGCGATGGTCCCGCTCTTGGTTCAGGAGCCCATGACGCCATCCCTGCTCCGTCTTCTCCGCGAGCATTCGGTGATGCATGTGTGGTGGGGCAGCGAAGTGGAATGCGTATCGGCGCTCGCGAGGTTAGAACGCGAGGCAGCCTTGGCCTCAGAGTCGATGACCCAGGCGATGATGCGCTTACGGGCCCTGCGGGCGAGCTGGCAGGAGATCCAGCCGGCAGAGATGTTGAAAGAGATCGCATTCAGGTTGCTGCGGGTACATAAGCCACGCGCGGCCGATTCCTTGCAGTTGGCTGCGGCCCTCGTCGCTTGCGAGAGCCGGCCCTCATCCCTCGAATTCGTCTGCCTCGACGAACGGCTGTCCCTTGCGGCGCAGCGGGAAGGTTTCAATGTGGTTAATCTTAGCGAGTAACAAGGGTGGCGGAAAGATCACTCGAAGGCGCGCACGCGGCGCGTCAAAAATGGACGAAATTGGTCATCTCCGGGGCCTGCCTTTGGGGAGAAATCCATGACGCGCGTCACGCAAACCCGCGTCGCATCGCCCTTCGCAAGACCTGGCATACCTGCTGCACTGTAGCGCTCAGCCACCGGAGATAACCGCGGTCGGCAAGGAAGAGGCCCGGTCGTGCAGTACATGCGTCAGCGTGAATGCGCTATCTGTTCAGGGTCATCGAACCACCCATTTTTGAGTCATCTGGAGATTTTCCAATGAAGAAGTTTCAACAAGGTTTTACGTTGATTGAGTTGATGATCGTGGTCGCGATCATCGGCATCTTGGCCGCGATTGCGATCCCGGCGTACCAGGATTACACCGTTCGTGCGAAGGTGACGGAAGGCTTGACTGCGGCCTCGGCCGCCAAGGTTTCTGTCTCTGAGTTCTACACCTCCCAGGGCCAAATGCCGGCAAACATCAGCGAAGCGGGATTTGCAACCGCGTCCACCCAGTACGTCCAGAGTTTAGCTTACGGCCTAACTTCGACTAGCGTTGGCACGGTTACTATCGCTTATAAGGCAATCGGTGGTTCTGTCGCGGCAGGCGAGACCATCGTGTTCACGGGTACGGGTTCGGCAAACGGTGTAGCGTGGGAGTGTCAAAGTGCCGGCTCGCTGGCCGACAGATACAAGCCCGCCAACTGCCGTTAATTGATAGCTACTATTAAACACAACACACAAAACGCCCCACCTAAGGGGCGTTTTTTTATACACATGTTTGCTTATCGCAAGCACCGATTTGCCGCTATAGGTCTTTTCGGGGTTTTATCGTTAACGTTTCTCGTCTATTACCCCGGCTTATTTGGTGGGTACTTGTTCGACGACGAGATCAATATCCTCCTGAACGACGCCCTACGGGTAGAGCGCCTTGATCCAATAGAACTCCGGCAGGCTGCCCTCTCCGGCAACAGCGGCCCGCTTGGGCGCCCTGTGAGCATGATGAGTTTTGCCCTGAACTATCGCCTTACGGGGCTGGATCCATTCTATTTTAAGCTGGCCAATCTCTTCATCCATTTGCTGAATGGGGCTGGATTGTTCGTGCTAAGCAATTTGCTACTGACCGGCGTTCGTCGCTATCAGACCATCCAACTGACGGATTTGCGGATCAAGTGCATCGGATTCATTATTGCGAGCGTCTGGCTGCTACACCCATTGGCCATTACGTCGGTACTGTACATCGTGCAGCGCATGACGAGCCTGGCGGCCCTGTTCCAGATAGCCGGCTTGATCTTTTACGTCTGGGCCAGGATGCGGCTGGATGAAGGTAGGAGTTCAATCGTTGCTCTGGTTGCTGGAACGATCTGTCTTACGCTCATCTCGGCTTTAAGCAAGGAGAATGGCGTCTTGTTGCCCGTTTACGCACTGTGTATCGAGGCGTTCCTATTCGCATTCAGGACTCGCGAAAACAGCTCCAGGTGGTTGCTCATTGCATTCTTTGTGCTTGTAGTCCTATTGCCGATCCTTGTTGCAGCGGGGGCCCTCGTTGTTAATCCAGAGAGTCTCTTGGGCGGATACCGTATCCGCGATTTCACGCTCGTGGAACGCCTACTGACCCAGACGCGGTTACTGTGGTTCTATTTGAGCATGATCGTGTTTCCGAACAACCAGCAACTTGGCCTGTTTCACGATGATGTTATAGTTTCCCATAGCCTCACCCAGCCACTAACGACCTTAGTGTCCGTGGTCGCAATCGTGGCTGCGATCGTCGTCAGCTTCGCACTGCGCAGGCGCCTACCAGTCTTGGCGTTTGGGGGGTTCTTTTTTCTGGCGGGCCATGCTCTGGAGTCCACCATCTTTCCACTTGAGCTCGCGCATGAACACCGCAATTATCTCCCCATGTACGGGATCCTCTTTGTCGTGGTCTACTATTTCGGTACGCTGCTAGATCGTTTCCAGAACCGGTTTTTGCGTATCGGTGTTGCCGTAGTTTTCGTTCTAAGTCTCGCCGCAACTACAGCTATCAGGGTTTCCTATTGGGGCAACCCATTAGAGTTAGCGGTGATGGAGGCCAAGCATCATCCTAATTCCGCAAGGACAAACTATGAAGCCGGAAGGGAATATTCACGCCTTCTTATTATTACTGCTGAACCTCAAAAAAGACAGGAGTACTACACCCAAGCCTCGGCATATTTTCAAAAGGCTACGTCCCTGAGCGAAAATTACACAAACGGGCTGGTTGGGCTTATCGTGCTGAGTTATGATTATGGCGTAATCCCTAACGATGACTCGTTTGCGGAATTAGAACGGCGCCTGCGCGTTGAGCCCTTCGCGGGCAATAACGTCACCCTCCTGGGCGCACTGATCCATTGCCAGCGAAATGCTCGCTGTAAGATCCCACAACAAAGGCTGGTCAGTCTGCTGCGGAGTGCGTTGCAAAACCCAACATTACATGGCGCCACACGTGCCGGAGTACTAACGGTCGCCAGTAACTTGCTGGCGAACGACTTGGGCAACTATACAGATGCCCTTGGCCTCTCCAGAGAGGCCGTCAACGCAAATCCTGGAGAGCTGCAGTGGCGACTCAACCTGGCAAACCTCCTTATCGCTATGAATAGATTCGATGAGGCTCAAAAGGAGCTGTCAATAGTGAGAACCAGAGATAGATTCGGCGCCTACTCTCTCAGAATACAGAAACAACAAGAATTTCTACATAGAACCCGAAGCCTTGCTAACCATGACCCCGTGCTGAAACCGACACTAAAGTAATGGGACTTAGCATCATCCTTCCAGCCAAGAACGAAGCGCTTGGCTTAAGAAGCCTTTTGCCGACACTGCTGAGGAATCTTACCAACCCCGAAATCATTGTGGTTAACGATGGTTCAACAGACGAGACCGCTACTGTTTGCAAAGAATACGACGTTAGAGTGGTTAGTCATCCCTATCCCATGGGAAACGGCGCCGCGATAAAAACCGGTACCCGGTCAGCGACGGGCGATATTCTCATCTTCATGGACGCCGATGGCCAGCACCAGCCCGAAGACATTCCCAAGCTGCTGGAAAAGCTTGAGGAGGGATTCGATATGGTCGTTGGTGCTCGCGACGGCAACTCACAAGCGAGCCTCGGCCGCTGGTTTGCCAATTTCGGCTATAACCGCTTCGCGAGCTTGATCGTAGGGCGCCGGATCGATGACCTTACCTCCGGTTTCCGGGTGGCGAAAGCGAACCAATTCAGGGAATTTTTGCATTTGCTGCCAAACGGGTTTTCGTATCCCACGACCTCTACCATGGCCTTTTTCCGTTCCGGCTATCCCGTCGCCTATGTTCCGATTCAAACCAAAAAGCGCAGCGGAAAAAGCCACATCAAGTGGGTACGGGATGGTTTGCGGTTTCTCGTCATTGTCTTCAAGATCGGCACCTTGTACGCGCCCCTCAAGATCTTTCTTCCTTTTAGCATGGTGAGTTTTGCGGCGGGACTGGCCAATTACGCCTATACCTATATTACCGGAGGGCGATTCACCAACATGAGTGCGGTCCTTTTTATCGTAGCTGTTTTGATCTTTTTGATGGGGCTCTTATCGGAGCAGATCACGATGCTGTTGTTCCAGAAGACTGACCGCCGTTGAATCGGAAACCAGCATCGAGCGAGCAATGCCCCGCATCCGCCGTGGGTCGTGGCAAAACAGAGCTACTTTGCCAAAACACCTTGAATGGGTTGACGACACATGAGGCAGTTACTCGACCCGCTAAAGAACACCCTCCTACATCCGCAGTGGCTGAGCCTCCGCTTCCACCGGGTCTGGCGCCGCTGCCTGGTCGAACTGGATAACTGCACGGTGCTTGACATCGGCAGCGGCGACAGCGATCACACAAGCTCGTTACGGCCTTATTGCAGGCTCTACCGCCTGGATTACCCGGCAACCAACCGACCGTACCAGCATGCTCCTGACATCTATGGGGATGCCGCGTCGCTGCCGAGGGTCGCGCAGGCTTTTCTTACCATTGGCGAGAACCGCCATTACGATGGAGCAGTTCATCCACTTAACGAAGCCCAACCTTTTGTCTGAAAGAGCGAGGCCACCTCTATCCGATGCAGTTCAGAGTTTCCAGTCTGGTGCCGCTCAGCGCCGCCACCGAATCGTGAAACGCACTCGTAGTTCTCTTTCCTCAAGGACTCGCCGTGGCGGTCTGCGCCAGGCGCTTACCGCGGCGCGCCGTTACTGGGTCGGCGCGGTGGTGTTGGCCGGCTTTGGGTTCTCCGGCCACTACGTGTACCACCACAGTCAGGAATTGCTTCATAACCTCCGGCTCTCCTGGGTATTGCCAGTCGCGGTGGTGGTGCAGATCCTGTTCTGGTTCGCGGTTTGCTATGTCTGGAGTCTGGTGCTCGCGAAGACCACCCTGGCGTGCATCAGCATCTCGGAAAGTTTCGTGCAGACGGCACTGCTCAACTTCGGCAAGTACGTCCCGGGAAAGGTCTGGGGCATGCTGGCGCGCGGCGCGCGCCTGCGCCAGCGCCATCAGGTGCCCTCGGAAGAAATCCTCGGCGCCACGTATATCGAGCAGTATTACCTCTTCCTGTCGGCGGCCGTCGTTTGCGTGTTGATCCTGGCAGGGTTGTATCCGTCGCCGTTGACGGCGGCTGCCCTGGTGTTGTGTTTGGGGCCTGTCTTCTTTTCGCCCAGTATCCACCGTTACCTCGGGGACTGGGCGGCACGACTGCTACGGCGATTGCGAAGGTGGATGCCGATTCCCGCCATCGACTGTAAACTGGGCAAATTGAATCGGCGGGACAACGTGCTGCTGTTTCTCGGTTATGCCGTGATCTGGCTTCTCTCCGGCCTGATTTTCTACCTGGTGTATGTCGCCTTGTTTTCCCGGGACGTCGGCTTACACCAACTCGCCGTCATGGTGGTTGCCAACACGGTCGGCATCGTTGCCGGCTTTGTCGCTATCTTTGCGCCCGCGGGCATCGGCGTGCGCGAAGGCGCCAGCGCGGCGGTATTGGCGATCCATATGCCGATCGAAGAGGGTCTCATGCTCACGGTGGCGTTCCGGGTGTGGGTGGTGGTGTCGGAACTGCTGGCCGGTCTCATCGTTCTCGTTCTGCTGCGTTCGGAACGTGAGCGGGGTTTGGCAAGATGATCGTTTGCGTCATTGGAACACGGGCGCAGCTGATCAAGATGGCGCCGGTCATCCGCGAGATCGAGGCGCGGCGGTATCCGTTGAGCCTGCTCTTTACCGGGCAACACAAGGCGAGCATGCGCGAGTTGCTGGCAGAGTTCACGATCCGCACCGAGCCGACGGTGCTGTACGACGGAAACGAGGCCTCGGGCCTGCTGCAGATGGCGCGATGGTTGGTGCGCGTACTTTGGTCGCTGTACCGAAACCGCGAAGACTATCTGCCGGAATGTATTCGCCATCCGGACCGATGTGTGATCGTCGTGCATGGCGACACCTTTTCCACCCTGTTGGGCGCGCTGGTCGGAAAGTGGATGCGGGTGAGGGTCGCCCACGTCGAATCCGGACTGCGTTCGTTCAATTTATTTCATCCGTTCCCCGAGGAGCTGACGCGACTCGGCGTATTTCGCTGCGCCGATATCGCGTTTTGCCCGGGCGCCTTCGGCTGTCGCAACATGGCCAAGTACCGGTTGGAGATCGTCGATACTGGGCACAACACGATCGTCGATTCGTTGAATTTCGGCCTGAGCGGGCGCGACCCTGTGGCGCCCCGATACTTCAACGGCGAGTTCGGCATATGCTCCATTCACCGGTTCGAGAACATATTCATCAAGAGGAACCTGCTCAGGGTGGTGGAGCTGATCGAGTTGGCGGCACGGCAGGTCGGACTCGTGCTGGTGCTGCATCCGCCGACGCATCGGCGATTGGTACAGTGTGGACTCTACGGGCGGCTGGAGCGCAATGACCGTATCGTGTTGCTGCCGCGGATGGGCTATACGCAGTTCGTGGAGTTGCTGGCGATGGCGCGGTTCGTCATCACTGACGGCGGCAGCAATCAGGAAGAGATCTCGTACCTGGGCGTGCCGACGCTGCTGATGCGCAAGGCCACCGAGCGGACCGAAGGGCTCGACTCGACGGCCATTGTCGGGGAATACCGGGAAGACAAAATGCGTGAATTTCTGGCAAGCGTCTCGACGCGCCGCCGCGAGCGTGGCAACGTCGGTGACCTCAGTCCGTCGCACATCATCGTGGACCGCCTGCAGGAGTTTGCGCGCTGAAACTTGTACAGTAGGCAGGAATTAAATGCGCGGTAACGTTGGATTCGTACGAGCTTGACGACTTGTGACGACGAACAGACACCTTGTCGAATATTGGCGCCTGCGTAGCGACGGGAGGGAGGACCTTTCGATGGTGGGGCATCGCTCGCTCGGGCCAGCGTTCAACAGCTACATCTACCGCAGAAGGCTCGATGTGCTGAACGAGTACGTCTCCGCGCTCGGAACAAGTGCGTCCGACTTGTGTGTGCTGGACCTCGGCTGCGGCAACGGTTTCTATGCCCAGTTATGGCAATCGATCGGCGTGCGGGAGTACGTGGGAGTCGATGTTTCGCAGCAGACGATAGCAAGGCTGACCGAGCGATTTCCCGAGTACCGGTTTCTATCCGCGGATCTGGGTCAGGACGGCGTGCTGCCGCAGCTATACCGGCAGTTCGACGTGGTGACCTTGTTCGATGTCATCTACCACATTACCGACGACGCGCAGGCATTGATTGCGCTCATGACCGCGGCACGTTGTCTGCGGACCGAGGGAAAGTTAGTCCTGTTCGATCAGGTAACGCGTAGAGATTCCTCCCTGGTCAGGCACGTGAAGTTGAGGGGCGTCGCTACCTTCAACAAGTTGGTCGACGACGCGGGATTGGCGATCTCCGGGCGCAAGCCGCTGTTCGCGCTGCTCGCGCCGCCCACGTATGGCATCGCCGCAGTCGATTTCGCCATCGCCGTTTTCTACAAACTTATCGGTTCAGTAATGAAACGATTCGATCGATTCGGGCTGTGGATGGGGAAGCGCGTGTACGAGTTGGATCAACGGCTGATACGCGCCGGCGTCCGGATACCGAACCACGAAGCAATCCTGCTGGTCAGGAAGGGCAACGGCGAATGAAACCAGTCGAAGATGCCTTGCTGCTGCCCGGCGGTATCCCGTCGCTGCATGCGTACCGACAGGCGCTGCCTACCCGTTTGTTCGCGACAACCGAGCAATACTCCGCGCGCTTCCTGGCGCAAACATGAATATTTGGCAAAGCTCTACAAGTGGGGAAAGGATCCGCTGCATCAATGGAGCCGGCAATGGGAATATCCCTACGTGCTACAGCAGATAACGGCGTGTCTGCCGCGCGGGGGCAGGGCGAGAATTTTCGATGCCGGTTCGGGCATCACGTTTTTCCCGTTCCTGCTGGCGCAGCAGGAGTCCGCCTGGGAAATTGTTTGCGGCGATTCCGACGCCGCCCTCGAGCCACTGTACCACCGGGTAGCGCAGGCATCGCCGAGCAACGGCAACGTCCGATTCACGCCGGCAGACCTGGGTCGCCTGTCCTTCGAGGACGGATACTTCGATTCTGGTCTACAGCGTCTCCGTGCTCGAGCATACGACGGATCCGATCGCAATCGTCGACGAGCTATGCCGGGTGTTGAAGCCAGGCGGCACGCTCGTGCTGACATTCGACATCGGGCTGGACGGCGTTTCCTGGCTCGCACCGCAGGAGGCGCAGGGCGTGCTCGACCATCTTGCGCGGTGCTTCGATCGCGAACGGGTCGACCTGCGGCACGACCTAGGTACACCGGACGTTTTGACCTCGGACGTCGTCGGGAAAATGGATAGAAATCTACTGCCGTGGGTGTCGCCGTTCCTGTCGCTGGTGCTGACCTCGGTGCGCCGACGAAAATTCCCGGCCCGGCTGCGGAAAAAGCTGGCGTTTTACTGCGGTACGTACTCATCGCCCGCCGGTGGCGTCCAAACCCGACATGGCGACTGAACCCGATCTCGCGCGTCTCTACGGCGAAGATTACTTTCGCGGAATGACCGCGCACGTCAGGCGCATCGATCAGATCTATAGTCATATTCCATTAAAACCCGGCGACCAGGTCTGCGAATTGGCTGTAGCCTGGGGCACATGCTGTTCGCGGCGCATGCGCGTATCGGTTATGGCATGGGAATCGACTTCTCGGAACACGCCATCGCGCAAGCGATACAGGAACGGGACCGGCGCGGTATGGCAAAACTGGATTTCGTCCGGCCCGATATCTCTGGACTGGCGTCGGACGCTTCCCTGAAGGGACGATTCGACAGCGTGTTGGTGATGGACGTCACCGAGCATATCTACGATAAGACTTTGCTCGAATTTCTGGCGAGCGCCAGACATGTCCTTCGCGAAACCGGAAAGCTATATATCCATACGCCAAACGGCCGCTACTACCTCGAGCTCACGAAGCGACACACTTTCTGCTGCGTCAGTTTCCCGGCCACGTCGCGGTGCGCCCCCCCCCGACGCCTACGCCGAACTCCTCGAGCGCGGCGGATGCAAGGTGAAGTCGATTGTGTATCTTCCCCACTATCACGGCCTGCTTGGAAAGCTCGATCAGATCATGATGCGAGTTCCACTGATCCGACGATTTTTCCAGAGCCGATTACTGATCGTGGCGGTGCGAAGTTAATCGAAAGGATCGGGCTTCTACGCGTCCGACAAGTTCCCGCCGCTGGAATGTTCGTGGGGCGTCAATCCCAGTCACGCATCCTACGTCAAAGCCCGCGGAGCCCAGGCCACGAATGGTTTCCTCGGTCCTCGACGCGGCCGTGGTACAATTTACATATGGCAACAGTGACCTTCGACACCCTGAAATTCGTCGAAAGACTCAAAGCCGCCGGGGTTCCGGAAGGGCAGGCCAAGGCGATGGCGGAGGCGCAGCGTGACACCTTCGCCGAGGCCATGGATTCCGCCTTGGCGACTAAGGATGACGTCAAAGACGTCCGCACCGGGGTCAAGGAGCTGGAGCTCCAGATGGCGGCACGCTTCGAGCGCGTCGATGGAAAGATCAATCTGCTTCAATGGATGTTGGCGCTCATCATCGGGGGCGTCGCTTCTCTGATCCTCAAGGCCTTCCTTGACTGAGCCAGCGTCTCCCGGATGAAGCGAAATCCGGGCAAACGTAGATCCGAAAGCCCCTCCTCGCGAGGAGCTTTTTTGTCCGTGTTATACTGCCGTCATGACCAGTGTGACCTTTGACACACTCAAGTTCGTTGAAAGGCTAAAGGCCTCCGGTATGCCGGATACGGAGGCCAAAGCCATCGCCGAAGCCTTTCGTGATGCGCAGAGCGACGCCGAGTTAGTCACCAAAAAAGATTTGCAGATTGAGCTTGCTCCGCTTAAAGGCGACTTGTTACTGTTGAAATGGATGATGGGAATGGTATTGGGCGGGGTTCTGGCGCTGATTCTCCGGTCGTTTTTTCCAGGTTGATTCCCACCCGAGTTTCGATAATTCCCTAACGCCGATATTAGGCGCACGTGTTTGCAGCGGCCGCACAGCGGCATTATGCTAAATTGAAATCTAGCCAACGCATCCAGCTCCATGTCGAGCAGCGCTCAAACCTTATACCAGCGATACCGCCTGACGGTTGATGATTACCGCCGC
>JBOIDF010000091.1:0-12155 GCA_050740455.1 Gammaproteobacteria bacterium | reverse complement strand
CCCATCGTCCTGCCCGCAGCTCGGCGGCGTCATCGCTTGGGCGATCTCATTGGCATCTGTCATCGGGTGTCCGTACTTACTCTTTTAACTTTGATCTGAGACAATCAGGCTGATGCGGGCATTATACATTTGCGGATCGATAAACCAGACGCGGATGGTGCATCAGGTCGCGCGGCAGTTGCCACAATTCGAGGCCTACTTCACGCCCTACTACTGTGATGGCTTCATAACACTGGTTTGCCGCACCGGGCTGCTCGACTTTACGGTCATGGGTGGTCAGTTCTTGCAGCGAACGCTAGAATATCTGCAGACGCATCGGCTCGCCCTGGATCGCGAAGGATGGAACGGCCCCTACGATCTGGTCGTCACCTGCAGCGATCTTATCGTCCCGCGCAACATCTTGGGGACCAAGCTGGTGTTGGTGCAAGAAGGCATGACCGATCCCGAGACGCTGGCGTTTCATCTCGTCAAAGCGCTCAAGCTGCCCCGCTGGATCGCGCACACCGCGGCCACGGGCCTTTCCGATTTGTACGATATATTCTGCGTTGCTTCCGACGGCTACCGGGACCTCTTCATCCGCAAGGGCGTGCGGCCGGACAAGATCCGCGTGACCGGGATCCCGAATTTCGATGATTGCGCGAGCTTTCTCGGCAATGCTTTTCCTTACCGGGACCATGTCCTGGTGGCGACTTCCGATCGCCGCGAGACGTATAACTACGAGAATCGCAAGCGCTTCATCCAAAAGGCCAACGGGATCGCCGCTGGGCGCCAGATCATTTTCAAGTTTCACCCCAACGAGAACGCCGAGCGTGCCCGCCGGGAAGTGGAGCGTTATTCACCCGGTGCGCTCAGCTTCAGCGATGGCAATACCGATCATATGATCGCCAACTGCGAGGCCCTGATCACGCGCTTTTCCTCGGTGGTTTATGTCGCGGCCGCGCTCGGCAAGGAAGTGCATTGCGATCTCCCGGCCAATGAGGTCAAACGCTTGCTGCCGCTCCAAAACGGCGGCCGCTCGGCCGCCAACATCGCCAACGAATGCCTGGCGCTTTTCGGTTAGTATGAACGTGATCGTGATTCAGGCGCGGATGGGCTCGACCCGCTTGCCGGGCAAGGTGATCCTGGACCTCTGCGGTGCGCCGCTCATCGTGCGCATGCTCGAACGGGTGCAACGGATCAGGACACCGGCGAGGGTCGTCGTGGCCGTCACCACCGAGGCAGCCGATGATAGCCTCTGCGATGTCTGCCGCGCGCACGGATTCGAGGTCTTCCGGGGCCATCCGACTGATCTCCTCGACCGCCATTACCAAGCGGCGCGTGCCTACGGGGCCGAGGTGGTGGCCAAGGTGCCCTCGGACTGTCCGCTCATCGATCCCGCAATCATCGACGCCGTATTCGAGCGCTACGCTCAAGGCGATTGCGACTATGCGAGCAACCTGCATCCGCCCTCGTATCCCGATGGCAACGATGCCGAGGTGATGTCGATGAGCGCGCTCGCCAGCGCCTGGCGGGAAGCCACCCAGGGTTTCGAGCACGAGCACACCACGCCCTTCCTCTGGGAGCATGGCGAGCGCTTCCGGCTCGCGAATGTCGCGTGGGACCCGCGCCCCGGCGGCACGCCGGTGCGAGACTATTCGATGTCGCACCGCTGGACCCTCGACTATCCCGAGGATTACGAATTCATTCGCCGAGTGTACGCGGCGCTCTATCCGCGCATCCCGGCGTTCGGGATCGAGGATATCTTGCGGCTCTTGGAGCGCGCGCCGGATCTCCCGGCCATCAACGCACGCTACGCCGGCGTTAACTGGTACCGCCATCACCTGGGCGAGCTGCGTACGATCACCGCGGCCCAGACACGCGCGATCGGATAGGGCGCATGCAAAACGAGCAACTCATGGCGCTCAGCCACCGGGTACGCCGGCATGTCATCAAGATGGCCGCGAACGGCGGCTGCTTCATCGGCGCCTCGCTCTCCTGCGTGGACATCCTCACCTATCTCTATGCCAATTGGCTCAACCTGCACCCAGACCGCCTGGCCGATCCCGACCGCGACTACCTTCTGCTGTCCAAGGGTCATGATGTCCCGGCCCTCTACGGACTTCTTGCCGAGCTGGGGTTCATCGAGCCGGAGCGGCTGGGCAAGCATTTGCGCCCCTGCGACGACATTTACTGGCACCCGAACCGCAATATCCCCGGGATCGAATTTCATTCCGGATCGCTCGGTCATCTGCTGAGTGTGGGACTCGGTATCACGCTCGACATCAAGCTTCGACAGGGCCCCGGCCGCGTGGTGGTGGTGCTCGGCGATGGCGAGCTCAACGAAGGCTCGGTCTGGGAGGCAGCGCTAGTGGCGGCGGCCAAGGGCTTGGATAACCTCCTCGCCATCGTCGATCGCAACGGCTTTCAAGCCAATGCCGCGACCGAAGATCTCATCCCCGTCGAGCCCATCGAGCAAAAGTTCATCGCCTTCGGCTGGAGCGCGGCACGCATCGATGGGCATGACTTCAACGCCTTGGAGCAAGGACTGGCGAGGATCCCGCTAGCGGCCGGACGGCCGTCCGTGGTCATCGCCGAGACGGTGCGCGGCAAGGGCTTGCCGAGTATCTCGGCGCGCGCCGATCGGTGGTTCTGTAACTTCTCGCCCCGCGAGATCGAGATGCTGCTCGAAGAGCTCGAAGGCACGCGGGGGGCGGAGCTCGAGAGCGAGGCGATCGTCGCGCGTTAATGCATTGGTGACGCTATGCCGGCCGCTCAAACCCTGCGTCCCGAACCCCGGACCTACGAGGATCTGCTCTATGCCTTGGCGCAAGCCGATGAGCGCATCATCGTCATGACCGCCGAGAACCGGGCGGCGATCCGCGGGTTACCGGCGCGCATCGGTCCACGCTTCATCGATGTCGGCATCTGCGAGCAGACCCTGATCGGCGCCGCGGCCGGTCTCGCTTTGCGCGGCCGCATCCCGGTGGTCCATGCGCTCGCGGCCTTTCTCACCCTGCGGGCTTTCGAGTTTATCCGCACGGATGTGGGGATCCCAAGGCTTCCGGTGAAACTCGTCGGGAGCTTCGCGGGCTTCGTATCGGAGGCCAACGGGCCCACGCACCAGGCGCTCGAGGACATCGCCCTCATGCGCGGCATCCCCGGCGTGAACGTCTGGTGTCCCGCCGATCTCGAGGACATGCTGATCGGTCTCCCAGCCATCCTGCGCGATCCGGCGCCTTACTACATCCGTTACAATCATCTGCCCGCCGCCATCAAGCACGCGGATTTTCAACCCGGCCGTGCCGAGATCTTGAGTCACGGGGAAGACGTAAGCTTGTTGACCTACGGCACCCTCTTCGGCGAGTGCCTCCGGGCCGCGGAGATCCTGCGCGCCCAAGGGATCTCGGCCGGCTTGGTCAATTTACGCACACTCAAGCCCATCGATACCGAGGCCTTGCTGTCCGCCGCGCGCAATTCGCGCTTGCTGGTGGCGGTCGAGGATCACTTCAAGATCGGCGGGCTGTATTCGATCCTGGCCGAAACCTTGTTCGAGCGTGGCCTCGCCGTCCCGACGCTCTCCCTCGCGCTCGACAACCATTGGTTCAAACCCGCGCTCATGGCCGAAGCATTGGAGTACGAGGGTTTCACGGCCGCGAAGATCGCCGCAAGCGTCTTGCTACGGATCCATGAGGCCCGGAGTTGACGATGCCGAACCGGGTCGAATTCAACGCCGAGCTTCCGGCCATCGAACAATCGAATGCGCTCTGGTCACGCGCGCAGGGGCTCATCCCCGCCGGCACGCAAACCCTGGCCAAGGGGCCGACGCAGTTCTCCGAAGGCGTCGCGCCCAAATACCTCCTGCGCGGTAAGGGCCCCCGGGTATGGGACGTCGATGGCAACGAGTATCTCGATTACAACATGGGCATCGGCCCCATTATCCTCGGCTATTGCCATGAAGCCGTCGATGACGCTATCCGGCGGCAACTCTCGAACGGCATTTCGTTTTCGCTCATGCATCCGCTCGAGGTAGAGCTGGCCGAGCTCATGCGCGGGTGCATCCCGCACGCCGAGTCGGTGCGTTTCTCCAAGACCGGTTGTGATGTCACCAGCGCCGCGGTGCGCTTATCTCGTGCGTATACGCGCCGCGAGAAGGTGCTCTGCTGCGGCTATCACGGCTGGCACGATTGGTACATCGCGGTCACCGATCGCAACGCCGGGATCCCGGCCTGCGCCGCGGAGCTCACCCACACGTTCAACTATAACGACATCGATTCGGTCGCGCGCTCCATCGACGGCGATACGGCCTGCGTGATCCTGGAACCTTTTGTCTTCGAGCGCGAACAAAGCGGTTTTCTCGCCGAGCTGCGGAAGATCTGCGATCGCAACGCTACGCTGCTGGTCTTCGATGAGATGTGGACCGGATTCCGCTGCGCGCTTGGAGGCGCCCAAGAGTACCTCGGCGTGCGGGCCGATCTGAGCCTCTTTTCCAAGGCCATGGCGAACGGCATGCCGATCTCGGCCATCACCGGCCGCCGCGATATCATGACGCTGCTGGGAAAAGACGTGTTCTTCTTTACCACCTTCGGGGGCGAGACGCTGTCGCTCGCCGCCGCCATCGCCTGCATCGAGTTCATTCGCGACCATGGGGTCATCCGGCACCTGGCACAGGTGGGACAACAATTGTCGGAGGGATTGAAGAATATCGTGAGCAAGCTGGCGCTCGACTACGTCTCCCTCAGCGGCTACCCCTTCCGCACCCTGCTAAGCTTCTCGCCGGCCGCGGGGGATCCCTTGGAGATGAAGACCCTGGTGCAACAGGAGCTCATCCGGCGCGGGATCTTATGGAGCGGCGTCCATAACCTCTGCCATGCCCACGGGTCCGCGGAGATCGACTACACGCTCGAAGCCTTTGCCGCGGTCCTGCCCATCCTCAAGCAGGCAGTCGAGGCCAAAGACATCGCTGCGCGCCTTAAAGGTCGCCTACTGCGGCCAGTGTTTCGCAAGACCAGCCACTTGAACACCAAGCCCAAGCCGGTCTAGTGTGGTCTCCTCGCTTAACCTGAGACAAGCTCGGGTACGCCGAGCGCTCGTGAGCAAACCGGCGCGGCGTCACTCGGGCGATACGCGGAGGGCGCGTCTTAAGACGGACCGCAGCCTTCGTATCTGAAAGCTTGCCGAGAAACGTTCAGGATGATTCGGTACGAACAGTATGTTCCAAGGCACATGCAGCAGATTAAGCAACGGGTGTCTGGGGCTGAGCAGTGTTTCCCACGTGATACCTACGGTTTGCGTGGTAGCCACGGAGGTGAATAGTGGTCTCCGCAGCAGATAACGGTCGATGAGCCGATGCAATAGTGATAGCGCAATCCCATTCACGCATTTTTGGGTTGTCTTTAGAACATCCAGAACATCCAGAGGCGTTCTGGCCAATCCGTGGTTGCTCAAATAACTCAACAGCACATAGGTATGGCTGGCAGCGACTGTACCCTCCAGAGAAGACATAATATTCTCCCAGTCGAGTTCGGTGCCGTACTTGCGGAGGAGCAATATCAGGTCAATGAACGCCAAGGGCTCGCGTGACCAGGTCAAGCGTTCTGCCATGTGCGAGCATATATATACAAGCTGCAATTCAGGTCGCAACCGTCGCGCGGGGTGTCCGCGGAACAGAAAGGAATCACGCTGGCGCCTCACATACTCTGGCAAGAACACCTTGTCGCGCGCGACCGTCATCTGCTCAGGGAAGAGGGAGGTATGGACTTCGATGCAGATAGGACGCTCAAGATGGTAGAAGGGCATGCTGTGATGATGGTTCACGTAGAACTCTGGTGGATTTTCAGAGCGTTGACGGTAGCCGAGTTTGTACAGAAGACTCTCAATCGATCTTTGTATGCCGGGTTCGACTAGGAGGTCAATGTCGCCCATCGTGCGCAGATGTGGCTGTGGGTAAAGGTCCTCGCAGATCGAAATGCCTTTTAGTAGGGTAATCGCGTCGGCATTCTCGGGCGCAGAATCGAGGATCTCCGCGGTAGCATCGAGGAGCATTCCGCAAAGGACGCGCGCAGTGAGGTCGGCAGACAGAAGGGCCATCCGGTGAGCGGATGGCGCCGCGTTTTGCCGGGTAACACCTGCAGTTCGAAGCAGTAACGGGCCGATACCAACGTCTTGGACCCAAGAAAGGGTCTGGTCGTCGAATGCCGCCAGATCCAAGTCCCGGCGGTCTTGGGAGAAGGCACGAATTAGATCTAGAATCGGCGCCGCCTGTGGCATGTGTATTGCTGAACCATATTCGGCGAATATTGTTATCCGGGTTACCGTCGTGAATTTCCCAGTCCGCAGGTCGAATCTGCTGTACCGAGAGGTGGGCAATGAGATCGCCGTACTTGACCGGCATTCTGAAAAGATTCATCATCTCAACGAATCGGCGGCGCATGTCTGGAAGCATTGTGACGGTAGCCATTCGCTGCCGGCGATCGGTCGGACGCTCGCGGAGGAGTATGGCATACCATTCTCCGCCGCGGAAGCCGACGTAACCCGGGCGGTGAGCGATTTTGCCACGCTCGGGCTCTTGGAAGCGAATGGGAATACCGCGTCTCAAGCCTAAGGTAAGCAGAGACCAGGTTCCGTTTCGGTTCGTTTCGAGTTATATTGAGCATCTAGTCCAAAAGGAGGTGTGCTATGAGTGAGCTTAGTGTCTCAAAACGGAAGTTTCTAAAGACCACGGCTTATGTAGCCCCTGCGATCTTGACATTGGCCGTCGCGCCATCGTTCGCGGCGGCGGGATCGGGAGGTGGCGGCAAGCCAGGCGGCAGTATCTGCCCTCCCCTTCCTAAGATAGTTTGCAAGATCTTAGGGCTGTGACGTCTGGGTAAGCCTAAGGCATAGAAGTTATCGCCGATCTTGGCAACGTCCAAAGACGTTGCCAAGATTCGGAGGGGACGGTCGTCGAGATCAAGTCGAACCGGCTCGTATGGAGCCATACTAATTACTGACACAAGGAGGTGCGATGAAGGACCATGATGTCTCAAAACGGAGTTTTCTAAAGACCACAGCGTACGTAGCTCCTGCGATTTTGACATTGGCCGCCGCGCCGTCGTTCGCGGCGGCGGGATCGGCGAGACCGGGTTCCCCTGGTGGATCCAACCAAGAAGGCAATCACGGATCCGGCGGAGAAGGCGGCAGCGGTTACAGCGGTGGTGAAATCGGCGAGACTCCACACGTCAAAAAGAGAAAAAAGAGCAAAAAGAGCAGGAGAAGGTTGAGAACGTTAAAGCTCACGAGGCGCAACGCCAAGAAACGCAAGAAGCGGCTCGCTTTCCTCCGACACCTCCGGGGTAAACCCTAAACCTAAAATTCATTACCGGTCCTGGCAACACAAGACATTGCCAGGACCGGATAGAGAACGGGATCACCTAAGCGCTTCCCCAAATAACCGTCGCCCGTTGGCGACAAAATGAGTTGGGCAGGGGATTAGGTGGGCCGTTAAGCCGCTCCCTTCTTCTTTTTTAACGTGACTAAGCAATCTAAACTCGGCGTCGCTGCCAGGAAGGAGATCGTCCTGTCAGTCTGTGGCCGCACGGTCCAGATATCCTGTCCTGATCCGGAAGCCTATCGGTTACTTGTGGCCGGATACGGGCGAATGGCGGCCACGGCTTGCGCTTCCGTCCCAGCGATCTCTTATCGGGTCGAGCGTGGGGCCGCTGAGGGATCCTTATGCATATCCAGGGCAGGGGCATGCACTCTAATATCCCGGAACGATTCAGATTTTTTATTTTTGTTCGAAAAGGATCTCACCATAGAGCTGCAATATCAGAGGCCCGACCTGTTTTTCGTGCATGCGGCGGTGGTCGAACGGGACGGCAAGGCGGTGGTGCTCGCGGCGCCCTCGGGTACTGGGAAATCCACGCTAACGCTGGCGCTACTGCATGCGGGTTTCCGCTATCTCAGCGACGAGCTTGCACCTTTCGACTTGGTCACACTGCAAGTTATGCCGTATCCGCATGCCCTATGTCTTAAGGCTGAACCGCCGGAACCGTTCAAACTACCTAAGGAAGCGATTCGCACCCTGAACACCATTCATATCCCAACCGGCTTCCTTCCGGCGACGGCATTATCTGGACCTGTTCCGCTCGCCGCCATGTTCTTTATTCACCGTCGGGGCGACGCCGGCGCAAAGGCGCTTTTGCGCGAAGTCGGAAGCGCCGAGGCAGCCGTGCGTTTATATGCGAACACACTAAATGCCTTGGCGCATTCCGGGGATGGTCTTGATGCAGCGGTGCGGATCGTGCTGAGCGTGCCCTGCTACGAACTAGATAGCACGGATTTAGTTCGAGTCGGGCCAGCCATCGAAGCATTGATACGCTAGTTAAGCGGCAACACTTGATGGTTACAGCCGTTGCGCTATCCTTCTCGACATGAGAGCTTCCCGCTTTACGGATTAGTTCCAACGGACCCGTTCCGACTCCGGCTCGCGAGTGGTTTTAACCCTAGGCTGGATAATAAGCCAGGATGCGACTGCGCCGCGATCGTCCTGCGCTCCCTGGCGCTACGTCGCTAGCTCTCGGGCTCAATGCGCTTCGTCCCAGTTAGCGCCCACGCCGATATCCACCACCAAGGGCGCCGTGAGCTCCGCGGCCCCTGCCATGATGCTCGCGAGCCGCGCACGCACCTCCGCGACCGCATCCTCCTCGACCTCGAGCACCAGCTCGTCATGGACCTGCATGATCAGCTTGGCGTTGATTCTCTCCTCATGGAGCCAGCGATCGACCTCGATCATCGCCCGCTTGACGATGTCGGCGGCGGTCCCTTGCATCGGGGCGTTGATAGCCGTGCGTTCCGCGTACTGGCGGCGCTGGGTATTTCTGGAATTGATCTCCGGCAGATACAGGCGGCGGTGATAGAGCGTCTCGATGTAACCTTGCCGTCGCGCGCGCAGGCGGATCTCTTCCATGAAAGCTTTCACTCCTGGATAGCGTGAAAAATAGCGATCGATATAGTCCTGGGCCGCGCCGCGATCGATCCCAAGCTGGCGCGCCAGCCCGAACGCGGACATGCCATAGATGAGGCCGAAATTGATGGCCTTGGCCGCGCGCCGTTGCTCGGCGCCGACCGTTTCGGGCTTGAGCCCGAAGATCTCCGCGGCGGTGGCGCGATGAACATCCTGTCCGGTCGCAAAGGCTTGCCGCAGCAACGGATCACCCGAAAGATGAGCCATGATCCGCAGCTCGATTTGTGAATAGTCCGCCGCCACCAAGCGCTGGCCGGACGGTGCCGCGAAAGCCCGCCGGATGCGCCGCCCCTCCTCGGTGCGCACCGGTATGTTTTGGAGATTCGGGTCCGAGGATGACAGGCGTCCGGTCGCGGCCACGGCCTGATGGTAGCTCGTATGCACCCGTCCGGTGCGCGCATTGATCTGCCGGGGAAGCTTGTCCGTGTAAGTTGTTTTCAGTTTCGCGAGGCCACGATATTCGAGTATCAATCGCGGTAAGGGATACTCGATGGCGAGGTCCTGGAGCACCGGCTCGCCGGTGGAGGGCTGCCCCGTGGGTGTCTTGGCCCTAACAGGTAAACCGAGCTTGTGGTACAAAATTTCCTGGATCTGTTTCGGCGAATCGAGATTGAAGCGCTCGCCCGCGAGCGCATGCGCCTCGGCTTCGACTTCCAACAACCGCCGGCCCAAGGCCCGGCTCTGCTCGCGCAACATCTCCGCATCGATTTGAACACCATTGCGTTCCATGCGCGACAAGACCGGCACCAGCGGCACTTCCATCTCTTCGTAGAGCCGGCGCAACCCGGACTCTTCGGCGAGCCGCGGCCAGAACGTTTGGTGCAACCGCAAACACACCTCCGCATCTTCCGCGGAATAGGTCGCGGCTCGATCGATAGGCACCTGATTGAAGCTAAGCTGGTGAGATCCCTTACCCGCCACGTCCTCAAACAGGATCGTGCGCACCCCCAGGTACTTGAGTGCCAGGGAATCCAGATCGTGGCGGGTGGCGGTACTATCGAGGACATAGGACTCCAGCATCGAGTCACGGCGGATCCCACGCAACTCCACGCCGTGGTTCGCCAATACGCTCATATCGTACTTGAGATTGTGGCCGAGCTTCGGCCGCTGCGGGTCCTCGAGGATCGGCCGGAGCGCCTCGAGCACCTCCTCACGCGATAATTGCAGAGGGGCGCCCGGATAATCATGAGCGACCGGTACATACGCCGCTTCCCCGGCTTCTAGGGAAAACGAGACGCCCACGAGCCCCGCCTGCATGTAGTCCAAACTGGTGGTCTCGGTATCAAAGGCGATAAGCTCCGCATGCCTGAGCCGCTCTATCCATCGATCGAGGTGCCCACGGTCGAAGATCGTTTCATAGCCGGCGGCTTTGACCGGCGGCTCGGGCCGAGATGCCTCTTCCAGGAGATCGTTCAACCAGGTCTTGAACTCAAGCTCGGTGAAAAGCGCTTTCAGCGTCTCGTTGTCTTGGGGCCGCGGCTTAAGGTCCCTCGGTTCGGCATCGAGGGGGACCGCGCAGGCGATCGTGACCAGCTTTTTGGAAAGGGCAAGCTGCTGCATGCTCGCGCGTAAGTTATTCCCCAATGTCCCTTTGATGTCCCCGGCATGGGCCAGGAGATTCTCGAGACAGCGGTACTGCTTAAGCCAGGCCACGGCGATTTTGGGTCCGACCTTCGGCACCCCGGGGACATTGTCGATCTTATCTCCGATCAAGCTTAAGTAATCGACGATGAGCGCGGGCGGGACCCCGAATTTGCGCTCGACGCCCTGCGCATCCATGACACTATTGTCCATCGTGTTCACCAGGCTCACCAACTCGCTGACCACTTGCGCGAAGTCCTTATCACCGGTTGCGATGAGGGTGCGAAGACCGACTTCCGCCGCTTGTACCGCCAGCGTTCCGATGACATCGTCGGCCTCGACGCCCTCGATCACCATTATCGGGACACCCATGGCGCGTACGACCGCGTGCAGGGGCTCGACCTGAAGCCGCAACTCCTCCGGCATAGGGGGCCGGTGCGCCTTGTAAGCGGGATACATTTCATCGCGAAAGGTCTTGCCCTTGGCATCGAATACCACGGCCAGGTAGTTCGGTGTATAGTCTTTCAGCAACCGGCGCAGCATGGCGATAAACCCGTGAATGGCCCCCGTCGGTTCCCCGCGCGAGGTGCTCAGCGGAGGCAGGGCGTGAAACGCGCGGTAAAAATAAGAGGAACCGTCAACTAGAACTAAGAGCTCTTCCGCCATGGTGTCCGTGTGAAAAGTCTGCTGATAGTCCATTATGAATAAGAACGTCAAAGCCGACCACCCGGCGCTCGCGCCCATCAACGATACGGCGCTCGTGCGGGAATCATGGAAGGTGTTCCAGATCATGGCGGAGTTCGTCGAGGGGTTCGAGCGGCTGGCCGCGATCCGGCCCTCGGTCAGCATCTTCGGGTCCGCCCGTTTCGGCGCCGAGCATCCTTATTCCAAGCTGGCCGAAGAGATCGGGTATAGCGTATCGGACGCGGGTTTCTCGGTGGTCACCGGAGGGGGACCGGGGATCATGGAGGCCGCGAACAAGGGCGCCTACGCGGGTCGCTCACCGAGCATCGGGCTCAACATGCAACTACGGGAAGAGCGCGGTAACGCCTTCCAAAATATCAGGCTGAATTTTCGCCATTTCTTCCCCCGAAAGGTGATGTTCGTCAAATACGCGTCAGCCTATGTCGTGCTGCCGGGCGGGTTCGGCACCCTGGATGAGCTGGCCGAGATCTTGACACTGGTCCAAACCGGCAAGACGCGGAAGATCCCGATCATCCTGGTCGGAAGCGACTTTTGGCGCGGTTTGATCGAGTGGTTCAAGAGTACCTTGGTCGGGGAAGCCACTATTGACGCTACGGATATTGACCTGTTTGAGGTAGTAGACCATCCGCGCGAGGTGGTCGATGCGATCTTCCGGCATTATGAAAATCGCGGGTTTGCGCTCTCGGCGGAAGAGCAAGAAATGCTCATGCACTTATGAGGCGCGTGCAAAAATTTTGCACCCGCTACAGGCGCCCTTAACACGGTAAATTTGTTCTCCGTCCGCCCCGTCAAGCATAGATAGCCGTGCAAGTGTTTTTTGTCATCCGCAGGTAGTCGAAGACCAAGCGCACGTGACGGGTGAGCTCCCGCATCTTCTGCGCTACGC
>JBOIDF010000090.1:0-12186 GCA_050740455.1 Gammaproteobacteria bacterium | reverse complement strand
CAACCCCGCTATTTCAAGAATAACCTGCCTGCTACGCGGCACTACGTTTCAGGCACCATCCAAGTCCGGCCATTGATTCTCCTGAGGTTTTTCCTATTCGCTCAGCTTGGACTGTAGAAGACGAGTTAGGCGGCGGCCACTTTTATCATTCCGTGCATACGCCGTGTGCGGCGGAGCAGTTGCGTATCGAAGGTGGCGAAGGTTTCCGCGTCAGCGCTAAAGGCCAGATGCAGCGCATCGGCGAAATCGAGCCCCTGCTCGTAGCCTTTCAATGCGACGGCTACTTGCACCGAGGCTCCCACCGAAACACCGGGCAGGCCGAGCAGCGCGCGAAAGAATATCAGGATATCGCCAGCACCAAAGCCGTAGGCCGAGCGCAGCACCCATTCCGTTTCCAGCAGTACCGTGGGCGGGATGTGCACGTTACCGGCTGCAATCAGGGCGCGTGCGCGCCGTGCTTGTCGGTCATCGTCATTGACGAGAAAGCGCACTACGACATTGGTGTCGAGCGCGGTCATTATTTGCGCTTGCGCGCCTCGGCCAACACCGCTTCCGCCATATCTTTCAGCGAGCGTTTTGGACCTTGGTAGCGGGCCATGCCAAACACCTCCTCCACCCGTGTTTGCGCAAAGGGTTTGAGCGGCCGCAGCAGCACGCCTTCCGGCGTTTCTTCGACGGCGAACTCGGTACCCGTTGTCCATCCGCGCGTGGCGCGGGTGGCGCTGGGCAAGACCACTTGCCCTTTGCTGGAAAGTCTGGTCGTGTGCATGGAATATCCTCTGGGTAAGACAAACGTAAGAAAGGGTAGGCGAGACAGCAGTGGCTGTCAACGCAAAGTGCATGGTCGCCACGGCAGAGCCTCGGACCACGCGATAACACTGCGAGAAGACCGTTGGGCCGGGCAACGTCCATGTCGTTCCGGCAGGAACAGTGCCTTCCTATGAACTCGCCTCTCTGTTGAGCTTTGCGTGTGGACACTATTCACGCACGCGACGGACGGCGCTTGGATCTTGGGCGCACGGCAGCGAAAGAGGTTGATGCGCGCTACCACACCACAGGTATGCGATAGCGCTGAAAAATGGGGTCGGAGGTCACCACTGTGAAGCCTTCAAGCCGTGCCTGCGCGATCAGCATGCGGTCGAAGGGATCTTTGTGCGGTCCGGGTAAGCGGCCCGCCGCGAGCGCATGGGGCAGGGAGATCGCCACGGACTTGAAACCTTCGCGGCGGAGGTGTTCATCCAGTCCATCGACAAACGCCGCGGCCACGGATAACTTACCGAGACGATATTTGGTGGCGATCTCGAAGGCGCTCGCGCTGCTGACGAAGGCCTCGTTTTCCGAGTCGGCGACCACATCGCGGGCATCTGCCGAGAGCATGGGGAGACTTCCCAGCCACCAGATCAGCACGTGGGTGTCCAGTAAGAGGTTCACTTCCGGCGCAACGGATCATGCTTGTAGCCATTCTCCATCACCTCCAGAACCTCATCCGGCAATGGGTCGAAGAAGGCGTCGGACCATTGGATAAGCCCTTTCAGGCGTCCGGGTTCGCGCTTCGGCTTCTCGATCGGGACCAGCTTGGCGATGGGTTTTCCGGCCTTGGCAATGATGATCTCCTCGCCTGCGGCAGCGGCCTCCAGTAGGCGCGAGAGGTTGGTCTTGGCTTCGTGCACGTTGACAATGGTCATGGTAAGTACCCATGCTAACTTAGCTAAGTAAGCTAGCTTAGTCTCGTGGGTGAGTCAAGCGATGAGGTACCGCGCATGAGGTGATTCTGGGTGTTGGTTCCACCGCTACGCCGGGCTCGCGATGCGGGAAACATCCGCTGCCAGATCGGAGTGGCTGGCGTGGATCGGCACGCAGACACGCACGGAGAGGCCCCCGAGGTGCCGTTGCGAGAGCGCCATCGCACCGCCCAGGGCCTGGACCCGCTCTTCAATTCCCATGAGACCTAGGCCGAATGGGGTTTCTGGCTGCATTCCTTTCCCGTCATCTTCGACCCGGATGTCCACGACCTGACCTGCACCCGCTGGCTTTCCGGTGCCTGCGTGCGCCGGCGCGGCCGCAACGTGCACCGAGGCACGGCGGGCCCCGGCATGGCGGGCCACGTTCGTCAGGCATTCTTGCACGATCCGGTAGATCGTGACGCGCAGCGTGTCATCCAATTGATCCATCAGCCCGGATGTCTCGATCGCCCATTCGGTTTGGCGCTGCCGGGATCGCCAGGTTTCAACCAGATCATGCAGCGCCTGATCCAGGCCCAGCTCATCGAGACCCTGCGGCCGCAGTCGCCGGAGCATCGCGCGGATGCGCTCCTGAAGCTCGGCCACGGTCTTCTCGCTGGCCCCGAGCGCTTCAGGAATAGCGGTGTATTTCCGGCCTTGAAGAAAACTATGCATGGTCGTGAGATGAACGGAAATAGTAAAGAGGAGGGGCGCCATATCATCGTGTAGCTCTTGGGCGAGACTGCGTCGTTCTGCCTCCTGGAGATCGACGAGGTGGCTCGCGAGCGCGCGCTCGCGCTCCCTGGTCGAGCGCAACACCTCGGCCATCCGGTTGAACTTCTGGTGGATGCGCTTGAGCTCCACCACCGCTCGTTCCTGTATTCGGGTCTCGAAATTCCCTGCTTCCAAGCGTTCAAACGCCGCATGGAGATCCGCGAGCGGCCGTAAACCGTGCGCGAGGCCGGCGTAAACCAAGCCGACGACCGAGAATAACAGTATTGATCCGAGCAGGAGCAAGACATGAACATCTCGCCACACCTCCCGGATCTCGTCGGTGGGATCGGCCTGCACCAGGAACGCTGTCCCGCTTGTGCCGGCTGCGACTACGATCGGCTCTAAACCGCCGATCTCCGGTGCCAGCAAGCGTACAAACCATCCCGGAACGCCGGCCACCTTGTCGAGGACTTGCCTTCCAGAGTGCGGCGTACTACCTGCCGGCACGACCCGGACGTGGCGGAGCCCGTCTAATGCTTTGGCTGATACGGTTTGGCGCGCAGCAAAACTCAGCACCTGCGGGTCGGGCAGCGTATGGCTTACCAGCGCGTGCACCGATTGGAGCGTCGCCCTGATCTCGGCCTGCATCGCATCCCGGGCATGACTCACGATGAGCGCTGCCCCGGCGACCATCGCAGCCATCACGATCGCCGTCACCATCAATACCAGGCGTACCTTCAGTGATACCATTCAAGAAAGCTGCGAGCGTCTCATGGCGCTATAACCTATCGAAAACGATCGGCATAAGCTACCGCCCTGAATCTTCAGCAGCATTCAGGCTCTCCTAGGCTTGGGAAAGGACCACCCCCAACCGTCCAGGATCCTGAGCGCCGTATCGCCCAGCTAGAACCGGAGCTTCACGCCGACCCAGCCGGCGCGCGGCGCGCCGGGCGCCAGGAAGCGCTCCTCGGCGATCGGATCGGCGAAGGCGTTGAAGTTGCGGGTCCCGCCGGTCTCGTAGTCGCTGTCGAAGAGGTTGTCGATGCGCGCCCAAACCTCGACGTGCTCCCAGGGATGAAAGCGTGTGCGCAGGTTCACTGTCGCGTAATCATCCACCGTGTCCAGCTCGTTACTGTCATCGCCGCGTAGGAACTGGTCGGAGGCGTAGAGGAGCGTGCCGCCGACCGACCACTTCGGGAGGATGGCCCAGTCGGCGCCGGCCTTGAGATTGTGTTCGGGGATCCCGGGGATGCGGTCGCCTGCCTGCACCTGGATGCCGTCGGGCTCGACCACGCTCGCCAGAGTTTCATTCGATTCATAAGTCGCATCTACGAAGCCGTAATTGACGAACCAACGCACGGATTTCCACTGCCCGTCCAGCCCGAGCTCCGCGCCCTGGCGGCGCGTCTCGTCGATATTGGTGAAGAACCCCGCGCCGCCCGTTTCGGTCACGGCGAAGATGAGGTCGTCTTCGAGCGTCGTGCGATAGAACGCGGCGCGCCAGCGCAGGTCCTCGCCGAGCGGCAGGCGCCCGCGCGCGCCGGCCTCCCAGGTCCTGCCGATCACGGGATCGAGCGGCGGATCGGCCACGAAGGCGTTCGGCAGGTTACATGGGTCATTAGGGTCCGCGCAGGTCAGCTCCGCGGGCGTCGGGGTGCGGAAGCTCTCGCTATAGCCGCCGAAGAGGTTTAGGTCCTCGAACACCGAATAGGTGAGCCCCCCGGCAGGGTTGAAACGATCGAAGCGGTGATCGCCGTTGAGATCGGCGTTTTCCGGATCGCCGGTCTGATCGCGGATCTCGACCTCGGTGATCTGATAGCGCCCCGAGAAGGTAGCCGCGAGGGACTCTGTGATATCGAAGGTGTCGGTTACGAAAATACCCCAGTTGTCCTGCCGGGTGGCGACATCCACCTCGGTCTCCAGCTCACCGACGCGCCGCGTGCCGCGGGCCAGGCCCTTCTGAAAGATCTCCGACTCGGCCTCGCTCTGAGTGAAGTCCGTCTCGTTCCCGTCATAGGCGAAACCGAAGGTCATGCTGTTCGCGCGCCCGAAGAGCTTCCCTTGGTGACTCAACTGCAAGGTGCCGCCATAGCCATCGGTGTCCGTTCCGGTCGTACGGTCCTCGCCTTCGACTTCCAGATCCAGATCACCGACGCCGCCGAAGGGCGCGGCCGATCCTTCGCATAAGCCGAGCGCCAGCGCTATCGCGCTATCGTCCTCATCCACACACTGGACCTCGGCATCGCCATTCAAGGTATCGCGTTGGTAGCCTCTGTAATACGCATTGCCCGCCAGGAGCAAGGCATCCGTGAACGCGTGACTGGCCCTTAAATTCAGGAAATTCAGATGGTTGTCGGTGTCGTCGGGAAAGGTGTGGACCGCGCTGCGGTCGCGGGCGAGCAGGCTTTCGGGAGCGAAGCCGTTACCCGTCAATGCGTTTTCCGCGAAGATATAGCTGAGATCGACATCGGTCTGGTCATTCTCCCACCCGATCTTTCCGAAGAGTTGCCGGATCTCGCTCGGGGATTCGTCGCGCCAGCCGTCCTCATCGAGCGCATTGAAGGTGAGATACCAGTCGAAGCCACCCTGGTAGCCGCCGTGCTCGGCCTCGACCGCCCAACGCCCGAACGAGCCGCCGCTCGCTTCGACCTCCGTACCCTGGTAGGCGAAACCGCTCTTCGTGCGTAACGCGATCGCCCCGCCCAGGGTATTCAATCCGTAGAGCGGGTTCGAGCCCGGGATGAGATCCACGCTGGAGATGGCCGATTGCGGGATCAGGTCCCAGTTGACCGTGTCGCCGAAGCCTTCGTTGATGCGCACGCCATCCATATACAAAGACAGGCCGATGGCGCTGCCGACCAGCGGCGAGGCCAGGAACCCGCGGTATTCCAGATCGTTCTGGAAGGGGTTGTTCTGTGCGGCGTTGATGTTCACGCTGCCGATGTTCTCGAACAGCATCTGGGAAAGGTCGAGTGGGTTCTGCTCCTCCACGTCTTCGGCGGTCAGCGACTGCACGTTGGCCGGGACCTTCTCGATCGGCGTGCCGAGCGCCGGCAAGGGCGTGGTCGCGATCACGTCGATCACCGGCAGCTCGATCGCGCCGGCCGGACTGCGCGTTCTCTCGCCTTGGCCGTCGCCCTCCTCCGCCATACCGGGAGAGGAACCCAAGACAGGGATCAGGAACGACGCCAGATAGGCGGCACGCATCGACGCATGTGGGTTCCGCGAAACGGCGCTTGAACTCATCATGTCACCTATGGAAGAACGCAGTAGGCTAATGGGATGAGTGAGTGTAGCGAATTTCATGATCGATAGTGCCGTTGCCGCTCCGGTGGTCGATGGTCAGAAGGCCATTGTTGTTCGCGACCTTTAGCGGCTGGCCCTGTGCCGCACAATCTACAAGCGAAAGCCCCTTTTCGATAGAGGCCCTCACCAGCGATTCGCATGTGATAACTCCACATGCAATCCGGGTACATATCCCACCAGTGTGGGAACACTTCCCGTAGCAGATAGTCTCAGTACGCTATGGACCGGGGGCGGCTCGTGCCGCGGCTTGTCGGGCAGCGGATGGACGCTACGCGGGGGTCGTCGGTCGCCGGGGGAGGCATGTAGACCGGATTCAGTGGAGCGTGGCGTCGACGACCGTGCGGAATTTCGGCTCAGAAGCTCACCCGCGCGGTGAGCAGGACGCTGCGCCCGGGGAGGGGGGCGATGTCTTTCAAAAATGAGGTATGGCGCCTTTCCTCTTCGTCTAGGAGGTTGGTACCCCGCAGCGTCAACGTGAGATCGGCCGGCTTGGTGCCAAAGGTGTAGCCGACGCCGAGATCGACCTGGGTATAGCCGTCGGTCTCGGTTTCGAGCGATGCGTTGTCGGTTTGCTTGGCGACGCGCATGACCTCGAAATCACCGCTCCAGGGCCCTAACCGGTAATCGAGCCCGCCGCCGAAACGCGGCGGTGTGATCCGCGGGAGGTCGTCGCCGTCGGTCAGCTTGCCGCGCACATAGTCCGCAAAAAGCCGGGCGTCGAGCTCGCCGTAGCTCGTGCCCTCGAATATCTCGAAAACGGTCTCGGCTTCCGCGCCGTAGAAGATCGCGTCGGCCTGCACGAAGGCGAGGCTCAAGAGATCGCCATCGGGGACCGGGTTGCCTTCCTCGTCCACCCGGTCGGCCACGCCGTCGCCGTTCGCGTCCACGGAATCGCCGAAGATGAAGTCCTCGATGAGATTCGTGAAGGCCGAAACCCGCCAGGTCCAGCGGCCCTCGGATTTGCGTAGCGTGAGGTCGAGGTTATTGGCGGTCTCGGGATCGAGCGCCGTGTCGCCGCGCTCGAAGGTGGCGGTCGCGAGATGCGGGCCGTCGTTGTAAAGCTCTTCCAGGCTCGGGGCGCGCTGCGCGCGCGTCAGGGAGATCCCGGCCGAGTAATCGTCTCCGAAGTTCCGCACCGCACCGGCCGAAACGCTGTAGATATCGTGCTCGACATCCGGGCTGCCTTCGTCGGCATCGTAGCGGGCGTTCTCGTAACGGGCGCCGGCCTCGAAATGCCAGAGATCCCAGTCGCGCTCCTCGAACCAGAACACCCCGACCGAACGGCCACCGACCGGGGGCGTCAACGCCTCTTCGCCGGTGGCCTCGAAGTCCTGATGGCGGACCTGGACCCCGAGCACCCCGTTGAATCCCCAAAGCGGTCGGTGCAGGAGCTGGACACGCCCCTCGTACTCGTCGTTCTGAAAATCGGTACCGACCTCGCCGCTCGGCTCTATCTCCTGATGCTCGTAGTCGTTGTGACCGAGCTTCATCTTCACGCGGCTGAAACCGGGGGCCGGGGCCTCGACCTCGCCTTCGATGTCGTAACGGAGCTGATCGAGATCGATGCGCACCCCGGCCTCGTCGCCGCTGCCCGGCACCCCATAGTTGCTGGCGAAGTGGCTGACGGCGAAACCGAGGTGGCCGCGATCGCCGATATAAGACGCGCCGCCGGCCTCGTTCTCGGTATCGACATCGCTGTTGAACAACTCCCCGGGTTTCTCGCCCGGCTGGGGCTCGATGGAGCCGAACCCGGGGATGTCATAGTCGGAGGTGCGGCGTTTGAGGCCGTCGAAGTGCAGGGCCAGGTTGCCGCCGATGCCCGCGTCCAGTTTTCCGCCACCGGCACGCTCGTTAGTGGCGGCATCGTAGCGGAACTCGGCCTCGGCGTGGGGCGCATCCGGCACCTCAGTCGGGATGCGATCGGTCACGATGTTGACGATGCCGCCGATGGCCCCGCTGCCGTAGAGCAGGGTAGAAGGCCCTTTCAAGATCTCGATCTGGCGCGCGTGCAGGGGATCGATGGCGACCGCATGGTCCGGGCTCAGGTTCGAGACATCCATGGACCCGATCCCGCCTTCGAGAATGCGCACACGGGATCCGCCGAGCCCTCGGATGATCGGCCGGCTGGCGCCCTGGCCGAAGTCGCTGGCGCTGATCCCGGGCTCGCGCGCCAGCGTCTCGCCGATGGTAAGGCCCTGCTTGCGCGCCAGCTCCTCGCCCGTGAGCACCTCGACCGGCTGGGCGATGTGCCCCGCTTCGGCCTCCAAGGGGGTAGCGGTGACCGTGATAGGCTCAAGGATCACCGGCTCTTCTTCCAATCTCTGTGGTTCCTCTTCCGCGCCCGCCGCAGAGGCAGCACACGAGACGAGCGCCAAGCCGAGAATAATATATCTCTGTCGCATGATTTTTCTCCAAGAAGTTTATGCCGAACGCGCATGCCACGGCCCGAGCCCTGGCACAAAGCGCGTCGATCGAGAACAGACTTAGAAAACTAGGCTTGGAGGGCGCCGGGCGGTCCGCGCGCCAGGAAGGGAAAGACAGTCTCAACGTCGGCCGTGATTCGAGGTTCCTCGGCCACTAGGGTAAGACTTTGAGCCAATGTTGCCAGCGAGTAGGCGGACGATAGACCCTGCCCGAGATGATCGGCGGCATGGCATAATAGACAAGCTGCATGGGGCCGTGGTTGCGCCGGCTCGAGGGTATGTTCGAGCGCATGCGCTAACATCCCAACTTGAGCGATGAGCAGCCCCAGGGTGATGATGAAAATCCGCCGCCGCAAGCGGAGCTTAAGATTGGCGCCGGTTGTCATGACCATCGCTCCGACATCTTGAGTGGAAAGCAGCGGTTTAGCAAGCCTGAATTCACCTCCTCCGCGCACGCAATTACTTTTCGCGCTTTTCCAGCCCCTCGATCCGGTTTGCGATGGCGTCCAAGCTGCCTGAAGATCGCGGATCTTTCGATCGGATCTGACGTTGACTTCGTATTCGAGCTCGGCGCACTTTTCGGCGTGCACGTTCTGCCTTTTTTGGCTGATCAACAAAAAGCCCGTGATGAGGATCGCCTCCACCGACAAGATGATCCCCAAAAGGCTAAATGGATAGACATCGAAGACCTCGACCGCGACGGGCGAAGCCGTTGCCTGTGAGATCGTTGTCCGCGAAGATATAGCTGAAATCGAGGTCGGTCTGGTCGTTTTCCCACCCGACCTTCCCGAAGAGTTGCCGAATTTCGCTTGGCGACGCGCCAGCCGTCCTCATCGAGCGCGTTGTGTAACCTCTTGTCGGTAGGTGTCCTTCTCAGAGCCATCGCGCCATACGCGGTACCATGCCATACAGGAATACCAGGACAAGCAGCGCGACGAGCGCTGGGATCCAACGGACATCAGCCGCGACCGGGATGCGTTCAGCGAACGTGTTGGCCTGGAGCGCGGCCCTTAGAGCGCTCGCGCTCTGCAGGTGGTGATAGACAAGGCCTGTCTGGTCACCGAGCCCCTTGAGATAGCTTTCGCGCACCGACGAGAGATGCTCGTTCCCGACCGCGGCTTCGCTGCCAAACGGGGCGTTGCGGGGGTCGTAGCCTCTAATATCGCCGGGGTCCTCGATCGGAAAACCAAATCGGGAGGCATGGGGCACGTCATCGGCGCTGTAGAAGCCTATCTGCTCGCCCGCTTCATTGAATTTAGGGATAGGCGTTGGGATATATCCCCCCACCCCCACGATCAAGCCCTTGACCACGCCCGGCCTCTCTTCGAACCGCGGCTTTGCGGCAGGCTGCATTTTCGCCAGGATCTTAGCGCCCTCGACCTCCCCCGTGAGCTCTTTGAAATCGGGTTGATAGCGCGAACTGATCGGCGGCGCTTCCTGACCGTCGCTCATGTATACCAAATGGCTATCGAAGCCCTTGACGAGCTTGATGGTGTTGTAGAGCCCTTGGGCGATGTTGCTATCGGCGGCCCAGGCCATGCGCCAGTCGATGCGCGCAATAGCCCCGTCGATTGCGCTATAGTTGCGGCACACCTCGACTGGCTGGAATAGAATGGCGGACTCGCGCTCGGTAAAAAGGCCGAGGCCGATGCGCGATCCGCAGGGAAGTCGCCGCAACACCTCGCGTAGCGCGCTTTTCACGAACTCTAAGCGGCTGACGTGGCCTCCGTTTGATTCGTAGTCCACGGTGTTCATGCTGCGCGTGATATCGACGATGAAAAGATGAGAGAACACCGACCGTTCAGCCTGGACCGTTGGGAACGCAAAGGGGGTCGTAGGCATACCAGCCCCAATTGGTGCCGCCGCCGATCTTCCAAGTGTCTCCTTCCCAAGTCTTGAGACCCAATCCTTTTTGTCCGTAATGCGGGTTTTTACTATTAAAATCCGCTGCCAGGCCAATGTCCTTATCGGGGCCAGTGGCGTACCAGCGCCACTTCATCTCGCCGGTGTCGAGGTCGTAGGCGGTGACATATCCGCGCACCCCGAGCTCAGCGCCTGACGATCCAACCAGAACCTTGTCCTTCACGACGAAGGGTGCGATGGTAAGCGTCGAGCCGACCTTGATATCGGAGTTCTCCATCTTCCAGATCTCTTTTCCGGTCTTGGCGTCCAGCGCGACGATGTGGCCGTCCAATAGGGTCTTGAAGATCTTGCCCTCGGCGTAGGCCAGACCGCGGTTGACGACGTCGCAGCAGGCCACCGCGCGCGCCGCCGGGTCCTGCTTGGGCTTGTGCTCCCATAGGATCTCGCCGGGTCTCTCGAGATCGAAAGCAAAGGTATTATTGGGGAATGGCGTGTGGATATACATGATGCCGTCCACCACCAGCGGGCTACCCTCGTGACCGTGCAACACGCCAGTCGAAAAGCTCCATGCGGGCCGGAGCCGCTCGACACTGTCCGCGTCTATATCCGTCATTTTGCTGTAGTGCGTGCACGCATAATCCTTACATTGCATCACCCAGTTCTCGTCGTTCTGAGACAACTGGATGAGCTCGTCATTCGAAGACGCGGTTGACGCCGTCACGAATAGAGCCGCGGCGGCCACGATAGTGGTAAGATTTTTGGCTGCGTTTGTTCGAGACATTGTGACTTGGTCCTCTTAGTATTTTTTCGGGACGCCGCTCGGCCGAAAACCGTTGCGTATTGACGTCGCATTAACAAAATGAATGATGCCGAGCAACCGTGGAAACGCACAATCTAAGTGCGCAGCCCCGCTTTCGATAGAGTCCCTCACCCGCAATTCGCGTGTGATTACTACACATGCGATCGGGGCAGATCTCCCGCGGGTCTGGGATGACTTCGCGGGGTCGACGGTTGTGAGAAATGCGGGACGGTAGGCGGGCACACCGCGTCTGGTCGGGCAATGAAACTTCTAGGGCCGCCCGCAAGGCCGTGGGGCGCACGGTGGTAGGCGCGTCGTAGCGTCGAGAAGGGCGTGGGAAAAAGCGGTTCGTCCCTGAACCTGAGGGTCACGAGAGCGTCGAAGGGTCTACCCCCCGCGACACCAAGTTATGCTACTATGCGGCCGGAGCCCGTGGAAAGGGGATTTTCTCATCCATTCATCGGTGGATTATCATCAGTTCTCGGTGCGCTCCTCCCGCGCAAACCGGGACCACCGCCCTGGACTAGCCGCGCAATGAAATGAGACCCACGATCACGATCCTGTTGGTCGATGACCATGCCATCGTGCGGCAGGGCTGCCGCTTGCTGTTGCAGCAAGCGGGGTTCGAAATCGCGGGCGAGGCAGCCTCGGGAGAAGATGCCTACGCCTCCTGTCTCAAGCACTGCCCGCGCGTCGTGGTCGTTGACCTGGCGATGCCGGGCATGGGGGGACTCGAGGCCATTCGGCGCATCCGCGCCCGCTTTGCCGAGTCCGCGGTGGTCGTTTTCACGATGCACGACGATCCCATGATCGCGACCCGGGCCCTCAAGGCAGGTGCTAGCGCCTTCGTGACCAAGACCAGCGCGCCGCGCGATCTGGTCGAAGCCGTCCGGCGCGCCGGTCAAGGGGAGTGCTATTTGAGTCAGGACATCGCGCAGGCCATCGCGCTCTGCAGCCTCGACGCGCAGAAGAGCGCGCTTACCGCACTGACAGCGCGGGAGTTCGAGATCTTCCGTCTGCTCGCCGAGGGCAAGGCATGCGCGCATATCGCGGAATCCTTGTCCTTAGCGCCCAAGTCGGTTTCGAACTATTCGCTGCGCATCAAGCAAAAGCTTGGCGCCTCCAGTCTTGCCGACCTCATCAGGCTCGCTATCTCGGAGGGAATCACCAACCAGGACGCGCTGCGGGAGAGATCGAGCGCAACCGGCTCCGCCCGCTTGGATTGAGATCGGGGAGTCAATTTAGATTTCGCCACCACGGGGTATGCAACCCCGTGGGGCGACCAAAGGGGAGAGCTGCGCCTCTCCCCTTTGGAAACCCCATCGCTAAGGTCCCCGCGGCAAGACCGCGGGGAATAGAT
>JBOIDF010000089.1:0-12434 GCA_050740455.1 Gammaproteobacteria bacterium | reverse complement strand
TGCACTTGGTCTCCCGCGCTTAGACCCTCGTGCTGGCATTCAACCATACCGAACCGCCATGGTACGGACCCGTATGCCTGGTGGTGTGGGAGGGGTGGAGCCGTGAGGCTTCCCCCTATCCCGATTGGGAGACCGGAAAGACCACGCCAGCGGTTAAATAGTGGCCATCATGGAATTTCTTGGTTACTGCCCATACGAGCAAGCTCGAACGCTCAGCGATCGACTGCGGCTACACAGAATTCATCAAGGTCTTACGTATCGAGAGCTTGCCGAGAAGCTCGGAATCGATCCTGGATCGATAGCTTCCTGGGGGACTGGTGAGCAAGAACCGCGAGGGAAACATCGCGATCTTGTGAAGGACTTTGTGCGTCGCCCGCTGTGGGACGAACCGCCCCTAAGCCAATTCAGCAGCGATTCAGGTTTCCATAGGTAAGCTGAATTTGTTGCTGAACAATCACGTATGCATTCCTTCGTCGGAAAGCACGAAGGAAAATGAAACATGATAGGACAAGGCCATGAAAATCTTACGCGTATCGTTGTTCATGCTGTTTTTGTCTCTTACCGGGTGCCACGCCACGTTGAATCGCGGGGTACTCGGCGGCGCGCTCGGCGGTGGGGTTGGGTCAGCATTGGCCGGACCATGGGGTGGCGCACTAGGGGGTGGGCTGGGTGCTGCGGTAGGGCAACGGCACGACGGATATGGGTACGACGGGTACCATGACGATTACGATCACCATTATTATGAACGACGGCATCACAGGCACCGCCATCACTATGAAGACGACGATGATGACGACTCCTACGACGACTAGCGTCGGGTAATTTCTGGAGTGCGCCGTGTAGACGCGGTCAAGTCCCCCGGTCGTCTTGAGCCTACAGCATGTATGGTTGCCGTTTCTCAGGGGCATCGATCTCGGCAAGTCGTACCTTGATTTGCTTTCGGCCAACCAGCACCGTGATGGTATCTCCGTCGGCGACCGAAACGACCTTCCCAAATACTGGTTCAGCGAAGGCGTGCGGAACACGTAGGAAAAGAATAAGGAAGAAAACCAGTATTCTTTTGAGCAAAGTATCCACAAACCTAATCCACTTCATTCTATCCACATGAGGTCACGAGCTTCCGCCTGTATTTCCAGTTTCGGCCACATAAGCGCTTTCCCCGTCTTATCGAATTTCCTTCCGAACCTCTTCGAGGACTTGCCTAAGTTTCGGAAACCAGGCAAGGGGTACGGCGATGCTTTCGCTCGTCCTCCGTATTTTCCGTCGGTGAACGTCTTGGTGAAAGACTGCCTTGGCACTGGACGTGACATGTCAACCGTAGGTGCGGTTTCGGTCGCTGTCGATGCGGTAGGTGCCGGTTTGTTCTTGCGCGGTTATAGCGTCGGGATGTTGCAGAAAGAAAATGGAGCATCGGATTGGACCCGATGCCCCGGTGCCTTCGGTACTCCAGGCAGGAAAGGAGGTACCCGAGCCAATAGGCACAGACGCTTCGCGCCCAGCGATTTGTAGCGCCTGAGACGAGGGAAACTGAAGTAGGCGGGGACCAACCTCACTGAGCTATTAAATCCTATCCCACAACAGCTTCCAGATCAGGCTGGCCATGGCCCGGTAATACAAAAGGCGTTTCAATGCAAAGGAGTGTGTCAGCTTTACAGGGGATAATCGGCGCAGATGAGTGTGCTCCGCAAATATTCTCGGCTTTGTAATTTCGTTGGACCGACCGATGAGGCCCGCGGGCACTTGAGGATTGGGGTTCCCAAGGGGAGTAGCGTCGTGCAACTGCGCCGTTGCTCGCCTATGGGCTACTTCCCCGCCGACTAACTAGGAAGGAACGATGCGTCCAATGACCGAGCGTGATTATGACCTAGTGTTGTATGGGGCTAGTGGCTTTACCGGCAAACAGGCGCTCAAATACTTCGCTCAGCATGCCCAAGAGCTGCGTTGGGCCCTGCCTGGCGGGTATGAGCGCGGAGGCGTCCTGACGCCGGCCACCGGGCTCGGTGAGGGGCTCGTGGAGCGACTGCGCAAGGCGGGCAGGAATCCGTCAAAGTCTCCGGGTCAGGGGCTGGAAAGGAAAGCCGACGGTAGCGTTGGCTTATGTCGAAGAGTCCCCGTTGCCGCGCCTCTATCGCGACGTGCCGCTGAACTCGCTCTGGGAAGGTGCCGGGAATGTTCAGTGTCTCGATGTGCTACGCGCGATGTACAAGGATCCGGATTCAATCTCGTTATTCTTCCGGGAAATTCGTGCCGCGATGGGAGGCGATCATCAATTCGATCGTTTTGTAACCCGGCTAGAAACCGAGATCCGGGATACGCGTCAAGCGGAGACGCGCGCTCGGCGCCTGGTCGAGGGACTCGCACTCGCGCTACAAGGCGCGTTACTGCTCCAACATGCCCCCTCCGTGGTCGCGGAGGCCTTCTGCACCGCGCGCCTCGGTGACGATCACCGGAACTCCTTCGGAACCTTACCGCTAGGGACCGATTTCGAGGCGATCATCGAGCGCGCGCGACCCCAGGTAGGGTAGCGGTGAGCGCCATGCCGGCTTTCCAGCGCGCGGAAGGCAGCCTGCTGAAAGTCCCGCATGGCCGGTGTCAATCGCGAAAGTTCACTCGATAAGCGATGACTGCGCCTATTAACCGATCGGTGAATCGTGGTGGTTAAAAAAATCAGTTTGCTTGGGGTAGAAGACGGGATCGTCGACGGCGAAAAACGGTCGTTGGAGCGCGTGCGACGCTTCCTGCCCGTTGATTGTTCCGGCAAGAGGAGCGAGCGTCTATTGGCTTCATGTCGTAGGACCCCCGTGAGGCGGTCCGGCGTCCAGGCTCGCATGCGTCGGATGACGTACGAAACGTAGGACACAGCACACGCCCCGCGAAATGAGCGGTGGCGTAGCACGCCGGGTAGAACTCCTACCCCGAGAAGACCCTCGGCGAGGAGACAGACTATGATGAGCGGTGGTTACGCCTTGGGCCTACCTGTTAGTTGAGGCCAAGGCGTAACCATGACAGCTACCGGTGCGCTAGACACTGGGCAAGCCGAACACAGCGGGCGAACCAAGCATCGCCTGCCCCGGATCACATTGCGTCGCTAGCACCCGCTGTAGCTTGTCAATCTGGAGGATGAGATCATGACCACGATCAAAGACCTCAAGGGGTTCTGTTATCCCCTAACCCCCGGTGGCACATCGGCGCTAGTCGGCGAGATGCCGTGGCACTATGCCACAGAATATCTCAACATTGCCTATCGCGCTGATCCTGCCGCCATTGCGGCCTACCTGCCCGAACCGCTCGCGGGCCCAGAACCCGATATGGCGTACGTGGCGTTCAGTAAGTGGTGGGCACTCTGGGACAACCAGCCGGAGATGGCGTTCACCAACCCGGAGCGCACGCAATACCGAGAGTGCGCGATCTGGGTGGGGTGTTCGTTCCAAGGTACGCCCGGTCAGATCTGCCTGCAGATCTGGGTGAGTAACGATTTCACGATGGCACGGGGTTGGTTCATGGGCTTCGCGAAGAAGCTCGGCCAGACCTGCCTGACCGAGTATCATCCGCTAAATCCAGCCATGCATCCCCTGGACGCTGGGTCGAGACTCAAAGGCTATGTCTGTGCCCATGGGGAACGCTTGATTGAAGGCACGCTGGAACTCCAACGCAAGATAACTCGAGCGGATTTGCCAAAGCCCATGGGATTGCCTCTTTTCCATATCCGGCATTTCCCGAGCATTGTGCGTGGCGCCCCTCCGTCCGTACTCGAACTCGTTAGACTCGGCGCAGACAACATACGTTTCAGCGAGGATATCTGGGCGGGCCAGGGGACATTAAAGTTCTTCCCCTCCGACATTGAGGAACATATGACCCTGGCTCCGAAAGCAATCATCGGGGCATATCACTTCAGTTCCGGCTACTCTTTCCCCGGAGGCGAAGTACTACATAAGTGGGTCTAGCCGGTGCGCACTTCGAGGGGCCTTTGCATAACTTGAGCAAGCAAACGAAATCGTATTTCACCCTCGTGTGCGAGGGGCTGATGTTATGGGCTCGAACCAGCCAGTCAGGAGGTTGAAACACACAAGATGGTTCTAAAACGAACCCGTTGGCCGGCGGGCAAGCTGATCACCCTGCACCACCGCTCTAGTCTCCTTGCGGACAATCCGCTCGGCGACCCGCACGAGCGTACGCTCGCCGTTTGGTTGCCGCCTCAGTATGATCGGGGTTCAACGCGCGGGCGAGGCAAGCGCTTCCCGGTACTCTTCGACCTGGTCGGCTATACCGGCTCAGGCCTGAGCCATGTCAACTGGCGTCCCTTCGAGGACAACGTCCCGGACCGCGTCGCCCGGCTCATTCATGAGAAGAAGATGGGACCGGTCATCGTGGTGTTTCCCGACTGCTTCACCGCGCTCGGCGGTAACCAGTACGTCAACTCCTCGGCCATCGGACCCTATGCGGACTATCTCGCCCGTGAGTTAATCCCCTGCGTTGACCGCGAGTTCCGCACCCTCGCTTCACGCGACCATCGCGGTTGCTTCGGTAAGTCCTCCGGGGGTTACGGAGCGATGATCCACGCTATGAAATACGCCAAGTACTGGGGTGCCATTGCCAACCACTCCGGCGACGCCTATTTCGATTTCGTCTACCGCTGCGACTGGCCCAACACGCTCAATGAACTCGCCAAATATCGCCCGCGTAAGCGCAAGGCCGGCCCTATCAAGGTCTTCAAGGAGGAGCAGGACGCCACGGAGGGGATCGATGATGGACGCGTGAAGCGCTTCCTTGACCACGTGTGGAAGAACGAGAAGCTGAGCGATACCGAGGTGCATTGCCTTATGAACCTTGCCATGGCGGCGACCTACGATCCGGACCTTAAAGCACCCAACGGTTTCCACTTGCCTTTCAACCTTGAGACCGGAGAGTTGATTGAGGTGCGTTGGCGGGCATGGCTGAAGCACGATCCCGTTCACCTCGTGACCCGCTACCGCCAAAACTTGCAGTCGCTGAAAGGCATCTATATCGACTGTGGTTGGCGCGACCAGTATCACATTCACTACGGGGCTCGTATCCTCTCCAAACGGCTGGCCCAGAACAGCATTCCCCATACCTACGAAGAGTTCGACGACACTCATTCGGGTATCGACTACCGCATGGAGAAGAGTCTGCCGTTCCTGTACAAGGCACTGCGGGGCTGACCCGTTGAGCCGTGCTGTCTCTACGCAGCGGGGCGAATAAAGCCGTTGTCAACGCCGATTGACAACTGACCCACTTTCTTAGAAAACGACGATCTAATTTTGATCCACTAGATTGTAGGGTTATTGGGTTTTTGGTGTATGTAAAACACCGGCTTTGCGTTTATCTTTTAGTCGATAGCTCTCTCCTTGGATGTGTACAATGTGGGCATGGTGTATAGAGTCGGTCGAGCAGGGCGGCGGTGAGGGTAGCGTCCTCGGCAAAGGTGGTGTCCCACTGGGCAAACGGGAGACGTCGTGCGCCACGACTAACACCGTGGGATCGATTGGTCTTTGGTCTGTGTGCTGCCTGGATCCCACTGAAGCGCCTAGCGAAGTGCGCGGTGATTCTTAAGCCTGCCAGCTTTACACGGTTTCACCGCGCCTTGGTGCGGTATAAGTATCGATGGCTATATGCGTCAGGAAAGCGCGGCCGTCCTGGTCCCAAAGGTCCTTCAAGGGAGATCATTGCTGCGGTTGTTGATATGAAGCGGCGCAATCCGCGCTTCGGTTGCCGGAAGATTGCCGAACAGATCGCGCATACCTTCGGAATTGAGCTGGACAAAGATGTGGTCCGCCACATCTTGGCAAAACACTATGATCCCAACTCGGACGGAGAGGGCGTGTCCTGGTTGACAGCCATCGGCCATGCTAAAGACAGCCTCTGGAGTATCGATTTGTTTCGATGTGAGTCGATCATTTTGCAAAGCTATTGCGTCATGGTGGTGATAGATGTCTGTACTCGACGGCTCATCGGTTTCGGCGTTGAGCGCGGAGACATCGATGGGGTTGCTGTCTGTCGGATGTTCAACCACGCCATCGCCCACCAAACCTCGCCGAAGTATGTGTGCACCGACAACGATCGCTGTTTCGCTTTCATCGGTGGTTGGCGAATCTGCGTATTCTTGAGATAGAAGAGATCAAGACTGTTCCCTTTGTGCCACAGTCGCACCCGTTCGTGGAGCGCGTGATCGGTACGCTACGGCGCGAATATCTCGATCATCTATTCTTTTGGACTGGAACCGATCTCGAGCAGAAGCTCCTCACCTATTGCGACTATTACAACCAACACCGTTGTCACACTGGACTCAGCGGAGAAACGCCAAACACTTATGGACTGGGAAAAGCGTCTCCCTGTGCAACGCTTCGGTCATACCGATGGCTGAGCTATTACCACGGCATGTTTCATCTGCCGGCAGCAGTGTGATAATTAGAATTCGCGACAGACACCCTGCGCGTCCGGCGTCAAGTTCAAATTCTGCTGCAAAAAGATTGTTCGCGAGATCAACTCTCGGGTTTACCGGCTGAATCTGCTCCCGCTAGAGAGTTGTCGTACCCGAGAGAGGCTGAGACAACTCTCCGAACGCTTGCTAGGATCGAAGATAGTAGAGCGCCACGCCGACCGCGAGCAGAACGCAGGCGACGGGGGCTAGAACCCATCCACTACCTGAAACTTGTTGGGCTCGACCAAGACGGTTACGCCGCTGTCGTAGGCAACCGTAGCGACGGCGGTGTCGTTATTGCGGGTCCCGACACATTCCAGTCCCCTTACAATCGAAACGTCCACCAGATCGGTGAATGCGTTCGCGTGATCGCCAAGCCGATGCTAGGTGGCTTGCATCGTGATTATGCGCTCGTGCCGGCGTGAGGTTAGTTATTGCGGATCACAGCGGTTCGAACGAAATGTCTCATGTTATACATTAGATTCGCCCGTAAACGCCGAAATAGACAGCGAAATTATTTATCACAACTTGTACGGTAAGCCCACTAATTAAATATACCAAAATAGACCCGAGATGTTTATTTAATCCAATTTTAGGACCGAGTTTATTCAGCATGTATGCCCCTCCTAAAATAATCGCAGCCATAGGAACATTTTTTATCATCAACCCAGCATTAATGCCAAATTGTTCCATCAAATCTCTAGTAAGATCATTAGCCTCCGCATTAAGATTTTTTTGTTCGTGAAGGTATAAAGAAGTAGATGTAATATCCAATACTTTTATACCTAGGTACGCTAACGACGCATAATATAAATGACCAAATTTATCAAATAGCTTTCGATCGATATCTTTTAATTTGTCAATTAATTTATCCAATGTCATTTACCAGCTGGACGCAGACGCTGTCGTAGTGACAATCGTAGGAGAGTGCCGTGAAAATTCTCAACGCACGCACACATGGCTATCTTGATTATGTCACTGTGATTCTATTCTTAGGTGCCCCAACGGTTCTCGGGTTGACCGGAATACCCGCTATACTTGCCTACGCCTTGGCTATCATTCATTTTGTAATGACTCTTGTCACGGATTTCCCTCTAGGGGTTGTCAAGTTGATCCCCTTCCCGATCCATGGTTGGGTAGAGCGCATGGTAGGACCGTTGCTTATTATCGTGCCCTTTGTGCTCGGCTTTTCGACTGATTCGACGGCACGGAATTTTTATGTGGCGATCGGCGTTGTCATCGTTCTAGTCGGATTAGTCACTGATTATAAGGGGACAGAAACAGTAAAAGCACAAACTTGAACGGACCTAGTATGAAATGCGCTACGAGATTCGGGGTTCACTCCTTAGGTTACGGCTCTGGCGCATGCCAGGAGTCCTTAGCATGTTGCCCTGATGATACGAAGTGACATTCCAGTGTTTGGTGAGTAGTGGTGGGAATCCGCGTAACGGGCACCCCGCTTACGATGAGAATAGGATCGTTCCGTGGTTCCTGGTGTCGGTCGCAAGCACTTGGTGAATCCGTTTCTCCGCCAACGAGCATTTATATCAGATCCTTGGCTACTTTCCCGGTTTACGGAGGGGCCTCGATCCGAGAACTGGTGTGGGTTGCTTCGGCAAGACCCCAATGCAGACGTTCCTCGATGCGTGGCCGGTAGCGAAGGAGAAGTTGTTGCCGCAAGTGGCGTAATCGGACAACTTCAATACCCCGGCATCGCCCACCCACCGACGAGAAGCTGCCAGATCAAATTCCTATTTCTACAGGTTAGGAACCACGCCTAGACTATCAGGCGCTTGCTGCCGCGGCTGGCTTATGGTCGGCATCGAGCTCGTCCGAGCGATGCGGAGATCTACGCGATGAACGCGGACGGCACGCACGAGGAGAGGCTCACCGACAACAATAGCTACGAGGGGCATCCGTGTTGGTCCCCCGAGGGGAGCAAGGTCGTATTCGAATCCCTTCGGCACGGTACCCATGCGATCTATGTCATGAACGCGGATGGCAGCAAGCAGGCCCGCATCACCCACGGCCACGGGCGACAGGCACTACCGGCGTGGTCACCGGATGGTGAAAAGATCGTTTTCGTCTCCGAGCGTGACGGTGCGGCCGAGATTCACGTGGTAGGCGTGAACGGGGACGATAAGGCTCGACTCACGACCGTCGGCGACAATAGCTATCCCGTGTGGTCCCCCGATGGGCAGCAGATCGCCTTTGCCTCCCGGCGCGACGGCGACTGGGAGATCTATGTCATGGATGCCAACGGCACGAATGTTAGGAGGCGCACGCACGACAAGGGCAACGATAGGTTTCCCTCCTGGTCACCCGATGGCAGGCGCATCGCATTTGCCTCGAATCGGGGGGCGACTGGGAGATCTACGCAGTCGATCCCGAAGGGGGAATCGCAACGAATTTGACCAACAATCCGGCCACCGAGGATGCGACCGACGCCCGTCCCTCCTGGTCACCCGATTCGACGAGGATCATCTTCGGATCGACCGGCCACCCTCGTCATTCGCACTTTCTCCGCCAAGCCTTGGGCATCGCCAGCATTCTCGTGCAAACAGCGCTAGCAATGGGACTGATCTTGCTGACTGCGTGCCGCTGGGAACTCAGTTTTCCCAGTCTCACGCTCGTCTTTACGCTGAATGCGGCCCTGAACCTGACCCAGTCGCCAGAATATAACTTCCCTCTGCTCGGGGCCGCAGCACTCGCGGGGCTTGCGGCTGATCTCTGGCTTAAACTGCTTAGACCATCGGCGTCCAAGCCCTGGGCCTTGCGGCTCTTTGGGTTTACGGTGCCAATCCTTCTCTACGGGGCGTTCTTTACGGTACTGATGTTCACGGGCGCGATCGGCTGGTCGGCCCATCTCTGGGTGGGATCGATCCTGCTCGCGGGCATTATCGGTTGGCTATTGAGTTATCTCCTGGTGCCGCCGTCAGGGAAGCGAGCGAGTCCAAGTTAGAGCGCGTGGGGAAGATCGCTACATCGATCCCTCCTATCCGTTTCTGAAGCGAGGGCTCAACGCTGCATACTAACACTGCGTATAATCCTGCCATGGTCACACTCGCCGACGTTCGGCAGGCCCGCGAGCGGATCAAGGGTGTAGCGATCCACACCCCGCTCTTGCCCGCGAAGTTCGGGCCTGCGAACCTCTATTTCAAGTGCGAGAACCGCCAGCGGGGTGGGGCGTTCAAGATCCGCGGCGCGTACAATGATCTGGCCGCGCTTGCGCCGGACGTTCGCGCGCGCGGTGTCACTGCCTACTCATCTGGGAACCACGCTCAGGCCGTCGCGCTCTCCGCAAAGCTCTTCGGCGTGCCGGCAACCATCGTCATGTTGAATCAGTCGGTCGCAGAGAAGATCGCACAGACCAAGGAGTATGGCGCCGAGATCATCTTCGGCGGCGACTCGTCGGAGACGATCAAGGCACGGGCCGAAGAAATCGCGGCGGAGCGGAGCATGACGCTAATTCCGCCGTTTAATCATCCCGGGACCATCGCGGGCCAGGGGACGATCGGGCTAGAGATCCTGGAGGACCTGCCTGATGTTGAGACCCTCGTCGTGCCGATCGGCGGCGGCGGACTGATCGCCGGGATCGCCACCGCGGCAAAGGAGACACGCGCGTCGGTCCGCGTGGTCGGCGTGGAGCCCCGAAGGCGCGCCCACGCTGTTCGCGTCGCTCAGCGCCCCCAGGTGGGCGGTTAGCGAGATCGAGCGTCTCGAAGTGTGCTTGTAATCACGTCCCCAGTTTACAGGCTCGGATTTTGTGTTTTTTCCGCAATAACAAGATCCGGCGCTCGCGCGCCGAAACGTTTGGATTAAGGGTCACCCCGAGAGGCGCTGGAGCTTCTTTACCGAAGCCGCATCCCGAGCGAGGCGCTTTGCGGTTTGCTGCTTCATCGCCGCTTTCCTCTTCACTCGCTTCGCTCAGGGCGGCGGGGGCGGCAGGTTTGCACCTGCGTGAGGTGGTGGCGGCAACGGGTGACCTGGAGTGCCGGGCGGCGGGGGTACCTGGTTACCCTTGGCATACATGCACTGCACGTAACTGATGTCATAGCGCCCTTGCACGGCATCCGCTGCCGTCCCGCCGACAGCGCTTCCTGCCACACCTCCAACGAGTAGCCCGCTCCCCGCACCGATGGCGGCACCAAGCGCTGGATCATGTGAGCCGGCGCCAATCAGGGCACCGGCGGCGGCGCCCACCAGTGCACCTGTCCCGGCACTTCTCGCGACGCTGTGGGCAGCGGCCTGTTCAGGGGTCGCACCCACCCGATACTGAGCATAATGCCGGCAGACTGCATCCTCTTCGCGAAACTGCTCGAAGGTCTTGCCTTTCCCCGGTAAGACCACCACCCCAGGCCCGCTGGGTACAGTCACACAGCCTGCGAGCAGCACGCCACCGAGAAGCGCCCAGAGCCTAAATCGCAACATACGATGCCCTTGTTGGCTATGGAGGGGGGCCTTGCGGGACGACTAGCAGCCAAGCAGCCCGGCAGTTCGCGACATATGGATAGTAGCCCTGGGGGTCAGTGCAGTAATACCAGTACTGGGGCTGGGTATATATGGGCGGCGGCGCGTAGTATGGGTAATATCTCCGATAAGGCCCGCCGGAGATAAATACGGCGCCGAGACCGAAATGGCCGTGGAATCCATGATGCCCACGGAAACCATGGTGGAATCCATGCCCTCCATGGTGCCTGTGGAATCGATGCCCTCCGTGGAACCCATGATGCCCATGAGAGCCATGACCGCCGTGGAAACCATGCCCTCCACCATGACCATGCCCTCCACCATGACCATGCCCTCCACCATGACCATGCCCTCGGCCATGACCGTGTCCTCCCCCGTGTCCACCTCTGGCCCAGGCATCCGCCGCGCCCGCCAGGATGAGCGCCGCTAGCAAACTAACTGCGAGCTTCTTCATGCTCTCTACCGACCTGTGGGCGGTCTTGTCGCCCCGCCCGCACCAGAAATTAGACAGGTCTCTAAGGCTGAAGTGCCGTGTCGACGACAATTACGGTAATATTCTGTTGAAGACTCGTGTTTTGGTTGTTCGTTCTGTGAGCCAGACAAAACACCGATTAGTGGAGGTTGGCGTTGATTTGCACTCGCCTGGCTTCGACTGTTTGTTCGCCATTTCATCTTTCTTCGGACGATCAGGCCTCGCAACCCAGATCTGCGCGGTATGGAGTTCTATCATCGCGCTTGCCCGAATCTGCGCAACAACAAAATTGCAGCGACCGTAGGACAAGCTGGCCGAACATGAATACCGGGACGTCCACCGGGCGGATACCCCTAAAAGGTGTCGGTCCACATGCGCGCAAAGGTTACAGCGCGATTCGCAAAAGAGGTGGAGGCGGTAAACCAGTAAGCCGCCGTGATGAACGCGGCAACTGCGTAAGGGACTGATTCCGGACGAAGGCGTGAGCCAATCAAAATCAAAGATAAGAGCCCAAAGCTTGCGACAAACTCGCTCCAGCCAAGATTGAGTCCGCCGCGTGCCTTGGTGGACTGCGATCAGGGGCAGGTCAAACATCCCATGCGCGGCGACAACACCCGTTACCGCACCTAGGAATTGGGCGACCACGTAGCCCGGCACTTCTGTCCAAGCAAGATCACCTCTGACCGCCAGCGCCACAGTCACCAAAGGATTGAAGCCGTGTCATCATCGCTTGCACACGCCAATCCGCTAAGCGCATGACGCCGGAGATCATCTCCTTTTCCTCGGGTGTGATCGCCCCGGTCGTGACACCCTCGGCAACGACGGCCTTCACCTCCTCATCCCGACCGGAAGCTCTCCTCGGCTGTGCACCAGCACTTCGCACAAGCTAGGCCACTCACAATGAACAAAGTGTAGCTATATGGAACTCTCGGTCGCTCATGTAAGCATGCGAAGTTCGATTGGTTTAGAATTTCGCCTCGGTTCCGACGCCTCGAAACGCCTATCATTGGCGATTTATCACAGCATGTGAATAGGCAGCGCCAGCAACGAGAC
>JBOIDF010000088.1:0-12750 GCA_050740455.1 Gammaproteobacteria bacterium | reverse complement strand
GTTGCTGTTCGCTCAATTCCAACTTCAAGACCGATCGAGCCATGTGCACACTCCGTCCTCCGCGTATCAGCAGAGAATAGCGCACTCTCGATCATTTGTATAGACATTTAAGAGACACTACACTAGTATCCTCCCGACCCGCACCCAGGCCGATGGAAGCGCTAAGCTGGACCCGAACTGCCTCCCACTACGGCCATACAGACCATAAGTGGGAAATCTGGCGGGCAGGACAGTTCACGCGAGACAATACGCCAAGGCTCTTGCGCCTTACGCTTGCTGTTGCCATATCAACAAGCGTGAAATCGACTGCGTCCTGGCGCGGCACTACCGGTTCACGGAGGAGGAGCTGGACTTCATCATCAACTACGGCATCAAGTACCGGATGGGCCGCGACGCGGAGGGCGGGGACGAATGAAAGTGCCGAGCGCCCACATGGCTGTGGTCGAGCGAGAGAAGATTACCGCCTACCTTCTCAACCCCGCACATCCTGACAATGGCGGCAAGGCCGCGTTCTTCCGGTTGCTGGGCTTCAGTCGGAAGAGTGGACAGCGCTATCCGCGGCTTTTCGCAAGCTCGTTGAGACAACGGAGGTCACCAAGAGCTTGGAATCGCCGCGCGGTTGGAAGTATATTCTGGATGGCCGTATCGAGTCCCCGAGCGGCAAGACGCCATTGGTGAGGACGATATGGATAGTAGATCGGGGAAAGAACGCGCCGCGACTCGTAACGGCGTATCCGTGCGAAGAATGAGAGCGAGCCATGATTAACGAACATGACCGGGTGGTGCTGACAACGACGGTGCCCGACGAAGGCCTGGAAGCGGGTGATGCGGGCACGGTGGTTCACGTTTACCGGGACGGATTTGCCTTTGAGGTGGAGTTCACGACGCTCATGGGCAATACCGCCGCTGTCGTGACGCTGGAAGCATCGCAGGTGCGCCCTGTGGGCAAGCGCGAAATTACCCACGCCCGCGCACTAGCCATCAGCTAACCGTGGCTTACCAGACCGACAAACCGAAAGCCGGCCGAGAAAGTGAAAGTGTGGTTCGACGCGGAAGCGGATTACCTCGAAGTCCAGTAGCGGCCAGGTCGAAAGAGCTTCACTGTTGCATCAAGCGAGTGTAATGTCACCTAACTACGCCGCGTAACTGAGATCCGTCATTCCGGCCAAGTCCGCGCAGCGGACGCGAGCCGGAATCCATAGCGCCGCCAGCCTTGGGGAAATATATCTGACGTACGGCGTTTTGGTGCGTCCATCAGAAATCCACTGCGGCGGCGTCGAAGACCGGCCCATCGACGCAGACGCGCTTCATCGCCGGGCCGTTCGCTGTATTGATGCGAACGTTACAGCCTGCGCACCCGCCGACGGCGCAGGCCATGTACTCCTCGAGCGATACCTGACAAGGAAGCTGATACGCCCGGACCAGCGCGATCACGGAGCGCAGCATCGCGGTCGGTCCGCAGGCGAAGACCTCGACGTCCGCGCGTTGGCCGGCATCGAGAGCCTCGAGCCAATAGCGGGCGAGATCGGTGACATAGCCCTCGAAGCAACCGGGCAGTGCTTTCAGGCTCGCCAAACGGCTCGGGAACCCCCAATCTTCCATGAGCGGCATCGCCGCGATCACCTCCGCCGGTATTCCCGGAAGCAGGAACTGCGACGGACGCGGCCGGAACGGAAAGGGGACCTCGGACCCCATGAGGATGAGCGGCTTGAGGCGAGCCTCTTGAGCCTTCATGTGCTCGCTCAAGAAAATCATGGGCGGGATCCCGACGCCTCCTCCGATCAGCAGCGGCCGCGGGCGATAGCCGCTCAACTTGAATGGGACGCCGATCGGGCCCACGAGATTCAGGACATCGCCGGGGTGTTTCTTCGCCAGCAGCTCGGTCCCAAGGCCGTGGATCTTGTACAGGATATCGATCTGTCCCTGGCGCCGCTCGACCCGCATGATGGACATGGGACGCCGCATCAGGATCGCCGGATCACACTGGATGTGAATGAAGTTGCCCGGTTGCGCGCGGGCGGCGGTTTGCGGCGATAAAAGCCTCAATACGTGCTGATCACCCGCGTGCGTCTCGTGGCTGACGACTTCCGCATCTTCAACAAATAGCGTTCCCCGCGCAGCGTTCATCGGCTCGCTTCCGTGTACACCAGCTTGCCACCGAAGAGAGTGTGCATGACCTTGCCCTTGAAATCCCACCCCTTGAAGGGCGTATTCTTACCGGCGCTGGCGATGTTCTCTTCGGTCAATGTCCAGTGCGCCTCGGGGTCAAAGATGCAAATATCGGCGCCCGCGCCGACGCGCAGCGTCCCCGCATCGATCCCGAGAATACGCGCGGGATGGCAGGTGATCGCGGCCAGCGCTCGGGAAAGGTTCAAAACCTTGTCCTCCACCAAGGCCAGCGTCAAGGGCAACAAGGACTGGAGCGCCGAAATACCGGGCTCGGTTGCCTCGAACGGGGTATCTTTTGCATCCCGATCGTGAGGTTGGTGATCCGAACAGATTGCGCTGATCACGCTGTCCTTGATCCCCTCGCGGAGGCCAGCGCGATCGCGCGGGGATCGCAGCGGCGGACGCACGTGACATCTGCTGTCGTAGGCGCCCACATCGACATCGATCAGATGCAAGTGGTGGGCGCTCACATCCGCGCTGATCCGCAGACCGCGGTCCTTAGCGGCTTTGATGATTTCAACGGAGCGCCGCGCCGATAGGCGGCAGAAGTGGGCGCGCGCGCCCGTTTGTTCGAGCAGCAGGAGATCGCGGCTGAGCGCGATCGTCTCCGCGGTTTCCGGAACCCCCGGTAAACCGAGCCGCGTGCTGATCGGCCCTTCGTGCATTACCCCTCGTGAGAGCCACGGGTCCTCCGGGTGCAGGAAGAGAGTAAAATCACAGGTCGCGGCGTATTCCATCGCACGCCGCAGGACCTCGGTATTGGCGATGGGTGAGAAGGCGTTGCTCACCCCGGCGCAGCCGATTCTCTTGAGCGCGCGCATCTCGGCCAATTGCTCCGCTTTGAGCCCGCGGGTGAGCGCCCCGAGGCAAACTACGCGTGCGCGGCCGCTCTGTTCGGCGCGCTGGTGAATCAGCTCGGCTACCGCGGGCGTATCGATGACGGGATCGGTGTCGGGAGGACAGCAGAGGGTCGTGATACCCGCCATCGCCGCCGCGCGGGTCTCCGTGGCGATCGTCGCCTTGTGTTCTTCACCGGGCTCCCGAAGCCTTACGCTCAGATCGACCAAACCGGGGCACACGATGCGACCGCGCGCATCGATCTCGCGCTCGACGGTAAACCCCTCGGGCGGATCGCCTATCGCGACGATCCGTCCCGCGGCGACATAGAGATCATGGATTCCATCGAGATTCTGGGCCGGGTCGAGGATGCGGCCGCCTGTGATCCGCAACCGCATCTCAGCGTGTCCGGCGCGCCGCCGCCTGACTGCCCATGGCGATCGACATGATCGCCATGCGCACCGCGATCCCGTGGCTTACCTGCTGCAGAATGACCGAATGCGGGCCATCGGCGACCGCGGTGTCGATCTCGACGCCGCGGTTGATCGGTCCCGGGTGCATTACGGTTACATCGGGTCTCGCGGCGGCAAGCTTCGCGGCGGTCAAGCCATAAGTCTGAAAATACTCATGGGCGCTCGGCAGCAAGGCCCCCTGCATGCGCTCGTTTTGCAGCCGCAGCATGATCACCACATCCGCATCGCGGAGTCCCGGCTCGAGATCGTAAAACACTCGCACGCCGAGCGCTTCGACGCCGGGGGGGATCAAGGTCTTCGGTCCCACGACCCGAAGCTCCCCCACCCCGAGAATATTCAAGGCGTGGATGTCCGATCGCGCCACGCGCGAGTGCAGGACATCGCCTACGATGGCGATGACCAGACTGGAGAGATCGCCCTTGACCCGGCGAATGGTAAAACAATCGAGCACCGCCTGGGTAGGGTGCTCGTGGCAGCCATCACCGGCATTAATCACCCGGACGTGGGGGGCGACATGCGAGGCGATGAGTTGCGCCGCGCCGCTCATCGGGTGGCGCACGACAAACATATCGCAGTGCATCGCCTCGAGCGTGCGTAAGGTGTCGAGAAGCGACTCGCCCTTACGCGTGGCGGAGCTTTGAACGTTGATATTGAGGACGTCGGCCGAGAGCCGCTTAGCCGCCAGCTCAAAGGTCGTCCGCGTGCGCGTGCTCGGCTCAAAGAACAGATTCGCAATGGTCTTCCCGCGCAGCAGCGGCAGTTTTTTGATCGCGCGTTCTCCGACACCGGCAAAGGACTGCGCGGCATCGAGGATCGCGATTAATAAATCACGCGAGAGTCCTTCGATGCTGATAAAGTGTTTAAGGCGGCCTTGCTCATCAATCTGGATCTGATGCGGCTTCATGCGGCTCGTTGGACTACCAGCGACAGCGTGTCCGGGCCAATGAGCTTGACGTGCTGCCCAGTGGGCAGATCCATCGTCGTGCCAGTGACATCGGGTCGAATCGGAAGCTCCCGCCCGCTTCGATCGACCAAGACAACAAGCATCACGCTCGCCGGACGGCCGTAATCGAAGATCTCATTTAGCGCCGCCCGAACCGTGCGCCCGGTAAACAGGACGTCATCGACGAGTACGATATGCCGCCCGTCCACATCGAAGGGCAGGGTCGAGGGCCGGACGCTGGGATGCATCCCGATATGGCTGAAGTCATCGCGATAAAACGCGATGTTGAGCTCCCCGAGCGGATCCGGCAGGCCCAAGTGGCGGCTCAAATGTTCGGCCACCCACACCCCGCCCGTATGGATCCCGACCAACGCGCCCCCGGGCCGCATCCGGGCTTCGAGGTCCACGGCCATCCGGGTGATGAGATCCAGGATTTCAGAATGAGCGATCGCCGTTTTCAACACGTGAGCCCCTCCAGCTCTCCGAGTGCTGCGCGGGATCCGCGAACCACGTCTCCAGAATCACTTGCGCCGCGATCGCATCCACCGGACCGCGCTTCCTCTCCGGCTCCCGGGAACGGGCCTCGTAAGACGACAGCCGCTCGTCCACCGTATAAACCGGCAGGCCAAAACGTCCCGCGAGCTGGCCCGCGAACCGCAACGCCGCCGGCGCGAGCGTGTGCTCGCTGCCGTCCATGTTGACGGGCATACCTACCACGATCGCACCGGGTGTCCAGGCGTCGATCAAGGCGTTAATCGCGAACCAATCCGGCCTGCCATCCGAGGCGCGTACCGTGGCGAGCGGATTGGCCGTGCGGGTGATGGTCTGGCCCACCGCCACACCGATGCGCTTGGTGCCGAAATCGAAGCCGAGCACGCTGCTCGAGGCGGCATTCATGCGTGGCCCGCATCCGGCGCTAGCCGATCGATATCGACACCGATCAAGGCGGCGGCCGACTCCCAGCGCCGTTCGGGCGCTATTTCAAACAAGATCTCCTGATTGGCGGGGCCGTTCAGCCAGGCGTTTTCCGCCATCTCGCGCTCCAGTTGCCCGGCGCCCCAACCCGCATATCCGAGAGCAACCAACGCTTGCTGCGGCCCGTTGCCGTGGCAGATGGCCTCGAGAATATCCCGAGAGGTCGCGACCCCACACTCATCGCTGACCTTGATCATGGATTCCCAGTGACTGAGCGGTTGATAGATGATAAAACCGCGCTCGCGGTGAACGGGTCCTCCTTGAAACACCGGAAGATCACTGATCTTCGGGTTCGTGGGCACAAGCTCCATTTGTGTAAGCACCTCGCCCAAATTTATGTTGGTTGGCCGATTAATAATGATGCCCATCGCGCCTTCATCGCTGTGGGCGCACACGTAAGTCACGGTCTTATGGAAGTTAGGATCCGCGAGACCGGGCATGGCGATGAGAAGTTGGTTGGTGAGAATGAAAGAGCTCATAGGTCCTAGTATCCGTGAGGGGATCGCAAAGTCAAGGGTTATCCTGAAAGCCCTTGGTATCGTCGATAAACGCGATGTAAAATGCTTATATCGTTTACGATGTGAGCGGACGGCCGGTGTGGCCGGCCGATAGAGGCATGGAACCCTGGATTCCTATTCTTTGGTTTCTCTATCACCTCGCGGTCATCGCGTATTTTCAACTGCGCTTACACGGCGAGGAGCGAGAGCGGGAACAAAAACGGCAAGCGCGGCGGGACCGGTTGCTGGCGCTCGGCTTCCGGACTCGCGAGTCCCCGAAACCGCGCGATGAGATCGTGATGCTCGCGTGACCGTGTCATCACGGCCCAGGGACTCTCGCGCCGGAAACCGCAATCCCCGGAGCATGCCTGTCCCGATAGCGCTTTACTCTCGCGCCTTGCCGTAGGATTGATGCAGGTAGGTGACGATTCCCGCTACCTCGCCCGGGGGGATGGGCGCCGCCATCACGGCGATCATTTTGTGCACGCTCTTTTCCCAGCCCGCGGCGTCCAGGATGCCGGCGTTCATCTCGATGTAATCGAGGCTGTGACAGCTCCGGCAATGAGTCTCGACCAGACCCTTTCCCGGGGCGTCTTGCAGCTTAATAGTATTCTCCTCGGCGAGCGCCACCGCCGAAAACGCGAATAAGCAGATTAACCGGAGTGTCATTTTAGCTACACCACGTTAAAGCGGACGCGCTGCACCAGGTTATGATGATACCCGGCTGGATTCAAGATCAGCTTGCTTCCTTGCGTATCGCCGTTACGGTTGGTGGCCTTCGCCAGCAGCACGTGCTTGCCTTTCTCTAGCGGCGTAAAACGGAAGCTCCAAGGCCGCCAGGAATAGCGGCCGTGATCGCCGCCCAGCTCCGCTGGCGTCCAGCTTCGGCCGTCGTCTTTCGATACCTCGACCTTCTGGATCCCGTGACCGCCGTCCCAGGCGATTCCTTTCACCTCGATCTGCCGGTGCAACAGGAATTCATCCTGGTCCTTAACGTTCGTAAGCAGCGAGTTAACGACCAGTTCGGTGACCGGCGTATTGGTTTCACCGGTTTGGGAGCTAAACTCGCGCGTCGCAAGGAACGCGCCTTTGGGAACGCGGTAGGCCGTGCTCATCCAGAAGCCATTGTAGGGTTTTAAACCGACCCTGATCGACACCAGATGCTTGACCCAATAAGTGGCCGTCCAACCGGGGACCACCAGGCGAGCCGGATAGCCGTTCCAATGCGGTAGCGGTTCCCCATTCATTTCGAAGGCGATGATAGTATCCTCGTCCAAGGCCTTCCAGAGCGGCAGGCTTTTTATAAAGTCCGGCGTTTTGGCTATCAGCGGCGCATCCGCGCCATCGAAGACGACTTCCAGGGCGCCGTTCCTGAACCCGACGCGGCGCAGCACGTCTCCGAGGCGCACACCGCTCCAACGCGCGTTACCCATGGCGCCGTAACCCCATTGGACACCCGGCGCGCGCGGCTCGAATAAGCCCCGGCGGTTTCCCGCACACTGGTTCACGGCCGCGATCTCCACGCGCTCGAAGCCGCGCCGCAACGTTTCTAAACTAAACTCCGAGACGTTCTTGACGGCATCGCCCTCGACACGCAACCGCCATGACTTGCTATCGATACGCGGGATGTTCGCGAGGTGATAGCGAACAAAAAAAGCATCATTCGGCGTGAAGACCTCATTGAAGTAATGGACTGGCGTCTCGAAATTCGGCGGCCGGTAGGTGCGCCGGATGAGCGGCCTTTTGCCGGGAAGAAGCTCAAGAGGTGCGGCGGCGAGCGCATCATGTTCGCCCCCGAACGCGCGTGCGAGCCTGGGCATGAGCGCATCCCCCGCTAGCGCAAGAGTGGCTCCACCTAGACCTTTGAGGAAATCTCTCCGTTGCGGCATAGACCCCTCCCACCGCGTGGTTAGAAGTATACCCCTAGAGTCTAGCAAACCACTTTCGGTAGTGCTATGGATGGCGCGCGCGGGTAGCGTCTCAGTTTGAATTTCGGCTTCCGGGCCATGAGCAGTCACTCGATTAGCTCCTTTTTACGCTTCAACGCTCATGCGGGCGCACCCTCCGGAGCGAGGGGCCATCCGTTTGATGGCGGGTGTGTGCTCGCGCATGTAATGCTGCTCCTTTTTGCCGCGCCCTGGCTCATTCTTTCTTCTCGGTATCTTCCGGCTTCGGTCCTGTTGCCGGTGCCTGCTGCTTTTTTCCGACCTCGATCACGAAACGCTTGAATACCAATCGGAAGTACCACCACCAAGCGTAGATCGAATAGATAGACTGGGCCTGGTCATGCTCCAGCAACCCGTGCGCGACCTCGTTGCGCAAATTCGGGCCGAAAGGGTCCGCGAACACAGCCTTTAGTTCGAACATGAGGTCCTCTCCGAAGATTTCACAAACCTCTGACTTTTCCAACAGAGCACTAAGACCGACCTCGTTCTCGATGCCGTTAGCATCGAGGGAAGTCGTCTTAATCAAGCGCGACTTTAAGTGCCATCGGACCATGTGCTCGACTTGTGGCACCAAGAGGTGAATCGAGGTCACGAAATCACGCTCGAACCCAGCGAACAATGCCTTGCCGACGAAATGTTCCCGCCCAGGCGGCACGACGGGCGATTGACTTGCGACTGCGATTAACTCCACTTCCCGCAATCGGTGTTCGAGCGTCAGTGTCTCAAGCGCCGGCCAAATGACGCCCTGAACGACGATGCCGAGTTGAATGCCGTAATCCTTCACTGTGTTGGCCCAGATCGCAGCCCCGTCGTCTGGGGACCCGGTTCCCGCCAGACTGATTCCGGGTTGCCTTGCGATGACCCGACCATCGCGGGACAGCACTGTCGCTGGAAACAACGCCTGCAGGGGGTGTTCCCCCAATAGCTCCATCGCCGATGCACGGAGTTTTTGATAGCGGACGCCGTGATAGATGTCTGCGAAAGCTATGAGAGCTTCCTTCAGCGGCTTGCCCGCCACTGCCTTTCGCGCATTGTTCACCAATTCAGTGACGTCAATTGGCGGTGATTGGATGACACCCATTTCGCTGAGGGACTTTTCGCCGGCATCCAACATCATCCGATGCAACGTGGCAAGTCGTTCGTCAACGCGGTTATCCGGACGCCGCCTCGATGGAATTCGACGATAAGCGTGAATCGCGTTCTGCAGAAAGGTGGCGGCCACCATATGGCTCGGCGAGGCACCAGCGGTGCGAGCCATAGCTTCCTTCACCCACCCCTCCGCCAAGCCCGCGATCATTGATGCTGCGTTAACCTCGTCGCCAGCGTATTCGTGCCACTTAGCGGCTGCAGCGAAATATTGTCTGCTGCGATGGAGATCTCCTGCCACATCGAAACTGCTCGCAAGGCTTCCAAGTTTGCATGCAACTTCTTTGCGTTTGGAACGTCCCAATCGCGTTTGATCCAGCAGGTCCGCAAGCCATAGAGCAAGAAAGCCATCATCTGGAGCTGCCTGTTCCAAAGCCGAGACGATCTGTATCTCCATCTCTTTCAGCCGATTGCCAGAACCTTGGCCGAGCATGATGGCGAGCCGGACAGCCCGCTCGTGGCACTCGTCCCCTCCTCTCAACCACGTCTCGGTATCGAGGGGAATGTGTCTGTATGCGTCTATGGCGATGAGGGCGAAGCGGACCTCGCGAGGACGCTTGAGCAACCAGACCAAGTCGGCAATCCGAGCCCTCAACCAAAGATCGTCCACCCGGTCGACGATCTCTGAAAAGAGCGCGGTGGTCTCTAAAGCGAAGTCGTCTGACAGCGCCGACCGTTTGCCTTCCATCACGAAAAATGGTCGGAGCGGTTCGTTGGGACTTGCCGGTCGCAACCTCATCGAGCAGGCGTCGGCCAACAACCACAGAACTTTGCCTTGGGCAGCACGGCCGGCGGTGATGGCCTCGCGTGCTGCACCGGACAGCGTGTGCCACATCGCCGAATAGCCCTCCCGTTCCGTTCGTGCAAGTGCCTCCTTCCATCCACACAAGCGGAAGTCATCCGCACTCACTGCGACGTTGTCTGGAAATCGCTCGGTCGCTGCTTCGGTTACTTGAGCTTCTTCGCTTTCGTCCGGCACTGCTTCCTCCAGCCGATCACTTATCTCGCGACACCTTATCAACTAGTCTCTGACTTGTCGTCAGTGGCGTCGAGCAGTTGCGATAGCCGTAAGTCGCCAGCGGCTGCGAGTGACCGGTCTGGGTCGGGTACCGACTTCTCGACATCCTGGTCGCATACCGGCCAGGAACGGCCACCTGATTGAACGTTTGATTGGCTCAGTATGCGCCCGCTGGCCAATTCGGTGAATTGACTAGAGGGATTCGGCCAATCAGACTTGATTAGACAGACGCGCCCGAAGAAATTTCAAGGGTTTCCTGCGCAGGATTAGCCTTGTTGCGGGAAGTGATAGACTGAACGATATCCCTCCACATGAACGGGCAAAAAAAACCGTGCTTCCGAGAATGAACACGAAGTCGGAGTCTGCAATTGATGGATGCCGCTTGGGAGGACGCGATCAAGCGTGGTGACCTCGAGATCGTCCTTGATCTACTTGGGCGGGGGATAGATGTGGATGCCCGCGATCGCTACGGTCAAACGGCCCTTATGCTGGCCGCATATGCCGGTCATCGCGAGGTCGTCGAAATACTGGTCGCTCATCGCGCCAACCTGCACACTACTGCTAAATTTGGGCTGAGCGCCCTGATGCTTGCGCTTGTTGCCGGGCATGAGGAAATCGCACGCCTTCTGGCGAACGCTGGGTCAGATCTCTCATTGCGGGGAACCGGTGCTCCGGGATTCGCTGGCAAGACAGCCCATGATCTGGCAGTGGAACGCGGCATGCTGGAATTGGCTGCAGAGTTGAAACCCAAACCATAAGGAATAAACGCCGAGATGAAGTCAGATGCGGAGCGATGCGCGGAATACGAGACATTCAAGAAGATCGACGGCGCTTTTCGCACGGGTGATCTTACCGCGTTGCAGAACGCTGTCGATGATCCAGCGAGCCTGCCCAACGGCCCGATGCCACTCACGATAGGCTCGTGCCTCGAGTACGCGATTTACCATAGCCCGTTGCCGTTCATCCGTACGCTGCTCGAGATTGGCGCCGATCCCAACCCGCAGGATCACGCCGGTTTCCCACCACTAATTGCGGCGTTGTCGTGCAGCCGGGCCCAGCCAGGGGCTCCAGGAAGGCCGGACGTCGCCGACATCATCAAGCTACTGCTGTTGTTCAGGGCCGATCCCAATCAGCGAGGCCTCAACGATTACACGCCGTTGCATATGGCTGCGAGCGAGCGCAATCTGCCGGCCGTCGAGCTTCTGCTGAAGGCCGGTGCGGACCCACGCCTCCGGACACGAATCGACGAGTGCGATGCGCCTCGGGAAATTGCCGAGAAGGCAGGCTTTCATGAGATTGCACAGCTGCTGGCCGCACAGGAGGCGAGGCTGGGAAGGTGAGAGCATGCGCCTCTTGTGACGGCGCTTATCGGGTATTTTTCGGGGCACCGCGATCTGCGTTTTTCTTTTGGATATTTGGGATCAAGTATGTGACCTTGGCAGGTTTTGGAATCGTGCTTGATCAAGCGCCATGATAATTAATCCCTCGCCGTATCCGTACGCGCAAATCGCTGCACGTCGCAAAGGTGATCTAGACACGTTAGACTGCAGCAGAAATGACGGACGTCCGTAGAACTCATCCCAATGCCCGACATCATGCTGTGCTCCTCCTAAGCGTCGCCGCAGTTGTAGGGGCGCTGCTGATCTTGGCCTTTGAGCGGTATCGTATTCCACTGCGCGACTGGATATTGGCCGAGCCAAGAGAATCGGCACAGCGAGTGCAGTTTATTTTTCTCGTTGTAGCCACGCTCTTATTAGTACCACTGCTGACGCTCGCGGCTTACCTTTGGTCGATCGGCGCAAAGGTTCTCCGGGCACGAGAGTTTCCACCACCGGGACATCGCGTCATTCGCGATACGCCAGTCATCATCGGCGAGGCGGCGGTAGCACGTGCACGTCAGCTCAAAGTACTCGCAGTTGGCTGCGGCATCGCTTGTGTTATGTTGGGTTTTCTGCTCTGGCGGCTTGCCTCCCTAATCAGCAATCAAGCGACGTGATCTTAGCGTCTACCAGAGCGCCGAACACTATCGCTGTTCGGTTCCCGTCGCGCTTTGCGCGCCGGCGACCGGTTACGCCCGTCGTCGAATAACCGCTTTCAACTAGCTTGAATGACCGGTCAGGGCGCAAGCCGAAATTCAAACTGAGGCACTACCCGCGGGCGGGATGAAGGTCTATTAGCAGAGCCCGGCGCCTCTAGACATCTTCTGTTTACCTACGCTCCTTTATCAGGTCTCGAATTTCCGTTAACAGCAGCTCTTCTTTCGACGGTGGCGGCGGCTCCGCAGGCGCTTCATGTTGTTTTTTCAGGGCATTCATCGCTTTTATTGCAATGAAAATAGCAAGCGCGACGATGGTGAAATCGAATACCGTTTGGATAAATTTACCATAGTTCAACGTGACCGCGGGGACTTCCCCCGCGGCTGACTGCAACGTGATCGCCAGATCGGCAAAGTCGACACCCCCGACAAGAAAACCGATCGGAGGCATGATGACATCCGCTACGAAGGATGACACGATTTTTCCGAAGGCGGCGCCGATGATGATACCGACGGCCATGTCAACCACGTTGCCCCTCATCGCAAAGGCTTTAAATTCTTGCAGCATGCTCATTGTTTTCCCCCTTAGGACTTCAACGTTACGTTGTTTGATCGGTAACCAAGGCTGGGACCCTACTGTAGCTCAGTGAGGTAATCCCCCGACTTTGCCGGGGTCGAACGACCCACCGGATGATGCAGGGGACAGGACGG
>JBOIDF010000087.1:0-13757 GCA_050740455.1 Gammaproteobacteria bacterium | reverse complement strand
TACTCCGGCCGGCAGAAGGAGTGGATGCAGTTCGGCGGACTATTGGGCTCCGTGACCTACGAAGGCGAGCTACGCCCATTTATGCCTATACTCGCTTTAGGAGAGTGGCTGCATGTGGGCGGGAAGACCAGCTTCGGGTTGGGGAGGTATCGGATTTTCCTAGAGGAAGATGACAACCGCAAACCGTCAGTTATATAACGATGAAACCGTGGGGCGAGGTATCGTTAAACTGAAATAGGTTCGTGACGGAGGTGACTTTTGATGGCACGCTTTCTTGTTTACCTGGAGCCTGCGGAAGAAGGTGGTTATATAGTCTCGGCGCCAGCACTGCCTGGCTGCGTTACGCAAGGAGAGACGAGGGAGGAAGCACTGACAATGGTTCAGGATGCCATTCATGGCTACATCCTCAGCTTAAGCATGGCGAATCGTTGCCTTCCGGCCATGAGGCGCGCGAGTTCGAGGTTGTTGAAATTGAAACGGCTGCATGAGCCGCCTGCCGCCGCTCAAGCCCGATGAAGTCGTACATACACTACAGCGCGCCGGGTTTGAGATTGACCGCATCACCGGAAGCCATTGCATCATGCGACATCCCGACGGACGGCGGACCGTCGTACCTTATCACGCTGGTCGGGACATCGAGCGCGGTATACTGCGGGCGATCATTCGGTAAGCGGGGTTGTATTAGGGGCGCTGTTTGTACCGCAACCCGGGAAAATAAATTATGTGCCCCTGCCTTTCGCAAAAAAACGTCAACCCGGGCTACGAGGTTGTCCATTCCGGTCACATTATCTAAGGCGTAGAATCATAACGCCACGATTATTATAAGAGACAAGAACGGATGCTGGAACTCATCTGCGGCGATCCAAACGCCAAACAAGATAGCTTCAAAGGGGCTTCGTATTCACGCTTTGTCTTGCCGTTCGCCTACAGACCCGAACAGGATTCTACGTTAAGCACGGCCCAACTTTATTTTGCGCCGGCACCGCCGGATGACCAGATATTGAGGGAAGCCTATCTCACCCAGGAAACGGCGGATGTCCTGTTCAAACGCGCCCGATGGATGCGGTTTCAAGGACCTGTCGAGCATTGGGATGTCGCGGTAAGCGGCCGCGATGGCCAAGCGTTGGCAGTCACGATAGCTAGCCCGTGGCTGGTCCTATTCGAAAGTCCTGACAGGCTGGAGGACAACCCGGCATCGTCCGAAGAAGATCTGCTGCGCGCGGGGTTCCTGCTCGTCGAGTTTTATTTCCCCGAAGGACAAGAGAACCGCCCCAACCTGGATGACCTCTTGACGGTAAACGAGCTATTTCGTTATTGGCAGAGCCCATTCCCGAGGCATGCGGAAGTAAAGGGGTATAAACGCCTGCTGGACCATGTGCCGCTCAAACTTACCGACCCCCAAAGCCCGCTCATCAAGGACTGTCCTACGGCGGATATTTATCTCGAGCGCTGGGCTTCGTTCCTCGAACTACCCATTAAACTAGGCAACGACATAGGACGCCTGTATCCGGTTCAGTGGGATAAGGATACCCGTGCATGGGTGATACGGCATCAGGGGTTATCTGCTCAAGGGAAGACAACGGCCTCCAAATCACGGGGTTGGGCGGTCTATGCTGATGAGAGGGCTTTTGTCTGGACCTGTGCCCTTTTGAAGAAGGGCGGTAATGAATTGCGGCAGACGTTTAAACAGGCTGAACATGCAGCCAATGCTCCTCCATGGAGCTTTGGTCACTGGATCAAGCTGCTGAATGTGGACCCACCCACAAAGGCCGGCGCCGAGGAAAAACCACCACCAAGCGAAGAGGAACTCGTTCGCAGAACTCACAATAGTTTCCGCTTTGAACAGGATTGGGCCAAACAACGCACCTATCTCCGCTGGGCTGAGCTGGGCACCTTCTACGGGTTTGCCTATCACGGTGGAGCGATGCTGGCCGAGCCAATGGAGGAGCCACCGCTATGGCGGCATTTCGGGCAGATGTACTTCGACCAGGTGCTGTTGCTCCTTTATCTGCGGGTTACTTTGTTCCGCTTCAGCGCGAGACTAAACGATTTCTCCTCGGCCGCCATGGAGCGCTCATTCCACGTAGCGGATAACGGAGAGTGCCTTAGACAGTTCCAGCAGATCCGCCGGGCCTTCATGCACTTCACTAATTTGTATCAGTTCCCCCTGATTTCCAATCAACAGCAGGGGATTGAAATGTACGCGCTGGCGCGGGAAGTGATGGACGTGGACGAGTTCTACCGGGAGGTTAAGGAGGAAATCCATAATGCCAACGACTACCTGACGGCCCGGGAAAACCACTCGCTCACCGATACCACAACAAAATTATCAAAGGTAGCCACACTTATCCTGCCCATCGTCCTGGCCTCCAGCTTTTTGGGAATGAATATGTTTTCTGCAGAGGGGTGCTGGTCTTCCGTTTTTTTGTGGCTACTCTTTGCTGTTATCTTGGTAGTAGGCTATTTGACATTGGTCCCGTACATGACTGGCAAGAAGCTGTCGGCGATATGTAGCTTACCCCGCTGGCTGGCTCGCTTGGAAAATTTTGTCGAGCGACAGTTGAATTGTCTGAAGAGATCCATCTGTGGACACAGAACAAAAGGCACGGACTAATTTAGTCTACTTCCTCGGTGGCGCGGACCTGGAAATGGCGACCATCCGCGCCCTGCTGGATGAGACCGTGCCTGGTTACGTCCATGATAAGGGCTTGCTTTGGGGGGCGAAAGCCTCCGCCTACCGCGAGGAAATCATGAGCACATTGGCCCAAGGGTTCACCCCTGTCCTTGTGGAACTGGAGGACGATCTCGGCCTTGGCTCGCCTTGCCTCATTATTGTTGACCACCATGGGCCGGGGGCAGGAAGGGATAAGCCCACCTCGCTGCACCAAATCTTTGACCTATTGGATCTACCGCCCGCGCGATGGACCCGCTGGCATGACCTCGTGGCGGCCAATGATTGCGGCTACATCCACCAAATGATTAAGATGGGCGCTACCCGAGAGGAAATCATCCGCATACGCGCCGCCGATCGCACCGCGCAGGGCATCACCCCGGAAGATGAGTTGGCCGGCCAAAAAGCCGTATCCCAGGCCGAGACCGTGGCTGACGGCAGACTCACTATCGTGCGCTTGCCCCACAACCGCACCGCTGTCGTCACGGATCGCTTCGACCCGGACTTGGGCGGGCCGGGCTTCCAGAATCTCTTGGTGCACTCAGTGGGAGAGGTTAACTTTTACGGCGATGGCAAGATTATCGAGGCGTTAGCAACGCGATTTCCCAGCGGCTGGTATGGCGGAGCACTGCCAGAACGAGGATTCTGGGGGAAGATTGGAACTGGTCATGAGGTCGAGTCGTTTCTGATTCAATATCTTTCCGATGAGTCTGTATCGACCGGAAGCGTAAAACGGGGTATTCGAGTGCGCTGAAACGGCCTTTAATTGGTGTGGTAAGGGAGGCGCCACGTAACAAAAATTGGGCGAAAGGGAGAAACGGAATGAAGGCATATTACCTGCGGGTGGAAGGGGTCAACCTCGCCTCAGTGTTGGAAGATACCGCTCAACTCAGTGTGGTGCGGGGCGGAAGCCTCCTGCTTCGCAAGGCAATAAAGGACATAACGAAGCAGTGGACAGGAAAATTAGAGCCCATCAGCACCGGCGCGTCCATGGGATTGTTCCGAATTTGTTCGGAGAACCCTAATTTAATCAGGGATAAACTCGCCACGGATTTGGCTGGCAATCCCCAACTCCGACACTTCACCTTCGTCGTCGACGTCCAGCCTGAGCTTGAAGACTTTCGGAAGACCCAGGAGGCGATAACAGCCCGCAACCGGTTCCGCCAACTGCAGCAGCTATCTTTGGCTCTGCCGCCGCGCAATCACGACCAATCCCGACCATGCGAGTGGGATAACTTGAGGCCGGGCGACGGCAGAATCAAGGTACGGCGAACCACAGAGATAGAACGACCGCCCGTTTCGAGATCGGTGCAGGAGCGTCACAATTTCGGGAGGCGCAGAAGGTGGAAATTCTATGAGGAAGAGGTCACAGAAAACGGTGTGATCCCTACCGAAATCAAAGCGCTTCGGTTTTCAAACGAACTTAACGAAATCGCCACGTCAGGTCAGTTTTCAAAGCTCGAAAACAAACTCGCGGTCGTTTACTTCGACGGCAACGACTTTGGCTCGATCCAGCGGGACCATTGTAAGAATGCCGGTGAATTGCACAGCTTCGATGAGATAGTTCAAGGCTATCGTCGCGCGTTCCTGAAGAATTTTCTTCTCGAAATCTCCAACGATCCAGACTTCAAGGTAGGCAACCAGCTCCGGCTGGAAACCCTGCTTTGGGGCGGCGACGAGATAACGCTGGTCGTGCCAGCCTGGAAGGGCTTCTGGACACTCAACTATTTCTACGAGCAGAGCAAAAACTGGACGTACCCAAAAGACGACGGAAACGGCGTTGCATTGACCCACGCGGGCGGTTTGGTCTTCTGTTATTACAAGACTCCCATTTTTCGTATCAGAAGGTTAGCACAAGAACTGGCGGAACAGGTTAAAAAGCACATCAAGGATCGAAACCTAAAGGGTCGGCAATGCAATCTGTTCGAATACGCAGTGCTCGAATCCATCGACTTTCCCACCGAACCGGTCGAGGCGTTTTGGAGTAAACGGTTCGCCAAGCTCGCGGATTGCCGTCAACCTTTGCGATCGATTGCCAAATGGGATACCGAGAAGCCGGCGTTGGAAAAGCTATTGAAGGACATCCCCAAAGGCCAAGTCTATGCGTTGGCGAACAAGGGCGTTGCTGACCCCGGTGAAGGATTCAGCCAGCAGCGAAAACGTTCTATCGATGTGATGGGCAGTAAACGGTTCGGGGAACTTGAAGCGAAGGTCAAAGACCTGTTCCCGAACGCTGCCTGTGAGGTCTGGCCTTGGGTTTGTCTCTTGGAACTCTGGGACTACCTTGCGCTCGATTTTGAGTCTCCTACCCATGCCTGACTATCGGTTCACTGTTACGCTAGTTTTACAGGCGCCCATCATTAGTCAGGCGGCGGGCGGGCGGGCCCTCGGCTTGGATGCGGCGGCATTGCGTGCTGAGGAACAACCCGCGCTGCCCGGCAGCCTGATTCGAGGCAACCTGCGCCATGCCTGGGAGAAGTTCGCTGCGTCTATGCCTGGCGCTATACCGTTTCGCGATTGGCTTGGAGGCCCCTCCGAAACGGACTCTAACGATAAACCCCAGCGCGCCCGGTTACAGTTTGCCCCCTATTGGAAAGCATTGGCAGAGGGCAGTGAAGGTACACGCCACCGCATCAGCCTTGACGCGGAGAAAGGTGTGGTTAAAAAGCGCCATCTCCAAACCATCGAGTCGCCTTTTGCGGCGGGCGCGGAAGTGGCGTACCGTGGGCATATCGATGCAAGCTGTGAGGATGAAGCGGAGGTGGGGCGGCTCGAACGTTGGATTCGGAAGGGGCTAGAATTCACGCCCGCCCTCGGTGCCTTCAAAGGGACGGGGTTCGGACGGATTAGCAGCGTCCAAGTTGAACGAGCCCCACGGTTAGCCTTTTTGATGGGCAGCATCCCGCAGGGAAAAACGCGATTTGGACTCCGTTTGATGCTCGACCGCCCCTTCTGCTTCGCGAAACACCACACGCCGGACAGCAACCGCTACCAGTCCGAGGAATTCATCCCCGGCGGCGCGATCCTGGGCGCGATGGCACGGCGGTTATTTCCAAATAACAGTGATGACACCACTAACGACGATGCCTGGCAAGCGCTGCGCACTAACTTCAATGCTATTCATATAACCCACGCCTTTCCCGCCGGGCAGAATGGCAAACGGCCTGTAGCATTGCCCTTGAGCCTGGTCTTCGATCCGGAGCGGGACGACAGCATCTACGACGTCGCTTTGAAAGATAACCCCGGCTCGTCAATGGCCGCGCCCCCATCTTCCAGATCGACTGGAAGGGCAAGCACTGGGAAAAAGCCGGTGAAATTTCCGGCTGGCCTAGGCTTTCCCGCGTGATCACGGTCCGCACAGAAATCAACAAAGGTACTCGCACCGCTGATGAGGGAAAGCTCTTCGCCACGGAAGCGATAGTCCCGGATAACCGTTCCTGGCTGGCCGATTTGGACCTCGGCGCCATGCCCGAAGCAGAGCGGGACGCGGTCGCCGCCGACTTGCAGGATTTCCTGACTTCTGGCTTGGATATGCTCGGGAAAACCAAGGCTGTGGCGCAAGTCGAGTTCATGGGCGAAGCAACTGTTCCTACTGTGGAATCAAAGGATGTTTTAGTAGACGACACCGCGATTGTGACTCTACAAAGCGCCGCCCGCCTGCTGCCTAATCCCGGAGGCATTTCTCCCACCAATGGCGGCCAGCAGCTTTTCGATCTATATAAAACCGCATGGCGTGAGCTGTCCAGTCACACACTCGAACTCCAGGGTTTTTATGCCCAGCAGCAACTGGTTGGCGGTCAGTACCTGTGGCGCCGTTTTCGCCAAGGCGCACCGCCATATAACCCGGAACTTCTGACCGTTCCGGGAAGCGTCTTTGTGCTCAAGCTGGCAGGGGATGCAAAGACGGCGCGCGGCAAGCTTCAAGCGTGGCTAGACCATGGGTTGCCGCTGCTCTCGTCCGATCCTTATGGAGAAGACTGGGAGCGGAATCCTTACGTTCGCGCCAATGGCTACGGCCGGGTAGCGATCAACTTGAAAGTTCATTGGGACCACGAACCCAAAGGGGGAGAATGGGATGACAAGCTTGACGGAAACTGGTAGCTATGAGCGGGTTCGGCTGTTTGGCAGGTTGATTTGCAGCAGCGACTTGCATATCGGTACAGGTGACCTGGAGCTTTTTAAAGAACGGATCGATCCAGCCAGGCTTCCCGACGATGAGGAGAAAAACAAGGGCGGCTACAATACCGTCTGTTTGGACGCCAGGGGCCGGCCCTATTTGCCGGGAAGCACCCTGCGCGGTTTCCTGCGCGCCATCGCGGTCAGGCATGATGAAAATATTGCCCGTGACTTGTTCGGTTTCGCTGATAAAGGCGAAGGCCAATCCGGGCGGGTGCGCCTCTATGACGCCTTCCTGAGAAGCACGCCCGCCACAGCCCCGAACCTCCCTTACTGGATAAGCCGATCATCCACCGTCATCCGCCACGGGATCGCCATTGATGCCATCACCGGCACGGTCGCGGAGCACAAGCTGTTTCGCCATGAATACGTGCCCGCCGACAGCGAGTTTGATTTCGAATTGGAAGCGGATGAGCTTTCAGAATCGGATTTGGCCTTGCTCCTGGGCCTGCTCGCGCACTGGAATGGAGACACAACGGCCGCCATCGGCAAGGGCAAGACCAAGGGACAGGGTCGGCTCACGTGGGAGATGGAACGTGTGGAAGCTTTGACCCGTGCGCGTTATCTGGAATGGTTGGGTGAAGATAAGCCTATCTCGGATTGCTTTGCGTTTATTAACCCTCCCGAGCCCGAGTCAGTTGGTAAAACAGACATACGAACATTTCGTTTCCGGCTGGTTCCGACCGCTCCGCTTTTGGTCAACGAGCCGGGATATGTAAAAGACGAGGAAGGCGAACCCGATCTGGAATACAACCGCCTTCCTGATAATTGGCCCGTGATTCCCGCCGCGAGTCTACGGGGCATGCTGCGGGGGCGCGCGCGGCGAATTGTTGCAACCATCGCGACATCGCCTGATGCGCCAGCCAAAGAAACGGGAGAAATCGCTGAATCCATCGTCAACGAATTATTCGGTTCGACCGAACGGCGCGGCTCCATTGTGATCGACGATGCCATAGCCACAGGTCCTGGCAAGGAACATCGCCAGCATTTCAATGCCATTGACCGATTCAAGGGCGGGGTGGCGGCCAGAAAACTTTATTCGGCGAGGGCGGTGCTCTGTAATGGCCTGGAAAGCGTCCTCCATCTCGAACTAACCCGCATGCCCAAGGGAGATTGGTGGCGAGGTCTTCTACTCCTGGTTTTGCGGGATGCGCTCGAAGGCGATTTGGCGATCGGCTGGGGCAAGGCGCGGGGGTATGGTGCCTTCAAGGTAGAACTGGACTGGCAAGGCGTTCAGATCAATAGCTGGCAACGGCTAAAAAGCCTGTGTGCGGATCAAGCGGCAGGTTGGATCAAAGACCTGCACGCTTACATTTCGAGCAAGTTGGGGACACCGCAATGACGAAATTTCACCATCCTTATAATTTCATTTCGGTCACCGGGAAGATCGGCAAGGCATCGAGCGCAAAAACTAAATTTGACGACGTGAAGGATGGTAAGACCCAAGCGCGCCATGATCTCTGGATGCTAAACACCGAATCCGGCCGCATTGTTTGCCGTCTACGTCTGGATACTCCTACGGTTGTTGGTGCGGAACAAATCAAAGAAACGCGGTTTGATTCCAAGCGAGTCGAGCCCTATCTGCGTAATAATCAACCCGCAATCCCCGCCAACAGCCTTCGCGGGATGATCGGGTCAATCGCTGAAACACTGAGTCAGTCGGCTTTGCGGGTGTTGGAAAACGAAGAATACAAGGTGAGCTACTACGACCGTGAACTGCAAGAACGCGTAAAAAAAAGACATGCTGGCCACACGCATGACTATTTTAATGAGAACCTTCGTCCGTGGAACGCGGCCCGTCATGTCCTGACGCCCGCTGAGCTGTTGCTTGGCGTGGTCGAGGAATCGAACGATACCTCTGCCAAAGAAAAAACCGAGGAAGAAGGAAATGAAAGACCGGCCCGCAACCTGGCTTCGCGACTGCGTTTTTCGGATGCCTTGCCCATTCTGGGCGCCAATCCACCGCTTGGGAGAGAAGTCACGCTCAAGATCCTCGCCAGCCCGAAGCTTCCCTGTCCCGCGATGTATTTCCACCGCGGTGATGGGAGCGGGCACTTCATCAGTAAGAAAGGTTTTGCGATCCATAACCAAGCCAACCCACGCCCCAATGGCCGCAAGGTCTATCTGCACCACCCGAAAGAAATCATCAAGGAGGAAGCATGGATCACCCGGTATCCCTACGACCACACGGATCAGAAACTCCGCTGCACTCCCCTTGAGGCTGGTCAGGACTTCTACTTTCACATCGACTTTGAGAACCTGAGCGAAGCCGAGGTGGGCCTCGTTCTCACCAGCCTGCGACCCTCCGGAGAGTTCCGCCACCGGCTGGGGCTAGGCAAGCCGCTCGGGCTCGGCACGGTGGAAGTAGCCATCGAAGGCGTGTTCCTTGTCAACCGGATAGCCCGCTATGGCCTTGATGCCCTGAATCAGCCTCGTTATCACGCCGTTTGGCGCAAAGAGTCACCGCCGAAAGAGATCGCTTGGGCGGCCGGGTTTTATTCGGAAGAAGCCCACCGGCTTACGGAAACTGAAAACGAGGGCAAGCTTACTTGGCCAAAATCGGATATGACCTTGGTCGACACCGAAACACTCAAAATCCTGCAAACGGTCGGTGATCCAGGAAACCTTGAGGAATCAGTGCAGCCGCCTTTATTGGACGTGCAGGACCCTGAACAAGAGACCTTCCTATGGTTCCAGGAGAACGAAAGTGCGGCCAATCCGCAGGCTCTAAAACCGATCCAGGCCGGTGGGAAGCTTCCAACCTTGAACACCTAAAGCAAAAAAAGCAGCCCATGAGCTTCTGGGATCATGATCGCAACCTTTGTCCGGCTCCACTTATCCGCTCTGCCCCCGGTCTGGCTATACCTGAAGATCGCACACGCGCTCCACGGCAAGGCCAAGAAGCTCATTTACCGCTCGCCGGTGACGGGCGATGTGGTGATCTTTGATCATGATCCTTTTTAATCAATCTCCTGCCGCCTCTGTGGGAGGATGGTAGGCCAAGCGCTAACCCCCGCATTCATTCTCCCCTTGCCAAGGGGAGGAGAATGTTGACTTTTTGTTGGAGTGAAATCGCCGTGGGTACACCTCAAACGATTCTGCGCATGACTCCGGAAGAATTTCTGGAGTGGGAAAAGACCCAGACGGAGAAACACGAATACCTGAACGGCCTGGTGTATGAAGTTTACGCCATGGTCGGGGCGAGGGATGCGCACGTCACCACCGCGGGGAATGTCTTCGCCTTGTTGAAAGAGCATCTGCGGGGCGGGCCGTGCCGGGTCTACATCAGCGACATGAAGCTGCAGGTTGATGCCGCAAACGCCTACTTCTACCCCGACGTGTTCGTCACCTGCGATGCCCGCGATCGGGCCGAGGATACCCGCAAGCGTTTTCCTATCCTGGTGATCGAGGCGCTGTCGGACAGCACCGCCGGTTATGACCGGGGGGATAAGTTCGCTAGTTACCGCAAGATTGAAGGCCTGCGGGAGTATGTCATCATCGACCCGGACAGCTTCACCGTGGACTGTTTCCGCCGCGATGTCTCCAATCATTGGGTACTGTATGCCTTTGAAGGCGAGGCCACGGTGGAGCTCGAGAGCGTTAATCTCCATGTGCCCCTCGCCGCGCTGTTCGAGAATGTAGGCGAAACGCCCGGCGGGCAGAGCAGCGCTTGAGATCTTCGAGCGTGGCGCAGTGCTTCTCGCGCTGGTCCTCGGACCGATTCCGGCAATTCTGCAAAGGCTTTGCGAAACTTCGCCGTGGTGCGAGATTTCACAGTCGATCAGGGTCAAGTGCTTCGGTCTTCCCAGCACGATCCTCCGCCATTGCTTCGGCAGCCAGCTTTGCTAATGCCTCTTGGGTACACGCAAAAGTCTTGTCCCAGCGGGTTTCATCTTCCAGCTCTTCGAGAATCAGGGCTGCAATCGCATCTTGCTCACGGTCGGGCAAGGCCTCGACCTTTTTAACAGCACGTTCAAACAACTTAGTCATTGGTTGTTCTCCTATAGAACCATCGCAGTCTAAATGAGATCCATAACAAAGAACCGTATTCCTTTCAACGGTCTACTCGATGTGCCGTCTACCGCTGCTAACAGGAAGCCGAGAAGCCATCGCTGATCACCATGCCCGCCCTCCTGCATCAAGTCCTTGCTTTCGCTACCCTGCGCGACGCCTGGCATCGGGTGCGAGGAAACCGGGGCTGCGCGGGCGGGGACGGGGAGACGCTGGAGCAGTTCGAGACGGATCTGGAGACCAAGCTCGCGGCGCTTCGCAACGAGGTCCTTAAAAGCACCTATGCACCGCGGCCGCTCTTGAGCGTCGTCGTCGAATCTCCCGGCAAGAAGCCACGGCGGCTCGCGGTGCCGGCGGTGCGGGATCGGGTGCTGCAAACGGCGGTGGCGATCGTGCTCACGCCGCTCTGCGAAGCCGAGTTCGAGGACTGCAGCTTCGGCTATCGCCGCGGGCGCTCGGTCGATCAAGCCGTCCGCCGCATCATGCAGTACCGCGACCGGGGTTTCCGCTGGGTCGTCGATGCGGACATCGCCTCGTTCTTCGCCGAGATCGATCACGAGCGCCTGGTGCGCGAGGTGGCGGAGCTGGTTCAGGACGTGCGGCTCATCGATCTGATCAAGATATGGCTCAGCGCACCGATCACGGACCTTGAGACGACCTGGCGGCCCACGAAAGGCATCGCTCTGGGCTCGCCCATCTCGCCCCTGCTCGCGAATCTTTATCTGGATCACCTCGACGAGGCCCTGCTCGGGGAGGACCTGCGCCTGGTCCGCTTCTCGGATGATTTTTTGATTCTCTGCAAGCACGAGGAGCATGCGGCGCTAGCACTCGATCTCACTGAAGAGGTCCTCGGGGCCTTGCGGTTGCGGCTGAACCGGGCGAAGACGCGGATCGTCGATTTCGAGCGCGGCTTTCGGTTCCTGGGTGTGGAGTTCGTGCGCGGCCTGGTGCTCAAATGCCGCACGAGCGACGCACCACCCGCCTTCGCCGAGATGCTGCCGCCGGAGGAGCCGGGCACCGAGGAGCCGCTGCCGTTGTATGTGGAGACCGAAGCGGCGCTAACGGAGGCCGAGCCCGCGATCCAAGGTGCTCTCGCGTTGGCCCTGACCGAGGTACTTAAGCTAAAGCAGGAGGACACAGTGTTGATCGCGGATGCAGAGGACAGGCTCGCGGTCGATGAGAAGGAACCGGCCGCGGACCATGATCCTCGCCTCCGCACCTTGTATCTCATGGAGCACGGCTGCGTTCTGGGCAAGGAGTCCGAGCGCCTGGTGGTGCGAAAGAACGGCGCGGTGCTACAAGAGATCCCGGCCATCAAAGTCGATCAGATCCTGGTGTTCGGTAACTCCCAGATCACGACCCAGGCGATGGCATTCTGCCTCATCGAGCGGATACCGATCGTGCTGCTCTCGGGCCGGGGCCGTTACTACGGGGTGATCGACTCGCTGGATACTGATCCGGTCCTGCTGCAACGCGATCAGTTCCTGCGGTCGGCCGAACCGGAGTTCTGCTTGGGGCTGGCGCGGGCCATCGTCACCGGCAAGCTCCAGAACATGCGGCTCATCCTGCGGCGCTATGCGAGGAAGCGCGAGGCGCCGGCCCTGCCGGCGGCCGAGCGGTCGTTGCAGGGCTTGGTTGCGGACATTGCAAAGGCCCAAACGCTCGATGCGCTCCGGGGTTACGAGGGCAGCGGCTCCAAGGCGTATTTCGAAGGCCTGCGCACGCTGCTGCCCGCGGCGTGGGGATTCAAGAAACGCGTGCGCCAGCCTCCGACCGATCCGTTCAATGCACTACTGTCTTACGGCTACACGCTGCTCTTCTACAACATTTATGCCCTGGTACGGGCGCGCGGCCTGAGCCCCCACGCGGGTTTCTTGCATCCGCTGCGCGCCGGCCATCCGGCCCTGGTCTCGGATCTCATCGAAGAGTTTCGCGCGCCGGTCGTGGACGCCTTGGTGCTGTCACTGGTCCTGAATGGCCGCCTTGCCGCGGAGGATTTTCGCTACGCCGAGACGCCGGATAGGGCCTGCATGCTTAGCGATGAGGCGCGCAAGACGTTCATCCATGCCTTCGAGGCCAAGATGAACGCCGCGGTCACCCATCCGGCCACCGGCCGGCGGCTCGACTACCGCCGCTGCATCGATGAACAGGTGAAGATCTTGGCGAGCGTCATCCGGGGCAAGCAGGTCTCCTACACGCCTATGGTGCTGCGATGAGCCGCTGGTGGGTAGTCTCTTACGATATCGCCGACGATGGGCGCCGGCGCCGGATCGCCGAAATCCTGGAAGGCTACGGCCAGCGGGTGCAATGGAGTGTTTTCGAGTGTTCTCTGGAGGACGCGGTGCTAGAAGAATTGCGGGCCCGTCTGCGAGCGGAGCTGGACGGCGCTGCGGACAGCCTCTGCTGCTATCCGCTCTGCCCGTGGTGCCGCGAGCGGGTGCTGTGGCAGGGGCGGGGCGCGGCCGCGGCCGACTGGAATTACACCATCGTCTGAACGCCGATGTACGTGATCGTGTGCTATGACATCACCGACGATCGGCGCCGTTGCCGGGTCGGTTCCGAGCTAGAGAATTTCGGATGCCGCGTGCAGTACAGCGTGTTCGAGTGTCATCTGGAGGAGTTGAAGCTACAAGAGTTACAGGCGCGCTTGTTGACCCTGATCGATGAAGAAGAGGATCACGTGCGCTATTACGCGCTCTGCCCCAAGGACGAGGCCGCGGTGCTCGTGGACGGGTTGGGCCGAAAGACGCCCGACTGGGATTATCGCGTTGTTTGACTCAGCTTCTACACCGCTCCAAAGATAGTTTCGTATTATCATAGCGTTACGGCAGTGCGCAACGAGCGTGGCACTACGGATGCGGGGGATCGGGGATCAGCGAGCCTGTGTCGGAGCGACCTC
>JBOIDF010000086.1:0-15553 GCA_050740455.1 Gammaproteobacteria bacterium | reverse complement strand
AGAGCATCGCCATCACCAGCCGAAACGGCGTCACCACCCGTTCCCGCTGACAATACCTCACCTCTTTGCCCAATCGGTTCAACTCCTGCTCCGAAAATACTCTCTTGAATCGTCCTACCGCCGTGTTCGCGTTGGTACGTTTCACTCGGTCTCTCCTTTCTTGAGCCAATCTTGGTCGATTGCTCAATGGGATTGAGTGAAACATCTAAAGTTCACCTTATAATTCAATAGGTTTAAAGATCCTACCTATGAACCATTGATAGGAGAATATCATGAGAGATAGTAGTCGCCTCATCCTTTTTACAGCAACTTCGCTTTCGATGCTTTGGGCTGGAGCAGCCTATGCCAAGGACGTCGTTGTCATTAACACAGATCCGCCTAAGCGGAGTCTTTCGACGGCAGAGCTTCTGCGTCTTAAGGCTCTTGTTAATCCGTTGCAGGAACCGGACACATCAACGGTCATGCCAGACACCGAGGCGGGACCATACTTCGCCGGAGCGATGACAAAGAACGGCATCGTCGAAGACATTGAATCGAGAGCGTTCGGAAGTTTCGGCATTCCCTATACGACCACCCGGGTGCAGGATGGAAATCAGAGCGCGGCGGGCGCCACAAGAGCCAACCGTCTTGGCACAACCTATCCCTACCGGACGGTCGGCAAGTTGACCTTCTCCGCGGGTTACTGTTCTGCCAGCCTAATTCGGAGAAGCGTTATCGTGACGGCGGCGCACTGCATTCAGAACTTCGGGACTGGAAGCAGTATCTTCTCGAATTTCCAGTTCCGCCCGGGTCACTACGGTGCTGCCGGTGCAACAGCAGCGCAGATTGCTCCACATGGAACATGGAACTGGATTCGTTTGGTGCGTCCCGCGAGCTGGGCTAACGGCACTGACATCGGCACCGGCGCCGCCAGGGACAACGATCTCGCGGTGATTGCTCTCGGCAAGAACGCACAGAACCAATTCATCGGCAATATCACCGGGTATATGAGCTATGGATGGAACAACTATTCATTCGTGACGTCGTCAAAGACCGGCAATCAGCATACGGCGGCAGTCTCCACCCTGGGTTATCCGTTCCTGATGGACCGTGGCGCGATCATGCAGCGGACGGATGGGCCGAGCTACACGACAAGTCTCGGTGGCGGACAGCTCTGGCAAGGAAGCAACTTAACCGGCGGTTCTAGCGGTGGCCCGTGGGTCGTTAATTTCAGGTCTCGGACCGCGGCCTTGGCAGGTGGCGCCGTTGAGGGCTCGGCTTCGGTCATCGCGGTTATTGGCGTGACCTCATGGGGAGCGAGCGATCCCAACGTGCCCAAGGACAACTGGTCGTCGCAGTTCCGTCAAAACACGCGGTATCCTAATGCAAGCTATGGCGTCTACGGAGCCGGCAACATTGCCTCGCTGCTGAATACGCTATGTAGCGCGGCAGCGCCCGGTGGAGGAACCTTGGCGTCGCAAGGTTACTGCAACTAGGGTCAGCCTAGATCAACCTTGATTCGGGTCGAATGACTCTTGGGGAAGCGTTGGTGACAGCGCTTCCCCGTTTGTTTCTCTCGTGCTTGCGACCCTCGCAATTCGGCCAAAATGCTGAGCGATTTTTTGTGCTCAGAACTTATGGAGGAACGATGTGGCGGATCGTTAGAATGATGATGACAGCGCTTGCGGCGTTCGGTGTCGGCGCAATAGCCGCATTTGCCGATTCCTTGACCGCCGGTGATCTGCAGGGGAGCTGGAAGATGGTTGAGATAAAATCTCAGCCTGTGCGGCCCGCGGCCGCGAATGCGCTGCCCGTGTTTACTATCAAGGATCAGTCGATCGAAGGATTCGACGGTTGCAACAGCTTCTGGGGCCGCCTCGATCAGCCGGGCGGCATTGCCTCAACGCGACGCGGCTGCCTCGACGGGAGTCTAAAGCTACCGATCCGATGTCGCATCTGAAAGCAGGCAAAGTAGACAAGGGAAGACTGATCCTGCCTGAACGAGAGGAATTACCTGAATCGGTATTCGAGCGTGTGGATTGACACGACTGCGCTCGCCATGCGATAGCTACCAGCCTGTCTCGCCTACCGGTTGCATCAGGCCGGAAGGCACGCGTTCCGGCAGGTCACCTAACCCAAATCCAGGCACCCAGTCCTAAGCCGCTTCCCGCGTGATTTTCAAAACCGCGTAGCGTTGAAAACTCGCGTCATCGCCCCTTGAAGATTGACCCCAGCACGCCGCGGACGATCTGCCGGCCGAGACTGCTTCCGATGCCGCGTGCCACGCTCTTGACCAAGGCATCGGCGGCGGTTTGCCTGGGCCCGCTCCTTCCTTTTGCACGGCGTGGTGACGCACGTTCGGGGGACGGCCGGTCTGCGCGTGATTGGAGATGCTCATAGGCGGATTCGCGATCGACCACTTGTTCATAGTGCCCGTAGAGGGGGCTGGCCCGGAGGATGGCCGAGCGTTCGTTGTCGCTCGCGGGCCCCATGCGGGAGGCGGGCGGATGCGCGTGCGCTGCACCACGCCGGGGACGCCGGCCTCATCGAGGAACGAGACCAAGGCCTCGCCGACCGCGAGCTCGGTGATGGCGGCGCGGACATCGAACGCGGGATTGGCGCGGAAGGTTTCCGCGGCCGCGCGCACGGCCTTCTGATCGCGCGGAGTGAAGGCGCGCAGCGCATGCTGGATGCGATTGCCCAACTGCCCGAGGACGCTTTCCGGGACATCGAGGGGGCTTTGCGAGATGAAATACACCGCCACGCCCTTGGACCGAATGAGCCGCACGACCTGTTCGACTTTCTCAATGAGGGCCTTGGGTGCCTCGTTGAACAGCAGGTGGGCCTCGTCAAAGAAGAATACCAGCTTCGGTTTTTCGAGATCGCCGACCTCGGGAAGCTCTTCGAAAAGCTCAGACAGCAACCACAACAAGAACGTGGCGTACAACCGCGGTTGCCGCATCAGGGAATCCGCGCGTAATAGGCTCACATACCCGCGGCCCCCGGGATCCGTGCGCATGAAATCGTGAATATCCAACGCCGGCTCGCCGAAAAGCCGATCCGCGCCTTCTTGTTCCAAGACCAGCAGGCCGCGCTGGATGGCTCCGAGCGAGGACTTGCCGACCGTGCCGTAGGCCGTCGTCAAGTTGCAAGCGTTTTCGCCCACGAAGTCGAGCATGGCCCGGAGATCCTTAAGGTCGAGTAACAACAACCCGTTGTCGTCGGCGAGTTTGAAGGCAATGTTTAACACACCCTCCTGGGTGCTGTTGAGTTGCAGGAGCCTGGTCAGCAAGAACGGCCCCATCTCCGAGATGGTGGTCCGCAGCGGGTGGCCTTGTTCGCCCGCGATGTCCCAAAACAGCGTGGGAAAACCTTGGGCGTAAGCTCTCCGAGACCCACCGTGCGGGCGCGTTCGGTGAGTTTGGGGTCGGCAGTACCGGGTCGGCTGGTCCCGGATAAATCGCCTTTGACGTCGGCTAAAAAGACCGGCACGCCGCGGCTCGACAAGCCTTCGGCGAGGACCTTCACCGACACGGTCTTGCCGGTGCCGGTGGCGCCGGCGATCAATCCATGGCGGTTCGCAAGCTGCAACAGAAGCTGTTGCGGTGTCTCGCCTTTGCCTACGAATACAGCGTTGTCGGAGTGCATGATACTACGGTTCCCAGGTTGCGGATGGAAGAAGTCAATCGTGGCCCGTTACAATCATGGGCTATTCTACCTGGAACCCGCGCGTGCGACGGAAGTGCCAAGGCTGGGGCTTACGCGTCGCGACGCACAGCTCTACCATTGGCGCTCGCCAGCTAAATTTCCTATACTCGCCATGTAAGCCGGAGTTGTCCCAGCGGGTCACAGCGCGAGGAGGATCTATGAGTGATAAGTACAAAAATATCCTGATGGTTTACCCGAAGTTTCCGCCCACCTATTGGGGCTCGCAATACTACCTTCCGCTCATCGGCAAAAAGGCGGCGATGCCGCCATTGGGCCTGATCACGCTCGCCGCAATGACGCCGGCGGACTATCGGATCCGCTTGGTCGATTTGAACTGCGAATCCCTGCAAGAAAGCGATCTAGCGTGGGCCGATATGGTCTGTCTCTCGGCTATGCTGACCCAAAAGTCCTCGTTATTCGAGACCGCGGCGCGCTCCCGAGCGGCGGGGAAGCTGGTTGTATTCGGCGGCCCCTATCCGACGGCCTGTTCCGAGGAGTGCACCCCCCATTGCGACGTGCAGGTTCTAAACGAGGGCGAAATCACCTGGCGCGAGTTCCTCCACGACCTGGAACGGGGCACATATAAAAGCGTCTACACCACTCCCGACAAGCCCGATGTCACAAAAACGCCGGTGCCGCGGTTTGATTTGCTCAATCTCGATTACTATGCGATGAATTCGGTGCAGTTCTCGCGGGGTTGTCCTTATCTATGCGAATTCTGCGACATCACGGTGATGTTCGGGCGCAAACCGAGAACCAAGACACCGCCGCAGATGATGAAGGAGCTCGACGCGATCTACGACACCGGGTTCCGAGGTGTGATTTTCGTCGTCGACGATAACTTCATCGGTAACAAAAAAGAAGCCAAGAAACTATTAACGGCGCTCGCCGTGTGGAATGCCGAGCACGGGCATCCCTTCTTCTACGGGACGGAGGTGACGGTGAATCTTGCCGATGACGCCGAGTTGCTGGATCTCCTGGTCAAGGCAAATTTTATCTGGGTCTTCATGGGCATCGAAACGCCGTCGGCGGACAGCCTGAAGGAAACGCGGAAGTTCCAAAATTTAAAGGGTTCCTTGGTCGAGCACGTGTGGCGCATCCAGAAAGCGGGCCTGTTGACCTACGGCTCGTTCATCGTCGGGTTCGACAGCGACACTGATGATATCTTCGGCCGTCAGATCGAGTTTATTACCGAAGCGTCCATCGCGAACGCGATGATCGGCCCGCTCGTGGCGCTGCCCGGCACGCCGCTCTTCGCGCGCATGAAGCAAACCGGCCGCTTGATCGAAGAGCTCACGGGTGACGAAGAACGAACGCTCGGATCGGGGTACACGAATATCGTGACGCGCATTCCCCGCAAGCAGCTCTTAGAGGGGCATCTGCGCGTGATCCGCACGCTCTACGAGCCGGAGGCGTATTTTAAGCGCGCGCTCGAAATGTTCTCCCGCATGTCCCATCCGGCCACCGTGGCCGGCCGCTTGAAACGTCTCTTCTTCTTGACCGCCTCCGGTGTGCGCAATCTCTTCTCGAAGTGGGTCAACGGGAAAATTTCTCTGCGGACGATGTGGCGCCAGTACCGGCAACAAAAGATAATTTATAAACAGTTCCCCGAGAACTACAAGAAAGCCAGCCAAGAATTCTCCCGGCGGGTCATGCGCGAATATCCGGATCAGATTCCCTTCATCATGCACTACATCACACTCGGGTATCACTACTACATGTTCACCTTCGATCATGCGGTACCGGGACTGACCAAGCTTTTGGCGGAAGAAGACTTAATGGCGAAAGGATCCGAGCTGGGACGGGAAGTGTCGGCGGCCTGACGTCCGCAATCCGTGTGGCGAGCAAGTACGGATAGTTCGAAGTTAAATCCGGGATCGGAATTTCCCGGATTCGGCTGGCACTTCATAGCTGCCTTGCACGGCGGACCGCAGCATCGGGTAAGCATGGCCCGTTGCGGAATCGCGTTGGATTTCCTATGTTTCGCGCCATTGTTGTGAGCCTTTCGGATGGATACTGGCTTGGGCAGCCGCGCAATTCACGAATGCAGAGATGAGGCAAGGCATGTCACAAATGGACACCGATTCGACCGATACCAAGAGTCTCAAGGAGGGCGCGTCGGTGCGCCCCGTCAAATACGAGCTCAATCGCCGCCGTTTGGTAAAGCGTGCCTCGGAACGGCGCGAAAAGATGATTGCGTTTGGGTACTACGGAGGAAAATTCAGTCATCTTGATTTCCTTCTGCCCTTGCTTCCGGTCACATACGCACACTACTGCGAACCGTACGGCGGCTCCGCGGCGGTGCTGATCAATCGTCGCCCCGCAGACGTTGAAACCTATAATGACCTGGATGCCGAGGTTACGAATTTCTTCTTCTGTCTGCGCACCCACGGGGACGAGCTGAGCCGCCAGATTAGCCTGACGCCATTCTCACGTGAAGAACTAGTACTCGCCAACACGCCGCAAGCAGGTCTGGTCAATCTTGAGCAAGCACGCACGTCGAGGTCGACGGCGCTGCGGCGGGTGATTTTATGGGCCACGTCTTTGAGTTGACCGCGCCAACACTTGATTTCGTGACCGTGGTGGTCGAAGGCGTGCAGGACGAGCGGGTTGAGGTTAGCCTTACCGCGCACGATGAAACTGCCCTCGGCGCGATTCCTACCTATGAGCAGATGCTAGTTGTCGTCATTTGTAAAGTAATACGTTAAAAATATGTTTTCGTTCATTTATTTATTGAATGTAATAATCAATACGCGTCGCAGAGTTCCAGTGAGTTCTTGCGGTCTGGCGGAGATCCACGTTTCGATATGAGCCAAAGGAAACCAGTTACCTTGGTCGATTTCGGACGCGCGTCCAGGGTAAACGGACCCTCATCTTCGCAGCGAAAGACGCGTACGAACTCCCAGCCGGTATCCACGCAAGCTTGTAAGTCTAGGAGCCGTGTGAGAGGTACGTCCTTGCGTACACCGAGTTCTTCGCATAATTCTCGATGAGCACATCTCTCATAGGTCTCGCCGGTGCACAGATGGCCGGCCGCCGAGGAATCCCATAACCCAGGTAAGCATTGTTTGATCCAGGACCGTTTTTGTAAGAAAAGACGTTGTTTTGAATCGAAAACCAATCATGGGCGGCTCGGTGCCTAAGGGAAAATTTATGGATATCCTCCCGGCTCATGCACCCGATCACATGGTCGTTTTCATCGACGGCATCCAAGAGATCAATCACGCCGATCTTTAGGCCACCGGCGCGGCCGGGATTGTTGCGGCATCGACTCTCATCGTATTCAAGCTGCTTAAAGATTAATCTTCCATCGCCGTTACACGAAAGCAGATTCCATAAAACGTAAGCGATGACGAAACTTTCCCGTTTGCCAAGGATAGGCGAACCTAGCAGACCGCATACGCATGTCTGCCGTATAAGGGCAACGCCATACAGGAGAACGCTACGCTTCGTCGGCTCGCGAGAGCCGATCCCGCCCAAGCCCCGAGGATGACAGTGACCGTGCACTTCGGGCACAGTGATATATCCCCCCCGATCGATCATGACCGGATTGTTACGCTGCGTCAGGCGATCCAGGACGGCGATTACAACCTTGCGTCGTATCGCGTCGCGGCGAATCTCTATCGCGTCGAATCGGAGCTGTTCGGTAGTTTAGCGAAATCACCTGGTGGCATCACGACCCGGTACGTTCCGGTCAGCGACGCCGGAGAACTTCTTGACCGGGTTGCGGTGCTGCTACGCAACTACTATGAGACGCTGGATCCCCCTGGCAAGCGAACCGGCACGCGCGATCATCCCGGGAAATCCTATGCCGCTTAATGCTCGTCACGAAGGTCGCGCTTAGGATGCCGGACGCGCGGGTTCGCGCGCGAGCTTAAACAGATCGCCCGGGTAATCGACATCCCATCGCTGAGGTAGTTCGTGCCAGCGCCACCTGAGCGCGGATAACCTCGTTCGCGTCAATCCTAGCACGCTGTCAGTCCCCCACGGAATATCATTGAACAAGAACGGTGAGAACTTCGTTAGTCCTATTAAGACGTAGCCCCCATCCTTCGCGGGACCCAACGCGGCGTCATAGCCTTCGGATAGGAGCCGGGCGGACCGATCGAGATCCGCCGAGGTTAATGCGGGGCAATCGCATCCTATCAACACCGCGAAATCGTGGCTGGTAAGCCCGTCCCTTAGCGCATGCGCCATGCGAGCGCCGAGATCAAGTCCCTTTTGGGTTCGCAGAGAAATTCCGTAAGTTGCCGAACAGCGCGAAAAAAAATCATGGGTTGCGGTCGGAGAGCACCACAATTCGACGCGCTCGAACGATGAGCGTTTTGCGGTGATCAACGTGTGATGCACTAAACGCATATACAGATGGGTTGCGCGGTTTACGCCTAACGCGGATATTAAACGCGTCTTGACCTGTCCTGGAATAGGCGCCTTGGCAAAAACCTGCAGGACGCCCCTTACGCTAGTCATAATACGCGGCGAGCCGCCGGGCGCTTACCCCGAGCGCGTAGGCGAGCCTCAGACACCACATCCGTATCATCGTGCGCAAGATCCCGCGCTGTTCCCAACGCCGGCACGAGCTAACCGCTCGGACACGCAAACAATAGGGGCGGGCGAAGCGCTTGAGAGCGCGGCAAATCGCTATATCCTCCATCAGCGGTATGTCGGGATAACCCCCGAGCGTTTGGAAAATATTACGTCGAACGAAGATGGCTTGATCGCCGGTCGCGATACCGGAAACACGGGAACGCAGGTTCATCATGAACTCGATCAAGCGGTAGACTGGGGACCCGCCCGCAAGCCGTATATCGAATCTACCCCAGACGCATTCCGCCCGCGCCAGGACCGCTAGTACTCGAAAGTCGGCGTCGTCGGGTAACCGTGTATCCGCATGCAAAAACAGCAGGACATCGCCATGGGCTACCGCGGCGCCCGCATTCATCTGCCGCGCCCGGCCGCGCTCGCAGGGAACGACCTGATTTACTAACCCCATACAGGCAGCGAGCGTGCCGTCCTCGCTACCCCCGTCAACGATAATCACCTCGTGTCCGCGCTCTCGCGGCGATTGTAGGGTTTGCAGCGTAGCGCCGACGACGGTTTCCTCGTTCAACGTTGGGATGATGAAAGAGATCTGCATATAAACTCGATCCGCCGTGCATGGCATTGGGGACGGGCGGGCCTCCGGCATTACAATCTTGGCCTCGCGTATAGCGATGTTCTTCTAAGCCCGGTAGAATTTCAACCTCCTGTGGGGCCGTAGCTCAGCTGGGAGAGCGTCGCGTTCGCAATGCGAAGGTCGGGGGTTCGATCCCCCCCGGCTCCACCATAAATCAATAGGTTAGTGCGCCACGAGGCGCCCAATCGCTAGTGGCTGAAAGAGCCGCCGGCCTCTTTCCAAGTTTCAACCTAACATTCAATAGCTTATGCTGAAATCTCCTCGGCCGTCGTCGAGGAAGATCCGTCAGGTCTCGACCCCGACGGTCGCGAATTCCTAATTCTAGGAAAAATTCCGCGCTAATCGCAGTCTTGCCAATGCATGCCGAGCTCACCTGGTGCTGGAGCTATGGGTAGGAAGCGTAAATGTCTGAGTCTTCGATGCAAGGTGCGAGTGAGTGCGTGTCGATCAAACCGCCGAGCGCGCCTGGCCCGTGCGATGGCGCCGCCGGCGCGCCGCCGCGGCCAGATCCTCGAGGAGCGCCTCGGTTTGGGTCCAACTGATGCAGGCGTCCGTGATGCTCTGACCATAGACCAGTGGACGGCCTGGCGCCTGATCCTGACGCCCGGCTACCAGATGGCTCTCGATCATCAGCCCCAAAATCCGCCGATCTCCCGCCGCGATCTGGGTACCGATCTCGTGGCCGACCTGTACCTGGCGCTCGTGGTTCTTGGCGCTGTTCGCGTGGCTACAATCGATCATGATGCGCGCCGGTAACCCTGCCTTCGCCAACAATGCCGCGGCCGCAGCGACACTCCCGGCATCGTAGTTCGGCTGGCGTTGGCCTCCACGCAGGATGATATGCCCATCGGGATTGCCCGTCGTGGAGAGAATGGCCGCATGCCCGCCTTTGGTCACGCCCAAGAAATGGTGCGGATTCCGCGCCGAGATGATCGCGTCCACCGCGATCTGTAGTCCCCCATCGGTCGCATTCTTGAAGCCGATGGGACAGGACAGTCCCGAGGCCAGCTCGCGGTGCACCTGGCTTTCGGTAGTGCGCGCGCCGATAGCGCCCCAGGCGATCAGATCGGCATAGTACTGCGGGCTGATCGGATCGAGAAATTCGGTGCCGGCGGGTACCCCCATCTCGGCCAGATCCAGCAGCAGCCGCCGGGCGATATGCAAGCCGTCGTTGATCCGGAAGCTCCCGTCGAGCTTTGGATCGTTGATCAGGCCTTTCCAACCCACGGTAGTCCGCGGTTTCTCGAAATAGACGCGCATCACGATCAAAAGGTCTTCGGCGTGGGTTTCCAGAGAGCGTCTTAGACCTGTAGCGTAGTCACGCGCGGCGTCGGGATCATGGATAGAACAGGGTCCCGTAATGACCAGCAACCGGTCGTCGCGTTCGCCCAGTAAGCCCTGGATCGCCGCGCGCGCTTTTAGCACCGTACCCGCGGCCGCGGCGGTGACGGGCAAGTCGGCGTGCAGCGTCGCCGGTGCGAGGACCTCGCGGGTCTCCGTGATACGGAGGTCTTCGGTGCTTGAACGCATCATGGTGGGGTTTGAGCGCCCGACTCGTTGGCGCAAGCGTATAGCACTGCGCACTTCGCGCCAACGGAAACAGCGAGGTCGAGCGCGATGGAAATCATCCCGGGCAAGGACGCGCCGGGTCTAGCTCTTCGGGGCTCCGTCCGATGCGCCCGAGCGCGATTCCCTCTTGTTCGGCCTTCTGTTCCTCAATGAGATCACCGAGGATGTGCTTGAGCCGCGCCTCGATGCGTTGCCGCTGGTAGTGATCGACCAATGGGGAGCGGCGGGCGAAGCACAGTTGGTCGCGCGCTAGGTGGGTCTCACCGGCCAGGTAACTTTGTTCTCCTAGCGCTATCTGTGCTTCAACTTCCGCCCCGAGTTTTCCTTCCGCTTCCGCCAAGAGCCCATAGTAGGCGGCGTCCACCTCGTGGCTTAAGGCGTAGTTGCGCAGCATTCGGCGGGCTTCCTCGGCTTGACCTGAAGTGAGCAGCGTTTGCGCCTGTCCGAGGACCGCGGGGCGGTAGTTGGGGTAGAGTTTCAGCGTCTCGCCGTAGATCGATAGCGCCTCGCCCGGCCGCTTCTCGGCGAGCGCAAGCCGCGCGGCCGCAAGTAGATAGGCGGTCTGCTCGGGATCGGAGTGCCGAAGTTCCTTTATCTGCCGCCGCGCTTCGCGGTAGTCACCGGCTTCGGTCAGCGCCAAGGCATACCCATAGCGCGCGGCGCCGGCGTTTAAAAACAGGCCGGATTTTAACTGCCGCTCGAAATAGGCCACGGCCGCCGCGGGTTGCGCTAAGGTGCTTAGCCGGAGCTTGGTCCGCACCAGATGAAAGGCGAGGCTGTCACGGTGATTTTTCGTTGGGTACTGTGCGGCGCGATTTCTGGAGTCGGCGATGCGCGTCACCGAGACCGGGTGAGTCCGCAGGAATTCCGGTAACTGGGCGTTATCGGTGAGCCGGTTCGCGCGCTGCATACGCTCGAAGAAGGACGGCATTCCCCGCGGATCGAATCCCGATTTCGCCAAAATCTGCATACCGATCCGATCGGCTTCTTCTTCATGGGAGCGCGTGAAGTTGAGTTGATACTGGGCGTTGCCCGCGGCAATGGCGGCGAACGCTGCCTGGCCAGCTTCCGGGTTCTGGGTGCCGAGCAGGATCGCGCCCAGCATCGCCGCCGCCATGGGGATGCTGAGCTGCGAGGCTTTCTCGAAAGTACGAGCCATATGGCGTTGGGTCACGTGCGCGATTTCATGGGCGACCACGCCGGCTAGCTCGCTCTCCGTCTCGGTATGCAGCAACAATCCGGTGTGGATTCCGATAAAACCGCCCGGGGCGGCAAACGCGTTCAGCGTCGGGTCGCCTACCAAGAAAAACTCGAAGTTATGCACCGCGTTTTCGGCCTGGGCGGTGAGCGCCGAACCCAAGGATTGAACATAAGCCTCGATTTCCGGGTCGTTCACGAGCCTTTCGTGACGCTTTAAATGTCGGAAGAGACCGCGGCCGAGGCGCCGCTCCTGTTCCGGTGACACCGAGGCGGAGGCGGAATCGCCAAAGTCGGGAAGCTCGATGGCGAGCGCCGGGAACGGGCCGAGCAAGCTCAAAAGGGCCAGGGTTAATAATTTTTTGGGAATGTTCCTACACACTACGCGAGCATCCACCCGAAACCGGCCTTAAAGCGTTGTAGACTTGGGGCGGTATGTCAAGTTCCAACGCTTTGGAAGCCGGTGCGTCAAGCGTCCCTTATGCTATTATGCTATTCCATTCCGGTAGCGCCTGGTCATCAATCTGGATACCTGGCGCGGCGATTGCTGATTGGATCTCGGGTACGCGGTGCGGACCGCGTGAACTGGTGTCCCCTCAGGCTTTGAGGTGAATTTCGGGGCGGATACGTTAGCTCACGGACACGGGAAGTGTCGGTAGTGAGAGACAACAGGGGCCAAGGACGGTAAGCGAGCTGAGCATAAGGATCTGCTCGGTGGTCAGGACGTTCTAAGGAGGACAGTCCCCGCCTCACCAGGGAATGGTATACCGAAAGCGCGAAGCCCGTGGCTCGCCATCACGTGCGCCATGGCCAAACAACCCCGCGCGTGCACGGCCAGGGTGGATCCCGCACTGCGTACCCATTGCTAAAACCCGTGCTCCCCCGCATGGTTCTTCTCTCGCCTGCTTGGCTCGCGTATCCTTGCCTGGATACGTTATTATTTTTTTAGCCCCCGGGAGCGGGGCCCGATGTACCTGGCGCATTTTAATCTTCAAGAGCCGCCCTTCGCGCTGACCCCCGATCCGCGCTATCTGTACCTGAGCGATCGCCACCGCGAAGGTCTCGCGCATCTCATGTACGGCCTGGAAGAAGGCGGCGGTTTCGTACAGTTGACCGGAGAAATCGGGACCGGCAAAACCACGCTCTGCCGAGTCTTGCTCGAACGCTTGCCGGACGGAGTGGAGGTCGCGTTTATCCTGAATCCGAGACTCACGGACATCGATCTCCTGGCCACCATTTGCGATGAGTTTGGGATTGAATATTCACGAGAAACCGCCACCCAAAAGTTCCTCGTCGATGCGCTTTATCGGCACGCATTGGATGCGCACGCACACGGACGGCGGACGGTACTGATCATCGATGAAGCCCAAAACCTGAGCCCGCAAGTCCTCGAACAAGTGCGGCTGCTCACCAACCTTGAAACCACGAAGAAGAAGCTTCTGCAGATCATCTTGATCGGCCAACCGGAGCTCATCGATATCCTCGCGCGCAGCGATTTACGGCAACTCGCTCAACGCATCTCGGCCCGCTATCACTTGCTGCCGTTTTCAAGGCAGGAGACCGCGGATTACATCGCCCATCGCATGGCGATCGCCGGTGCTGGAGGACAGATATTCAAACGTAGCGCGCGCCGTTTCATCCACCGGGCTGCCGAAGGGTTTCCGCGCCTTATCAATGTCTACTGCGATCGCGCCTTGCTCGGGGCCTTCGTGCGCGATAAGGAGAGCGTCACTGCGGGGACGGCGCGCAAGGCCGTGGCCGAGGTCAAGGGCGCCGCGATCAAGATCAAGCGCTGGCGGTGGCTCGCCGCCGTAGCGGCGCTTGCCAGTGCCGGCAGCGCTGCCTGGTGGTTCATCCCGGCGTTCGACACCGGCTGGAAAGCGCCGGTCTCCGAATACCGTGCTGAAGTCCCTGCCAGCGCGGCGGTCCAACCGGCCAACTTAGGCATCGTCGCCGGCCGTGCGGATCGGAAGAAAACCGGCGCGGGAGACAGAAGCGCGAGTCGCCCGAAAGGCGAAAACGCCGCGCGGCGCGGGATATCCGAGACGCTGGTTCCGTGGCTCAGCGAACCCGGTATTCGCGCCGATCGTGATACTGCCCTCGCAAGCATGCTGCGGTTATGGGGCGTGGGCAATAGTTCCAGCGTAGCGCACGCACCGTGCAATTCGGCGCCGAAACACGGGCTGCAATGCCTGTCCCGATGGGGTGGTTGGGATAGCCTGCGCGCATTTGACCTGCCCGCGGTAATCGGGCTGTTCTTAAAGACAGGCGAGGTGCGGTTCGTTACTGTCGCCGGACTGGATGGCGATCAAGTTACCTTGACCATCGATCGGAAGACCGGAACCTATCCGCGCGCGGCCATCGAGCCCTTGTGGAATGGCCATTATACGGTGGTGTGGCGGCCCCCCGAACGCGTTGATCGACTGATCTCGCCCGGCGTCGAAGGTCCCGGCGTGCTTTGGCTCCGGGAACGCTTGGACCAACTGGATGGCAGAAAAGCGCAAGTAGCCAAACCGGGGCAGTATGACCAGGCGCTTCGGGAACGCGTGATTGCGTTTCAGCATCGACACGCCCTGGCGCCCGATGGCATGATCGGGCCGGAAACGCTTTTGTATCTAGTCACGGCCGTACGCACGGCCGGGAACCCTTCGCTCACGATTCCCAAATCCTAGCCTATGTCGTTCATCCTCGAAGCGTTAAAGAAGGTCGAGCGCGAACGCGCGGCGCGGGAGACGCCGACCTTACATTCGATTGCGCTCGGAGAAAAAGCGCCGCGCCGGAGCCGGTGGCCCTGGGTGATCTCCGGCACCTTGGTGCTCAATGCGGCTCTCGCCGGGGCCCTCTTATGGCGGCAAGAAATCCGGGATGGCGGGTCGAGAACCGATGACGTCGCGGCTAACGCTGCGCCGGGATCCGTCGAGCCGCCCGAACCGGCGCGCGTCGCCCCTGAGATGCGCACAACCGATACGCATGCCCGCTCAAACGCGAAAGAGGAGAGGGCTAAGGCCGCTGCGCTGCCAACCGCCGTTGAGCCTCGGCCTCTACAAAAAAAGCCTGCCGCCGCCGCACCTAGCGCGGAGACCGCCCTCCCGCCGCGGGAGCAAGGGCCGCGCGATACACCGGCGCGGGAACAGCAACGCGAAGGGCGCGAGGCCTTTAAACCACCGCAGCCATTACCGTTCAAAGCCCCCGAGGTCAAGCTTTCGGAGGAGCGAGAAATTGCCAAACCTCCGACGGCGGCCAGGCTAAAACAGCTAGAACAAAAGCCAGTACTAGCGCCACCGGAGGTTCCAAGGCTCGATGAAATGCCGTCCTATGTCGAGATGCCGGCCGAGGTGCAGGCGGCCGTGCCCGATCTCAAGGTCAGTCTAATGGCCTACGCCCCGAATCCAGCGGAAAGATTGGTCTACATCAATAACCGCCGCTACGTGGAGGGCGATGTCATCGAAGGCAAACTCAAGATCGAGACCATCACGCGCAGGGGCGTCGTACTGAGCTACGAGGGAGAACGATTTCTGCTACCGCCCTGAAGCGCCCGTACGCGTCGACTCGACCCGATCGTGCTGGAACAAGCACTCGCCGATGGATTGCGCGCAAGCATCGCTCAGTGACACGACCGGCCGCCGTGAGCGCACAGCAAACTGTACGTCCATGCTTCTCGAGGCCAAGCAAGTTGAGATCACTCATCTGCACGGTGCGCGTTTGTTCGATCGAGCGGGTGATCTGCTCTATAGTCTTGCGGTGTTCGTGATAGGTCTTGTGGGGGCCAAGGCCGACGGAAAAATATCCCTGCATCTGCTTGACTCAGCTTCTACACCGCTCCAAAGATAGTTTCGTATTATCATAGCGTTACGGCAGTGCGCAACGAGCGTGGCACTACGGATGCGGGGGATCGGGGATCAGCGAGCCTGTGTCGGAGCGACC
>JBOIDF010000085.1:0-15900 GCA_050740455.1 Gammaproteobacteria bacterium | reverse complement strand
CCCTTCGAGTGGCGATTCACGCGAGACGACCTCGCCAGGCTCATCAAAAAATTCGTGGTCGAGCCGGTTCCCTGGCGTCTCGCAGCATGAAATCATAGTTGCCGAATTTATGAACCAGACTACTAAGCCACCGTTTATCGAGCTGCGTGATCTCACCAAAACTTATCACGAAGGCAACTCCGAGCGCGTAGTCCTCCAAAATGTGAACGCCTCCTTCCCCGCGGGGCAGTTCTTGGCCGTGACCGGACGAAGCGGTTCGGGTAAGTCGACGCTGCTCAATCTCATCAGTGGCATCGACCTGCCGACGACAGGCGGTGTCCGGTTCGACGAAAGGTGGCTGAATGCGCTCGATGATACCCAGCGCACTCTGTTTCGGCGCCGCTATATTGGATTCGTATTTCAGTTCTATAATCTTATCCCGACGCTTACGGTCGAAGAGAACCTGCTGTTACCCCTCGAGCTCAATGGGATCACGGGTCACAAGGCCCAGACCAAGGCCATGGAGTTTCTGGAACGGCTGGGGCTCGATGGGCGCGGGTCGAGCTTTCCCGATCGCCTCTCGGGCGGGGAACAGCAACGGGTCGCCATCGCCAGGGCCTTAATACACGATCCCGCCGTGATCCTGGCCGACGAGCCGACCGGTAATCTCGATCTCGAGACCGGGCGCTCCGTACTGAACCTGCTGCAAGAAACGGTTCGAGAGGCCGGAAAGACCTTAATTATGGTCACGCACAGCCAAGAAATGGTGGCTGTCGCCGACCGCGTCTATCGCCTAGGACAGGGACGGCTTACGGCATTGGCATCAGCATCGTGACCCCGATATTATGGCGCGCGGGCTTACGTTTTTTGATCCGCAACCCTTGGCAGCTCGGTCTCGCTGTGCTCGGAATCGCCTTGGGAGTGGCGGTGGTGGTCGCCATCGACGCGGCTCGGACCAGCGCCGATCGCGCTTTCACGCTTTCCACTCAAGCGGTCGTCGGGAAGGCTACCCATCGCATCATCGGCGGGCCTAGAGGCCTCGAGGAATCTCTTTTTACTCGATTAAAGGTCAGCGCTGCGATCCGGCAGGCGGCGCCGGTATTAGAGGATCACGTGTCGCTCGCGGATTATCCGGGCGAGACGATGCAACTACTGGGCATCGATCCGTTTTCGGAGCTGAGCTTTCGTGCGCTACGGCCCGCTGACGAGAATACGGCCTCCGCGGCCGGCCTGGTCAAGTTTTTTACCCAAACCGCGAGCGTGCTCATTAACCGTGCGAGCGGAACGCGCCTTGGGATCCAACTTGGCGATCACTTGGATATAAACTTGGGCACAGTGGCGCATCGGCTCAAGGTTGTCGGCTGGCTCACCGAAATCGGCGATTTAGAGCAGGGGTCCTATGACGACCTGCTGGTTACCGATATTGCCACGGCACAAGAGCTCTTTGGCATGGCGGGACGCCTAAGCCATATCGACCTCATCCTCGCCGGACCGCGAACCGAGGCCGTCCTCGCGCGTATCCAGCAATTGCTGCCTCCAGGCGCGGCCGTGATTTCCAGCCGGAGCCGCGATCAGGCAGTTGCGCGAATGACACGCGCGTTTCAAGCGAACCTCCTCGCCTTGGGGCTCTTAGCCGTCATGGTCGGCGGGTTTGTGGTGTTTAACACGATGCGCTTTCTGGTCGTGCAGCAACGAGACCTGGTAGGGACATTGCGAACGCTCGGGGTCCGGCGGGACGAGGTGTTCGGGTGGATTCTCGCGGAAGCGACGCTTTTGGGAAGCGCCGGAACGGTCTTGGGGCTCGCCTTGGGCTTGGGGATGACTGACGTGCTCGTCAAATTAATGACGAGAACGATCAACGACGTCTACTATGTGTTAGCGGTAAGGCAGTTTTCTCTCGCGAGCGCAACTATCCTGAAAGGCATTGCCCTCGGCATGGGAACGACGATTATCGCGGCCGCGCTCCCCGCCTACGAGGCAACCGCGATGTTGCCGCGGCTTTCCTTGGCGCGCTCTCACCTGGAGATCCGAAGCCGCCGCAAAGTCGCCATCGCGGGCTGGGTTGGGATCTCGATTGCGGCATTCGGCGGGGTGTCATTAGGGATCCCGAGTGGGGGCTTTGTAACAGCGCTCGCGGGCTTGTTTGCCATCGTTTTTGGAAGCGCGCTGCTCACGCCAGTGCTCATGGTAGGCATCATCCATGGCGTTGGAAAACGATTGTCGCCTAGCGTCGGCATGCTTTTACGCATGGCGTTGCGCTCGGTCACCGCGGCGCTCAGCCGCACCGCTGTCGCCGTTGCCGCCTTGATGCTCGCGATTGCCACCACCGTGGGGATGGGATTAATGATCAGCGATTTTCGCCTATCGGTTTCCGATTGGCTCGTTAATTTACTGGGGGCGGATCTGTATGTCTTTGTCCCCGGCCCCACGGCCAGGGCGTCGGCGTCGGCGTTAGGCCCGGAGCTGGTCCAGGGCATCCGCTCCGCGCCCGGCGTCGCGGCGGTGTCTACCACTCGCCGTATCCTTATCGAAGACCCCGGGGAGATCACGGAACTGGTCGCGTATGAGCTGAGCTCACAATCGCGCGCGGGGTTTCGTTTCCAGCGCGGAGATCCTGAGCACATCTGGAGGATTTTCGACCGAGAGGACGTCGTATTGGTGTCCGAGGCCTATGCTTACCGTCATCGTTTATCGCCGGGCGATTCGATCCGATTACGGACCGACCTGGGCCAACGGAACTTTAGGCTCGCCGGTGTTTATTACCACTATGGATCCGATCAGGGGCTCGTCGCGATGAGCAGACCAATCTTCGACCGTTACTGGCGCGACACGGGTGTGTCTAGCGTAGGAGTCTATGCCGCCCCAGGCGTCGATCAGGAGCGACTAAAAGCGCGGATCAGAGCCTTATCGGGGCCATCGCAGATGGTTGCGGTGAAATCAAACCGGGCTTTATTCGTGAGCTCATTGCGCATCTTTGACCGCACGTTCGTCATCACCGAGGTTCTACGGGTGCTTGCCGGCTGTGTCGCCTTCGTTGGCGTTTTTAGCGCTTTAATGGCGATGCAACTGGAGCGGGCGCATGAGCACGGTGTGCTTCGCGCCTGCGGGGTGACCCCCCGGCAGATCGGAAAGCTCATCATCTTAGAAACGGCATTTATGGGCTTCATCGCCGGTATCATCGCTCTCCCGGTCGGCATGATCATTGCCGTGGTGCTCGAGATGGTGGTGATTCCGCGTTCCTTCGGTTGGGTCATGACGGTACACATTGTCCCCTCGATTCTGCTTCAGGGACTGTTGATCGGCGTATTGGCGGCCGCGCTCGCGGCCCTCTATCCCGCCTGGAGAACCACCCGCGGCACGGTGACCGATCTCGGGCGGCAGGAGTGAGCAGTGATCCTCATGTCGCCACGCGGCAGATCCCTGCAATGACGAGAAGCCGGGCGTCGCCTCCCTGGACATCCCACCGATCACATCCCTCTGGAATCGATTGGAGGGCTATCTATTTTTTGGCGGGATTACTAACATGGCGCGACGCTGCTATCCGATTCCCCCGGCTCGGTACAAACGAAGCTCATGCTGATCCCCCTCAGAGACGATCTCCATCTTCAAGCTCGCCCGCTCGTGACCTACACACTCATCGGCGCATGTACTCTCCTATTCTTGTTGCAGCAATCATTAGAAGAGGTCGAGTCTCAGCGTCTAATTTATAGTTTCGGTATCATCCCCGCCCTGCTGCTTGAACATGCGCGGCTGGCGCCCGGGCTGGTGTTCGTATCCCCCGAAGCGGCGCTGTTTACATCCATGTTTTTGCACACCGGATGGATCCATCTGATTGGGAACATGCTTTACCTGTGGATATTCGGCGACGATGTGGAAGACTCGATGGGCCGCTGTCGCTATCTAGTTTTCTATTTTCTTTGTGGCCTCGCCGGAGCACTGAGCCATGTCGCGGCGCATCCGACGTCGGGGATACCCGTGGTCGGCGCAAGCGGGGGAGTATCCGGCGTGCTTGGCGCCTACCTGCTCCTGTATCCGCACGCGCGGATCTTAGTGCTCCTGCCGATGCCTAAATTCTCCCGCTTAGTCCGATTACCCGCCTTTTTGGTGCTGGGTTTTTGGATTGTGTTTCAGTTACTTAATACAGCGTTCGCCGGCGGCCAAGAAGGCGGGGTCGCGTGGTACGTCCATATCGGCGGTTTCGTGTCGGGAATAGCGCTGGTTCCACTTTTTAAGTACCGAAAAGTCGGTCTGTTACAACCTGCCCATGGTTCTCGCCGTTGGCTGCGGAAATTATGACGGAATCTTAGCAACCCGGAAGCCCGCCCCATCTAACGTGGAACGTACGTGATGGCATGGTTTTTTCATCCCCCTTGGAGCGGTGACTTTTTCGTGGCGCGTATCGTCCACCATGAGATTTTTCCGCGATTGGCCCTCGGATCCCATGGGATTCAACTAGTGACCTAGCGAGTATAGCGAATGGTACGTGTCCCCTTTTCCAACGCGGTCGATTTAAAGCGCTTAGTGCGGATCGACCACATTAGTTATTTATATAGATCCGCGTTCTCGGAAATAGGCGTCGGAACGCTGTTGGCAATCGTTGCGTTCTGCTCGCTCTGGGGGAGCAACACCCAGGAAGTAGCGGCTTTTTGGACTGGCGCCCTGGTGTGCATTTACGCGCTCCGCATCGCGCTAAGCAGTCTTTACCAACGATCGCGCACGCGCGACAAAAACGAAGCGCTGTGGTTGACCGCAATTCTTTCAAGCATCGCGGTCACCGGTATCGCATGGGGGGTATTCGATGTAATGATCTCCGCCTACGGTACTGGATATCGCCCGACCTTGATCCTGCTATGCACGGGATGTCTCGCCATGGCTATGCTTGCCATCTACTCGGGCGCATCGGATGCCGTTTTTGCGTATGCAATGCCAGCACTGGCTCCAACCATCGCCTACCATATCCTCCAAGTGAAAGCAGATAATCTCGCGGTTGCCGTAGTATTGGTGATTTACACAGCGACATTGCTTATCGCTTCGCGCCGCTTGACTGAGACGCTATTTGCCTACTGGCGATCCCGCGAAGAAGGCAGGCTGTTGCTCTACGCCGTCGATGACGGCAAAGAGCAAGTCAGTACGCTAAATATTGCGCTCAAGACCCATGCGGAACAACGAGAACACACGGAGTCGAAATTGCAGCGGACAACGGCTGTCTTGGAGGCATCGGAGCTAAAAGCCAGGGCCTTAGCCGGTACCCTGGTGCGCATCTCAACCAAATGCTCCGTCACGGGTTTGCTCAATACCCGCCATTTCACGGAAATCCTCGCTACGGAATGGCCGCGCCTGATGCGCGACAAGAAACCACTCTCCTTGATCATGTTCGATCTCGATGATGGCGAACGGAATCGGGACTTTTACCGATCGACCCAAGGCGCGAAGTGCCTGCGGCGCATAGCCGGTATCGTACGGAATTTCTCTCGACGCGCGGGAGACGTGGCAGCCCGTCACGATGGTACACGATTCAGTATCCTGCTGCCGGGAGCCGACACGGCAAGTGCAAGCCGCATCGCGGAGAGTTTGCGGCGCGAGGTGGAAACGCAAAGCGTGATTCATGCCGCATTAGATCCGGGAGCGATAGTAACGATCCATACCGGCGTCGCGACAGTGATCCCGTCTCGGTCCCGAAACCCAAACGACTTGATCGAGTGCGTCGATACCGCGCTCTATGAGGCCAGGTTTCAGGGTGGCAATCGGGTTGTATGTTATCGTGCTTTACAAAACCTTATGCTGGAACGCTGGGACAACCGTACTGACGGACAAGCGTCCGAAGAAGGTGTTGTCAAGAAACTCGCGCTTCGCGGTTACCAAGGTCGGACGAATAGATATGAGCCCGATTCCAAGATTTCGGATCATTGCCCCGATATCGATTCGGTCCACGCGGTTTTGCGTGGTCGGCTTCGTATCACACTTGACGGTCAATCCATGGTATTACGTCCCGGCGATTGCGTGTTTTTCCCGCCCGGCGCAACTTGCAGCGCCGAGGTTGCGAGTAACGAAGCCGTCTATCTATTGGAGGCGGTAAAGGCTCAATAACGTCCTCATCAATTTCGATTACGCCAGCGGGCAGGAATTCCCGTGATACGCCCAAAGAGAAGGCCTGCGCTTCTCCCCTGTTTAAAACCGCGTCGCCGCGGTTCCCGCGCTCTTACCGCGGGAGCAAATTTAAACATCCAACCGCCCATTGCTAAAGGTCCAAAAATCAGCGCCGATAGGATGCTGATGTTCGCTCTTGGACCCCGTGTTGATCCCTATCTTATTCCTGGCAGGCGTACCTAAATGACCGGATCAACCGCAAAAATCACAGCGCGCACTGCCACCAATTACGAGGAATTGGCCGAAGCCGTGAACGGCCTTTTTACTGAATCCGACAGTGAAACCGATCAGGCACTCAACCGCGTGGAGCATTATCTGCAACAAAAAGTATGCAGCGTCCTCGGCGGTGAATATCCATTAGACAGCTTACCTGTGATGCCGGCCACGGTAAGCGCGCTTCTTCCCAAGCTCAACGAAACGCCATTTACCGTCGACCGTGTTTATTCCTACGCCAAGCAAGATCCCGCGGTGGCGGCGGAAATTATTCGGTTTGCAAACGAGCGCTCGCGCAAGGGCCCCGCGAAACCGATTTCCAATCTCAATCAAGCATTAGAAAAACTTGCGCCGGACACGCTAAGATCGGTATTAACAAAGGTATTGCTTCGGCCCACTATTCCAATTAAACCGATATTCGTTCAACTGATTGGCAAACCTCTGTGGGACCATGCACGTGATTGTTCGCAAGCATGTGCCGAGTTGGCATACGAAAACCAAGTGGATGCGAATGATGCGGCCTTTATCGGACTGACCCACGACGTCGGCAAGTTGGTAATATTCAAGCTTCTATGCGTTGCGTTCCGGGCCACCGGTTCGTCCGTTTCTCCGCGCGCCGCGGTGGTTGCTCAAATCGTACGGCAATATGCGTTTAAACTGTCGCGATTTGTTGCAGAATATTGGAATTTTCCTCAGGTATACGTTCAGGCACTCGAAGATCAGGCGTCGGCCAGCCTTGCGAGTGAGATGTCGTCCCTCGGACGCACTTTATACTACGGTAATCTCCTTGCCGAAGCCTATGCGGTGCTTCAGAAATACCGCTATTCCGGCCCCGATCTGGAGCAAGCGCTGCAACAGCTGGGAATGTCCTTATCTCGCGTTTACGATATATATCCCGCCGCACCGCGACTCGCGTACCGATAGCTCCCGCGAGAATACTTGATATAACGTTTGCCGAAGCACGGAAGCTGATTTAGTCTCGCAGGTTGGCCTGCAGCTCGGCGCAATCTCTCGCTGACCACTGCGCGCCGAACTTCTCTTTTAGCTGCTGCCGAATCGAGGGGTTCTCGCTCGCCATGGAATCGACCCAGTGCTGTTTTACAACTTTGTGGCGCGGGCGAACGTCTGGGTCGAATCCTTTCTCCCGCAGTGCTGACCGCCGTATCTCCAGCGATCCTTCGGTGCTGTACAACCCGAGGGAGATTACCCTCTTTGAAGCCGTGTCTCTGAACAGCATATAATCTTCCACCCCTTTGGTCTTAAGCTCTTCAAGAATAGCGCGAGCGGCGCTTTCCGGCCCAGTTGGCTCTATGAATATCCAGTATCTCCTAGCAGTGATCTTCTCCTCCTGCCTAGCCCAGTTACGCGCGTTGAAACGAGCAAGCCACGATGCCGCCTCGCTCGCCGCCCGTTCATCCACAAACGGCCCGACCGTAAAGCAGAAATCATGCGGTTGACCGAGCGCAGGATCCGCAAAGCGCGCGGTCTTCGATGTAGAATCGCTCTTCGCTTTTTGTTGCTCCGTAAGCGCCGTGACTGGCACCGTTGGCTCGGACGTACTGCTCGCTTGTCCGATGTTTGCTGCTCTTCCCGTATCCTCCCTATGCTCGGGATCCTCGTCCACGGCTGGGCCGGTACGCGCGCGAGGCGTTTGCGGCAGGTCGAGTTCACGCAACAGTTTCAGACTTTCCACCTGTTGCGGGATGGGCTGATCATGCGTCGCTCTTTTCAAATCGTCGCGCAGCAGCGCGTTATATTCCCAGCTAAAGTACAGAATATTGGCGGTCAGGAGTACGAATACAAACCATTTCATGGCTGAGGACGCCGGCCCCAAATTAGCAAGCCTTGGAGTACGAGGTTTGGAATCATGACGAACCGATCCGTTAACAGAGGTGTGATAAATCGAGCGTCGCCCCCCGTAATAATACACTGAGCTTCATTGAATTGACGCTTGATCTCGTTAGCGACGCGGTCTATACATGCAGCGATCGCGTGAGCCGTTCCGGCCACCACCCCGTCTCGGGTGTTGTGCGCCAGGAGCACCGCATCGCCGGCGCGCGTCTCCTCGATTGCGTCGGTGTGTGCGGCCAAAGCGCGCCGCATGAGCGACAGCCCGGGTAGAACGAGTCCTCCGATGTGCCGACCCACCGGCGACAATCCATCAACTGTCACCGCCGTTCCACAATCCACTAGGCACGCCGGCGATGCATGGCGATGCCAAACCGCGATCAAGCCTAACCAGCGATCCACGCCAAGCTGCGTTGGATTGTCGTAACCGTTTCTCACACCGCACGCCGTCACGCTAACGGTGGCAAATTCCGGGGCGACACGCCATCTCTCCACGGCCCATCGAGTCAGTCGCTCGGCGATACCTTCACCGGCGACGTTCGAGACGAGTAGCCGCTGTGGATTCGGAAGTTTCAGCCACTCGCAATCGACTCGCCCGCTGAACGCGCTTCTTGTATCGGCGCTTCCCTGGGCCAGCGTGTATCCATTCTTCCAGAACTCCCATTTGATCCGACTATTGCCAACGTCAACGATTAGCATCAATCGGCCGGTCTCAAACTTAAATCACCTGCTTCAAAACGGCAAGTCGAATCCTCCATCTCCAGGGACAATGCCCCACTCGGGTCGATACCATAGGCGCGGCCGACGAGGCGCGCCCCGCGCCAGGATAATTGTACTTTTTGCCCATAAACGACGTCATACCCTCGACATTCATCGTAAAACGGGGCAAATCCGAAGCGTTCGAAGCCCCTGAACGCGGTATGAAGTTCGCGCAGCAAGGCCGTGGCAAGGGCATTGCGTGAAACGCCGCGCCCCAGCGCTGTCTGTATATCTGTATAAGGTTGTTCTATTTCGCGTAGTCTCCGTTGAGGAAACGCCACGTTGATTCCGATCCCCGCCACGGCCGTGTGCTTATTATGCGGCCCGACCCTGGTTTCAACGAGAATGCCGCCCAGCTTGCGATTTTTCCACCAGATGTCATTCGGCCATTTTATCCCCACATCATCGATCCCCAGGTTTCTCAGGACGCGCACTGCGACGGTGGCCGTCGTCAACCCGAGCGACAACAGGAGCTCGGGAGCGACCCGGAGATCCCAGGCGACGGACATACATAGCCCGCTCCCAAGCGGAGCGATCCACGCTTTCCCGCGCCGGCCTCGGCCCATGCGCTGAAACTCGGCCAGGCATACATGCCGGTGAGTATCTTCTCGGCCCGCTCTCTCCATAAGCGCCTGGTTAGTGGAATCGATCGAGAACGCTAGATCAAGGCGATGAGGAGCAGAACCGGATCGTTGCAGGGCCGCCACTATCCGATCCACATCCAAAAGCTCGATGGGGTGCTTCAATCTCAAGCGGTCATCGCCCGCCACCTCGATTTCCACACCGTAAGAACCAAGCAACACGGCCAGTGTTTCTAACGGAGGTGTTTCACCGCCGAACGCTGAAGCCACCCTGGCGGTGGAATAGATATTTCCGTCCGCGAGAAGCCTTAAAAGCTGCTCATCCCGCGCCGGTATAGGTAATAACGCCGATTCGGATGGCACGGCAATGCTCTGAGATCGTCCCCGCTTAGGCGAATATTATTCGCTATGACGCGCCACCGGGCGGGAGGGATCTAGGCACCATTCGCTCCAGGATCCCGCGTAAAGCCGGCCCATCTCCAGCCCGGCGTGCTTCATCGCCAGGAGATTATGGCAGGCAGTCACACCGGAACCGCAATATACGGAGACCCGCTGTGGAGGCGTTTCTTTGAACAGCGTTGTGAATTGCAGGTTCAATTCGTCCGCGGAGAGAAATAGACCTTCGGCATCGAGGTTATCTTTCCACCAGCGATTTATCGCTCCGGGGATGTGGCCCGCCACGCGATCTATAGGCTCATAGTCTCCGCGATAGCGGGCGGGATCACGCGAATCCAACAGCAATGATGCCCGCGCGAGCTCGTCGATCGTATGCAAGAGATGACGCTCGGGTGCGCCGTGAAAGTCCCCCGCGGTGTTGGATTCTTTACCGGCCGTGACCGGAAAGTCCATGGCGATCCATTGCTGCCATCCCCCGTCGAGGACGGCAACCTTGCGGTGCCCCATATAGCGGAGTAACCACCACAAGCGCGCCGCGATGGAACCACCGGCGGCGTCGTAGGCCACGACCTGCGTGCGATCTTCTATGCCCAGGCGCCCGAACAGCGTTTCCAGCGCTTGCGGGCTTGGCAAAGGATGCCGCCCGTGGTCTATCAAAGGAAGACCGCTCAAGTCGTGTTCGAGATCGGCGTACACCGCACCCCGAATATGACTCGCACGATAGGCTATCCGTCCCGCCCGTTTGTTCGTTAGATCAAACCGGCAATCAACGATAACCCATCCGGCCGCACCAAGATGCTGCTTTAAGCGGTCCCGATCGATGATCGTCTCGAACATAAGGCGAATCCTGGACTCGATCCCTGGCATCGGGATCCCACGAAAACCGTCGCGCGCGGATGAATGCCGCACAAGCTTGAGCACGCGGACAGCGGAAATTCTATACGAAAATAGGCCGGATGCGCATGGGGATCCGCCGCAAAACTTCTCGGGAGCAATCGCGCGGCTTGGTTAACCGCCGCCCTCTCATAGAGTCAATCGTGAGAGTTTGTGGATAATCTAGGACTTATGGTCAAGCGGGGACGGATCGCTGACCTGGCCCGCCACGCGATGGCCTACAAGATGCCGGAAGAACGCGGAACGCTCGCTCGGAGTTAGCTCCGCGATCGCCGTGACGCGTTGGTAGAACTTTCGGAAGTCCTGGTTCACATTGTAAAAAAGCTGTTCGAATGCCCGGGTGTGCTCCCGATAGGTAACGATCGAGGAGAGCTTGGCATTGTTTAGGTCCCGCGCCATCCATGCATCGTAGCCCGAATACCCCCCCCATTGATCGCGCACCGCGCGGTAGCGCTCGCGTAAATCCGAAAAAATGCCTTGTTTCGCGGCGCGCATCTCCGCTGAAATCATTCGCGATGCGTAGAGGTTTTGCAAGCGGCTCGCCGTATTGAGCACCAGCGCGACGAAGGCATCTTCGTGGCGCTTCGCTAAATCAAAATCTTTGAGTTTTTCAGGCTGTTTGGTTTGCACCAGCCAGTGCCGGACGCCTTGCGTGGCCACAGTCGTCGCAAAGGCTTCGTTGAAGGCGCTATCGCCCGGAACATAAACCGTTTGATGCGCCATTTCATGCAGGATAACCTCGCCGATCCGCGTGTCGCTCCAGCTTAGCATGGTGCTATAGACCGGATCTCGAAACCAGCCGAGCGTAGAGTACGCCGCGACCCCGCCTACAAAAACGTCGTTGCCGGCCTTCGATAATCCCGCCGCCGCGCTATGAGCCCGGTTCTCGGAAAAATAGCCGTGATAGCTCAAACAGCCTGCGAACGGGAAGCACCAGTTCAAGGGGCTGAGTGAAAACTCCGGAGTTGCGAATACGTTCCACGCGACCGCCCTGCGATCGAGATCCACGAAGGTAAGATAGCTTCCATTATCAGTGAGGCCAAGCTTGTCGATCGCAAAGCTGCGCAGATCCAGGATCACATGCAGTTTATGTTTGATTGGCGCGGGCGTTTGCGGTTCGGCGATAACGGAACTGATCGGTCTCCTTTTTAGTAGCAGAGCAGCTTGCCCCGTCACCGACTGGGCGTAATAACTCAAGTTCGCCCACGGACAGTACAAAAGGAGCGACAAAACCAAAGGCGTGATCCAGTACATGGCCCCTGCACGCACGTCAGCGCATTCTGCTACCACCCGTTGCATCATCGCATTTCTTCTCGTAAAACTTCGCTGCAATCGCGGGAGACATGCCCTTCCAAGGCGATTCCCGCGAGCCCGGATCCAGGGATAATAAATCCGTTGCAGAGATTTAGTATGCCAAGACCATGCCGAAATAAAAAGTCGGGGAGTCGAGTTTTTCAGATCCAGGATAGCGATGGTAGAGTGAGCGACCGCCGCGTTTGGCTTGAGGCAGACGACCCACGTCTGTTGGGTGCGGTATTTGCCCCTGGCGGGACGGTTATAATAATGTCAGCAAGAATACGGCATCGCTTACCCTTATAAGCTATGTTTCCGAGTTATACGGCAATTTTTTAATCGAGGATCGTTATGTGCGGAATCGTCGGCGGAGTTGCACAGCGAGATGTGACGCCCATTCTTGTCGAAGGGCTAAGGCGCTTGGAGTATCGCGGATACGACTCGGCGGGGATCGCGGTAATCGATAATAAGCGGTCATTGGAGCGCCTGCGCGTTTTAGGCAAGGTCGATAAGCTCCAGGCGGCGCTCAAAGACACCGTGGTTCAGGGCTCTTTGGGCATTGCCCACACGCGCTGGGCGACCCATGGCGAACCGAGCACCCGCAACGCCCATCCCCACGTTTCCAATGATTGCGTCGCATTGGTGCATAACGGAATCATCGAGAATCACAATAAGCTCCGCTTGCGGCAGAGCGAAAAAGGATATCAGTTCACCTCCGACACCGATACCGAAGTCGCGGTTCACCAGATATACGACCATATAAAGACAGGGAAGGACTTGCTTACCGCGGTGCTCGACACTGCGCAAGAGCTCGAGGGCGCGTTTGCCCTCGGCGTCATTAGCGCATCAGAACCCGACCGGCTCATTGCCGCGAGGCGCGGCAGCCCGCTGGTCATCGGAATAGGTATCGGAGAAGCTTTCATCGCCTCCGATGTTTTCGCGCTCCTGCCGGTGACCCAGAGGTTTATTTTTTTGGAGGAAGGCGATGTTGCGGATATCCGCCGCGACAGCGTCGCGATTTATGATACCGGGCGCCGGCGCGTCGAACGGCCGATTTCCCTCTCGCAACTTTCCGCCGATGCCGCGGACAAGGCAGGCTACCGGCATTACATGTTAAAGGAAATTTTCACCCAAGCGCGAGCGGTGGCCGACACCTTAGAGGGCAGAACCCAAGAAGGCAGGGTCGTCGAGAATGCGTTTGGTTTCGGGGCGCATGCTGTTTTCGACCAGGTGCGCGCGGTCCAAATCGTTGCCTGCGGAACGAGCTTCCATGCCGGTCTCGTCACCCGCTACTGGACGGAAGGCGTCGCCGGCATCCCATGCAGCGTCGAGATAGCGAGTGAATTCCGCTATCGCAAGTCCGTGGTGCAGACGGGCACATTATTCGTCGCGATCTCGCAATCGGGAGAAACGGCCGACACATTGGCCGCGTTACGACTCGCGAAATCCTCCGGATATTTGGATACCTTGGCGATTTGCAATGTCCCCGAAAGCTCGCTCACGCGCGAAGCCGGTCTCGTCTTCTTAACGCGGGCGGGCCCCGAAATCGGCGTAGCCTCGACGAAGGCATTTACGACCCAACTTACGGCCATGCTGCTTCTGGTGGTCGTGCTCGGTCGACGGCGCGGATTGGATGCAGCGGCCGAGAAAGCGTTGGTGTCAACGATAGAAAGCCTGCCCGGAAAGCTGAACCAGGCATTACTGCTCAACGATCGGGTCAAGCAATTGTCCGAGCAGTTCGCGGATAAACATCATGCCTTGTATTTAGGCCGTGGCGCGATGTATCCAGTCGCGATGGAAGGTGCCCTCAAGCTGAAAGAAATTTCCTATATTCACGCCGAGGCCTATCCGGCCGGCGAATTAAAACACGGGCCCTTGGCGCTGGTAGACGAAGATATGCCGGTCATCGCCGTCGCGCCAAACAACGAATTACTGGAAAAGCTGAAATCGAATTTGGAGGAAGTCAGGGCACGCAAGGGCAAGCTTTATGTCTTTGTCGATCCGAGTATCGGCATGCAAAGCGCCAACAACGTCGCTGCCATCGAAACGATTTCCGTCGATGACCTCATCGCCCCAATTGTCTATACGGTACCGTTGCAACTGCTTGCCTATCACGTCGCCGTGCTTAAAGGGGCCGACATCGATCAACCGCGTAATCTCGCTAAATCCGTGACCGTGGAATAAAAGCGCTAGGATGGCCGAGCCGACGAAGTCGATGCAATATCGCGTTCTTCTCGTAGACGACGATCGGGACATGATCTCGCTGTTATCCTCGTGGCTGAAGGATGCGGGTTTCGAGGTCGATCCCGTGATGTCCGGAAGCGAAGCGATCGCTCGCATCAATGTTAGTCGTCCTCATCTGGTAATCACCGATCTCGTGATGCAGGGTATGGATGGCATGACCTTGCTTTCCAAGATCCACCGCCAGAACCCGCTGATGCCAGTGATCATGCTGAGCGGCAAGGCGCAAATCGCCGATGCCGTTAAAGCCATGCACCTCGGCATCGCGGAGTTTCTGACCAAGCCTATCGCCAAGGACGAGCTCGTGGCCCGCGTACGGTATACGCTACGGCTCGCGGCCGGCGAGTTGGACCCCGGTTTGAATTTCGGCAAGGAAATAATATATCGAAGCGAGAAGATCACCCAGCTCTTGGAACAAGCGAAACTCCTCGCCGCGACCGACGTTACGATTTTGATCACCGGCGCCACGGGCACCGGCAAGGAAGCGCTGGCCAAGGCCATTCACGAGGGCAGTGCGCGCAAGGATGAGCCCTTTGTCGCGATCAACTGTGCCGCCATTCCCGAGCAACTCCTCGAGTCGGAATTATTTGGACACGAGAGAGGTGCGTTTACGGGCGCGCAGACGAAACATGAGGGGCTCTTCCAAGCGGCAAACAAAGGCACGATTTTTCTGGACGAAGTCGGCGACATGCCTTTGGGCTTACAAGTGAAGCTGCTGCGCGTGTTGCAGGACTTCGCGGTTCGCCCCGTGGGGTCGGTCCGCGGGATCCCCGTGAATGTTCGCGTGATCTCCGCGACCAACACGGATCTGGAACAAGGGGTCAAATCCAGCCGGTTTCGGGAGGACCTGTATTACCGGCTGCACGTGGTGCCGCTTCACCTACCCCCCTTAGCGGAACGCCGCGAAGACATTCAGCCGCTTTTAAATCACTTCTTGAAACGTGTAGGCCAGCGCGACAATAAGAAACGGAAGCGCTTTGCGCCGGAGGCGGTTGAATATTTAGCCTCGGCTCCGTGGCCCGGAAACATTCGGCAGCTCATGAATGTCGTTGAATTATGCTGCGCCCTCACGAATACCGATATGATCCCGCTGGCCATGGCGCAAAAGGCGCTGCGGGACCAGCCCGCTCATGTTCAGACGTTAAAGGACGCCAAAGAGGATTTCGAGCGAAGTTATCTCGTGAGCGTCTTGCGGGTCACGAACGGCCACGTTTCCCACGCGGCGCGGCTCGCCGGACGCAACCGAACGGAATTCTACAAGCTGCTTAAACTGCATCATATCGAACCGGAGGAGTTTAGACCTTCGCGGCAAGCCTCAGAGAAAGATTAGGGTTGAGACGTTGCGATCGATAATAATACCCATGGCAACAAGAATCGTTCGCGTAGACCCGGAGCTAAAGGATCTTATCCCGGGCTTTTTGAATAATAGGCGGCAGGATGCATTGACGATTCGCGCAGCCTTAGCGCAAGAGGATATGGAAACGGTGCAGATCCTGGGTCATAGCATGAAAGGTTGCGCGGGCGGGTACGGTTTCAACGCCTTGAGTGA
>JBOIDF010000084.1:0-15976 GCA_050740455.1 Gammaproteobacteria bacterium | reverse complement strand
CCAACTCCCTGTGATCACAATCATCGCAATCCGTGATCACAATGCTCGGAATCAGCGATCGCAATCCGTCGGAAATCGTGATCTCAATCGATTGGAATCAGTGATCACTATGGCGCGGAATACACAATCGTGACGTGTGCGATGATCGCAATGTGCGCATCGGTCGCCGTCACGGGATCACTCTTTGTCAGAGTTGCCAAGTTACCGGTGTCCCACGCGGTCCTTACTGTGGAAGACAAGGTGTTCCCGTGCCGCGCCACGGCACGCAGGACTTGCGCGAACTCGGGCTCGATGACCAGCAGGCGCTTGTCGGTCACGCCTTCGTCTACGACTTCCTCCGTTGTCCCGCCAGACTTCTTGTTCCTCACCATTTCGGTCCGCGAATCGCGCACCTGCCACTTCAAGCCCTCGCCGCTCGATAGTCCTGAAACTACTCTCAACCATCCAGAAATTCTCTCGAAGATGCTGCGAACGCGACCCCATGACGTACCTTTGCGTCCCTTCGATGTTTCGCCGATCAGAAGCCCGAACAGGTTCGGGTAATGACGGTCCCCTTCTACTTGCACGAAGGGGAGCGCCCGGTCAACGCGCCGAATGCCACCAAGACTTGAACCAGCATTGCGGCTGGGTCGGCTTCGGTGTGAGGCTCAATGGCCTTGATCAGTTCGCCGGCGATGCCGTAATAGGCGCATGGGTCCAAGGCAGCGGGGCAAGCCGGGCTTGCAGAGTCGCCACCTGGCGCTTCCCACTGCCCCGATTGATGCGGCGCGTGGCGAGCCTCGTGCGGCCTATCCATCAGCTCCCGCACGTCCGCCCATGTCTTACCGGCGCAGGAATTATGTTGACACTTGAAGCCTAACCGCCCGCCGGGTTGCTGAAATATCGCCGCCTCGGCCTTGCCGTGATCCGGGTTGAACGGGCAATGCTCCAGCTTGTAGCGGTCGGCGCCCTCGTGCAGATCGTGGTCATACTGGATGCCCAGCCAGGATAGAAACACGGGTAAGTCGAAGCGGCCGAGATCCACCGGGCCGTCGGCGCTCCCTTTCGGATGCAGCGCCCGCAGTTGGTCGGATGTCACGGGCGCGCCCCGCTCCGGGGCTTTCACCAACCGCGACAGGCGCCACGGTGTCAGCGGGGTATGATCACCCTTGTTCGCGACAGTGCCGAATAGCTTTGTAATGCGCCCGGCATTGGATACGGCTTGATCGACCTTCACCACCTCATCATCAAACCGCGCCGCCAGCTCAGCCAATACGCCTTTCACGAGATCGCAGCTTTCCGTATCGTTGGGCAGATCAAGCGGATATAACAAGTGCCAACCGTTGCCCGATTCGCCCGCCAGCGGATTGGGCCAGCCGTTGCTCTTCAGCCACCGCGCACAGTCCCGCGCTCGCTCATGCGCTGCCGCGAGTTGCGCGTTTGTTGCCGACGTGTCTTTCGGCCTCACCGGGGCGAAGTCGATCAGCAGCCAGCGCCGTCGGATCACGTTCGCATCGGTCACGGCCGCCGCCGCAGGGTTCTCGATTCGATTGCAGTAGCGGCCGAGTAATTGCGGATCGATCCTGTTCAGGGTAACGTACACCGTCGCGCCCGCTGCGTTTAGCGTCACCGCAGCATCGGCTAGGTCTTCCCGGTGTTCGCCGTCAAAATATCCCACGGCGGTGTGTTTTTTACCCTTGGGGAACGCGCGGATTTCGATCACATCCGTGGGGTCGAACATTGCCGCCAGTATCGCGGTCTTGTCCGGTGTCGGCTTAGGAAGGGGGGCGTTGCCACACGCCCTCGCTTTCCCTTTTGGCGTTGACTGAGTTGACGCGGGGCTCATGGCCGCCACCGTCACCCCTGCACCTTATGGCCCTCAAGCCATTGCTCGAACGCTTCGGTGTCGATCAGCAGTTTCCGGCCTACGGCGATAACGCAGCGATTGAACCCATTCACGTCACCGTTGAACCGAAGCCAGCGCAATGCGCTTTCGGTCAGCGCCGGGTACGCCTGGGCAGTTTGGCGGATGGTCAGAAAGCGCTTGCCCTGCGGCAGCGCGGGTGCAGCGTCGCTCATAATTCACGGACCTCTATAACTCGATGCCGCCACGATTAGCGGGTTGCTGTGAATTATAGAGGAAGGTGTTTAGCGATAAGGCCTTGAAATGTGGGGTATTTCGTGAGGATATCCGGGGTAATACGTGGGGAATTCTAGGGCATTTGGTGGGCGGTCTACCCTAGATTATTCTTGTCTAGAATCGTTCTTAAGTATTTGATACAATTGCGTTTTCGTCCAGGTTTAACCTTCACGGATATCTGGTGTAAATCGTCGTTGAACGTGGCCTGTTGAACGTCGTGTTCCCGATGGCGCCCTCGAAACACCATGCGAAGGTCGTGGCGGGAAAACGGCAGCGCTTTGCGGTCGTTGCCGCTTCCGAGATTGAAGTCGCCTTGGTTAGCGGCTTCATATACATCATCGATGAACCGCGTTAAGTCCCGCAAGCGGCTCGCCCTTCTGGCCTCGCGCGTCGCGGTAGCCAGGTCAGTGCGTTTTCCGCTCCCCGCTCTGTCAGCGGTGTTCGCGGCTTGTTCGTCCGCCATCGCGAGCGATTCGAGAGGGTCCGGCCGACGCCAGCAATTCAGGCGGCGTTCTATCGGCCTCTGCGGCCGCTACAATGCGATCGACCATCGTTAAACCTCTACCCGAATATTCTCGCGTTCATAGACTCGACGACGCGGGTGGTGTGCGCCTGCGATAGGTGCGCGTAGCGCTTGACCATCGCGAGAGTTTTGTGACCTAGCACCTCGGCGATCTCGGCAAGCGTGGCGCCGTTCATGGCAAGATAGGAAGCTGCCGAATGCCGCAGATCGTGCCAGCGGAAATTCTCAATACTGGCCCGCTTTACAGCGGTCTCGAAGGGCGTGCGCAGGTCTATAGGCCGGTTCTTCTTGCGCCCCGGAAACACCAGATCCGTATCGATGCGCCGCACCTTGGCGCGCTCCTGCATGAGCTCGAAAGCATGGCCCACCAGGGGCAGCGATCGGATCTCGCCGCTCTTGGTTTCGAGCACCGTGATCGCGCGGCGTGCGAAGTCCACTTGCCCCCACCGCAGACCGAGTATTTCCATGCGCCGCGCCCCGGTGGATAGCGCCAGCACGCAACGCACAACTGCCCATAAATGCACCTCCGTGCGTCAACATCCGCACGCGATCCGACACGTAAGAATTGAACAGCCTACAAGCCGTTTTATTGTGGATTGTTGCCTGTGAGTGCCCCACCAGTGTCCCGCAGTTCAGACAAGGTAGGCGTGTTGTGCAGCAACTTATTGATTCTATGGCTCCCCGGGACGGGCTCGAACCGCCGACCTAGTGATTAACAGTCACCCGCTCTACCGACTGAGCTACCGGGGAATCGGCGCTATGGTACTGACGGGTGCCGCACCGGTCAACCGAGGGTCTTAGTCGAGCGCGCGCTCTGCGATGAGCGCGCGCAGGGCGCGTTGGCGCGTTTGATCGATCGGAAAATTCCAAAGAAGTAGGGCCCCGAGCGCCATCAGCATGCCCGGCAACCAGCCGTAGACCGCCATGAGCGCGAATTCGGAGCTGGGGGTATGGGTGCTCGCATCGGCGGGTTCGAACCCGAAGTACGCCGGAAGCACGGTCGCTAACAACACCCCGAGGGCGATGGCGAATTTGTAGGTCATCGCCCAGATGGCGAAATAGAGGCCGGTACGCTGGCGGCCCGAGGTCACGGTGTCATGATCGACGACATCCGCGGCGATGGAGTTCGCGAGAAACAGAATGGACGCGAAACTGCTGCCGCGAATCGCGAGCACGCCGATGAGCGGCCAGCCATCGCCCTGCCCGTGGAAGGGCAGGAGCAGGCTCCACATTCCGGCCCAAAGCGCCGCCATACACAAGGCGCGGTGTTTGCCGATGCGATCGGAGATCCGGATCCATAGCGGCACCAGGGCGATGGTGGCGATGTTCTCGAGCAGCAGCATGCTGGCGAAGAGATACGGGGTCTCGGTGACGTGGACCAGGACGATCTTGTGCAGTGTCGCTTGAACGATAAGACCGGAGACGAACAGAACGGCGGAGATCATCATGCGCACGAACGCGGGATTTCGCGCCACGAGCATGAGACCCGCGGAACCCCGCGGCCATTTGCCCGCGACCATATCCGGGGGACGCTCGGGGACCGCCTTGAACGCAGCCATGAGTAACGGCGGCAGTGTCAGGATCACGGTCAGAGCAATGGCCTTCAACTGCGTCGCCGGTTCTCGCTGACCGAGAGATTCCAGGAGCATGAGCACCAAGACGAACACCAATTGGCCGGCGAACCCGAAGGCCTCCCGCCAGGCGGTCACGCGCGAGCGTTCCGAGTAGTCCGTGGACAGCTCCGCTCCCCACGCTTTGTAAGGAAGATCCACGAGCGTGAACGAGATAAAGAACAAGCACGTCCACCCTAAGAGGTATTCAAACGTCACGCCCGGCGGCGGCGCGAAGATCATCCAGAGCGAAAGCATGAACAGCGGCGCGCCGGCGGCGATCCAGGGCTTTCGCCGTCCCCAGCGCGTGTTCCATCTATCGCCTACGATGCCTATGAAGGGATCGATGATGACATCGAGGATGCGCGAGGCGGCAATCGCGATCCCCACCGCCGCGAGGGGTAACGCCATGTAATTGGCGTAATACGAAGGTACAAAAAGCGCCAGCGGCAAGGCCGAGATCGCATAGGCCATGTAAGGGAGGCTGTAAATCACCATTATCCCGGTGGTGATCTTGGGCGCGCTCAGGCCTGGAGCGTGAGAGTGCAAACTAACCCTCGGGAGCTCGGCTGAATGGGTAGGACATGTCGCTGCCGAGGGACTCCGGTAACGCGTCTTTAGCAGCTAACCTTCCTGCTCCGAGAGGAGCTTCGATCCGCGCTCTGCGTGCAGGCGGGGTTTTTGCTTCAGGACTCCGGCCAGCTCCTCGGCGCGGCGATCCAGCGTCTCCAACTGCTCCCGCAACCAGGCCACCCATTCCTGGCTTTGCTCGGGAGACAGATTGCACGGGATCTTCTTCGGTTCGCCGATCGCGAGCCCGATGCGCGTGAAGAGCGCAGGGATCTCCATGCGGTCCCAACGATGCTTGATGGTGCGTTTGCGGCGCGCCGTCGCGGATGCGGGGACCATCACGTAACCGAGCTCCGCGGCCAGCTTGACGGCGCCCCGTTTGACCTTGTGATAGGGACCGAGTGGACCGTCGACGGCGATGCCGCCGTTCGGGCGTCGCTCCAAGGCGCGGCGCATGATCTCGAAGGCATGGCTGCGCCCGCGAATGGGAACCTGCACGCACTCGTAACCGAAGTGGCGGCAGATCTCGGCGATGATGGCCCCGCGATCGGATTTGCTGGTGAATACGCAGGCCGGACGTCCGCGCATGAGCGCGAAAAGAGGGAGGTATTTGCCGTGCCAGAAGCAAAACAAGACCCGCTGATGCTGATCCAAGATCTCATCGAGGCGATCGAGGCCGTCATAGCGTTTCCTCCAAGTCACGGATTGTAGACGCAGTAGCCACGCCCAAAGCCATCCCAGCAACCGCGTCTTGAAATTCGCCCCTGTCGCCGGCGGCTCGGCGCCCTTGCCGGGATGATTTTCTAGGCCGGCGAGGGCCCAGGCCCGCGGGTCTTCGGTGCCCCTCGGCCCTACTTCCCAAACGAGGCTCGGCCGCAGCGACTCGCCCGCGGCCTGCACCACGTTGCGCAGGATCCGCCACTCACCTCGCAGGCGGCGAAACGCGATGTCCCAAAGGGTATGATCGCGCATTCGTTGCGTGGGCGCGGTGGCGCGCAACGAGGTGTAGAGATCAAGCGTCCGTGCCGCGGTTCCGCTCATATCGAAGGGGGAGGCCGTCCGTTGTGCGCTTTCCCGCAATCGCTGGCGCGCCTCGGCGCCTAGCGCGGCGACCCACCCGAGGGCGGCCACGAAGCACTCGGGGTCTTCCCGTTTTAACAGACGTCCGTTGTCTTCATCGCGCAGCATCTCGCGCACGCCCGAGGCGTCGAGGGCCACGACCGGCACACCGGCGCACATGGCCTCAGCCAGCACCATCCCTTGCGTTTCCGTGTGGGAGGCGAAGGCGAAGACATCCATCGCCTGGTAAGCGTCGCTGAGATCGCGCTGATCGAGCGCCCCTGTGAGAATCAGCCGCTCCGCGAACCCCGCGCGGGTGAAGCGTGCTTGCAAGTCGTCGCTCGCCGGTCCGCTGCCGACGATGAGACAATAAGCGTTCGGGTTTCCCGCCAGGAAGCGCATGCCCGCGTCCCCCAGAAAACCCAGGTTCTTTTCCGCGGCCAAGCGCCCGGCGTGCCCGAGCACGAACGCCCGCGCCGGGATCCGGTATTTTCTCCGAAACGCCTGCCCATCGCCACCCGCGAAGAGCGGCAGGTTGATACCGGTCGGGATCACCTGAATCGGGGTTTCGACGCCGCGCTCGCGCAGTAGCTCGGCCACCGTTGGGCTCGGCGCGATCACCGCATCGCACAGATTGCAATAACCGCTGACGAGGTCCACGACGAAATGTTTCATCGTTTGCGAATCCCCGGGGGCGTAGTGGGTGTATTTCTCGTACATCGTATGGTAAGTGAATACCACCGGGAGACGGCGCGCCGCGGCGACACGCAGCGCCGTTCCTCCCAACAGGAACGGATGATGGGAGTGGATGATCTCGGGGTGAAATTGCTTGAGCGCCGCCACCAGCCGCAGGGGCGCCGGCATCGGTACCGAGAAGGCGCTGCCATTGAAGTCCTTGACGGCCGGAAAACGGATCACGCCGCGTTCGTTCTCGGGGGTGCCCTTGAAGAGCGGCGCCGCCACGAGCACTTGGTGGCCGTAGGCCCGGAAGGCGCCGGCAAAGCCTTCCACGCTGCGCGCAACGCCCCCCACATGCGGTGCGTAGGTGTTGGTCATCATCAGAATATTCATTGTTGGTTCCTTGTTGTTCTTCTCCGCGGACGCTCTCATCGCGGCGCGAGCCGTCCAGATCGAGGTGAGTAGGTTCCGGGACAGCGTTTTCTAGTTGCGATTCTAATGATACCCGCTACCTGAGCCAAGCGCCGGGAATCATAGCGCAGCGCGCAACCAACACGGAACACCGGCTATAATAGCTGAGGGCGGCAGGATGACCCGCCGCAACAATAAATAACGACCGGCGCTCACCTTCATGGGCAGCGCCACAACGATTGGAGGCAGTGAACTATGAGTCAGATCTTACAAGAAGTGCTGGCTGCGAATGCTCAGTATGCGGCGAACTTTGGCGATAAGGGCAAACTAGCGATGCCGCCGGCGCGGCATTTTGCAATCTTGACTTGCATGGATGCGCGCTTGCAACCCTCAAAATATGCGGGGCTCGCCGAAGGAGACGCACACGTCATTCGCAATGCCGGCGGCCGGGCGAGCGACGATGCGATCCGTTCCCTGGTCATTTCCTACAAACTCTTAGGCACGCGGGAATGGTTCGTCATCCATCATACCAATTGCGGGATGGAATTTTTCACCGACGAGGTGATGCGCGGTCTGCTGAAAAGCAGTCTGAAGACCGCGGCGCTCGATGCCGGCGGTTTTCGCGATGTCGGCCCGGGACCGGGCGCTTCGGAAGGCGACTATATCGACTGGTTGACCATCAAGAATCAGGAGCAGAGCGTCACGGAGGATGTGCAGCGGATCCGCAACCATCCCCTGGTGCCTCGGGACATCCCGATCTATGGGTTCATTTACGACGTCGGGACCGGCCGGCTCAATGAAGTCAAGGAGGCGATGGCCGCCGGCCGAGCAGCGTAGTTCCATACGCCGCGGGCGCGGGCGAGGCGCGCACTTCCTCGTCCATCCTTTCGACAATACTATGCACGGCGGCACAACTCGATTCGCATCTCTACGCAGCCGATCACTTGCTACCGTCATTCCCGCGAAAGCGGGAATCCAAGGGTTGCTTTCATAGCTCCTGGATGCCAGCTTTCGCTGGCATGACGAAATTTAACCGAGTATGCGCAAATATTTATGACGTTACGTATAAATACCCCGAAGCAGGGGGGAACTATGAAGGAAACACGAATGAAAAGGCTTAACCCGTCCTATTTCATGTTCGGGGCATTGGCCATATTGGTGACCCTGTTTCGGATGGGAGCAGCACGGGCCGACGAGACCTGCATGTCGCCTTACATGGCCAAGATCGTGGGCCAGGAGGATTTTGCCTACGTCTGGACCTTGGGACAAGAAGGCGTGGGCGACGGGCAGGACAAGCTCGTGACCATCGACGTGAGCCCCAAATCGGCCAAGCACGGCACGGTGGTTCATTCCGTATCGGTCGGCGGACGCAACGAAGCCCATCACGGGGGATTTACCGATGACCGTGCGCACTTCTGGGCGGGGGGACTCGACACCAGCCGGATCTTCATCTTCGACGTGCGTACCGATCCCTCGCAACCGCGCTTGGTTAAGACCATCGAGGACTTCGTGGCCAAGAGCGGGGGCGCCGTCGGCCCGCACACGTTTTATGCCATGCCGGGCCGGATGCTGATCACGGCGCTGTCGAACCATCGCGACCACGGGGGCCGCACGGCGCTCTTGGAATACACCAATGAGGGCAAGTACCTCGCGACCTATTGGATGCCCACCGACGACAACCTCCAGGGCGCGAAGAAGGCGGGGACCTACGCCGATGGCTATGGGTACGACGTGCGGGCGCTCCCGAGACGCAATGTGTTGGTGACCTCCTCGTTCACCGGCTGGTCCAATTACATGATGGATTTCGGCAAGCTGCTGCAGGATAAAGAGGCGATGAAGCGCTTCGGCAGCACGGTGGTGATCTGGAATCTGCACGCGCGCAAGCCGAGAAAAATCCTCGATGTCCCGGGGGCGCCGCTCGAGATCCGCTGCGCCTGGCAGCCGAACCATAATTATTGTTTTACCTCCACCGCCTTGACCTCGAAGATCTGGCTGATCCACGAGGACGCGCAAGGCGAGTGGCATGCCCGGGCGGTAAGTGACATCGGGGACCCGAGCAAGACCCCGTTGCCGGTGGATATTTCCTTGAGCGCCGAAGACGATTTTCTCTGGGTCGATAGTTTCTCCGATGGCATAGCGCGGCTTTACGATGTGCGCGATCCCTTCCATCCGAAACAGATTTATGAGAAGAAGATCGGGGCGCAGCTCAACATGGTGTCGCAGAGCTGGGACGGGAAACGGCTTTATTTCACCAGCTCCTTGCTGGCCAACTGGGACAAGAAGGGTGCGGACAACGAGCAGTTCTTCAAGGCCTTTCAATGGGACGGGAAGCAACTGAGCGAACGGTTTGCAATCGACTTTACCAAGGAAAAATTAGGGCGTCCGCACATCATGCGTTTCGGCGCTTACGCCTTGTATGCGCGCAGCGCGCCGAGCGAAAGCTTGCGTGTCGCGGCGCATGGCCCGGAGTAGAAGCAATCTGCGCGCTAGCCTCGTCGTAACGATTCTCGTCGCAGGGCTTGCGGCGGGGTTCGACGCCCGCGCGCAGGCCCTGAGCTATCCTGAGGCGGGCAGCTATGAGCTGCCGCCTCTGAAACCGGCGGGAGACGGCGCGGTTGTGACCAGCGGGGGCGCGGTCACGACCTTGCACGAGCTTTACGCTGGCAAGCTTGTCGTTCTGAGCCTCGTCTACACCCGCTGTGCGGATGCCCAAGGCTGCCCGTGGGCGACGGCGCTGCTCGGCATAACTAGAAAGCGGCTCGACCGCGACGAGCCCGAGATCTCCTCTCGAGCGCGTTTCATCACCCTGAGCTTCGACCCCGACCATGATTCCCCGAAGGTTATGCGGCGCTACGGCGAGCCTTTCGCGAAAGACGGCGACTGGGTATTCGCAACCACCGATTCGCCCGCGGCGCTCGCGCCGATCCTGCGGGCGTACGGCCAAAATCTGCAACCGGAACCCTCACGGGCAGCAGACGGGGGTCTCGCCCACCTGTTGCGGGTATTTTTAATCGATGAAAAGCGCATGATCCGAAATATTTACGGCGCCTCGATCCTCGATCCCGCGCTGCTCGTCCATGATCTCGAAACCCTGGTGCTGGAGCAGCAAGCGCGCTTCGCCCAGCCGCGTTCAGGCAAGGCGGAAAAACCCGAGAAGCGCGGTGCCGATTTAATGCGCTGGGTGCTTGACCCGCCGCTCGGCCTCCCCCAAGTGCCCGTGCCCGCGGACAACCCCCTGACCGAACCCAAGGTGGCACTCGGCCGTAGGCTCTTCTACGACCGCCGCCTGTCGTTGAACAATACGATGTCTTGCGCCATGTGCCACATTCCGGATCAGGGTTTCACCAACAACGCGCTCGCCGTGCCGGCCGGTATCGAGGGCCGCTCGGTACGCCGCAATGCCCCGAGCCTGTACAACGTGGCGTATCAGGAACATCTTTTCCATGACGGGCGCGAGAGTGCCTTGGAGACCCAAGTCTGGTCGCCGCTCTTGGCGCGGAACGAGATGGGAGCGCCGTCGGTGGGTTGGGTGCTCGATAAAGTGCGTCGATTGCCGGACTATCAAGGTCTTTTCGAGCGCGCCTTTGGCCGCCCCGCGGGCATGGCAACGATCGGGCAGGCGATTGCAAGCTACGAGCGCACGCTGATTTCCGGCAACACGCCCTTCGACCGCTGGTACTACGGACGGGACGCCACGGCGCTCGGCCGCGAGGCCCAACGCGGCTTCAAGCTCTTTACCGGCAAAGGGCGCTGTGGCGCCTGCCACGCGCTCGGACAGGATCACGCCCTATTCACCGATCAGCAACCCCACAATACCGGCATTGGCTGGCAACGCTCGATGCACACGCGCGCCGCAGAGGCGGCGGTCCCGATCGCACCCGGCCTCACCGCGGCTAAGCATCTCCTAGAAGCAGTGAGCGAGCCGCCCGCCAATGATCTCGGCCGCTATGAGATAACGCAAGACCCCGCCGACCGTTGGCGTTACAAAACGCCCAGCCTGCGCAACGTCGCGCTCACCGCGCCCTACATGCACGATGGATCCTTCGCGACCCTCGCCGATGTGGTCGTCTATTACAACCGCGGGGGATATGCCGCACCGGATCGGGATCCCTTGATCGAGCCCCTCGGGCTTACAACGAGGGAACAAAACGATCTGCTCGTGTTTTTGGAAAGCCTCACGGGGGACAACGTCAGAGAAATCGCCGCCGATGGTCTCGCAGCCCCCGTGGGCGATCCCAAAGCGTCCGCCCGCGTCCCCTAGCGCGAGCGGCAGCACGCCTTGGCCGTGGAAGCCGTTCGGGCAAAAAAGCGCTTCGGCCAGCATTTTTTGCGGGATCGCGAGGTGCTGGCGCGCTTGCTCGGGGTGATTCTTCCGCATCCCGGACAATGCGTGGCCGAGATCGGGCCCGGCACCGGTGCCCTGACGCGGCCGCTCCTCCTCGCCCTGGGTGAATTGCATGTGGTCGAGATCGATGCGGGCCTCGCTGAAGCGCTGAGAACGGAGCTTGCCGCGTGCGGCCGGCTCGTGGTCCACGCGATCGATGCGCTGAAGTTTCCGTTTTCTTCCCTCGCCGGGGAGGGCCGGCGGCTCCGCATCGTGGGAAACCTGCCCTACAACATCTCGACGCCGCTCTTGTTTCACCTGTTGTCGGAATCGCACTGCATCGAGGACCTGGTGTTCATGCTCCAACGCGAGGTCGCGGAGCGGATCACGGCCTCTCCCGGTACGCGCCAGTACGGGCGGCTGAGCGTAATGGTGCAGTACCTCTGTGAGAGCGAGTTGCTGTTTGACGTGCCGCCGGCCGCGTTTGATCCGCCGCCCAAGGTGTATTCCTCGGTACTACGGCTCGCACCGAGGCGGACGCCGCTCCCCGTTGCCGATAGGCGCCTCTTCGAAGACTTAGTACGCCAGGCGTTTTCCCTGCGCCGGAAGACGCTACGTAACGCCCTCACGGGTCGGGTCGGCGAAAGCGTGCTGCGTAGCGCCGGAATCGACCCCGGCTCACGAGCCGAAACCTTAACGCCCGGCGACTATGTGCGACTAAGCAACGTCGTGGCGGCAACGTGCTCCGGCCTGGCCATCGGCGAATAACGGATGGCGCGGAGATCCCGCCTTAAAATATCGGATCAACCACGGCCGCTTGGTTACCCACAGAATCTGTGGATAAGTTTGTGGATTGTTTGCGAGAAAGCCTCCTTCCCCCTTTATGGGACGGGCTTTTTTGCTAGATCGATGAGAATTTAATCAATGATAAAATATCTTTATATATCTTATATTTACGGTACCCATGCCGGGAACAGCCGTGACCCGGCTGGATCTCCGCCGCCGGCAGGCGGAGGCTCGCGGGGGGCTGTGCGTAAGAAGCAAACCCTAGGCCATGCGTGTGCGGTGCACCACCGAGTTCATTCCCTCCGTAACAGCTCGATGACCGGTCCCGTGGCGGGTCTTACCCGGCGCCAAATATAAAAGGACTCGGCGGCCTGCTCGACGAGCATCCCTAAGCCATCCAGCGCCCGCGCCGCGCCGCATTCGAGGCCCCAGCGCATAAAGCGCGTCGGCTCCGGCGCGTAGACCAGGTCATAGCACCAGGCGCCCGCGGCCAGGATCCCCGCGGGCAAGGGAGGCAATTCAGCGCCAAGGCTGGCCGCGGTGCCGTTGATTACCGCATCGAACTGCTGGCCGGCGAGGGCGCCGTATTCCTGGATTGCAATTTCGCCCAGCGGGCTGAACCTTTCGTATAAGGCGCGGGCCTTGGATAGCGTTCGATTGGCAACCACGAGACGAGCGGGTCTTTGCTCCATAAGGGGTCCTAACACACCCCGCACGGCTCCGCCTGCACCCAAAACTAACACTCGTTGGCCCTGGAGACTGCCGCCGTGATTGCCAAGATAGTCGCGCAGGAACCCGGTGCCATCCGTGTTATCTCCGTGGTAACGGCCTTCGCCATCGCGCCACAGCGTATTCGCCGCCCCGGCCGTCTCAGCGCGCGCGGAGCGCAGGGACGCGAACGCCCAAGCCTCTTCCTTGAAGGGGAGCGTGACGTTCATGCCGCGTCCGCCGGTAAAGAATTCCAACGCCGTCTCGCGAAACCGGTCGAGCGGAGCAAGGAGCGCTCGGTAGTCGATCCGTTCTCCTGTTTGCTCCGCAAACGCCTGGTGGATCCGTGGCGAGAGGCTATGCCCGATGGGGTTGCCGACCACGCAATAGCGGTCGCAGCGCGGATCACGCTGGAAGGGGCCGGGCATACACGCGTTTTAAACCCCCCGCGGGCTCCACGGAAGGGAGATCAACCCGCATAGGTCAACGGATTGATTAGCATGGGGGTTCGATATTAACATGGGTGATGGCCTAGCTGCCGGTATCGCATCAAAGACATTAGGGAAGCTCTGCAAAAGTGTCGCGAGCAAGCCCAGATGCGCGAAGCCGCGGAGCGAGTCGCGAGACATATCAGGTAGATAGGCGAGCGACGAGCGAGCACGCGACAAAGCAGATGGGCTGCGCAGTAACTTTTGCAGAGCTTCCTTAGCATCCGGGAGGATAATGCATGACTACGCCTGTCTGTGCCCAGAAAGCCCCCTACGCACTCGATCTCAATGCGGGGACCTATTGGTGGTGCGCGTGTGGCCGATCCAAGAATCAACCCTTTTGCGATGGCTCGCATAAGGGCAGCGAATTTTCGCCGTGTCAGTTTACCCTGGGCGAGAGCCAGAAAGTCTGGCTGTGCGGCTGCAAGCAGACCGGATCACCGCCTTTTTGCAACGGTACCCACAAGAAACTCTGAGGGAAGCTCTGCAAAAGTTACTGCGCAGCCCGTCTGCTTTGTCGCGTGCTCGCTCGCCGCTCACCTATCTACCTGATATGTCTCGCGACTCGCTCCGCGGCTTCGCGCATCTGGGCTTGCTCGCGACACTTTTGCAGAGCTTCCTGAGAACTTCTAACTACATCTGCCGCGCAGCCCGTCCGCATCGTTCGCATCGTTGCTGGGCCCCGGCAGCCGGGCTACAAGGCGTCCGCCCCTGACTCACCGGTTCGGATGCGGACCGCTTCGCGCAGACTAACGACGAAGATTTTGCCGTCACCGATCTTACCGGTTCTGGCCGTTCCGCTGATGGCCTCGACGACTCGGTCCACCCGATCGTCGCTCACAGCCACCTCGATCTTTATCTTGGGTAGAAAGTCCACGACGTATTCGGCGCCCCGGTAGAGCTCGGTATGGCCTTTCTGCCGGCCGAATCCCTTGACCTCGGTCACCGTCATGCCCTGAACACCGATCCTCGATAACGCATCACGGACGTCATCGAGCTTGAAAGGTTTAATGACCGCGATGATAAGCTGCACGCCAACCGGCTCCCTTGCGTTATCGCGGCATCCTAGCCCCTTTGATCCGGCAGCACAAGCGCGCGGCCCATCCCAGGGTGGACGTTACAGTAGGCTCTTCCGCCCTCGCCCCGCCCATGCCACAGGACCCGCTCGCGGCACCACGGGCAGAGCGAATAGCAGCGGAGCTGTCCGCAGTGCCGTCTAACTCTTCGCGCAGACGGCCCCGCAACGCCTCGAGCTGCGCATCGTTCAGAGAACGTTCGAAGACAATCCGAACGGTTTAGTGGTGCTCCAGCCTGTCCGCGAGCCGCATCTTGATGAGAGACTGGCGTGTGACCCGGAGCTTGCGGGCTTCCCGGTCGAGGGATTGCACCATCCAGGCCGGAAAGTCCACATTGACCCGCTTGGCCGTAAGGCCGGGACGGCGGGCCCGCGACAGGTCCAGCATATTGGTGATGTCCTCGCCCGCAGCAACCTTCTCGTCAAGGGCCGATGCTTTCTAAATGGCTACCTCCTCTTCCCTCGAACGCCTGACCGAGATCAGTGCTTCGCTTTGTTCGCTTCGCTCTTCTCATGGTCGTATTCGAAGCCCATGCGCCATTCATTACACGGAATGGATAGAAACGCAACCCTTTCTATACCATTAAAGCCCTTGCCTGCAGTCCACACCGGCTGAATGTGCCCGGGTTAGAAATGTAGGGGGGTTCGGCATGCTGTTTATGCCGTAACCCACCGACTCGGCCCGCGCAGCGGGCCTCCTTTTCCAAGCCGTATTCCAAGGTGTCGCCCTGCGGCCGACGGGTTGGTGGGTTACGCCGCAAACAGCGCGGCTAACCCCACCTACATTTGATCTTTCAATCCCGTTCTGATCCCGGTCGGTTAAACAGCGTCGACCAACAATTATTCAGCTTGTTCGACCGCTCATGCGTTTCAATCCCGTTCTGATCCCGGTCGGTTAAACAGCAAAATGGATTTAAATACGCGAGAGATTGAGGTAATCAAGGTTTCAATCCCGTTCTGATCCCGGTCGGTTAAACAGCCGGATCTCCTGGATTGCGACGGCGAGAAATGCCGGATAGTTTCAATCCCGTTCTGATCCCGGTCGGTTAAACAGCACCATATGATTGCCTCGAAGGTGAGCGCGGACGGAAGTTTCAATCCCGTTCTGATCCCGGTCGGTTAAACAGCCTAGCCGCTCCTCGCAAGAGACAGCGTTTCTACTGGAGTTTCAATCCCGTTCTGATCCCGGTCGGTTAAACAGCTTACCTTAATATCGGATGGCTGATGGGATATGGACTGGTTTCAATCCCGTTCTGATCCCGGTCGGTTAAACAGCGCGAAACTTGACACGCTTCCTATATTTCCCTTCCCTGCGGCCCATGCCCAAATTGCCATAATCAAATCCGCGATGCAAGCGGTTTTTCGCCCGTTTTTCTCCATAAATCAAGGATCTGCCCGTGTCTGACGAGGTGCTGACCTAAGCTGCTGATCGGCAAGCGCTTTCCATCATTCGGCGTCCGTTTGCCGTTTTGGGCCGCTGACAAAGAGATGCACTCTCAAACTCGTCTTCTACAGTCCAAGCTGAGCGAATAGGAAAAACCTCAGGAGAATCAATGGCCGGACTTGGATGGTGCCTGAAACGTAGTGCCGCGTAGCAGGCAGGTTATTCTTGAAATAGCGGGGTT
>JBOIDF010000083.1:0-15998 GCA_050740455.1 Gammaproteobacteria bacterium | reverse complement strand
TCTCTAATTGCCTGTCGTTCATGATGGTCTTCATCCTCCCATCATGAACAGTCGCCGCCTTACTTCAGACTCATCTTGTATTAGAAATACGCCTTCCCTTCAGACTCATCTAGCATTGGAATAGACTCCCACTGGCCTCGGGGATGGACCGGATGGTACGATCCGCAGTTGACGAGAGGAGTAGGTATGCAAACCGCGACACAGACAGCCTCGCCCCAGGTTCACGGCGGTCAACCGAGTAGTCCGGACCACTGTATTCTCCTGTCCGGCGTCCGTTGGGAGACCTACGAATCGCTCCTCGCCGACATGCAGGACGGTCATGCGGCGCACTTTGCCTATGATCGGGGGGTATTAGAGATCATGGCTCCTTCCTACGAGCATGACAATCTCAAACATATCATCGCGGTGCTGGTGGAATTCCTCGCCGGGGAAATGGAGATTGATATCGAAGGCGGTGGTTCGACCACATTTCGCCGCAAAGACCTGGCAAGGGGTTTCGAGCCTGATGAATGCTTCTACATTCAACACGCCGAGCGGGTACGCGGGAAGAAACAGATTGATCTTGCCCAAGACCCCCCACCCGACCTTATTATCGAAATCGACATCAGCAGCCCATCGTTGAACAAGCTCCCCATGTTCGCAGCACTGGGGATCCCGGAGGTCTGGCGGCACGACGGAGCGCGCGTCGCCATCTTCACATTGGCCGACAACGATTATGTCGAGCGCGCGGAAAGCGCGGTCCTTCCGAAGGTCACGAGCGCAATCCTGACCGAATTCATCGACGCCAGCAGGCAACTGAAACGCCCCGCCTGGCTCCGCCGGGTGCGCGCATGGGCACGATCGTCCTTTGAATCGGATCGATGAAGCGCACGGCGGTGCGATGGTCGATACGTGCTTGCATCAGGTTTGAATGCGGAGATCGGCGTCACCTTTTCCCACCGGCCAGGCGGCGGGCGCTTTGGTATATGGCGGCGAGCGTTCGTATCAAAAACGCGGCTTCACGGTGTACGCGTGGGATCAGTGGGGGTAGCACGATCCGCGAAAGACGTTCTTAGCTAAGAGCTTGTGAATAAATCTACTGCGCAGCCCGCCCGCATCGTTGCACGGTGCTCGGAATCCTCATGTATTTCCACATACACTGCGGTTCCTGCGCGCCGCGCGCCTCGCGGGCGTGCGTGCTCGCTACGATTTCTTCACAAGCTCTAAGATGAAAGGGTACGCGTTTATCGCCACATCTCAACCAGCAAGCAGCGAGAAGAAGGGACCATGACCCTCGGCTTCCGTCCCATCGGTCCCGACGACCAGGCCTTCCTCCTTGAGGTCTATGCCGGCACCCGACGGGAGGAGCTGGCGCTCGTCGATTGGGACGAGGACCGGAAGACGGAGTTTCTCAAGATGCAGTTCTCCGCCCAGCACCAGTACTACCAGGACTACTACACAGAGACCGACTTTCTCATCATTCTCCTGGATGAACGTCCCGTCGGACGCCTGTACCTCGCCCGCTGGCCGGGTGAGATCCGTATCGTAGACCTCGCCCTCCTGCCGGCCCATAGAAATGCGGGGATCGGCACACGGATATTATCGGACGTACTAGCCGAGGCGGGGCGCGCCGGCAAGCCGGTCCGTATCCATGTGGAAAAGCTCAATCCCGCCCTGCGCCTCTATGAACGCCTGGGGTTTACCCGAATCGCCGACAAGGGGGTCTATTGGTTCCTGGAATGGATGCCCCCTATCCCGCTCCGATCAGGTAAAAATCGCCTCGTAGCGCATGCCCTCCCCGTTCGCGCCGATGGGTACCAGAAAGATATCTAACCCCCCTAAGCGCCGATGCTCTACCGGGTAGATCTTCTGGATGAGCACGGGCGCCTTGGGTCCGCGGAATACCAGCGAGAATGGCTCCCGCTCGGCACGGGGGTGTTTATGACCGAGACTATTGACCTCTACGAGCTCCATTTCGACGGACCCCGCAATGATGAATTCCTCGTTGAGGCAATCAGTCCAAATCTCTTTGGTCAGCGTCTCCAGCATACGAACGGCGATTCGGTGGACCGGTTGATATTAGACCTAGCGCCGTGATGGTAAGAGTAGCCGCTTTTCAATCGCCTGAAAATGGGGCTCTCTACACGCTCGGCCAAACCGACTATCTCAGTTCTAGGAAAGCATCACGGATGCGATCGCAGGCCCAGTTCAACTCGGTCTCGGTGATGATGAGCGGCGGAGCCAGGCGGATCACGCTTTCGTGGGTATCTTTGGTGAGGATGCCGTGGGAGGCGAGCCGCATACAGAGGTCGGGTGCCGAAAAGCGCCCGGTGTCGATCTCGACGCCGATGAATAAACCCTTGCCGCGCACCGCGCGAACATAGGGGCTTTGCAGGGCGCGCAATCGTTCGAGAAAGTACTCGCCCAGCTCGGCGGCGCGCTCGGTAAGACGCTCCTCAACCAGCACGTTAAGCGCTTCGAGGCCGACCGCCGCGGCGAGCGGGTTACCCCCGAACGTGCTGCCGTGGCTCCCGGGCGTGAAGACCTCCATCACCTCGCGCCGGGCAAGAAACATCGATACCGGCAGGAAACCGCCCCCGAGCGCCTTGCCGAGCGTGATCCCATCGGGTTGCACCCCCTCGTGCTGGCAGGCGAGCACGCGACCGGTGCGTCCGAGCCCGGTTTGGATCTCATCGCAGAGAAGCAACACGTTGTGGGCACGGCAAAGCTCCGCGCAATGCTTGAGATAACCCGCGGGCGGCACGATGATCCCGGCTTCGCCCTGGATCGCTTCGACCAAAAACGCCGCGGTGCGGGGATTGATGGCACGCGCCAGCGCCTCGGCATCCCCGTACGGGATGCGCACGAATCCCGCGGAAAAGGGTCCGAAGTGCTGCCTATACTCGCGCTCGGAGGAGAGTCCCACGAGGGTGATGGTACGGCCATGAAAATTGCCGTCACAGACGATGATCTCGGCGCCATCCTCGGCCACGCCCTTGACCTCGTAAGCCCAGCGCCGCGCGGCTTTCAACGCCGTCTCGACCGCCTCGGCCCCGGTATTCATGGGCAAGCCCATGGCGAGTCCGGTAAGCTCGCAGGCGCGCCGCACGAAGGGCGCGAGCACCTCGGTGTGAAAGGCCCGTGACACGACCGCCAGCCGTGCCGCTTGCTCGCCTAGGACCTTGAGCAGCCGCGGGTGCGCGTGGCCGAAACTGACCGCCGAATAGGCGCTCATCATGTCGAGATAGCGGTTTCCGCGCTCATCCCACACATAGCATCCCTCCCCGCGCGTCAACACCACCGGCAGCGGCTGGTAGTTATGCGCACAGTATGCGCGCTCTAGTTCAATGACCGATGGCACGCTTACCTCCTCCAACAAGCTGCCAAGAGGTCAACAACCAGCCGTGCGGTCTTGTCCTCGCGGTCATGCAAGGGGTTAAACTCGGCGATTTCGGCCAACACCGGTTGCGGCGCCAGCCGTCGAAGGCTTTCCACGAGATCGAGCCCCCCGAGGCCATGAGGTGCCGGGGTACCGACCCCGGGCGCGTCCGTGGGGTCAACTGCATCGAGGTCGATGCTAAGCCCGACGGCGGCGGTGCCGCGGGAGGCGATCGCGAAGGCCTCGCCCAGGCCCCGCATAAGGCCCCGCGCCCGCACTTCGTCCATCGTGATCACCCGCACCCCAAGGCGGTGCAGCAATTCCGCCTCCTCGGGCTCGTAGCAGCGTACGCCCACAAGACAGACGTTCTCAGGGCGCAGCTTGGCGCCAGGGTAGAGCAGATCCGTAAGCGCAGGCGGCCCGAAGCCTAGAAGGATGGCGAGCGGCATCCCGTGCAGGGCGCCGCTCGGGCTGGTCGCGGGAGTATGACTGTCCATATGGGCATCGATCCAAACGAGGCCCAGAGGTCCGCGCGACACGGATGCGATCGCGCTCCAGCTCGCTATCGCGCAGGAATGATCTCCGCCAATGAGCGCGACCCGACGACCGCTCTGCAGCGCGTGCCCGACAGCGGCGGCCAGTTCCTCGCAATAGGCTTTGATTTCTTTGATGCCTTCCGTACCGGCGCGGAGCGCGGGCCGGCGCACGATGTCGGCCCAGACCGCTTTGAGGCCGTGGTCGCGCAACTGGCTGGTAAGGCCGTATTCCCGCAACGCCTCAGGGCCTAAGCCACAACCCGGATCGGCGGCGCCGATCCCCGAAGCCGCGCCAATAACGCGTAGCTCGGTGGCGACGTGCGGGACTGCTTGGGTCGAGCCAAGCAAGGCCTCGCCATCGCCTCGATCGTCCAGGAGTTGTAAAGCCATACGTAGAATCGCAGTTGATGCCGAGTAATTACACTCCCCGCTTTAGACCATTGCCGCCTTGATTTGGTTTGATGTTTGGCCGGCGCGCGGGCACCTTGGCGCTACCACCGCGTCTAAAGGGATAAGCCCTGCCTCTTGAGTATCGAAATGATGAACTTCTTGAACGAATTGGGGATTGCGGAGGTCAACCCGGGAGCCTGCACGGGGCCGGGCCAGTGGTCCAGCGGGACGGACGCGGGCGTCTTATCGTCGTACGCACCCGGCACGGGAGAAATCATCGCGAGCATCTACGAATCCACCGTCACTGACTATGAAGCAGTGCTCGAACGCTCGCGGAGCGCCTTCCATGAGTGGCGCCAGGTCCCGGCGCCACGGCGCGGCCAGCTCATACGCCGGCTCGGTGATGCGCTGCGCACCCACCAGGAGGCGTTAAGCGGGCTCATCGCCTTGGAGTCTGGCAAGATCAAGGCCGAGGCCGAGGGCGAAGTGCAGGAGATGATCGACATCGCTGATCTGGCCGTCGGGCAATCGCGCATGCTGTATGGATGCACCATGCACTCGGAGCGGCCCCGGCACCGCCTCTATGAACAGTGGCATCCGCTCGGCGTCGTCGGGGTGATCACCGCGTTCAATTTCCCCGTCGCTGTCTGGGCATGGAATGCCTTTATCGCAGCCGTGGCCGGGAACACGGTCATTTGGAAGCCCTCCCCGCGCACTCCGCTCTCGGCCGTCGCGGTTCAGCGTCTGTGCAACCGGGTGATGGAAGAGGCGGGCACCACAGGCATTTTTTCGCTCTTTGTGACGCGCGACAATGATCTCGCAGAGCGTCTGGTGCGCGACCGGCGCGTGCCACTTATTTCATTCACCGGGTCGACGGCCGTCGGGCGGCGAGTCGGGGAGATCGTCGCCGCGCGCCTTGGGAGGAGCCTCTTGGAGCTCTCAGGCAATAACGCCGTGATCGTGGATGAAAGCGCCGATCTGGATCTCGCCGTGCGCGCGATTGTGTTCGGAGCGGTAGGGACCGCCGGGCAACGCTGCACCTCGACGCGCCGGTTGATTGTGCACGAAAGTCTCTACCAAACCCTCGTCGAACACTTGATTGCAGCCTACCGTCAGATCCGCATCGGTCAGCCGCTCGACCCCGAGGTCGTGATGGGCCCCCTCATCAGCGGCGAGGCGGTGGCGGCATTCTCTCGCGCCCTACGGGAAGCCGAAGGGTCGGGCGGTGAGATCCTGTACGGCGGTCAGGTCATGGAGAGTCCGGGTTATTACGTGCAACCGACGCTGGTGCGGGCGCAAAACCACTGGCCGGTCGTCCAGCGGGAGACCTTCGCGCCGATTCTTTATCTTATGACCTTTAAGGACATCGAGGACGCCATCGCGATCAATAACGACGCGCCGCAGGGTTTATCCTCGGCGCTCTTTACCAATGACCTCTGCCGCGCCGAGCGTTATCTCGCCGCCGCCGGATCGGACTGCGGGATCGCCAATGTCAACGTCGGTACTTCCGGCGCGGAGATTGGCGGTGCCTTCGGCGGAGAGAAAGACACGGGCGGGGGACGCGAGGCCGGATCCGATGCCTGGAAATGCTATATGCGCCGCCAGACCAATACGATCAACTGGGGGACCGAGCTTCCCCTGGCCCAAGGGATTCGCTTCACCACCTACAAACCTTAATTCGCTGTTCAGAGAACCGCGGCCACCTCTCGCCTCGCCAAACGATTCAGGAGATCACCAAGTATATTGACCTTTTTTACAATCGCTAGCGGCGGCGTTCCAAACTCGGTTATCTTACGCTGGCGGCTTTCTTAGAAAAATAATGGCAGACTGAGAGTTCGTGAAAAAACCTACTACGCTCGGGATCTCGCGTTCTGGCGGTACTCGGAATCCTCATGTATTTCAATATACACTCCGGTTCCTGCGCTCCGGCGGAACGCGACCTCCCTTCGCTCGCGACGGTTTTTCACAAACTCTGACCTCATGAACCCAAATCGTCGTTTAAAATTAGCCCCCTTTAACTTCGAATTCGCCGGGAACAGGCCGCCCGCGCCGCTCCGGTTACTCATTTTGAAAACCCGACGAGAACATCGTGAAAAAACAGCATTTTGACGTGGTCGTTGTGGGTGGAGGTTGCGTGGGCATCGCCACAGCCTACAGGCTTAACGTCCGGCACCCGAACCTAAAGGTAGCTGTACTCGAAAAAGAAGATAGGCTAGCGGCCCACCAAACCGGCCGCAATTCGGGTGTTATCCACTCTGGCATCTATTACAAACCCGGCTCCCGTAGAGCAAGACAATGCGTCGAAGGCCGCCGAGAGTTAGTAGCCTTCGCTAAAGAGCATAAGATTGACCACGACATTTGCGGGAAAATCATCGTGGCTACACACGAAAAAGAACTCGCTTTCCTGAACAAGCTGTTCGCAAACGGGCAAGCTAACGGCGTGGAAAACATCGAGTTGATCGATGCGAAGCGAATCAGAGAAATCGAGCCTTTCGTCGAGGGCATCGCCGGTATCTGGGTAGGTTGTACGGGTATCATCGATTTCGCGGCGTTGACAAATAAGCTTGGCGAACTGCTACGACAGCAGTTTAGGGATAGCAAGGTCTATTTAGGAACTGAAGCGAGAAGCTTTGTTCACCACCACAACTCTACCGAGATTATTACTAACCGCGGCACGTTCAACGCGGGTCATGTCGTAATCTGCGCGGGCCTTCAAAGCGACCGCATCGCCCACGAAAATGAATCGAAAAGCAATGTGCGTATCTTGGGTTTTCGCGGAGATTATTACGACCTTACCGAGAAAGGAGTACACAAGGTACGCAATCTCGTTTACCCGGTGCCCGACCCGAGGTTCCCCTTTCTCGGCGTGCATTTTACTCGTATGATTCGAGGTGGTGTGGAGTGCGGGCCCAACGCAGTGCTTGTATTCAAACGCGAGGGCTACACTAAAACGGCATTTAGTCTCCGGGACACCTCCGATGCCCTTTTGTTCGCTGGTACATGGAAATTCGTTAGGAAACATTGGCGCTTTGGTCTCGATGAATACCGTGGCGCGTTTTCTAAATCGTTTTTCCTGGAGCGTTTACGCAAGCTTATTCCGGCGCTCGAAAGCGATGACATCGTGGCCAGCCGTTGCGGTGTGCGTGCTACAGCCCTTGGGCCAGACGGTGAAATAATCGACGATTTCAAATTCGAATTCTACGAAAACGCCATTCACGTAATTAACGCACCCTCACCCGCCGCGACGGCGTGCCTGGCCATCGGTCGAGTTGTTGAAGAAATGGCGACGGAACGGTTCGGTTTGAACGGCCGCTAATATGACTCATCAAGAAGCCCCTGACCACAAACAGGGAATATTGCAGGTATTTTCGCGCAGTTGTGAAACAGCGTTTGGCGCAGGCCCCAAGAACAAACGTATCACATAACCATCAGATATCCGGTGAATTAGGTTGCTGCTGAAAAGTCGCTAACGGCTTCTGCATGTATAACGCATTCACAATTGACGTCGAAGACTACTATCACGTGCAAGCTTTTGCTCGCGTAATAAGCAAGAGCACGTGGGACACCTACCCATCGCGAGTGGATAACAACACCCGTGTTTTACTCGATTTGCTCGATGCTCACTCCGTGAAAGCCACCTTCTTTATACTCGGATGGGTGGCAAAACGCCACCCGGAATTGGTTCGCGAAATTGCCACCCGCGGACACGAAATCGCCTCCCATGGAATGAGTCACGTACTGGTGTACACCCAATCCAAGCAGGTGTTTCGCGACGAAACACAATGCAGCAAAGCGTTATTGGAAGACCTGTGTCAGCAGCACGTAATTGGATATCGCGCGGCAACCTATTCTATTACGCGCGCCTCGTTGTGGGCGCTCGATATCATTTACGAAGCCGGCTTCAAATACGATTCCAGTATCGTCCCGATTCGGCATGACAACTATGGTATACCGGAAGCTTACCCGTTCCCGAGCCAGCTACGTACCCCGGCAGGTTTCGACATCATTGAGTTTCCGGTTTCTGTATTCACCTATAAGAAATTGAAGGTTCCCGTTGCCGGCGGCGGTTACTTTCGTTTATTCCCTTACGGCTTAACCAAATCCGCCCTGCAGAATATCAATAACGCGGGCCACGAATTTCTGTTCTATCTTCACCCGTGGGAGATCGATCCGGAACAACCCCGCATCAAAAGCGCCGGACTACTCTCTAAATTCCGGCACTATACAAATCTGCACAAGACCGAGCCACGGCTACGCAAGTTGTTAAGCGATTTCTCATTCACCACCATGCGAAACGTTTTAAGCGATAAAGGCCTGCTCTAACTTCACGCCAGTTGCTATTAAAATGTCATCCGTAGATTGCCAAAGATCCTGTTCTCCGTGAATTCGTTCTCGACAGCATCGGAGCTTAGCTCTACGCGCCGGTAACCGATGGTAGCCAAGAGGCTGCGTCCAAGCCAATGCTGTAGCTGGACCCGTAGATTGATCAAGTCTTCCGATCCTGCGGTAGTTGTGAGTTCCTGATCTACGTCGGTCGTCGTCCAGCCAAAACTCGCATCGAGGTTGGTTAAGGGGGACAAACGGCGCGTCCAGATCGCCGTCGCACCGAAGAGGCTTTGCTTCTCCCGGCTTGATTGAAAATCGCGGCTTTCGTCAAACACAGAAAGAGTAATCTGATTACGCTCGGTTTGAAAAACCACGCCGGTTGAAAAGAGTCTGCGTACAAAAACCTCGTTTGTCTGTGTCGGGATACCGCCGTCCAGCCGTACGGGTTCTCCGGTTACCCGGTCTACCAGGCTAGTACCGATCCCGCGTGAACGAACCGCCCGCTCGATCTGTCTATCCCTCACGGTTTCTGCCTGCTCGTCGTATCGTAACAGCCAGGTTATGCGTTTGGTTTGATGCCTTAGGTCTACTGCGTATTGGTTACCAAAAAATCTTTTACCGTAAGTGGCTTCAAGCGTTGTTCTCGCGGATGGCGTCCAACGCCCGCCAATGTTCCAGATAATCGTATCGTCTATGGGTACACTACTCGCAAAACTATTTTTTTCGTAGCCGAGGTCACCCAAGAGACGAATGGACGGACTATAAACGTACTCCAAGCGACCAACTATCTGCTCAAACTCGGTGGTTTCCCCGCTATCGAAATCGATTTGTCTATTCTCGTAGGCAAGCGTCCACGGAAACAGCAGGTAGCGACTACCGCTCCTAATATCAGCGCGGTAATTCAATGATCGACTATCACTACTGGAAGCTCCGACAGCATCGAAAGATCGACTATCGCTACTTGAAGCACTGAGATCATCGTAAGTGAAACGCACCTCGGCGTCCGCGACATTTCCAAAGCGCCGTAGCAAGTACGGGGCTATGCGATAAGTCGTTACGTCCTGTCGATCGCCAGTAACATTAATGTTGTCGTCGACATCATTAAGAGTCGCCGCTGGACCAAAATTTGAGAACGCGCCGCGCCCTGTCGTTGTTATGTTTTGCTGGGTAAGCGTAGTGTCTGCATCCAAGAATATTAATTGCTCGACCAACTCCGTATTTACCGATGAAAAAAGCCTATGGAAGGTGTCGTCGAGCTCCGGGTTGCCCGCGTACACTAGGTGCTGCAAATTGTAATCTAACTCAAAGGCTAATCGCCGCGTGTCACCCAGCACTTGAACACCGGGTTGCAATTCCGTAACGAAGCCATCCTGCGTCTCAGAACTCGTCAGAGCGATATTGTCTGTGTATACCTCGCCCAGGTTAAACTCTGGGACGATCGTCCAGCCAGGGCGGAGGGTGTAGGCGGCATCCTCGTACGCCGGTTGATCGAAGAAATCATCCAATGCTACGGGCGCGGTACTACGCCGTGGCGTTGCGTCGCGTATTCGGCGCTGGGATCCGACGGTATCCTGTGTCGCGTGGGCCTCTGGCTGTCGATCTCCTGCTGACGCCACGGGGCAATTTAATACGAGCAAAATAATATTGGCTACGATAATCCCAACCCGCTCGCCCGGGCCCCGCATACTAATTAGATAATCACCCATCACCGGTCCAAAACAAGGAACCTCTTCCTTACCCCCTTCTTTTTGTGCCTATGAGGAAGCGGCAATCGACTGGGCACGCGCTCAGGTCCGGGTGGCCTCAGATCTGCCCGTGTTTGTGGTAGGCCATTCCAAACCGGGAACCAACCGATGCGGGTATTGAATTAGGGGCAAGCGCTTCCCAGTTGGATGTTTCGCCCATACCGTTTTTGATCCATCGACTCTTACCGGTAAAGCCCGTTGCCCTTTCCGTACGGAGTTTCTGCGTTAGGGATTAATTGGATTAATCCCACCGGCCGCCGAGCGATATCCCGATACTTTTATCGCTTAGGCATAACTAGGAGTTTACTTAACTCTCAATAAATTACAAGGTTTTGTTAGATCTTTTCTCGAACAGCGCGAAATTTAGCATACTGTTCATAATAGACAGTTTCTGAGCGATCAAGACTCTTATTTAAAACGAGACCAATATTCTGTGCAAATTCAATTTGTTTTAGTCCGGTAAGGAGCTCTTTCTGCGTTGTCTTCTCCTCCTGCACTACTACAACCACCTGCCCCATATGTCGCGCGAGCGCGCTCGATTCGCTTGCCGCAAGTAGCGGCGGGCTATCAAAGACAAAAACCCAATCAGCAAACTGCCGGGCCATCGTATTTAATAGACTGATCATTCGTTGACCTGAAAATAGTTCCGCGACATTCGGGATCCCTGCCCCTGAAGGGATGACGTGTAGTCCATTAATGTTTGTTCCCACTAGAGCATCGAGCAGTGTTCGGTTGGGAGTGACAAGTAGATCCGTCAGGCCTAGCTTTGCATCCATTCCCAGAACCTTAGCTACGGTGCCTTTCGCAACATCGGTATCCACCAAAACGATTCTGCGGTCAACTTCCATTGCGAGGTTGATCGCAAGATTAATCGATAAAAACGTCTTACCCTCGTCGGTTCGCGAACTTGTAATCATGATCAGGTTTTTGTAATGATCATTATGCAACGCGTCCATCGTCTCAACCGACTCACTCAATAATCGACTCTTTATATGACGTAACTCTAGAGCGATCCGGCTGCTTGGCTCATCGGGCGTTATCATGCCCAGTTGCTTGAGCTTGTTAAAATCCAAGCTCGTTTGCTGTTTTGCGGTGAAGGGCAGCGAAAAGTGCTCCTCTAGCACAGGTGGGTGGGTGGCGCGAGGAAAAGCTGCATCGTGATTTACCGCGTCTACGTCTAAGGCGGGTTCTTTGAAAAACTCCGAAACGGCTTTCTCGATTAGGTTCATAAGGTCATCCTCGCACCTTTAGACAGCCAGGCATTCCCCAGCCACGCATTCATATTCCTTGAAACCACTCATCCAACGATACTAAATCCCGCTAACCTCATAAGGATATCAACCTTTAGCAAATACATGGCATTAAGCGTCACATAAAGCACTAACAACACACTAATACCAAAAAAGAAAGAAAGGTCTACAAACGGTTTGTACGTTTTAAGCCCACCGGTGCCGGCATTGTAAGACACGGTACCGAGAACGGGTATGTTTACTAGTTTTTCCAACCCCCGACTCGTATAAATCACCGGTCTACTGAGAGCGAGCGCTAATGCAATTCCCACTCCGAAAGCCACCGCGATCAAAAACGTGATCGCACTGAAGACGATTCTGTCGGGCATAAGGGGCGTATTCGGTACGCGCGGCGGTTCCAGGACCTTTACTTTTATGTTCTCAGCCTTGTTAGATAGCGCCGATCTTTCAAGCGCTTCGGCGAGCCCTTGGTACTTTTCCTTGTGCACGGCGTAGTCTCGATTCAAGCTTGCGAATTCCGCTTCCACCTGCGGAATTGTCATTATCTCCTGTTCCAGGGCATCAGCGCGTCGCTTATATTCTGCAACACGAGTTTGTAACGCTGCGGCGTTCGCCTCGGTTTTAGTTAGTTGCAGTTTCAATTCTTGATACGCGGGATTGTATTCGAGAGAGTTATCGCTAGAGGAAGCCGGATTTGGTGACTCGCTGGTCGCTTGTTTCTTCAATTCTTCGAGCACATTTTTCGCGGTTATTAGGTCTGGGTGTTTTTCCGTATATTTGAGTTGCAATTCAGCAATTTTAGCTTGCTGAGCGCTTATTTGCTCATAAACCGGAGCTGGCTTGCTAGTAGCGGTTGTGAAGTTGTTCACTTGGGTTCGAATAGAATTTGCGCTATTTTCCACCTCGTTTAATTCTAAAATAGCGCTTCGATACAGATTCTTAGCCTCCTCAAGCCTCACATAGTAGGTTCGCCCATCCGCAGGCATCAAACCGACATGCGTCAATTTAAATACTTTGAGCCTCTGTTCAGCCGCCTGCAGCTTGGTCTCGTACTCTTTGATCTGTCCTTTAAGAAACCGCTGAGCATTTTTCGAAGCAATTTGGGCTGCTTTAATAAGCGTCTCGTTAAACAGATCGATCAGAGTCTGGACGACAGCATGAGCCAATTTCGGATCAGAATGGTCGTATACGATGGAATAAACATCTTGTTGATCCGGAGTTGAAGTAAATATAATCGAGTTTTTCATTCTATTTATCGCCGAATCGAATTCGGCGGGTCTAGTTTTCGTTTTATCGATACCTGCCGCACGTGCGAGGGTCTCTAAATTCGGCCTGATCAACGTGGCGTGCCGCATCATGATAGCCATCTCACCGGCCACGGCTTCTCGCGCTCCTCGCGGCTCGTAATCCTTAAGCAAAGGTTGCAATAGTGAGGTCTTCTTGATATAGATCACTGCTGTGGATTCGTACTTATTCGGAAGCATAGCCACGCCAATCCATCCGACTAGACAAACGATAAATGCACAGGTCAAAGCGATCCAACGATGGCGCCAAACCATTCGTAGATAGATCTTCGCAAGTTCCAATATCTCATCCATGGTCATTCGTCCCAGCTATACCGCAACAAACCCCCCCCTCAATACTATAATTAAAACCAAGCTTCAGGAATGATAAGAACATCGCCGGGGTGCACTTTTACATTTGCGCTCATGTCACCCGTCTGTAGGAGGTCTTCTAATCTGACCGTCGTTTCGACCTCTTTGCCGTTAATCGTCCTAACGAGTTTGGCCCTATTCCCGTCGGCAAATGGGGTAAGGCCTTGAACGAGGATCATGACGTCTAATAAGGTCATATTATTCCCATAGGCTAATGCCTTGGGCTTGACTGCTTCACCGACCACTCTAATCTGCTCGGCGTATTGACCTATAAATTTAACAACTGTTACGGTCACGATGGGATCGCGAATATAGTCCGCGATCGCTTTCTTAATAACCTGAGCGAGTTCTTTTGATGTCTTCCCACTGGCAACGACGTCTCCTGCAAGGGGTACGGCGATTTTGCCATCCGGTCGCACTGGAATGCCATTGACGGAGACTTCCGGGTTTTGCCACACAAAGATGTTTAACTGGTCACCCGGGCCGATTAGATATTCATAATTGCGGTTCTCTGAATCATTTAGCGTGATCGCGGAATTATCAGAAAAAAAACTGCAGGAAGTAATAAGGACCGCGCACGTAGAAGCAACTACACAGACGAATAATTTTCGAAGCAATGATGAAAAGTACCCTTCGCATAATGGACCATCGGAACGTTTTGAGTAAATCTCGGTGTGTTTGTTCGGCATGACGGCTATGCTATTTCTGTGGTTAAACATAATCTGTCGAGAGACTGCATCAGTATACGATTTTACTGGATCGCTTGCCATAAACATCCAATCGCCGGGCAAGCTAATCACGAACAACACGGCACGCGCTCTTGCAAAAAATTTGTATGCCTGACAGCCACCCCATTCTCAAGGAATCATGTCGTCCATGTATGCCAGAAGAACCTACTCTTAGGCGGACACCTTGAAAAATCCCTACAGAATCTACCGTGAACCCTTTCCAAAAATGAGCATGTCAGCCGTTTGCATCAGAACTAGCAGATCCATCATCAGACAATAAGCGTTAACGTAAAGAGAACGTGCTTTTTCACCCGTTCCGATAACTAGTAGTGCATTTCTCGAATTCCTTTACATTTTGGCAGTGTTAAATGTTGGGCTCGCAACGCTATAGATCGTCATACCTGCGAAAGCAGGTATCCAGGACTTACGCCGGTTTCCTGGATGCCAGCTTCCGCTGGCATGACGGTGGTTCTGCTACCTGACTTCGTAAACCTTTTTAACGGACTACTAGACCCCGCCGCTTAAATACATTCTCAGTCAATTATAAGCAAACTAAGGACCAGTCACGAGGATCGGTCCCCCTAAGGGTTGACGGAGCAGTTCTATACACCTTAGGCATTGTCCAAGAAAGCGGGGCCAGCTTTACCACCACCCCACTAAAGTTTCCAGTATTGGATGCGGATACATCCATGCCATCTATTTTTGCGTTGTTAGCGAGAGAGGGAGATCGACCGCAAAGAAGTAGAGAGCACTGAAAAAGGCAAACCATCTGAAAGGATGGGACGCAAAGCTACTGGCCTAAACCCCCAATTGTCGGGGGCATGGTCGCAGGGTTGCCAGGCGATCAAACAGTACCTCCTGTGTGTGCTGGGCGTTTCGCTAGGCGCATATCGGTAATAAAGACACGGAGGTCCTGAATGTTTAGTATTACGTCACGCCTAAACCTCACCAGAAGCTTAGCTTCACTGGTGATGTTGGCGAATCTGTTTTTTTTCTGTTCTTCTTACGCCCAAGCCGGCCAAGTCACCTTGGCCTGGGACGCCAGCACCAGCTCCGGCGTGGCTGGCTATGAGATTAATTTTGGGCAAACCAGCGGCAGCTATGCCACCCAGATCGACGTCGGTAATCAGACCAGCTACACCGTAACGGGCCTGAACAATGGAGAGATCTATTACTTCGCCGCCAAGGCCTACAATAGTGGAAAGACGACCTGGAGCGGACTCTCGAACCAGGTCAGCGCCACGATACCCTCTCCGCCAACGGTCCCGGCAGCGGGTTTCAACGCCAATCCCACGTCGGGCACGGCGCCACTGACCGTCACCTTCACGGACACCTCGACCGGCAACATTACCACCTGGTCGTGGAACTTCGGCGACGGCACGACCAGCAGCAGCAAGAACGCGACGAAGATCTACACCAAGCCCGGCAGCTACAGCGTTGGCCTCACCGTGACAGGCCCTGCCGGCAGCAACACCGCCACCCGGACCATCTCGGTGGCGGCAGCAGCACCGGTGGCCAATTTCACCGCGACGCCCCTCTCCGGCACCGCCCCCTTGGCCGTGGGCTTCACCAATAGCTCTACCGGCGCCGTGAGCGGGTACTCCTGGAGCTTTGGCGATGGCGGTACGAGCAGCGCGTCAAGCCCCGCTTACACCTACACCACCGCGGGAACCTATTCGGTCAGTCTGACCGTCACGGGGCCGGGCGGGACGAATACGAAGACCCAAAATGGCTACATCACGGTCTCACCAAGCGGTGGCGGTGGGGGTAACGCCGGGCTCGTCGGGGCCTACAACTTCGAAGAGGCCAGCGGCACCACCGTGGTCGATGCCTCCGGCCAGGGCAACACAGGCACCATCAGCGGCGCCACCCGGATCACCCAGGGGCGGTTCGGCAAGGCTTTCTCCTTCGATGGCGTCGATGATCGAGTCACGGTCAACGATGCCCCCTCTCTGGACCCGATCACCGGGCTGACGCTCGAGGCGTGGGTATATCCCACCCGGCTTGCTA
>JBOIDF010000082.1:0-16013 GCA_050740455.1 Gammaproteobacteria bacterium | reverse complement strand
TCGATCATCAGGAGCGCGGCGGCCACGTTGCGATCTTCGGATAACAAGATAACGTAGCTGCGGCAAGCGGCTGCCGTATCCATCACTTCAAAGCCGATGCCCGCGCTTAGTAGAGTGGTGGAGATGGCTGCGGGCGGAAACCGCAACCGCGTTCCGGTACCGAAGAGGACGATTTCTGGCTTGAGCTCGGCGATCGCGGTGAAGTGCTCGAGGAGCACCTCATCGAAGCGTTGGGGCGGCCAGTCGCGGAGAAGTTGCGTGGGCGTGATAATGAAGCTTTGCGTCAGGGTCTCCTCGTTGACCACGATGGCGCCCTGCCGATAGGAGCGGATGGCGTAACCGCCGGGATGATGCTGGATGTCAAGCCGCATAGCGATTCTCGAAAGGATCGTCACTCACACCGGCGCCGGCCGCTTATTGAGCTTGCGCTGTAGCGTTCGCCGGTGCATTCCCAGACGCCGGGCGCCTTCGGAGACGTTGCCTCCGCACTCGACCAAAACACGCTGAATGTGCTCCCACTCAATGCGGTCCATCGAAATCGGACGCGGCGCGGCCTCGGCGCGGGTATTGCCGTCGTCGCGGTGGAAGGCCGCCATGATCTCGTCGGCGTCGGTGGGCTTCGTGAGGTAGTAGGTAGCGCCGAGCTTTATGGCCTCGACGGCCGTGGTAATGCTGGCATAACCCGTGAGCACGACAATCTTCATCTTGGGATCTTGCGCCCGGAGTTGGGCTACCAGCTCGAGCCCCGAGGGCCCGGGCATACGCAGATCGACCACGGCATAGCCGGGCGCATGCTGTTCGGCCAGCCGTAGACCGTCCTCGGCGTTGTGCGCGATGAAGATATCGAGTCCTCGCCGGGCCAGCGCATCGCCCAGAACCTCGCAAAACGCGGGATCATCGTCCACCAGTATCACAGCAGGCGCCGGAGCTTCGAGCATGGTGTCGATCATAGTGGCTTCGCGGTCATTAAGGGAGTGAGCGGTAAGCCGATTCTCACGCATACACCGGAAGGCCTCCGCTCTTCCAGATCGAGCGTACCGCCGAGCCGATCGAGCGTCGTGCGCGCGAGATACAAGCCAAGGCCCAAGCCCTTTCCCGCGGGTTTGGTGGTTACGAAAGGTTTCCCGATGTGCTCGCGCAACGTCTGAGGTAGGCCGACGCCGTCGTCGCTGACCGTGATCTCGAGGCGATCCTCGGTCCATATCGCCTCCACCGCCACGGTTTGCGCCGCCGCATCGGCGGCGTTGTTGAGCACGTTGAGAAGAGCCTGTGTGAGGGTTCGATCGGCGATGATCTGCGCGGCCGGCTGCGGTCCGGAACGCTTCACCCGCGGCGCGAGCCCGGGATGCAGATGGCGCCATTCGCCGATCAGATCGTCGAGGTAGCGATCCAGATAAACGGGCCGCCCCGCGTCGGCTTGGGCCGCGCCCGAACGCGCCGCCATGCTCGACAGAATCCCTTTACAGCGCATCACCTGGCTGCGCAATAGCTGAAGTTTTTCCGTGAGCGTCTGGTTGTCCTCATAGTCGTGTTCCAATTCCTTGGCCAAGATGGCGATCGTCGCCAGCGGGGTCCCGAGCTCGTGGGCCGTTCCGGCGGCCAGCGAGCCCAAGGCCGCGAGTTGGCTAGCTTCGAGCGCTTTTTCCCGGGCCTGCGCAAGATCCCGATCGTGTTGGCGCAAGGTGGATCCCATGCGCGCCACGAAATACGCCACGACCATGGCGCTCAATAGAAACCCGAGCCACATCCCCCAGACATGGAAGGTAAACTCATGTCCGATCTGGGTGCTCTCCGGAGGATGGACTTCGACGAAAAGCGGGTGCACATGAACGAACAAAAGCCCGGTGTAAAAAAGCGCCGCCTCGGCGGCGATGATCCAGGTGTAGCGGCGCGGCAAGAGGGCCGCGGCGACGATGACGGGCAAAAGTAGCAAGGATGCGAATGGGTTAGCCGATCCTCCTGTAAACAATAACAGCACCGCTAGCCCGAGGACATCGACGAGAAGCTGTGTCAGGATGCCGCGCTCCGAAACCGGAATCCCCGATTGAAGGGTGCGCCAACTGAAAAACGTGAAACCGCCGAGAGCGACGATTACAATCGCCACGGGCAGTATTGAGGGCGGCATCGCCAGGATATAATGCGCGGCAATGGTCGCAGCGAGTTGCCCGCAGATCACGACCACCCGTACCAGCAATAAGTACTGAAGGCAGAGCTTCGACAGCGCGCTGTCGCGAGGGGCTGGATCGGCGTTCGCGTCTGTAAGCATCTTTGGAGGCCGGAAACCGGTGCGCCGCGGCCGTTCTGGAACTGCTGTCAGACCGCACAATGTTATTCTAGCATTGCCCTTGCGAGAAACCTTATCCGGACAACAGGCCGATTCACTGGCAAACATGAGCAACAAACCACAGCGCCTTGGCAAATACCGTATCGTGAGGGAGCTATCCCGCAACAGTTCAGCGGCGGTATTTCTCGCCCAAGATCCCTACGTCGATCGCCCGGTCGCGCTCAAGGTTCCCGCGGCGAGTATTGCGGAGGCTGCCCCGGAGGAAACCCGGAATCGATTTTTTATCGAGGCGCAAACAACCGCGGCGTTGCGTCATCCCAACATCGTGCAGGTATTCGACGCCGGAATCGAGGGTGATACCTGTTATATCGCGATGGAGTACATCATGGAAGGAGCGACGCTTAAAGCGCATTGTACGCCGGATCGCCTGTTGCCGGTGGAGCGTGTTGTCGAGCTTATTTTTAGGTGTGCGAAAGCCCTGGATCATGCGCACGCGCAGGGTGCGTTACACCGCGACATCAAGCCCACCAATCTCTTATTGACCCCCGAGGGCGGGGTCAAGATCGGCGATTTCGGTATCGCTTACATCAACCGTGGCAACAGCAAGGATGGCCTGACGCTCGGCTTCGCGGGCTCGCCAGGCTATATGTCGCCCGAGCAGGTCCAAGAGGAGCTCATCTCAGGCCAAACCGATCTCTTTTCCCTGGGCGTGGTCCTGTATGAAATGCTGACCGGCCGGCACCCCTTTTACGCCGAGCGGTTCTCGGAGGTGATCCATAAGGTCGTTAACGAGGATCCGGCGCCGATGAGCGCACACCGGCCCGATACTTCCCCCGTCTTGGAACGTATCGTTGCGCGTGCGCTCGAAAAAGCGCCGGCGAACCGCTATAAACGCGGCCTCGATTTGGCTTCGGATCTCGCGGCGATCTTCGGATCGCTATGGGTACCTGCGCGCGACATATCGCTGAGCGAGCGTTTTCACGAGCTGCGGCGGCTCGCGTCTTTTTCCGAGTTTAGCGATGAAGAACTGTGGACGATTATCCGCGGCAGTATCCGCCAAGAGTTCTCGGACGATGAGCCGATACTGACCGGCGGCGAGATCGAGGACGCGTTCTATATCATCGTGGAAGGCAGCGCCGTCGTAGTGCACGCGAAAAAGAAAATGGCCCTGCTCAACGAAGGCGGTTGCTTCGGGGAAATCGGCAGGATCACCGAGGGCGCACGGGCGGCGGCGATCATAGCGAACCGCCATTGTTCGGTGCTCAAGATCAACGAAACAATGCTGGAGCAGTTATCATCGAAGTGTCAGCTGCGCCTTTACCGCCTGTTTATGAAGAGCGTGCTCCAGCGTTTGGCGAGCGTGACGGAATTCGCGCTGAAGCATCTGGGGTAATTTAATCACTGGCATTTGCAATGGCCCCGCGACTCCCGCGAATCGTCGTTGTCTTAGGCATGGTGGCATTCCTAAACGATGCCGCGAGCGAGATGATTACGCCGCTCCTGCCGGTTTTTTTGGTGACCACGCTCGGGGCGGGGCCGGCAATCGTCGGTCTGGTCGAGGGTGTTGCCGAGTCGCTGTCGAGCATCCTCAAGCTGGTGTCGGGTTGGCTGGTGGATCGGGGGTGGCACGCCAGGCGCTTGGTGTTAGGGGGGTATGGGCTCTCGAACAGCGTGCGGCCGCTGCTCGGCCTGGCGTTTGGGTGGACTTGGGTACTCGTGCTGCGAGCGCTGGATCGCATCGGCAAGGGGCTGCGCACCTCGCCGCGCGACGCTATGATCGCCGTGAGCGTATCGCGGGCGGACCGCGGCCGTGGTTTTGGCTTTCATCGCGGCATGGATCACGCCGGCGCCATGCTCGGAGCGGCGATTGCGTTTGCCTTGCTGTATGCGGGCGCGGAACTGCAGACCGTGTTCATGCTCTCCGTCGTCCCGGGGATCGCCGTGATGCTCTTGCTGCGGCTCGGCTTGCCTGAGCCCGTGATCGCCTCCCGCGTGGAGCACGTCCCGCTCCGCTGGCATGGGCTCGCGTGGCCGCTCCGGGGATTAATACTTTCGAGCGGTGTGCTCGCGCTGGCCACCGTACCCGAAGCGTTTTTGGTGCTCTGGGCTATGGAGCATGGCGTCGGCACTGCGGCGATCCCGTTGTTGTGGATGCTGGGGCATGCCTGCAAGTCGATCCTGGCCTATGCCGCCGGCGATCTCTCCGACCGGTTGGGGCGGGTGGCTGTCGTTGTGGCCGGATGGGGCGGGCGCATCGCGGTCATGCTGCTGATCATGACGCTGGGCGACGGACCGCTCACGGTCTGGTGCCTCTTCGTTGCCTACGGCGCCGCCCTGGCTTGCTCCGAAGGTGCGGAGCGGGCGCTCATCGGAGACTATGCGCCAAGCGCTCAGAGGGCTACGGCTTTCGGGCTTTATCATTTGGTATCGAGCTTGTTCGCCTTGCCAGGCGCGGTCGGCTTAGGGTTAATGTGGGAGTGGCAGGGCTGGAACGCCGCCTTGATGACCGCGGCCGTCGTGACTGCGGTCGCGGCGGGGGTTTTTTTGACACTTGTTTCTCGGATGTCCGTATCGGCACGAGCGGGATTACAAGATGCGGGTTAGGGAAACTCTGCAAAAGTTACTCCCCGAGATGGGAGAGCGTATAGCGCAGCGGAGCGCTGGAGACCTTCATTAACCCTTCGAACGGGTCATCCATTTCCAGGATCAGGAACATTTCGCCTGGTCCTCGATCAATTTCCGAAATTCGTCGATCGGCGGGATCACGGCGGTTTTCTCGCCGGCCTCATTGGTTATGTACTGGGGGTGTAAGGTACTTGCCATGCGCGCTTAATCTCAACCAGGGTTGTACCGCGAATTTTACCCTGCTCGGGCGTGGGATTAAAGCGAGACCGCCTGCACAAGCGATCGAGCCTAATGAACATGAGACAACTACGTCGCTTCGGCCGATTCGTGGTCTTAGCCAAGTAAGGCGCGTAAAAAGTCTATGCCCCGACGCCCACGCATTGCGCTGGCCGAAGAAGTTTGGCGGAGGCAATGGAATGCGAGAACTGCTGCCTCGATTTCGTGAAGCGGTATAGACGAACGATGACCGGATGCGATGAAGCCCATCCGCCTGACTAGACATGCCCTGGAACAATGTGCCGAGCGCGGAGCGACGGAGGCAGAAGTATGCTATTCGGTGGAACCACGGGTCCCGTGAGCCCGCGAAGCATGAGCGCCTACTATGTCGCTATAGTTTCTCTTATGATGGATTGTGGCAGGGCAGCACTACGCAATAAAGCAGGTGGCGCCGGTTATCAAGGAAGAACCCGACGAAATTGGAGTGGTAACTGTGTACACGTTTTTCTTTTGAGCGAGAATCCTATGAAAATCAGCTACGACGAGGAAGTAGACGCCTTGTACATCAGACTTTTGGAAGGGAACTACGAGTGTCGCACGTTGCGACTGAACGACGAAGTTGCTCTCAATATCGGTCCGGATGAGGTCACTCGTCGGCATCGAGATCCTGGATGCCAAGCAGGTCTTCGGTGCGGAAGAGATCCCTCGTCTCGTTGTCGAAAACGTGCGCGTGGCACAGGGTTAGGGTTCAGGTCTTGATTTGTGCACACGGAAGGTAGGGGGTCAGAAATCCATATAACATTGGACGCGAATCGGTGTCCGCCTCCATACACTAGTCCGGAACCGGGTCACCGCGCGGCTATGGATGTATCGATCCATGAGCCCGCGCGTCGAGCCGTCGTGGTCGGGGCCGATCGCTTGCTTTTCTAACTCGGACGCGATCCGCGTAGCGAGCTGTTTACCGAGCTCGACGCCCCATTGATCGAAGGAGTTGATCCCCCAGATCACGCCTTCGACAAAGGTCTTGTGCTCATAGAGGGCGATCAGGGCGCCCAGCGTCTCGGGAGTCAATTTCTCGTACACCAAGGTGTTGCTCGGTTTGTTCCCGGGGAACACCTTGTGCGGTAGCAACGACTCAATGGTCGGGGACCGGAGCCCCGCTGTCGCGAGCTCGTCACGCACTTCATCCTCGCTCTTGCCGCGCATCAAGGCCTCGGATTGAGCGACGCAGTTCGCGAATAAGAGCTCCTGCTGCCGGCCGATCCGGTAGTAGCCCTGCAAGGGCGTCATGAAATCCACCGGCACGAACACGGTGCCCTGGTGCAGGAGCTGGAAGAAAGCGTGCTGGCCGTTCGTCCCGGGGGCGCCCCAGAGGACCGGCGCCGTGGCGTAATCGATCACCTGACCGCCCGCGGTGACGCGCTTACCGTTGCTCTCCATCGCCAGTTGCTGCAAATAGGCAGGCAAGAACTCCAGGTGCTGGTCGTACGGTACCACGGCATGCGTCTGCGCTCCGAAGAAATTGGTATACCAGATCGAGAGCAACGCAAGTACCGCGGGCAAGTTTCGCTCGAGCGGAGCCGTTCGAAAGTGCTGGTCCATTCGGTGGGCGCCTTCGAGGAGTTGCTCGAACCTATCCATCCCGACGCACAGCGCGATCGGCATGCCGATCGCCGACCAGAGCGAGAAGCGTCCACCGGCCCAGTCCCAAAACTCGAAAACCTTGTCGTCATCGATCCCGAAGCGCCGGGTGGCCTCGAGGTTCGTTGACACGGCGAGGAAGTGGCGGCCGATAGCCGCGGGATCCCCGATTTGATCGAAAAACCAGCGCTTGGCGGCTTCGGCGTTGGTGAGGGTTTCGAGCGTCGTGAAGGTCTTGGATGCGATGATGAATAAAGTCGAGCCCGGATCGAGCTGCTCCAGGACCTCGCCGAGATCGGTCGGATCGATGTTGGAAACAAAGTGCAGGCGCATATCGCCTTTGCGGTAGGGCCGTAGCGCACGCGTCGCCATGAGCGGGCCGAGGTGTGAGCCGCCGATCCCGATGTTGACAATGTCGGTGATCGGCCTACCGCTGTGGCCACGATATTCACCCGCATGAACCGCCTCGGTCAATTTCCGCATGTTGGCCAGCACCGCGCGAACGCCCGGAATGACATCTATACCGTCCACGTAAACGGGCGTACCGGAGCGGTTGCGCAGGGCGGTATGTAATACCGCGCGCTGTTCCGCGGTATTGATGCGCTCGCCGCGAAACATCCTTTCGATGGCCTCCGGCACACTCGCGGCTCGCGCTAAGGCCGTGAGGAGGGCTAGGGTATCCGCGGTGATGCGGTTTTTTGAATAGTCGAGAAACAGCGGCCCCGCCTCGATGGAAAACCGCGTGAAGCGGCCGGGATCCTGGCGAAACAAATCCCTGATCCGTAGCGGCGATATCGCTTGCCAATGGTGCGCAAGCGCCTGCCAATGGGGGGTGGAGGGGAGAGGCGGAATCGCTTGAGTGGACATCGGGCTACCTCAATCGCAATGGAGTATCGACCTTAGGAATTTATTCGCATTATCCCGCGCTTTCGGCACAGACAAAATTCCATAACTGATCCGGTGCGCCGGCGGCGCAAGAAATGCGTGAAAAAAGTGATTGGATTCCTTATGCTAAGCGAGGCAAGCAGGCCCGGTTATAGGTCAAGGCTAACGATAACCTCAATCCGGTGGCGGCGATTACCTCCTATTCTCGGGACTCGTACAAGTGGTGCCAATGACAAGACAAAAGCCGAAAAAGGTTGGCCCATGACAGAACCGACGGTCACCTGTCCGAACTGCAAGACTGAGATCAAGCTGACAGAGTCCCTTGCGGCTCCGCTTATCGCGGCGACCCGCCGCGACTACGAGCAACGCCTGGCCAAGAAGGACGTTGACATCGCTAATCGCGAGACATCGCTGCGTGAGCGTGAAGAGGCGGTCGCCAAGGCGAAGGAAACGATAGACGACCAAGTCGCCGAGAAATTGCTACAGGAGCGTGCGGAGATCGCGGCAGATGAAGCTAAGAAGGCAAGAATTGCCCTGGCGGCCGAGCTTGATCAGAAGACCAAGGAAATCACTGAGCTTCAGGAAATCCTGAATCAGCGAGAGGCGAAGCTCGCCGAGGCCCAGAACGCCCAGGCCGAACTTATCCGCAAGCAGCGCGAGCTCGACGACGCAAAGCGCGAGCTCGACTTGACGGTCGAGAAGCGTGTTCAAGAGGGGCTTGGCGCCACTCGCGAACAGGCGCGCAAGGAGGCCGAGGAGCAACTCAAGTTTAAGGTGATGGAAAAGGAACAAACCATCGCCTCGATGCAGAAGCAGATCGAGGAGCTTAAGCGCAAGGCCGAGCAAGGGTCACAACAGCTTCAGGGCGAGGTGCAGGAACTCGAGCTCGAATCCCTACTGGCCGCAAGGTTTCCGCGCGACATGATCGAGCCCGTGCCCAAGGGGGAACATGGCGGCGATGTACTGCATCGAGTCATCGGGCCGCTCGGCCAGGTATGCGGCACAATCCTGTGGGAATGCAAGCGTACCAAGAACTGGAGCGACGGCTGGTTCGGGAAACTTCGCGAAGACCAAAGGGCCGCGAAAGCCGAAATCGCCATCATCATCAGTCAGGTTCTACCGAAGGATGTGGAAGCGTTCGATTTGATCGATCACGTATGGGTAGCGCATCCGCGCGTCGCCCTCCCGGTCGCGGCGACGCTTCGTCAATCCCTTGTGGAGCTCGCGATGGCGCGCCAAGCAGCCGAAGGCCAGCAGACCAAGATGGAGATGGTCTATCAGTACCTCGCCGGTCCGCGCTTTCGTCACCGGGTCCAGGCCATCGTCGAGGCGTTCTCCTGCATGCAGGAGGATCTCGATCGCGAGAAGAAGGCTATCACCAAGCAGTGGGCCAAGCGGGAAGAGCAGATCGATCGGGTGATGCAGGCGACGGTTGGCATGTACGGGGACCTGCAGGGGATCGCGGGCAAGTCGTTGCAGGAGATTGAGGGGCTGGAATTGAAGGCGCTTGAAGATAGTAAAACCTTGGGGGTTGAGGAGCCGCTCGGCTGACCTCGCATAATCAGCGCTTAGGAACCAGCCCCACGACGCGGACCGGCCCGCCCGAGCCGCCTTCGATCTTCATCGGCAGCGCGATGAGCGTCGCACCGCGCGGGGGAAGCGCTTCCAATCCCGTGAGATTCTCTAAGCCCGGAACATTCTTTGCCGCGGCGATCCGGTGGACGATGAAATCCTGGGAGCGCCCATAGTCGATCGAGGCGGTATCTACTCCGAGTGCCGCGACCCTGCGTTCTTCGATTAACAGGCGTGCGGCCTTTTCGCCATAGCTCGGGAAGCTGAGCCTCGCGGCCGCACCGCGCCGGTCGTCGCCCAGGTAGCGCTTGCGGTCGGGCCAGAAACGGCTCCATCCGGTCCGCAACAAAACGATGCTCCCTGGCGCGATGACGCCGTGCGCGCGCTCGAAATCAAGCACGTCTTGTCGCGTGAGTCGATAATCGCGGTCGCCGACCGTCTTACGCGCGATGTCGATCACGATTGCCGGAGCGATCAGTTGCTCCAGAGGCAAGGCTTCCAACGTGCGTTTGCCTTGCGCGAAATGGATCGGCGCGTCGATATGGGTGCCGCCGTGCTCGGGGGCGCAGAAGGTGTTCGCGCTATAAAAATAACCCGCGGGCGTATCACCGTAAGCGAGGCGTGTGAGCTCGAAATGCGTCGGTTCGGTGGGCCAATAGATCGTGTCCGTGTTAAACGGGTGGGTGAGGTCGACCAGCCGATAGGCGCGTGCATCGAATGCCTGTGCCTCCGGCGGGAGCATTCCGGCCAGGAACGCGACAAGGTAGGTAAGCTCTTTCCATCGAACGCTGTTCATAAGGAGCCCCAAGTCGTTACACGCGATTAAGCAAGCTGCATTGTCTTATCATTACTCCGTTTTCAATACGACCGGAAATCGGCTGTAATACACGCCATGCACGCGGCGAAGGATAATACGCGAACCTAGTACAATGTTCGAATAAACGATGTCAGAGAATCGCGATGAGATCGGAGAACGAGGCAAGAAAACTGAGACAAATTTTGCCTTCATAATCGTGTCCCTCACAAAGTTATGAATAACCAGTTCTTCGAAAGGCCCATTGTCAACTTTCCCTTAGTACCCGTCTCGTCACTGGGACCTTGATGATCAGGGACAGCCAACTCAAAGAATCATCAAACGCCGCCGTCGAGCGGAGTTCATCACGCCGATTCCGAAGCCGAAGAAACACAAAGGTTCCGCTGAACAGGGATCACTGTTGTTCGACGAAGGCAAAGGGCTCGTAAATGGCTGCGCGCAGGCGTCATGGACGAGGGCCGCTGGTATTGCCCGGAGAAGGCAGCCCTCAGGGCTCAGCGGTTTCACCCCTGCTCGCGAATATCTACCTGCATTATGTGTTCGACCTCTGGAGTGAACGTCGGCGGCGAACACAACTGCGGGGGGCGATGATTGTAGTCCGGTATGGCGATGATATGGTCGTGGGGTTTGAGCAGCGAGAGGAAGCCGAGGCCTGCTTGCAGGATGTCAGGGGGCGCTTCAACGACTTCGGTTTGCAACTCCACTCGGAGAAGACCCGCCTCCTTGAGTTTGGCCGCTTTGCGGTGGCCCGCGCGGGGCAAGGCAAACCGGAGACCTTCAACTTCCTGGGGTTTACACACCTCTGCTCACAAACCCGAACTGGCCGATTCACCATCCGGCGCAGGACCATTGCCAAGCGCCGTCGCGCTAAATTGCAAGCTATCAAGACAGAGCTGCGTCGCCGCATGCACGCCTCGGTCCCCGAGACGGGCAGGTGGCTGCGCAGTGTTCTGCAAGGGTACTACCACTACTTCGCGGTGCCTTACAACCTCGATGCGCTGAATCAACTCCGCTATGAGGTGGGTCGGGCGTGGCGGCACATGCTTCGTCGCCGCAGTCAAAAAGCCCGGAAACATCTCACCTGGGAGAAATTTAAACGCATTCAGGCACAGTGGTTGCCAACACCGCGACTGTACCACCCTTGGCCCAACGTGCGTTTTCGCCGCCTTCACCCAAGGCAGGAGCCGTGTGCGGTAACTCCGCTCGCACGGATCTGCACGGGGGTGCCTCGTGAGAGGCATCTCTACCGTAACTAAACGCAATTGTCCGCGGTATCAGATCGCCATACGACGCTACCCGCGAGTCCCGCTACGGTTCCGAGGCAAGAACATCCTTGATCGCCTCGACTCTTAAGCGCCCGATCTCGCTGCCCAAGGCCGCACCCGTAAGTCCCTGAGCGATCAGATCGCCAGCATCGACGGCCTGCGCCGCACGCAGGGCCCGGCGCAGGTACTCCGGCTGAGGGTAGGCGCGATCCTCGAGCCCGGTACGCCCGCGGGCATCGGCTTCGCAGGCCGTGAGAAATTGCTCGAAGCGCTCCGGCCTTCGGAAAGCATCCAGGGCCTCGAGGGCAGTCAGCAGGGTCGCGGGCCGAAGCTCAAGGGCGCGGTGACAATGGCTGTGATAGCGCGCGACCAGCACGGCGAGATCGCGGTAGTCGTTGGGGATGCGGTAGCGCTGGCAGAAGGCAAGGATGATCTCCGCGCCGCGCTCCTCGTGCCCGTAGTGATGCGGCCATTGCTCTTGCGGGCTCGTCCCTTTCCCGAGGTCGTGCACCAACGTGGCAAAGCGCACGCGCGCATCTTCGCTCAAGCGCGCGGCCTGGTCGAGCACCAGCATCACATGCAATCCGGTGTCGATTTCGGGGTGGTGGCGCGGCGGTTGCGGCACACCGAAGAGCCGTTCGATCTCGGGAAAGAGCACCAGCAGGGCGCCGCAGCTCCGCAGCGCCTCGAAAAATAGGCGCGGATTGGGCTCGGCGAGGGCCTTGTCGAGCTCCGCCCAAACGCGCTCCGGAACCAAGGCTCCGGTTTCCCCGGCCGCGACCATCTCGCGCATGAGCGCAAGCGTTTCCTCGGCGATCCGAAAGCCGAGACGCGCAGCGAAGCGGGCGACGCGCAAGATGCGCACGGGATCCTCGGCGAAGGCGGGCGAGACATGCCGGAGGATCCCGCGTTCCAGATCCGCGCGCCCGCCGTACGGGTCGATGATGCCCCCGTCGCTGTCTTCGGCCATGGCGTTGATGGTCACGTCGCGGCGTTCGAGATCGGCCTCCAAGGAGACCTCGGGCGAGGCGTGGAACACGAACCCCTTGTAGCCGGGCCCCACCTTGCGTTCGGTGCGCGCGAGCGCGTATTCCTCGTGGGTCTGGGGGTGGAGAAAGACCGGGAAGTCCTTGCCGACCGCGCGGTAACCAAGGCCCAAGAGATCTTGCGCCGTGGCGCCGATCACGACCCAATCACAGTCCGAGACCGGGCGGCCGAGGAGCTTATCCCGGACCGCGCCGCCGACCTTGTAAACCTTCACCGCCGCGCGAATGTTCGCAAGACCCGATAGCGCGCCCGCTGATGCTGTTTTCGCAGATACGCCGGGACCACCGCTTCAATCGCAACCGGCTCGATACCCAAGGCCGCGAGCCCGCTCTCGCCCGGGCACACGCTCGGGACCTGCAGCGAGCGGTAATTATCCAAGGACATGGGCTTCCCCGGAATCCATTCCAAGACTTGGGCCTGAAGATACGAGAGTCTCTCGCTTAGCGGCAGGATGCGGCGGCGTAGACGCAGGCACGTGGCTGTGTAGGTTACCAGCTCTTGCAGCGTGTATTGCTTCGGTCCGCAGAGATCATAGCGCCGTCCCGCCGTTGCCGGGTCCTCTAGCGCCCGCATGAAAGCCTCCACGACGTTGGTGACGTAGACCGGGGCAAACCGCGATCGCGGGCAGGCCAAGGGAAAGAAATAGGGGCTCAGCCGCAGCAACCGGGCGAAACGGTTGAAGAAGCTATCGTCGGGGCCGAAGATCACCGAGGGCCGGAAGCTCGTGATCCGTAACCCCTCTGCGGCCGCTTGGTGCACCAGATCCTCGGCCTCGCCTTTGGTCTTGAGGTAGTGGCTGGGACCGGCCGTGGCATCCGCATTGAGCGCGCTCATGTGCAAAAGGCGGTGGATAGGATTGCTCCGGCAGGCTTCCACGACGTGACGCGCCAGATCGAAGTGGGCATGGCGGAAGCCGTTGCCGTCGTCGCCGCGCTCGTTGAGAATACCGACGAGGTTGATGACCGCATCGCACCCGGCAAGCTGGCGCGTGAGCTCCGCGGGATCGTGCACATCACTCTCGATGAGATCCAAGGTCGGGATCACGAGCAGCTCGCGGTGCCGTTCCCGCCGCCGGGTGAGCACGCGGATGCGGTAGTCTTGGCCGCTCAGGGCATTGACGAGATGGCGGCCGACAAAGCCGGTGCCTCCCAGGATGGCAATGGTTTTGATGATCATAGTTTAACCGTAGTTAGTTACCTTTGTTCGCGGCGGCGCAGGTGATTCGCATCGTGGCGGTTCCGCCGCGCGGGGGGACTGCCGCAATCGCTCGGTAATGGGCTTCACCCGCTTCCCCATGCGCCACTCGTAGAGCACGGTGTAGAATAGCGTATTGCGCACGTAGCGGCGCGTCTCCGTATAGGGGATCGTCTCCACCCAGAGCTCCGCGTTTTGGCAACCCCCTTGCGGCCGCCAGCGTTCGACCTTACCGGGGCCGGCGTTGTAGGCGGCCGCCGCCATGGCCAGATGGCCGTCGAAGCGTGCCAGCATCTGGCGTAGGTACTGGCTGCCGAGCACGATGTTGGTTTCAGGATCGTACAGCTTGGCGTCGGCCGCCAAGTCCATACCGAGGTCTTTCGCCACCAGCCTTCCCGTGCTCGGAAGCACTTGCATGAGACCGACCGCCCCCGCCGCCGAGAGCGCCTGATCGAAGAACGCGCTTTCCGCGCGCATGATACTGTAAAGGATAGCAGGTTCCAGGTTAGATCGCGCCGCGCTCTCGGACACCCACGACGCATAGGGTGTCGGAAAGCGGAATTCGAGATCATCGTAGGCTTTGACCTTCCCGAGCGCGAAGATCACCCGGTCATGCCAGCCCCACTCATGGGCGAGGGCGGCCGCGGCGGGAACCGCACGATCGGGCAGGTGATTCACCGTGTTAGTCCATTCGCTGCGCGCTTCGCGCAGGTATCCGGCGAGCCATAGCTCATGCGCGCGCACCATCCCCGGCCATGATCGTATGCGCGCGTCTTCTGCCATCGACAGGCGAGTTGGCCGATGGCCGAAGCGATAGCGAACGCCGAGCCGATCGGCCGCCGCGAAACCGTAATAGTCGCGTTCGGCCGCCAGTTCTTGGAACAGCCCGCGTGCCGCGGGCGCGTGTCCGGTGGACTCCAAGGCGCGGGCGCGCCAATAGCGCCAGCGCAAGGGATTCATGTGCCCGACCGCCTCGCGTTCGGTCCAACGCGCGAGATCGGGCCACGCTCCGGTTGCGATCGCCAACCGCATCTGGGCGCGCTGGACCTGCGCATCCACGACGCTGGCGTCGATCGAATGCAGCCAGGCAAACGCCTGCGGCAGACCTTGATCGGCGGCGGCCAAACCGAGGTGGCGCTCGATCTGCCCGATGAGCGGATCGCCGGATTTAAAGCGCGGCGCAAACCGTCTCCAAGCCGCGTAAGCCTGCTCGGCATCGGTGCGCGCCAGCCGCGCAATGCCATGAGCGATGATCTCGCGGCCGATCGGATGCTCGTGCTTGAACTCCTCGCTTGCTAATGCTTTGGCCGGATTGTTATTGCTGGTGATCCAGAGTGTGGCCCAGCGTCGCTCGGCGGGTGATAGCCTGTCACCGAGATAGGCGGCAAGGCGTGTCTCACCGGCCGCCATCGCCAGCCGGATCCGCCGCCAAATCAAGTCCTCGGTCCAAAGGGCGCTCTTGCTCAAGGCAGCGAAGGCCGGATCGCATTCCGTGGGCCGCGGGGCCGCGCTCAGCCACAGTCGTTTGATTTCCTCCAGTACGGCTTGATCCGCTTGCCGCCGCAGGCGGGCCGTAGCGTAGTGACACTGCAACACCGGATCTTCCTGGGCTGCATAAAACGCCAAATAGTTGGGCCAATCGCCCCTCAGGGCGAGCGTGCGCAGCCAGGCCGTACGCAGTGGTGCGGCGACTACGGTTTCCGAATAGGCCTGCAAAAACGCGCGGACTTCTTGAGACGCGGCGTGGGCGAGGCGCGGACGCAGATAGTCGTAGCGCAGGTAGGGATAAAGGGCGTAATTCTCGAGGCCGGGCGCCAGCGCGCGGTAAGCTTGGAGATCCCCCGCGCGCAGGGCCTCACGGGCGCGGCGGAAACTTTCGCGCTTGCCGCTCAACTCATCCGCCCGCGATCCCGCGTAGGTCGGGCCGAGCGCGCACATAAGCGCGACGCTAAACCAACCGAACGGTGGTAAACATGCGAGGCGACGCGAGTGCGCTGACATGGGCCGCAGATTGTCCTTGGAAACCCAGGCCGTTGCAATTTCCATGAACGACGTCAACGGTACGATTTACATAAGGGGTCGCCGCTTGCTTCCGGTCCTTGGCTTCTCTAATCCAGGCCGTCACCGATCGAAGCTTCTCATCCTGTTCTGCCCCGCCGACGCGCGTGAAGGGTACTTTGAAGGCTTGGCAGAGCTCACCCGCGACGGCCGGCAGCCAACGCATGAGGAGCTCGTGGAATTGATGCGGAAATTTGATCAATACCTGGTTCCTGGTCCTAGCCCGACTTAAAGCGCTGTTGCTGCTCATGGTCGGTGGACCTCTGTTACCATCGCCAAGCCATTGAAGAAATCCGCACCGAACACAACTTCGGTGAGATCATCGGTACCAGTTCCGCTTTAAGATCCGTGCTCAAGCAGGTCGAGATCGTGGCGACGACCGATGCGACCGTCCTCATCTTCGGGGAGACCG
>JBOIDF010000081.1:0-16036 GCA_050740455.1 Gammaproteobacteria bacterium | reverse complement strand
CAGAGCGCAGCCATGAGGCGCTGGAACGGCGGACACCTCGGGAACTGTACACGCCCTCGCCCAGGAGCTATCCCGCGAAGCTGCCCCCAGTGGCGTATGGGACCGAGGTGACGGTCCGACGGGTGCGGCATAATGGTGAGATCAAGTGGAAGGGCCATCTGATCTATGTCTCAGACATTCTGGCCAAAGAACCGATCGGCATGCACCCGATTGACGAGTTCCTGTGGGAAGTACGCTACGGCTTTCATCTTCTGGGTGTACTCGATGAGCGAAATCAGAAAATCAACCCTCCCCGCCAATGGCATGGATAGGGGAGAAATTTGTAAACCATGCGCCCGGTCTATTTTGTAAACCATGCGCGGCTTGCACAGGTGAGGGAGTAAATTCAATTGGTTATCCCCTCACCCTAACCCTCTCCCTGGGGGAGAGGGAACTTAATCAGAGTTTCCCTTAACCTATGGCGTACAAAAAACGTGATCGATTGTTGAACGGTCTCCAGGCGTTTATCGACACGCCGCTCGACCGTCTACTCGCCTCGGACGACCGCCCCCGACCGGCCGAGCATGCGCTCGCGCTCTTTCACGACGTCGCGCGCACGGTCCCGGCCTACCGCGCGTTTCTCGAGGAGAACGGCGTCGCGCCCGAGTCGATTCGGCGCCCGGAAGATTTCGCGACCCTGCCCTTGACCAGCAAGCAAAATTACCTCGCCAAGCACCCGCTCGCGGCGCTTTGCCGGAATGGGCGCTTGGATGCTTGCGACATGATCGCCGTCTCCTCGGGTTCGACCGGCACGCCGGCGTTCTGGCCGCGTTTCGTTACCGATGAGCTTGCGATCGCCGTGCGCTTCGAGCAGGTATTTCACGACAGTTTCCATGCCGATTCCCGCCCTACCCTCGCCATGGTCTGCTTCGCGCTAGGCACCTGGGTCGGCGGGATGTACACCGCCGCCTGCTGCCGGCACCTGGCCGCCAAGGGCTATCCCCTCACGGTGGTGACGCCGGGCAATAACAAAGACGAGATCTTGCGGGTCATCGAAGCCCTCGGGCCGAATTTCGAGCAGGTCGCGCTGCTCGGCTATCCGCCCTTTCTCAAGGATGTGATCGATACGGGACGGGCGCGCGGCATCGCCTGGCCGCGTTATAACATCAAGCTGGTCCTGGCTGGCGAGGTTTTCAGCGAGGAATGGCGCGCGCTGGTCCTCGAGCGCGCAGGAGCATCGGACCACTGCCGTGATGCGGCCTCGCTCTATGGGACGGCGGATGCCGGGGTCTTGGGCAATGAGACGCCGCTGTCGGTGTGCATCCGGCGGTTCTTGGCCCAAACGCCCGAGGCGGCGCGGCAACTCTTCGGCGAGCCGCGCTTGCCGACCCTGGTTCAATACGGCCCCTTGCAGCGCTACTTCGAGATCTCGGAAGGCACCTTGCTCTTCAGCGGGGACAACGGGATCCCGCTCGTTCGTTATCATATCGCGGACGAGGGCGGGCTGGTGGACTATCCAGCGATGCTGCGTTTTCTCAGGGAGTGGGAATTCGATCCGCTCGCGGCGCTCGAACCGGGCGATGGCCGCGCGATCCGTCCCCTGCCCTTCGCCTTCCGTGTTCGGGCGCTCGGACTTCGTGATCTCTTACTTCGGCGCCAACATCTATCCCGAGAACGTGAGCGTCGGACTGGAGCAATTGGGCATCCGGGAATGGGTCACGGGAAAGTTCGTCATGCAGCCGCGCGAGGATGAAGACAAGAATCGTTTCCTCGCCATCGTCATCGAGCTCGCCCCCGGCGAGACGGCGAGCGACCAACGCCGTGATGTGGCCGCCCAGATGATCGTCCGCGAGCTACGGCGTTTGAACAGTGAATTCGCGCACTACGTCCCGCCGGCTGCCCAACTCCCGCACATCGAGCTTAAAGCCCTCGGCGATCCGGAGTGGTTTCCGGCGGGCGTGAAGCACCGCTACACGCGGCGTTGAGGAAGCTCTGCAAAAGTGTCGCGAGCAAGCCCAGATGCGCGAAGCCGCGGAGCGAGTCGCGAGACATATCAGTTAGATAGGCGAGCGACGCGCGAGCACGCGACAAAGCAAATGGGCTGCGCAGTAACTTTTGCAGAGCTTCCTTAAGGACCGCACCCGGCGCGCAAGGCTTGCGGCAGATCGGGGATGGCCGCGCACAGCACCTCCTCGATGCGCGCGGCTAGAATAAACTCGACCTCGTTGCGGACCTGCTCGGGTAATTCGCGCAGGTCCTTTTCGTTCTCCTTCGGCAAAATCACCCGTTTAATCCCGGCACGGTGCGCGGCTAGCATCTTTTCCTTCAAGCCTCCGACCGGCAACACCAAGCCGCTCAAGGTGATCTCTCCGGTCATGGCCGTGTCGCTGCGGACCGGGCGTGCACTGTAAAGCGAGGTCAGCGCCGTCACCATGGTCACGCCCGCCGAGGGCCCATCCTTCGGGATCGCCCCGGCCGGCACATGAATGTGCACCCCGCTTTGACGCATCGCCTCGGCTATCCCGAAAGCCCCCGCCCGCGATGCGATGTAGCTCTGCGCGGCCTTGGCCGACTCCTGCATCACGGCTCCGAGCTGTCCCGTCATCACCAGATCCTTGCCATCGGGCAGCAGCACCGTCTCGACATACAGCACATCCCCGCCGGCCTCTGTCCACGCGAGACCCGCGGCCACGCCGGGCGCCAGTTGCCGGCGGGCCGCCTCGGGGAAGAAGCGCTCCGATCCGAGAAGCTCCGACAGGTCGTCCGGACGGACCGTCACCGGACGGGTATCGCCTTCGGCCACGCGCGTCGCGATTTTGCGGCAGATCCGGCCGAGCACCCGCTCGAGCTCGCGCACCCCCGCCTCGCGGGTATAGCGCCGGATCACATAGGCCAAAGTTTCCTCGGAAAGAGTGATCTGCGCTTCACCGAGTCCGGATTCCTTCATCTGGCGGCCGATGAGATAGCGGCGGGCGATCTCGCGTTTCTCCTCCTCGCTGTAACCCGCGAGGCGCAGCGTCTCCATGCGATCCAAAAGCGGCCGCGGAATGCTGTCCAAGGTGTTGGCCGTGGTGATAAAAAACACCTGCGAGAGGTCGAAGGGCAGATCCAGGTAATTGTCGAGAAAGGTATTGTTTTGGGCGGAATCCAGAATCTCCATCAAGGCCGCCGAGGGATCACCGCGATAATCGCGGCCGAGCTTATCGACCTCATCGAGCATGAGGAGCGGGTTTCTCACCCCGGCGCGGCGTATCGCCCGAATGATGCGCCCGGGCACGGCGCCGATATAGGTGCGCCGGTGGCCGCGCAACTCGGCCTCATCGTGCAGGCCGCCCAAAGACAGGCGCTCGAACTTCCGATCCAAGGCGCGGCCGATCGACTGTCCCAGGGAGGTCTTGCCCACGCCCGGCGGCCCCACGAAGCAGAGAATCGGCGCGCGCGCTTCGGGATTGAGCTTCATGACCGCTAAGTGCTCGATGATACGTTCCTTGACCTCCTTGAGATCGAAATGATCCGCATCCAGGATCGCACGCGCCCGGCCGAGATCGTAAATATCGGTCGTGACCTTGCTCCACGGGAGCTCGATCGTCAGCTCGACATAACTGCGCGCGATCTGGTAATCGGGAGCCGACGCGGGCATGCGTTCGAGCCGCTTCAGTTCTTTCTCGACCTCTTTCTCGACGAGCGCGGGAAGATGCGCTTCCTCCATGCGCTTGCGCAGCTCCGCTACCTCGCTCTGCTCGGGACTCTGCTCGCCAAGCTCTCCTTGGATCGCGCGCAACTGCTGGCGCAGCAGGTATTCGCGCTGCTGGCGGGTCATTTCCGATTGCGCCTCGCTCGCGATCTTGTTCCTGATCTCGAGGACCTGGACCTCGTGATTCAAATACCCGTGCGCCAGGCGTAAGGCCTCCCGCCGCGACATGGCCGCAAGCAAGGCCTGCTCTTTCTCCACCTCCAGCGACAACAGGGAGCCGATCAAATACACCTGGTGCAAGGGGTCTTCGACTTCGGCGATGATATGGCTCAAGCTCGTTTGGATCTGGGGTTGCACGAGCTGCAGCATCTTGCCGGCGAGATCCAAGACCGCCCGCTGCAGGGCTTCGACCTCCGCGCCGCTGTCCTCGGGCTGCGGAACCTCATCGATCGCGAGGCTCAGAAAAGGATGCGTCTGCGCCACGGCGGCCGCCTGCACGCGCCGGGTGCCCTGAACGACGATCTGATGACGTCATCGGACCGAGCCATTTTTTTTATGATCCCGAGCGTTCCGATCGGATACAAATCGGCCAACGCCGGTTCCTCAACCGATGGTTGCCGCTGCGCGAACACTCCGATGAGCTTGTCTTCACGCATCCACGCCGCCTCCACTGCCGCAACCGAGATCGGCCGGCCCACCGCGAGCGGCATCACCAGGTGGGGGAACAACACGCTATTCTTGATCGGCAAGACGGGGATCAGTGTGTTCATTTTAATAATCCGTTTGCGCGGCGCCTAACAAATGGGGGTAAAAACACGCGATTACAAGAGCCCGCGCCACGGCCCTAAGGAAGCTCTGCAAAAGTGTTGCGAGCAAGCCCAGCTGCGCGAAGCCGCGGAGCGAGTCGCGAGACATATCAGGTAGATAGGCGAGCGACGAGCGAGCACGCGAAGACGCGGGGAGCGGCCCAGGGACGGCCGCGCTTTGAGGAGCGAGGAAAGCAGATGGGCTGCGCAGTAACTTTCGCAGAGCTTCCCTAAGGGCTGAGCCGGGTCACTCCAAGCGCCCACGGCGCGAGGAAGTAGCATAGAGCTCCGATGAAGAGCGCGCCGGTGAGGTCGATGAGAACGCCGCTCCGTGCCATTTGCCCGACGCTGATGTAGCCGCTCGAGTAGACGATCGCGTTCGGTGGAGTCCCCGCTGGAAGCATGAACCCCAAGGATGCCGCGAGCGTCGCGGCGAGCATCAGGGGCGCCGGGTGCAGCCCGAAACTCGGCGCGCTCGCGGCGATGATCGGTAACAGTACGTTGGCCGTCGCAGTGTTGGATGCCACCTCCGTCAACGCCGTGGTGAAGAGACATACAAGAATAAACACAGCGAGCGGCGAGGCGGGATCCACGCCTTTCAAGAGACCCGCAAGCCATCCGGAGAGTCCGCTTTCCTGCATCCCGTAGGCCATCGCAAAACCGCCCCCGAGCAAGACCAGAAGATCCCAGTGCACCGTTCGCATCTGGCGCAGCGCCAAGGCACAGCGCAAGGGCCGGACAGACACCGGAATGAGGAAAAGCGTTAGCCCGATCCCCATGGCCACGGCCGCATCGCCGACGTCTTGGCGCAAGAGCCGCGCAAGCGGTGCGGGGAGACTCTCGATCGGGCGGCCGATCCAGTCCTCCCATCCGAAGGAAACCCACCCCCACCAACCCGGGATGGTGATGGATCCGAGGTCGATGTCCTTACGCAAGATCCAAAGGAACGCCGCGAGCAGAAAGCCGCTGAGCGCGACATACTCTCCCGCCTTCATCGGGCCGAGACGCATGCGGGCTTTGACGATCACCTCCGCGGCGTTGCCGACCAATTCCGTCCGCTGCACCGGGACCGCCCAGCGCACCAGGTATAGCCAGACGAGCGGCAAAGCCACCAGCACCACCGGCAATCCGGCTTTGAGCCAAGTGACGAAATCCACATCACGGCCGAGGTGCATCTCAGCCTGTTTGACGAACACCAGATTCGGCGCCGTGCCGATCTTGGTACCCATGCCTCCGATGCTTGCGGCATAAGCAATTCCTAACATCAAGACCAGACCGAAGCGCCGTAATCCCGGATCGTTGCGGCCGAGGGTCTCTTCGAAATTGAGCAGCACCGCCATGCCGATCGGGAACATCATCATAGTGGCGGCCGTGTTCGAGATCCAGAGGCTGATAAATCCCGTGGCTAGCATAAACCCCAGGACGATACGCGCCGGGCTACTGCCGACTCGCGCGATGATCGCGAGCGCGATCCGCCGATGCAATCCCCATTGCTGCATCGAGGCCGCGATCATCATGCCGCCGAGAAACAGGAAATTGATCGGATCGACGTACTGCAACAGCACCGCGGGCAGCACTGCCGTGCCGCTCAGTGGAAAGACCACCAGAGGAATACAGGCCGTCAGCCACAGCGGCACGGGCTCCGTGATCCACCAGATCACCATCCAGGCCACCGCCGCCGCCGCCCACCGGGCCGGGCCGCCGAGCCCTCCGGCCGCTAAGCCCAAGGCCAAGAATAGGACCGGCCCCAGGGCGAGACCAAGGCGTTGTCTTATTGTGAAGGGCACCGGCGGAGTTTACCGGGGGGACATAACTCAAGCAAACGAGTTGGTACTACGGGAAGCCTCGCGAAAACCGTCAGGCACCGATTCGGCCGAGCCGTTCAAGTTCCAAACTAAGTATGGCACACTCGCGTGGCAGTACCCTGACCGCCCGGTCCCATGGCCTACATCCAGATGAGCCTCTCGTTCTGAGCGCTGGCAGAAACCGCGTGATGCTCCTCGCCCTCTCCGCGTCAGGAAGAATCACTTCGCTTCGGACACACATTCACCCAAAGGTTTGGCCGTGATACGTTGATAGAAGGTCATATCCTTGCCGCCCAGCTTGACGTTCAGCGTACCTCTGATTTTGTCCGCGCCAAGATGCCACTGCGCAGTACCAGTCGTCCCATGGCCGCCTTCACAGATCAAGAGATAGAAAACGGTATCTTCATGGCGACCTTCCTTGTGCAGGTCGCCTTCAGCGATTCTTGACTCAGGATCGGCAACGCGCCAATTTGCTGGGATCATCGCCGAGGAGAATGGCACAAACACCGCGCTCGCTTTGAGCGACGAGGATAGCCCCGAGGGAGCACTCGCCGATGGCAAAGCGTATCTCCGTATTCGCGCCACCGGCGCGATAATTCGTAGGCGTCATGGCTAATACCTGGTTCGATTTTTCATAGAAGCGCCCGTCGGAGTTGTACCCAGCGCTGTAGATCGCCTCAGTGATCGTACCGCGCCAAGCGAGCGGCGTCACGAGACGACCTCCGCCGACGCGCTCGCCAAGGAAGGCGCTGCCGCACGTGGGCTCGGGCGGTGCTGCGCCGCGATCAGTGAATAGAACACTGGAACGATGAATAGGGTGAACAGCGTGCCGACGATCATGCCTGCGACCAGCACGATCCCGATGCTGTTGCGGGCCGCCGCTCCCGGCCCCGACACAAGCACCAGTGGGAAGTGGCCAAAGACGGTCGCCGCCGAGGTCATGAGCACCGGCCGCAACCGCGTCAACGACGCCTCGCGCAGCGCGGCCACTTTCGAGAGGCCGCGGGACTGCAGCGTGTTCGCGAATTCCACGATGAGGATGCCGTTTTTGGCGATCAGCCCCACGAGCGTGATGAGTCCGACCTGGGAGTAGATGTTGATCGTGGTGAGATCGATGAAGGTAAAAGCAAGCGCACCCGAGATCGCCAGCGGCACCGACCCGAGCAGCACGATCAGCGGATCGCGAAAGCTTTGGAACTGCGCCGCGAGCACCAGATAAATCAGAACGACCGAGAAGCCGAGCGTCACTGTGAGTGCCGAGCCCTCGTGGCGGATCTGCCGCGACTCCCCGGCGTGATCGAGGACGACGTTCGGACCACCGGCTGCCGCAGCGGCGGTCTCGAGGACGCGCAGCCCCTCTTCCTTGGTCACGCCGGGATTAACGCCGCCGAAAATGCGCACGGCATTGCGTTGTTGGAAGCGGTTCAGGGTGCGCGGCGCAGTGCTCTTCTCCACGTGCGCGAACGTCGATACGGGCACAAGCTGGCCGTCCGGCGTCTTGATCTTGAGGTCGAGCAGCGGGCCGAGCGTCGCCCGGTCCTCTTGGCCGATCTGCGGGATCACCTTGTAGCTACGATCGAAGAAATTGAACCGGTTCACGTAATCGCCGCCGAGCAGCGTGCCGAGCTCCTGACCGACGCCGGCGAGATCGAGCCCGAGATCGGCGATGCGCTCGCGATCGAGCACGACTCTAGCCTCGGGTAGGTCGATCTTCAGATCCGTGTCGACGTACAAGAACTTGCCGCTCTTCCAACCGGCGTCGAGCACCGCCGCGGCCCTCTCCAGCATCTGCTCGGGCGGCAGGTCGCTCTGCAATACGAGCTCGACGTCGTACTGACCGGGCGTGGGCAGCGGCGGGTCCAGGCGCGGGAATACGCGCAGGCCGGGGATCTGCGAAACGGCGTCGTACACCTCGCCGAACATCTCCTCGGTCGAGCGCTCGCGCTGCGTCCAGTCCTTGGCGACCAGACCCCCGAAACCGCCCCACGCCGCGGTCAGCGACCACATGAAGTCGGTTTCGGGAAACGAGGCGATCGCGCGCTCGACTTGCAACGAATCGCGGTTGGTTGCAGCCAGCGTCGAGTCGGGCGCGGCCTCGAAGAACAGACTGATGTGGCTCTGATCCTCGACGGGTGCGAGCTCCTGGCGCGAGAACGTGTATAGCGGCCAGGCCGCCGCCGTCACCAGCAGCGCCACCACCACGATCGCCCAGCGCATTCCGAGCGCCACATCGAGCATCCATGCGTATCCGCGGCTGACGTATTCGAAGCCGCGGTTGACCCATGTGGTCAGCCGGCCTTCCTTGCCGTGCGCATGCACGAAGCGCGAGCTCATCACCGGCGAGAGAGTGAGCGCGACGAAGCCCGACACGACGACCGCGGCGGCGAGCGTGATCGCAAACTCCAGGAACAGCGAACCGGTCAGGCCACCCTGGAATGCGATCGGCGTGTACACCGTCGCGAGCGTGATGGTCATCGCGATGATCGGGCCGCGCAGCTCGCGAGCGCCGATCAATGCGGCTTCGATCCGCGACTTTCCCAGGCGCACATGCCGCTCGACGTTCTCGACGATCACGATGGCGTCGTCGACCACCAGGCCGACCGACAGCACGATAGCGAGGATCGTCAGCAGGTTCAGGCTGAAGCCGAACGCGATCATGACGATGGCGGCGCCGATGAGGGAGACCGGCATCGCGACGAGCGGCACGAGGGCGGTGCGGATCGAGCCCATAAACAGGAACACGACGATCGCGACGATCGCGATCGTCTCGCCGAGTGTTTTCGTGATCTCCTTGAGCGCTTCCCGCATGAACATCGTGCCGTCCCAGACCAGACGCATGCCGATGTCCGCGGGCAGCGTCGGCCGGATGCGTTCCATCTCCTCGCGCAGCCCCCGCGCGACTTCGATCTCGTTCGAGCCCGGCAGCGGCCAGACTCCCAGATAGACGCTCTCACGGCCCTTGTACTTGGCGACCATGGCGGCTTCCTCGGCGCCGAGCTGCACCCGCGCCACATCGGAGAGCCGCACCGTCGCCCCGTTGCGATCGGCGACGATCAGTTTCTCGAATTCCTCCTGGCCGCGCAGGTCGGTGTTCGCGAGGAGATTGACCTGGACGAGGTTGCCCTTCGTCTGTCCGACCGCGGCGAGGTAGTTGTTGCGCTGTAGCGCCGCATGCACGTCGCCGGGCGAGAGATTCAACGCGGCGAGGCGATCGGGATCGAGCCAGACGCGCATCGCGATCGCCTGACTGCCCTCGAAGCTGACGCGTTGCACGCCAGACAAGGTCGAGAGCTGTGGCTGCAAGGTGCGCGAGAGCCAGTCCGTCAGCGCGGGGACACTCCGCTCGGTCGATGTGAAGCCAATATAAAACGTCGCGTACGGCCGATCGGCGCGCTGCACTTCCACCACCGGCGGCTCGGCTTCCTGCGGCAGCTCGGAGCGAACCTGCTGCAGGCGCGCGGTCACTTCCGCGAGCGCCGCCGTGCTGTCGTGGTTGAGCTTCAGGCGCACGGTGATGGTGCTCACGCCGGCTCGGCTGGTGGACTCGAGGTAGTCAACGCCACTGATCGCCGACACGACGCGCTCGATCGGCGTGGTGAGAAAGCCGCGGACGGTTTCGGCGCTGGCGCCGGTGTAGACCGTGGTGATCACCACGGAGGAGCTTTCGATGCTCGGAAACTGCTGCACCGCAAGGGTGAGCAACGCCCGCGCACCCACCAGCACGATGACAAGATTGACGACCACCGCCAGCACGGGGTGTTTGATGAAGAGGTCGGTGAACGAGCGCATGTCGATGTCCTTATGTCCGTGCCTCTTGTTGCGTCAGCCGATCATCTGACCCCGTTCGCGACCGCTGCGGCGTCGCTCGCGATCGCGACGAGTGTCCCCTCGCTCAACTTGAAAGATCCCGAAGCGGCCACCTGCTCGCCGGCGGAGAGTCCGGCGAGGATCACGACCTCGTCGCCGAGCATCGCCCCGCTCTGCACAGCCCGCAGACGCGATCGGAGTTTGTCCTCCTCGTCCCGCGCGAGCACGAACACGTGGTCGCCGCCCGGTCCCTTGCGCAGCGCGCTCGCGGGGACGGCGATGGCCATGACCGGCGGGCCGACCGGGACTCGAACGCGCACTGAGGCGCCCGGTGCGGGCACGTTAGCGGCGCCCTCGATCCGCGCGCGCACCATGGCGTTACGGGTCGCGGGGTCGATGCGCGCGTCGACTGCTACGGTCTTCGCCGCGATAGGGTCCCCGTCGCTGGTCGCGAAAACGTCAACGCTGTCGCCCTCGCGCAGGCCTGCGGCGACGAGCTGCGGGACCGAGAAGTCCACATGCACCGCGTCGTCGACGCCTTGCAAGGTCGTGAGCCGAGTGCCCTCTTCCAGGTATTGGCCGGGGTGCAGGTCCGCCATACCCACGCGCGCGCGGAACGGTGCACGGATCGTCTTGCGGGCCATGACCGCCTTGGTGCGCGCGATCTGCGCCAGCGCTACGTCGCGCTCCGCACGTGCGCGATCCACGTCCGCCTCGGACGCGACACGGCTCTGGCCGAGACGATGCATGCGGCGAAGCATCGTCTCGGCCAGAGCGGCTTGCGCCTTCTGCGCCTTCACCTCGGCCTCCTCGACAGAGACATCGAGGGCGACCAGCACGGTGCCCGCATCGACGATCTGCCCAGGCGTGAGCATGACCTGGCGGACGGTGCCGGGGCGCTCGTTGCGCAGGGTGATCGAGCGCAACGCCAAGACTGTCCCGATCGACGTCGTCGTCCGGCGGTGCTCGCGTTCCTTCGCAACGGCGACCGTCACCGACTCTATCGGCTCGGGCTGGTTCGCAGAGACCGCGTCTGTTTCCTGTATAGACGCGTACTTCCACGCGGCGAGGCTGCCGCCCGTCCCGACGACAGCCGCGAGCAGTAGAGAGGATCCGATCCAGCCACGACGATTCATGACCGCCGCCCTCCTGAGAGTTTGGCGGCGGGGACCTTGGTCTTGGGCGCCGAGCGCACCGGCTGCGATCGCGCGAGCATGTCCTCCAGCGCAATCCGAACCCGAACCACCAGGTCTTGATTCACCGGGGCCAGCCCCAGCACCCAGTAGAGCCACAACCCGTCGATCGCCGCGGCGACGGCCTCGCCGACACCCGGAGGCAGGCCGTCCTCCGCGACGCGCCGATGGAGATCGCTGTAGACTGCGCGCATCGGCTCGATCAGGGAGGGATTTTGCGCCAAAGCCGCAAAACACGCTGACGAGCTGCGCTGGAGCTCCCCCGTCCAGCATTGGGCGTCCGAGAGGCAGTGGTCCAGCAGAGCCCGCGCCATGCGTCCGGGTCCTTCCGGAGTCCGCTCATAAGCTCCCATGTAACACCCTCGCCAATTGTCCGCGGAGCGTGTGACCAGCGCTTCAACGAGGCGGTCCTTGCTCGGGAAGTGATGCAGCAGACCGCCCTTGCTCATGCCCGCCTCGGTGGCGACGGCGTCAAGCGTCAGGTTGGCGATCCCCTGCCGCACGACCACCGCCTCTGCAGCGTCCAGCAGCATGTCCCGTAACTTGTTCATGTCCGCTCTCTCCATGGGAGCAAACGATACCGTCCGGACGGTCTGTTGTCAACCGTCCGGACGGTCTTTCTTCCGTCCACATGGTGGTGGAACATCTGTAGATACCAGGAATGCTCAACCGGTTCAGCGACAAGGCCGCGGGCTGGCGAGGCAGCCGGGTGCGCCGCGTTCGTGTTCTGGGACCTGTTCGTGCCGCTGGCTTACCTGATGCTGTTCGGCCTGGGGTTCGAGCGGATGATGGCGGGCTCCTTCGTCATCGGCGACCAGATCCCCGGTTACACGGCCTTCCTGCTGCCCGGCGTTCTTGCGATGGTGACTTTCACCGTAGCGATGAACACGTCCTGGGGGTTCTTCATGGACAAGGACTCCGGGATTTTCTACGAACTGCTGACCTATCCGATCACCCGGCCGCAATTCCTGGTCGGCAAGATCGGTTTCAGTGTCCTGCTAGGACCGTTGATCGAACGCGCGATCGATGCGCTGGAGAATTGCAAAGGCCACCGGGCCGCCGAAGCGCTCATCGTTGCGCGGGAGCGATTGGGCCAGACGTTAAGCGCCAAAAGCTAGTCGTCAACCTATATCGCCGGTGTCCTGCGCGCAGATCGCAGGACACCGGCAGTGCCTTGATGGCCGCATCCTTTTTGTCAGAACGGCAGATCCGAGACGTCTTCCGGTCCGTCTGCGACGATTTCGGGCTGTTGCCTGAACATTTGCAGCTTGCCACGCACATAGCCGTAACCCCGGCGCGGCTCGGTGACGGTCCTACCGCCCTCGGTGCCGCCGGCAATGTAGCGTGCCGTGAGTAGTTCGACTAGCCTTTGCCCTTTTTCCGTTTCGATGTCGGGAATCAAGATCGCGAAAGGCTGCGCTTGCGATCCGATACGTACAATAGCCTTGCGCGCTCCTAGGCGCTGGTAGTTCTGGAATTCGGTAAAGATAGTGACCTTTTGCCCTTGCTGCGCAAGTGCCTCGATTGCTTCGAAATCGATGCGCGGGTTAAGGATCTTGCTGGCGTGCGCCCGGGCGCGGCGATAGTCGTCGATGACGGCCGCACGCCATGCCCACCACGCCGTCAGCGCCGGGTAGTCGCGCTGCACCGAACCGTTGACTTCGACTTGGTTCCACAGGCCAAGGCGCTCTGCTTGCGCGCGCCGTTCCGCCGCCAGATAGCGTTGATGCAAGGCATTGGTGCGCACGTTGCCGTACTTGGGAAAGTACGGGCTATAGCCCTCTTCGATAAGATGCTCTTGATAGTCCAGATCGTCGATGAAGACCAGGGCCAGTAAACGGCCGAAGTTGTCGCGATACCGAGCAAGTGAGGTATCGGGCGGAGTGGCACTCGCCGGTTCATCGAAATCCAGAGTGATCGTGCGCCCCGAGGTGAAGAGCGTTGCGGCGTGAGCGGCCGCTTTCTTACCCCAGGGGGTTTGGGGTTTGTCGCCGCCCGCCTTCGATTCTTCTGTATCGAGTGCTTGGATGCGCACGGACTCAGACTTGCCATTGATGACGATGCGTACGGTATCGCCGTCGACCGGACGGTCGACCGGCCCATCGAGTCTTTGATTGGTCATGTGAGTGTCCTCCCGACTATGGATAATCGACACTAACATGGGAAGTCTTATCCGAATATGACCTTTCTCACAAACCCAGCGTTCTTGCGGCACAGGAAAGATCTTGGCGGTGATCGCCCGTCAAGATAGTCGCCATGGAACCGTAACCGAACCGTCATCGCGGTTAAATTTTCTGGCCCTAAAGTTACCGCGTGCATTCGACAGATGCTCGGTCCAATTAACTCGACAGGAGAAAACGATGCGCAGTAGCTCAGGCAGATTAGCATTGACGGCCGTGTTTGCCGCGCTGTCCGCGTTCGCTTCGCTGGCATATGCAGCCCAAGGCGTGAAGATCATCGCGCCGCCGCTGTTTGCATTGCTCGAGGTGGATTCCGCCGACGAGATCGTTCCCTCGCCGTACGCGCTGGACATCAAAGGATGGGCAATAGCCTCGTCATGCCTGCAATTAACGCGAAGATCAAGCAGTTGTTCGGCTTCGACTTCTCCGACATGTTAGAAGAGATCGGCGGCGCTAAAAAGACACGCGGAAAGAAGAAGTCATCTCGAAAAGGCGGCGCGAAGCCGTAAGGCTAGAGTTCCAACTGCGCTATTCAGGCTTCGGTCCACCGTGGCCAATAGCGTGAGATCCAGAATAGTCAGTCGGTTTCGCGAATCGCGGTCGTTTAGCTGAGCGTTCGAGCGCGGCGATCGGGTGTCGGAGTACACGTCCGAGCAAAAAAACTGACGTGATTCTCCGGAGAATTTCTGGGGGAGACAGCTCTTCATGGTTTTCCAGCTTTGTTCGGTCCCGCGAAAAAATCAAACAAATTTTTTCCACGCAGACGAATTTTTGGCCCAGCAAAGCCGTACCGCAAACAAGCTACCATGATGCTGTCCCCCGCAAGCGTTTTTTCGCGTAGACGGGTTTTGTAAGCGAGGGGGGGGCGAAAGATAAATCCCGCCGACATGCTGAAAAAGCGTTACTTCTTCTCCAGCAGAAGTTGACCTTCCTTTCTCACTCTACCCATAATTGTGTCGGCGATGGTGGCGAGGATGTTTGGTAGACCAACTTCCACTGTAACCAACTCTTCGAACACATCAAGGTGCCCGTATATCGTCTGACCAAATGTGCCGCCCTCGAAATAAAGACGATCGTCTTCCCAACGTTCATCGAACGACAACAAACCAGTAACGCCACCGGTCATCTGTGCGCGCATATTGCCGAATCCTTCCTCGATACGGCGGCGCGCCTCAGCCTTCCCAAGCCTGTGGGGAATGTTGACACTGACGGGTCTCGACATTCGGCTTTTCCTCGTGAACTCTCATTTTAACTACCGGCATGGTTTGGGCATTCGCCGAATGCCGCAGCGCTTTGCTCGGAACGCATCTCACCTCCGGATCGACGATGGTTTACTGGATCATCTTGAGATGGCTTTCGGCGCCCTCCACGGCCATCTTGGCACTGCCAGCGTCCTGCGCTTTGAGCGCGTTATTGAGAGCGGTTTCGGCTGCGGTTAAGTGCTCCGCGCCTGCTTCCTTGGCTTGCTCAGCCGCTTGGACATGTGTCAACGACACCTGCGCGTGCTCTTGAATACCCTGAATGGTACTCTCCTTAACCGCTGCCTGGGCATGCTCCAATGCTTGTGCGGTATGGGTGGCCTCCGATGAACAGCCGACCCCTCCCAACAACCCCAAGCTACTCGCGATTAATACTAGCGTTTTGCGTTTCATCTCTACTTCCTCCGTTTTTGTTTTACAGTTGCGATTAAGCACGAAATTTGACTAACTAATCCCGCGTTGATTCTGGGACCTTGCCGGGGGTGGGTAAAACAGGGCCAGACCGGCTGAAAGCCCCAGGAAGAGTACAAATCCCATCTTAATTTTCCTAATCTGAGAAGTTAACTAAATTTGATGGGTGCATACTGGAGAGTACATCAGCCCAGCACTGGCAGCGCGCTCGCTAGGCTATTCACACTTCTCAGTGTCTTTATTGAATTCCTCACCCTCCGCACACTTTACGGTAGCTGACTCAGTTCTGGTTTCGGTGCTGGACGCCGCGCCGGAGTCATCATCAGATCTCACTTCCGTTTTTTTCTTAGAAGTGGACTCCACCTGCGCACCATTCGATCTCCTCATCCGTGAGGTCGCCCCACATGTACTTCGTCTTGCCTTTCCGTTGCTTCCAGTTCCCCTGGACTTGGTCCCGGTTCATGGTATTTACCTCGCGTTCCCATCGACAAATGAACCGTCTTTAACTTACACGCAGACAGTATCCATGCCAAAAAAGGCGGAAGCACGAGATATCCAATTTACAAGAGCTTACGAGTCTACTGGGATATCTGCCGGGTGGACGACACTTCATCCATCGGTTAGAGTTACAAAGGTGGATGTAAGGTTTGGTACTCGGCCTGGCGAAGATTCTACGGCTACTCTTTCCTGCGTCAATCGTGGCGAATCGGTTGAACGCAATGTCGCCGGTTCCAAACCTCAAATGGCTAAATCATACCTAGCCGTTGCTTGTCGCGGGGTCCGGCCGCATAATACTCATTCGATAAACAGCATATTATGCGGAGGGGAACATCATGGCAAAACTATCTATTCGGCTCAAGCGTAACACGGATGAGACACTGAATGCGCAAGTGTTGCGGCAA
>JBOIDF010000080.1:13961-16381 GCA_050740455.1 Gammaproteobacteria bacterium | reverse complement strand
GATCTTCTTGACACCGCCGTTTCGGTCTCGCCAAAGTATCAGTATCATGGTCCGTTTCTGGAATTAGTCATGACGGAGGACTTATTCATGGTAGGCGCCCCGAAAACCCTCACCCACCCTTATATCGATTCTCACAAAGACTATTGTAGCGGCAGCCCCATCATTGCCGGAACGAGGTTTCCGGTGCGCGCTGTGGTCCAGTATGTGATAAAGCAAGGCCTGTCACCCGAGGAATTGGTTCGTGAATTCTCTCAACTGACGCTCGCTCAGGTGTATGACGCTCTCTCCTACTATTATGACCACACAGATGCTATTGAACAGGAACTTACGCAGAATACTGAAGCACGGTTGAGGCCCTCCGCAAACAATTGATGGCGGCGCCTGCGCTGTTGCTGGACGAGGATGTGCGTATCGTGCTGGCGGATATTTACGGCCCGGTTCGCTACGCCAGTGCCGACGAGCCGACCCTGGCGGGGTCGAGTGGATCGCCCAGCAGTGGGAGGCGGCGCGTCTCGCGGCAGCGGATGCCGGCAAGGTGCTCGCGGACGCTACGGTGTAAGGACTATTGCCGATCCCACGCTTTGACCGGCTTTGGATACCACAACGTGACGGTGCAGGGCGCATCGGGATTCTTGGCGAGCTCGGCGGGTAATGGTCGATAGACTTTGGCGAATCAGCGGCGGCGTATGTTTCGCGAGAAACTTGGTGATCCTGGGGCCCGTGGTGACGAAATGCCGGGCGAGCTGGGAAAACGGCGCTTTGCCGACGACGACGAGCAGTGTCACACGATGTCGAACGACTGCGGCGAGCTCGTTCGGTTTGTATCGGATGCGCCTATCGTGGCTTACGGCAACCCAGCCGCGGCGGCCGATGATGCGCAGCCAGTCCTCATCAGCGCAATCGTGCGGGAAATGGTCGCGGTGGCGTTCTACCTTCAATCCTGCGGCGGCAAGAATTTCCGGAAAGCGTGTTCCGAGGTCGCGGTCCGTCAAGAATACGAGGTTCAAGCGGCCCGTTCGTAGAGCACGGCCTGCTCGATTTCAGTGGGACTCAAGTCATAGTCGGACGCAAGTTCTTGCACGGTCTCTCCCGCGTCGATGCGCTCGGCGATCGTCCCCGTCGAAATACCCATGCGCACGACTACGGGACGCCCGAAGGCGATCTTCGGATCGATGGCGATGGGTCGTTCCGCGATTCGCGTTTCTCCAGAAACGAACGGGTACAGGCGAACCGGAAACTGCCACTCGTCCCACTCGACGCGCTTTAGGTGCTCGTCGAACAAACGCCGCATCGCAAGCTGGCCGGAAGCGGAGAGATTGATGAGCTGCCCGTATCGATCGAGGAATACTTGGCCCGCGTCTGTGCGGAGTTCCTTCCGGAGAAGCAGCCGTTCGATATTGAGCGAGCGCTCCGCGTATCCGAGCGCCTTCCGTAGAGCCTTGACAGAGACGCGATGATCGGTCCGCAGGGACCGCACGATATGGGCCTCGATCAGATTCCAGAAGGACAGGATCGGCGGCTGAAGCTGCGGGGGACGAATGAGAGGCTGAAAGTGTCCGACGCCCCCGGCTTTCGGATAGGGGCGACCGGCAACCCACGCCCTAAGCGTGGCAGACGCCAGCTTCAGATAACGCGCGGCTTCGGCCAGCGTGTACGCAGCCTGGTCCCTTGGATCAATATTGGCAGCGGTTCTCCCGGATCTCGTACGCATACGCGGATGCTATTTTGAACTCCAAAGCTCATGATGGCGAGCGGAATCGTGTAGACGCAATGCAATGACTGCCTTCAACGAATCCATCCTCGAAGACGCCGCGCAGTCCGCTCCCCCACCAAGCGGCTGCGGATCCGATGTAACATCTGGATATCCCTGCTGCGGCCTCCGTGTTGATCGCCACAAAACGCATCCCCGGCCGGCCGGCTGACTTGCCTTGCAAATCGCCTCGGCATCCTTGCCGTCGATCTTCTGACCCATGAGAGGTAGGCCTTGACATACTGAGCAGCCAGTAGCGTGCGCTGTGCGCACGATTACTCTACTCGGACTCCTGTAGAGCCACTGAGTGAGCAGGCGCTTTGACCTAACTTTGCTAGCCGTGTTGGACTAGATTCCAATGAACGGAAGCGACCTGCCTCTCAAACTCGCGCTCATCGCGAATTTGATGTTCCCAGAAGCGGCGTGGCCATAAACCGGGCGATCGGCGCTTAGGGCGCGATTCAGAGACCCCAGGAGTCAGCGCGCGGCGGGGAGTAGCCATCGAATGATTTTATTTCGTGCGCACAGCGCACGCTACGCTTGCTCTACTCGGACTCCTGTAGAGCCACTGAGTGAGCAGGCGCTTTGACCTAACTTTGCTAGCCGTGTTGGACTAGATTCCAATGAACGGAAGCGACCTGCCTCTCAAACTCGCGCTCATCGCGAATTT
>JBOIDF010000080.1:0-13861 GCA_050740455.1 Gammaproteobacteria bacterium | reverse complement strand
GCGGCGTGGCCATAAACCGGGCGATCGGCGCTTAGGGCGCGATTCAGAGACCCCAGGAGTCAGCGCGCGGCGGGGAGTAGCCATCGAATGATTTTATTTCGTGCGCACAGCGCACGCTACGCTTGCTGTTCAATATAGGGCCAGATATGTTCCACGATCGCCGCGTTGTACCGGCGAAAGCGAATCGCGTTCATGCCCAGGCCGACTTTGGTCGACCCGATCAGATCCATCACGAAGGAAATGACAGTCCGCGCGCTCACAACTTGGACCGATCATCAGATCTCATAGCTTTCTGGCCCTCTTTGGGGATTCAAGCGCTATGTCTGCGCCAGCCGGAGCCTGCGAAGCACCAGTTCGACCAAAGGACGATGGAATGCGGGCGATTTGAACCTGTACGTCAGAAATTTTTTGGGCCAATGGGCGCGTGAAGCAAGATCCACGGTGTCAGACATCGATTTCATGCTCCACGGAAGAGCCTATCGGCAGAAAAACTCGCGCCCGAGCTTTCGCCCACCACGAGGCGGTTGTGTCCCGTCTCCGCCCCGTCTAGCACATCATACAGCAGCCGCAGCTCCGCCAGCAGACTCCCGCAATATTCTACCAGAGCTGTGTGCGCATCGCGCCGAGGCCATCCACCGGATCGGCCATGTGATGAGCCTCAAAACCATTGCCGAGTCGGTGGAGGATACGCCGACGCTCGAGGCGCTCCGGGCAATCGGCGTGGATTACGCCCAAGGGATGGGCGATGGCGCCGCCGAGAGCGCTGAATCTGAGCTGCGGGGCCAAACCCACCTACAGCGGACTCCAGTCGATGCGCGGAAGTACGGAAGGTAGCGTCGCTACGCACCCGCCCGGAACGCTTGCGGCGCCGGCGGTGCGAAAGCCAGGGCCAGGGATTGGTCCTGCTTGGCGCGCCGAGGATGCAACGCCGCCCGCTCCGCGCATCGGGCCTGGTACAGGCCCAGGGCCCACAGAGGAAAGTAGGCGCGGTACAGGGTGTAGTCGAGGAGCGCCGTACGGAAGAAGACGCCCGCCATGTCTTGCGCCGGCCATTGGCCGCGTGCGTTTTGTCTGCGCGAGAGGTAAGCGGCGCCTCGCTCGATAGCGGCCCAGTCGGGTTCACGGGCTTCGATCAGGGTCAGCAGCGCCCAGGCCGTCTGGATAATCTGGCTCTCCGAGTGTTCTGTGTAGACGCCGGTCAGACAACCGCTGTGGTGCTCGCCCCAGCCGCCATCGGGCCGCTGGCGCGCCAAGAGCCACCGGCAGGCCTTGCGGATGGCAGGGTGAAAGACCGGTGTGCCCGCGGCCAGCAGGCCGCGCACGCCGAACAACGTCCCGTAGATGAGGTACACCCCCCAGGCTCCGGGCCACGCTCCGCCGGACCGCTGGTTGGCATAAAGCCAGCGCGCCGCGCGCCCGATGGCGCGCTCGAGCGCTGGCGCCATGATGAGATCGGGATAGCGCTCCCGAACCGCGGCCAGCGCGGCGATACAGGAGGATGTACACTCGACCCAGGAACGGTCGGTCATGGAGTCGGCAAATATCTCCGCGGGGTTCAGCCCTTCGATCCTCCAACGCGTGCCGCTCGGCTCGTAGCTGCCAAAGCCGCCGTCGGTGTTCTGGCAGCGCAGGATAAACGCCACGGCCTCGCCGAGGCCTTCCGGGTCCGGCGGCGCTCCGGGGGGCGCGAGCAGCGCCAGTACCGCCTCGGCGGTGCAGTCGCTCACCGGCCAGCCGTGCCACACGCCCGCAAAACACCATCCGCCCTTGGGGTCGATGCGGAAGTTGTCGTCAATCCCGCCGAACGTCTGCCGGATCTGCTGACTCCGGAGAAAGGCCACGCCCCGCGCCCTGGCCACCCCGGAGCCGGGATGCGCCCCGGCGGCCGCCAGCGCCTGCACCGCAAAAGCGGTATCCCAGGAGGCGCTGCGCGCTCCGGTGACCCGCGTTCCCGCCTGATCATCTTCCCAGATCCAGCCTTCGAAGCGCTCATACGCGCGGAGCAGATCGGGGTCTCGGGGGTCGTGGATCCAAAGTGCGATCATATTGAGTAAGCCGCTGACCGGCGAGATGCTGGTGTGATCCGTCGTCCGCAGCTCCCAGCGGATCCGCTCGCGCAGCCGCGCGACGATCGGCCGCCGCGCCGAGCCAGGGCGCCAGCGTTCCACGAGCGCGCCGAGCGCCCAGAGGCCTCGAAGCCACCGGGTCGGGGGCGCAACCAGATCCTCCAGCCGCAGCGCCCTGCGGCTGGCGGCAACGTGCTTATGGCCCAAGGGGTACAACTCCGTGCGCAAGACCTCGATCACGGGTGCGCAGGGTGTCTGATAGCGAGAGGTGTAGATCACGCTCATAGCCAGGTAGATGAGGCGGGTATGGCAGTAGAGCCGGCCCGGGTGCAAGGGCATCCAGCGGGGCAGCCGCCAGGCCTCGGGGGGCAGCGGGTTGAGGCCGTCCCAATCATAGAGGTTGAGCAGCGCGAGCCAGAACTTACCCCAGCTCGGGATGGCCGTGACCCCGCCTTCGGCCGCGATGAACCGGGCCGCCGGGACCAGCAGGGGATCCTCCCGGTTCACCCCTAGCAGACGCGCGGCGACATAAACCAGGGCAGTGACGAAGAGGTAAGGTGAGGACTGGGGGTGCAGGCCCCAGAGCCCGGAGGCCAATTGCGTGCGGCGGAAGTGCAGGAGCAGAGACGCCTTTCGACCGGGCGCGATCGAGGCGCCGGTAATATGGCACATGAGCACGTACTGCGCCGCCAGCATCGGACACCAGATGACCTCTCCCTCCCAGCCGCCGCCCGGCGACTGCCGGCGGATGAGCGCGGTGACGGCACGTCTAAGAGCCGGGCCGGCTTCGGTATCCTCTAGCTCCTCATTTTCCTTTGCCACGGGCCAGGGGCCGGCGTCGCCCACGAGCGGCGCGGACGCGGTCCCATGACCCTCCGGCGCGAGCGCCCAGGCGCGGCCGGATTGGGTGGGCAGGATCCCGCGCAGGAGCCAGTGCAGGCGCCCGGCCAGCGCCCGGGCCACCGTTGCCGCATGAGACCACTCGCCACGCCACAGCGCCTCGCTGACGATCGCTAACAGGGCATGGGCGATGGCACGGACAAAAGAGCACGCAAACAGGGCGGTCCGGGTGTCTTGGCAGGCGAGATAGCGCATCGTGCGCGTGCGTTCAGCGTTGCTCTTGCGCCACATCCGGTAAATGGCTTGGCGGGTGGCGTCGGCTTCTTCGCTGCTCTCGGTTAGGGCCTGATAGAGGCCGACGGCCAAGAGCTCGGCGACCTGCGTTGCCTGCCGCCGGCGAGACTGATAATCCGCCGGATCCCGGCACTCGGCGAGGCACAGGGCATCGCCGAAGCCCAGGGTTATCCCGACCGCGGTCAAGGGGTGGTGATGGCCGACGGCATCCCCGGCAAGAAACACATGATCACGGCCGTAGTCACTGCGCGCCCTGATTTCGTTGGCCGCTCCCTCGAAGGTTCCCTCCAGGAGGGCCGCGCGAAAGCCCGGCCGCAGCGCGCTGGGCAACACCGCCGCATAGCCCTCCCACAGGTAAGCCGCGCGCTCCTGGCGTCCGCGGCGGTGCAGGGGCACGTCCAGGATCAGGCGTGCTTGATGCCGGGTGATGCGGTAAGCGAGGACCGGGCCGGGGCCGCCGAGTAACACATGCCCATAGCCTTCGAATGGGAGTGCCACATCGCGAAGCAATAGCCCGACCATACGCGAGCAGATGGCGTGATCGACCGGCAGGCCGAGGCTGGCGCGGACGAGGGAGCGGCGCCCATCCGCCCCCACAATGCGGCCGGCGGTGATCGAGCCCACCCCCCCCCGCTGCACATAGCGTACGCTGTGACCCTCGATACGGCGCACCCGTGCCGAGGTCAGATAGTCAACATTGGGGTGCGCGGCGGCGGCGGCGCGCAGGGTCCCGACCAGGGCGCTGTGCTCACAACTGAGTCCCGGTGCCCCGCCGGCGTAGGGCAGCAGGCAGGGCGAGGAACCATCGTCCGGAAACACCACAAAACCCTGACCGGCCGAGTGCTCCGGGATCGCGCCGGGCAAATCGATGCCGACCTGTCGCAACACCTCTATGGCTGGGGGATGCAGCCACTCTCCAGCTAGCCGTTGCGCCGATCGCGGATTGGCCTCGAACAGTGCCACCCGTGCCCCGCGGCGCGCATGGGCCAGGGCCGCGACCGCGCCGACCGGTCCCGCGCCGACCACGGCGACGTCAAAGTGTGGGACCCTCGAGGCTGTCATAGGTTGGGGCCGAGCGGTACGGGGCGGCGCCGGTAGCGAACCCGGCACGGCGGCCGTGGTCCGGTGACCCAGCTTCCATAATCCGGTGCGGGCGGCGGCGAGATCAGATCGAGATCGTAGCGCGACAGCAACAGGCTCCACAGGGCTTTGATTTGCATGTACGCGAAGTGCATCCCGAGACAACGGTGCCGGCCGCCGCCAAAGCCAATCAGCACATGGGTCCCCTGCTTGTGTTCCTCGCGCGGCGGGCCGAACCGATCCGGATCGTAGCGCTCGGGGTCTTTGAAGACCGTGGGCAGACGGTGCGAGAGGAGGGGTGAGACCATGGCCAGGGTCCCGGCTCGAATGCGAAAGCCGTGGTACTCGATATCGCCGAGGGCCTTGCGCACCAGCAGGATGAGCGGTGGATGCAGGCGTTCGCCTTCACGGACGGCGTGCTCCAGTGCCAATTGGCTCTTCAGGGACTCCAGGCTTAAGCTATGGCCCTGGCCCTGACCATAAACGATCTCAATCTCGGCCAGGACCGCGGCCAGGTACGGGCGGTGGCGCAGCAGATCGATCCCGACCCAGGCCGCGAGCACGCTGCTCGTGTGCTGACCCGCGAACAGCACGGTGAGCAAGAGACCGGTGATTTCCTCATCGCCGAGCGCACTGCCATCGGTATAGCGCGCTTCCGTCAGCGCCTGCATGAAGTCGCCCGGGCGCGTGCCGGTCCGCCGCCGCTCGGCCAGGATGCCGCGCATCAGGGAGGCCACTTGGCGGCGGGCCCTGTCTCTCTGTATATGGCCAGGGATCGGCAGGCGCGGGAAAAAGAACCCCAAGGTATTGATACCCCGCTGGAGATCGTGGTAGAGCCGGGCGAAGCCGGTATCGAGACGCGTGCGGACCTCCTCCCCGAGCAGACAGCGGCTGGCGATGTTTACCGTCAGCTCGTTGGTGACCACCGGCAGGTCGATCTCGCCTTCGTCCCCCCATCTTGCGATGTAGTCCTTGATTTCCTGATCTATCAGGCGGGCATAAGCGTGCATGGGTCCGTCCCGCATCAGGGGCGCGAGGAACCTCAGTTGCTCGGCCATGCGCTCGGGCGCGACATCGTAAGCCACACCCTTGCCGAAGATTGGGACCGTGAACTGGTAGACCTCGCGCGCGCTCAACTGATCGTCCGGGGCGCGGAAGTAAGCATCGTGGGCCTCGGGTCCGGCGAATAGAACGACCTCGCGCCCGCCAAGCCGGAACTGGAACACCTCGCCATGCGCCCGCCAGGCCTGCTCCAGCAAGCTCAGCGGATCACGCTGAAAGGCCAAGGCCTGGCCCAGCACCGGCAGTCCGCCGCGCACTCGCGGGATCGGTCTCGGGGGAGGCGTGTCGGTGACGACGGGATAGACTTGGGGTTCCATGAGTTAATAGACGAAGGGTAGCATGCGGAAGCGTGCCCTGTGCGTGTATTGGGTCCAGAGCGCCCCGTATTTCGCGTAGCAGCGGCGCTCGTCGCGCCGGGCACGGTGGATCAAGAGCGCGATGAGCCAGGCTGGAAGCAAATAGGGTAAGACCGAGTCGAAGCCGGTGGTGAGCGCGAAGGCCAGGTAGACGCAAATCTCGCCTGAATAATTGAGGTGCCGCCCGATGCCCCAAAAGCCCGAGACCAGCAAGCGGCCGCCAAGGGTCTCGGCGGGCCGCCCCCAAATCCGGGCGCTAGGGTCGGCCTTGAAACGGTGTTTCTGCTCATTGGCGCCGCGGAACAGCCAGAAGCCGAACAGGAAGAGCGCCGTGAGGGCCACCGCGGCGAAGGCCGGCAGGGGATCGAGCCGGTGGACGAGAAACCAGCCCGGCAGGGAATAGAAGAAGGGGACGAGCACGTAATCACCCCAGATCAGCATCCAACCGAAGCGCTCGGCGACGATGTCCGAAGTATGGAGCATGCCGTATTCGAATTGAAAGTAGTTGCCGATGTAGATCAAGGTAAAGATCTCATAGAGGAGCATCGCGCCGGACAGCGTCCCGTACATCTCGAACTGCGCGACGGCAAATGCCGCGTTGAGCAGCCCGAGCCCGATGAGCGACGGGCGGTAGCTGAAGAGCTTGAGATCGACGCCGGCGAGCCGCGGGTTCAACTCGACGCCGAAGTACAGTCTGCGCAAGGTCTCCGCCAGAGGATTTTGACGTATTTTTGCGGATGACTGCTTGCCACGGAGGAATACGATCCCGGTGAGCGCGAATGCAAACACATTGGCCGCGAGAAAAATCGGCAGGAAGTGATGGTAAAGCACCGACAGGGACCACCAGCCGAGTAGCTGCCCGAGCGCCGCCACCAGGGCCGCCAGCAGGAAGACCCGTAGTCCATTGAGGCGGTAGGCGAGCCGCCCGCCCGAGGGTAGCGGCGCGCCCTGTGCTTCCGCGCCCGGAAGCAGCCGCGAGCCGACGAACAAGAGAATCACGAAGGCCACGACTCCGGCCAGCGCCTCCAAGCTGGTGCCAGGGTTCAGGCTGCTCATCTAGGTGCAGGTTCTCTAGGGAGCTCGCTGCATGGCTGGTGTCACGCGGACACTCGCTTCTGTTTGCGGCGCCAGGCGGTCGAGATGGGCCTGCCATTTGCGGATGGTGACCTCCTGGAAGGCCCGGACGGCCGGGTTGATCTCCGCGATCGGTGCGTCCCAGTGCGCTTCGTAGCCTTCCTGCTCAGCCTCGACCGCGCCGCGATCCTGGTCCAATAGCGGTGCAATCAGCAGGCGGTTGGCGAGCCTCAGCACAAAATCCATGGCCGCGCGCGGGATCCGGACCGCCGTCCACGGGATCTTGAGCGACTCGAAATAGAACAGAAAAAAAGTCCGCGTCGTGCGCTCGTCGATGGGGAGGACAAACAGCCAGTGCTTGATCTTGTCATCGGTGTTGGACCACTGGTAAGGATACTGGTAGCAGAGCCGCATGTGGTTGGTGTCGATCCGGTCGCGGTCGAGGAACAATCCGGAGATCCGGCCCCGTCCCACGCGGGTGTCGTAGGCGACGTGGACACTGTCGCCGGCGGTTTCACAGCGGACCAGCCGCGCATCGTCGAACGGGCGGTATTTGCGGTGCAAGTGTGCATGGGTGAAATCGCTGACGTTATCGATGATCATTGAATGATGCGCGCGCCAGGTGAAACTGAGCGGCCGGCAGGCCCATCGATCCGGTCCTTCGAGCTCCGGGATTTCCGGGATCGGCCGTTGCTCGGCCAGGCCCGGATCGCCCGGAAATAGCCACACGAGCCCATAGCGCACGCGCACGGGAAAGCTCGCGATGCGAAACTCCGGCATGCGCCGCCCGAAGAGATCGTGGGGAATGCGGACCACGCGCCCCTCCCCGTCGTATGTCCAGCCGTGATAGAGGCACACGAGTTGGCAGTCATCGACTCCGCCCAGCGACAGCTTCAACTGGCGATGCGCACAGCGGTTCTCGATCGCCCGCACGCGCCCGTCCCGGCCTCTGAAGAGGGCGATGGAACGCTTCCAGAACACCACCTCGGTTACCTGGCCGGGCTGGATGCGCTCATCGACCTCCACCGCATACCAGTAATTCGGATCCAGCCCGGCCGCACGGACTTTTTGGCGCGCATTGCGGGCCTCCGCGAAGCTAGGCGGAGAAGGGTTGGTTGGAAGGCGCTGTCCGTTGATCGTCGCCGCCTCGGGTCTAGGGCAAGGCCATGCGGTGGGTCACCGTTGGTCCGCGACCCGCCGGGCCGCTCGGCGCTCGCGCCGCGGCATGATGAATAGCGCCCCGCGTATAATGAAAAGCGTACGCCTCCTCGACCGCCGCGCGGATACTCGTCGGCCGGTAGCCGAGCTCGGTGCGGGCCTTGGTGAGATCGGCGTGCCGGCATTTGCGCAGCAAGCGGATAGCGCCCGGCGTCAAACGCTGGGGAAAGCGCGGGTGGACACGACCCAGGTAGAAGCTCGCGACCTCGGCGCAGGCCAGCATCAGGGGTGCCGGAAGGCGGCGGCGTGGGCCCGCCACACCCGAGATCTCCGTGAACAGGTCGAGCAGCTCGTCGAGCATCAGGAACTCCGTGCTGAAAATATACTTGTGCCCCGTCCGGCCCTTGTCCATGCAGAGCAGGTGAGCTTCCACGATATCGCGCGCCGCCACGAATTCGAAGCCGCCGCGGAGGTAGGCGCGGAGGTTCCCATTGACAAAGTCGCACAGGGTCCGGCCCAGGCGCGAGGGCCGGAAATCATTGCCGCCGATGATGGCGCAGCAGGTAGCCACCACGACATCGAGGCCGTCGATGACGGCTTTCAGGCATTCGTGCTCGACCAGGACCTTGGAGCGCTCGTAAGGCATGCTACGCTCGAAGGGATAGAACTGCATGGTTTCATTGCTCGGCGCGGAGGGTGCGTCGAGATCGTACCCGACGGCGCTAAAGGAACCGGTGACAACGGCGCGTTCTACGCGCGCCTCGCACGCCGCGCGCAACAGATGTTGCGTCCCGATCACGTTGCATTCATAGATCTCCCTCTGGTGCCGGGCATCGCCCTCGATGGTCGAGAGCTTGGCCGCGCAATGATAGATCCGTCCGCACCCGGCGACGGCGGCACGGGTGGCGGGAAAGTCCCGCAGGTCGCCGAAAACGCGCTCGACCGCCAAGCCTTCCACGGCGGCTCTATCGCTATCCTCGCGCAGTAGGACACGGATCGGATACCCCTCGCTGAGCAGCCGGCGCACCAGATTGGCGCCGAGGTGGCCCGAAGCACCGGTCACCAGCACCGGTCTGTCGCGCTTGGAGGGATTCCCGTTTGCAGTCGCATGCCGGACGCCGGAGCGTGCGGACATCAATTCGATTCTCCCCGATCGCGTGTAACACCGGACATCCGGAAGGTTCGGCCGCGTAGAATGGTCGGGGTACGCATCGTTTTAAGAGCCGCGGTTATCTTTCTCTCTTGCTGTTTGCGCGTGCGGCTCTATAACTCGCCCGCCGTGATTTTTCCCCTGCCCGACGATGGTCTTCCTTATCGCAACCCGGGCCGGGCACGCTAATGGAACTGCTCTGCTATTTTTTAACACGTACCGGCGTGCGGGATCAATAGAGATTATGCGCTATAGCGGATAGCGAGCCGGGTATTGTGGCCGCAAGGAGCGCTGGCGCGATACGCAGTGGGGGCGAGGTGCAGGGAGGGGAGAAGGGGGAGCGGGAGTCTTCATGACGCCCGGCCCCTTCCGTGGTTGCACCGCGCCCCCATGGTGCATTAAGCAATAGAAATGCCAGTAACTAAGCTAATAATTGCGCGACGTTTTTCCTTTGATTGCGCCGATCCTGATCGCGATAAGTGTCATGGAATGGAAACATCTCGTGAGCGGATAAACACTGTGGCGCTCCCTAGGGGAATCGAACCCCTGTTTTCGCCGTGAGAGGGCGACGTCCTAGGCCGCTAGACGAAGGGAGCAGTTTGGAGGAAGGGTGCAGTTACAGCATGGGCGCCGCGCGCGGTGTATTATACCCACCGTCTACACTTTAAGAAACAGTGGCCATAGTGACCGAGGTGACAAGGTAATCCCGTGCTTGACATAGCGATGCAAACCAAGGTCGCGAAAATCCCGATGACCCCGCGTATCATACCGCGATCGGGCCATATCATCTCGCGGGCCAATATCGATGAGCGCGCGCTCAAGGTCCTTTACCGCTTGAATAATGCCGGCTTTCAAGCCTTCCTCGTCGGCGGCAGTGTGCGCGATTTACTGCTCGGCCGCGAGCCGAAGGACTTCGATGTGGCCACCGACGCGCTTCCGGAGCAGGTGCGCGAGCTATTTCGTAATTGCCGCTTGATCGGCCGCCGTTTTCGCTTGGCGCATGTGCATTTCGGTAGGGACATCATTGAAGTGGCGACCTTTCGGGGCGCCGACGCGGCGGAAGAAGCTGGCCGTGTCCTTACCGAGGACGGACGGATCCTCCGCGACAACGTCTACGGCAATATTGATAACGACGCCTGGCGGCGTGATTTCACGGTGAATGCCCTGTACTACAACATCGAGGATTTCTCGGTCGTTGACTACGTGGGCGGGATGGACGACATCAAAGCGGGACAGATCCGGGTCGTCGGCAACACGCAGCAGCGCTTCCGTGAGGATCCGGTGAGGATGTTGCGGGCCGTGCGGTTTGCGGTCAAGTTGGGATTCAGTATCCATCCGCAGACTGCAACGCCGATCTTCGAGTTAGCGCCGCTGCTCTCGGAAATCCCGCCGGCACGCTTGTTCGAGGAGATCTTGAAGCTCTTTCTCGGCGGATGCGCCGTCCAAACATTCGAGCAACTTCGCCACTATGGCCTGTTCGGTCAGTTGTTCCCCCAAGTAGAAGCCTGCTTAAGCGAAGAGGAAGGCGGATTTCCTCATATGTTTCTCGCCCGTGCCCTGCAAAATACCGATCGCCGCATCGCGGAGGGGAAACCGGTCACCCCGGCTTTTTTAATTTCGGCATTGCTCTGGGATCCCATGCGGAGGCTCGCCGATGAGCACCGGGCCCACGAATTATCGCCCGCCGAGGCCGATCAGCTTGCATCGGACACCGTGATTTCGCAGCAAATCTCCCGCATTGCCATGCCGCGCCGCTACACGCAGATGACGCGCGAGATCTGGGCGCTACAGCCGCGTCTAACAAGGCGGGTGGGTGGAACACCGTTTCGGTTGCTGAGCCACCCGCGCTTTCGGGCGGCCTACGATTTTCTGCTGCTGCGCGCGGAGGCGGGCGAGGAGGTCACCGAATTGGCCGAGTGGTGGACTGAATTCCAAGGCGCCAAGGAAGTCCGCCGGGGCGAGCTTATTTCGGCGGCCAGCAAGACCGCCCCGGCGAAGAGGCGCCGTCGCCGGCGTTAGCGATGCCACGCGGCAACGGCCCGCGCGCCGCAAGCTCGGTGATCGCTTATGTCGGTCTGGGCAGTAATCTTGCCGATCCCGATGCGCAGGTAACGCAGGGCATCTTGGCCATCGCGAGGCTACCCGAGACCCGCATAGTCGCTCAATCCTCGTTCTACCGCAGCGCGCCCATGGGGCCGCCGGATCAACCCGACTACATCAACGCGGTCACGGCCATCGAGACGGCCCAGTCAGCCTACGATCTATTGGCATCGTTGCAAGCGGTCGAGGCCCGGCACGGCCGTGCGCGCGGCGTTCGTTGGGGACCCAGGACTCTGGACATTGATATCCTTCTTTACGGCGCGGAACGTATCACCGGGCCCGACTTGACGGTCCCGCATCCGGGACTGAGTGAGCGGGCTTTCGTGCTGTATCCGCTGTATGAAATTGCCCCGGACCTTGAAGTTCCGGGGCTCGGACCGCTCGCTGGGCTCCTAAGGCGTTGTGAAGGGAGGGGTATCGAGCGATTGTCCGGCCGCGCGCCAATCAGGCCTTAGCGTATGGAGCGGATGAGCGCGATCACTTCAATTTCCACTTCGGATCTGATCGAGATGAAGCGGCGCCGCGAGAAAATCGCTTGCCTCACCGCCTACGATGCGAGCTTCGCCAGGCTCGCCGACGCAGCCGGCGTCGATATCCTGCTGGTGGGAGATTCGCTCGGGATGGTGGTGCAAGGCCACGACAGCACGCTCGGCGTGCGCTTGAATGACATGATCTACCATGCGCAACTCGTGCGCCGAGGGGTGACACGGTCGCTCGTGGTGGTCGATATGCCGTTTATGAGTTATGCCACACCCTACCAAGCGCTTGGAAACGCGGGCCGCTTGCTCGGAGAGTCGGGTGCGCAGGTGGTTAAGCTGGAAGGCGGCGCCTGGTTAGTGGCCGCCGTCGAGTTGCTCGGCGCGCGGGGTATCCCGGTGTGCGGACACCTGGGATTGCTGCCACAATCGATTAATAAGCTGGGCGGGTACCGCGTTCAGGGCCGTGATCCCGAAGACGCCGAGATGATTAGAAGAGACGCACAGGCGCTCGAGAGCGCCGGGGTGGCGATGCTGGTGCTCGAGTGCGTGCCCAGCCCGCTTGCCGCCGAGATCAGCGCATCGGTGACAATTCCGGTGATCGGCATCGGCGCAGGTCCCGGCTGTGATGGCCAGGTGCTGGTTGTTTACGATATGCTCGGGATCAGCGAGCGGCTGCCCCGATTCGCCAAGAACTTTCTTGCCGGGCGCGCCGGTATCGAGGAGGCATTCCGCGATTACGCCGGGGCGGTTAAGCGCGGTGAGTTTCCCGGCGCAGAGCACGGTTTCGAGTGATCCTTAGCGTCGCTCGGATCGCGGAGCTTAAGGGGATCGTCACAGCTTGGCGCGATCGGTGTCAGCGGATCGCGCTCGTGCCCACGATGGGGAACCTGCACCGAGGGCATTTGGCCCTCGTCGAACACGCCCAGCGCTTGGCGCGCCGCACGCTTGTCACCCTGTTCGTCAATCCCATGCAGTTCGTAGCCGGCGAGGACCTCGATCGTTATCCGCGTACCTTTGAACAGGATCGCGCGCTTCTCGACGCGGCGGGGGCGGATGTTCTGTTCGTTCCCGAGGTAGCGGCACTGTATCCCAACGGCCTCGATCGGCACACCGAGGTCCGCGTGCCCGGATTGGATACTGTGTTGTGCGGGGCGTCTAGGCCTGGGCATTTCACCGGGGTGGCGACCGTCGTGACGAAGCTGCTGAATCTGGTGCGGCCCGATCTCGCCGTCTTCGGCGAGAAGGATTATCAACAGTTGCTGGTGATTAAACGCATGGTCGCGGATTTGTGTATCGAGGTAGAGATTCATGCCGTGGAGACCGCGCGCGCGCCCAACGGCCTCGCGCTGAGCTCACGGAATGCGAATCTCACGGATGCAGAAAGAGCGATCGCCTGGCGTTTGTATGCGGCGCTTCGCGAGGCCCGTGACGCGCTGACGCGGGCGGCGCCGAGTTTTCAATCCATCGAACGGCGCGGTCGCGCGCGCTTGGAGGAAGCCGGATTCCATGCCGATTACTTTGCCGTCAGGCGCGCCAGCGATCTCAGGGAACCCGCTCCAGAAGATAGCGATCTCAGGATCTTAGCCGCCGCCTGGCTCGGTAAGACGCGCCTTATAGATAACCTTGCGGCGCGCAAGTCCGTTGAACCATAGCGACCTTTACGCCATAATCGCGGTCAAACTGTCACTGGCTCGGGACGCAATGTATATTACCTTGCTCAAAGCGAAACTCCACCGTGCTCGTGTTACGCATTCGGAACTTGATTATGAGGGATCCTGTGCGATTGACGCGCGCTTGCTTGACGCCGCCGGGATCCGCGAGTACGAGCAGATCCATATCTACAATATCGCCAACGGCGAGCGCTTCACGACCTATGCGATCCGGGCGGAACCGGGTTCGCGGGTGATCTCCATCAACGGCGCGGCAGCGCATAAGGCGAGCCCTGGCGATCGCGTGATCATCTGTGCCTATGCCGGATTGCAGCGTGAAGAGGCGGCCGTCCACCAACCGACGCTCGTCTATCTGGACGAGCGTAACAAGATTACGCGCATCGGTCATTCGATACCGATGCAAGCCGCCTGAGAGGTTGTGAAAAAATCTGCTGTGCTCGGGATCTCGCGTTCCGGCGGTGCTCGGAATCCTCATGTATTTCAGTATACATTCCGGTTCCTGCACTCCGGCGGAACACGACCTCCCATCGCT
>JBOIDF010000079.1:0-16857 GCA_050740455.1 Gammaproteobacteria bacterium | reverse complement strand
CTGCGACGCCGCCGCTGATCATATTGAACGTGCCCCCGATCAAGCCTCCCACGACGGTCCCGAGAAAGTAAAAGACTACCAAGGTCGAGAGACCCCAGGCCAGTAAGCCGTGGAGCATCCCGTCTACTTGCCGCGGTATGCCCGCGAGACGGGCCGCGGTCCACCCGCCGACAAAGAGCGCAATCAAACTCGACAGGATCCACCAGACGGCTGCCGACATACCCAATACGTCGGCATCGGGCGTGTTGCCCCTCAGTGGGTCAATCGTGCTTGCACCAATTCCCGTGCCTAACATATTCAACAAGACTTGGATACCAATTGCGAGAATGACGCCAGCGAAAACTGCACCCCACGCGATGCGTTTGATCGGTGCCAGGTACTCCAAGCTCCCTACGGTGGCCACTGTGCCCGGGGGTAGATCGCGAACTGGGACGTTGGGGTCACGCCCATGGTAAGAAGGATTAGCTATCATGGTCACACTCCTGAACGAAAAATCGTTCTGATAAGCCTGCTTTTGCAGGCAGAGGATATTGGCTTCTATAAATCAAGAGGAAGGCCCTGAACCGACCCGTTAACTCCTTCCCGGTCCATTGATCCCATACGATAGATTTCGGTCAGGACCTTCCAATTTATCGCAAGGCACGAAGGGTGCCTAGCTAATCTGGGACGCAATAGACCTTGGGATCAACTAGATAGCAATGCTCATTCATTGATACCGGTGTGTAAATATTGCAGAGCGGGCGTAAAGATTACCGGATAGGAATGCCTTGCCGAGGGTAGGTAGAGATACGGCAACTCGCTAGATTTTTCAAAAAAGATGCCGGTAAGGATTACGCCTTCCGCGGTAATACTTACTGACAATTAATCCCTCACCGTGGTTTACAAATATTACCTTTGGTAAGGCAAACCGTAAGTTAACGCTGAGTTTGCAGGCGTGGCACAGTCATTGCCGCCTCGGGGAGGCTTGTACGCGCAGATGGTCGTTTGACCAGATTGTCGTCGAGCCGACGCCAGTTCGATGTATCCCAACGGGGACAGGAGGTTTTCAGATGCTAAGTTACGCCGCATTGTTTCTAATCATTGCATTAATTGCTGCAATTTTCGGCTTTGGTGGGATCGCCACCAGCGCCGCAGGGATCGCTCAAGCCCTATTTTGGCTCTTTCTAATCGTATTCGCCGTTAGTCTCCTCATGGGATGGGGTCGAAGCTCATGGCGATGGTGGTAGCTGCCGTTGCTTTTTAGCGAGTGCCTCGCATCGGACATATTTCGCCTGCCGGGACCCAGTCCAGGAATGGCTGGGTTCCCGGCAACGGGCTTTGCATTGGTAATGCGCTGGAGTTGCTGAAAAATGATCACCGACGGGTGGCGAATCTTTTCGCGCGGGTCCAGTCTACGGAAGACGCTAGCAGTCGCGCCTGGGCCGTGAACAAGGCTCCTGCCAGGAAGGGCGGCGGGGCGGCTGCTGCACCTCGTTAGAAGTGCCTGGAAACGCGTCGCTCTGCCGAACCAAGCTAGCTGTAGAAGTTACTCGACTGGCAGGTAATTGTTACCGGTATCTATCGTCGTTCCGACGCTTAACAGATTGATTTATAGAGGTATATCCAATGGCACGATGCGTGGTTAGGATACAGACAAACCGCGAGGGCGGTGTTCCGCTCGCGGTGGTAACAACGTCAACGAACCCGGAGGTGAATACGATGCACGATGAAATGAATAAGCTGTTGAAAAGCGAATTGTCTGCGGTAGAAACCTATCAGCAGGCCCTAGAGAAGAAAGATACCGATCCCGAGCACGTACCGGCAATCGATGAACTGAGTGCAATCCTCGACGACCATCAGAGAGCAGCCTCCCGGATCGAAGCGGCGATTCGTAAAAAGGGCGGTGAGCCGGTGCACAGTTCCGGTGCATGGGGCACCTGGTCCACGATTGTCATGGGAACAGCTCAACTTTTTGGTGACAAGGCGGCGCTGAAGGCCTTGAAGGAAGGCGAGGAAAGCGGATTGAAAGAGTATGCGGATGTTCTGGGCGATTCCGGGATAACCCAAGATCAGAAGACGCTCATCAGCGACCTGCTCGCAACTCAGCGGATGCATGTTCAAACACTCGACGGTTTGATGTCGAGGGTCTGACCTCCGCCGTACTAGGCGGGGCGAATGCCGCTGTCTCATCGGCGGCGCAGAGTCAATCGGGAGTATTAATGTGGAGGTTATCATGAGAGATATATATACGTTTTTGACCGTCTCGATGCTGACTGTCGGCATGACGGCGCCGGTAGTAGCGGTGGATGTCGAAGATCAGCGCGAAGAAGCGCGTCAACAGCAAGAGGACGTGCGCGACCAGCAGCAGGACGTGCGAGAGGAGCAGCAAGATGTGCTCGAAGGGCAACGTGACGAGCAACAGGATGTGACGGAAGAGCGCAAGGATGTGATGGAAGAAAGGCAAGATGTTACCGAGGCGCGCAGGGATCTCCGCCAAGATCTCGCGCAGACGCACCGCGTTAAGACTGTCATTGGGATGAATGTAAAGAATTCCCAGGGCGAAGCTCTCGGCGAAATCCACGATCTCGTTCTTAACTTCGACGATGGGGATATTGCTTATGTCGTGATCTCCTCTGGCGGTCTGCTAGGGATGGGCGATACGCTGCGCGCGGTACCCTGGAAGGCGCTGAGCCTGAACAGCAAAGCGGATGGCTTTGTGGTCAACATAGACCAGACCGCGTGGAAGAACGCGCCGAGCTTCAAAGACAATGACTGGCCCGAAGTGGCGGACCAAGACTGGAATAGGCAGCTCGAGGGTTATTATCAATAGTTGTATACGAGGCGGATAAAGCGCTCTACCGCGACCCAGCCGCTTCCCGATCCTCGGCTGGGTCGCGCCCCGCCTAAAGATTTTACGCACCTCACACCTCTGTGGCGCGCGCGTTTATTCCTTCCTCGAGATCGAGCACGTGTTGCATCAGGCGCCTTGACCCGCGTCGTGGAGATTGGGTTCGTGTGTGTCCGAGCGGTAAGGACGATCGGTGAATACGCGGATCGGACATCGGCGTTGGGCGATCGTACGTTCGGGAGGCAGATTCTTTTACCCGCCCCGTTGGTTTGCGCCCGCCGAGGGCTCGCCCGCCAGCACTGGCGAAGGACGGGCGCTGAAAAGCCACGAAACCGTTTGCATCCTCAACGCCACGAGACCGATGCGAGCATCGGGATCACGGTCTTTTTTGCGGACCAGGCCCGTACATCATCCATGTACGTGCTCGTCGCACGCGATCACCTTCCCGGGACCCGTCCTCGATGGCCTCTCCGGCGCGTTCCATCGCGTGGTCGATCTGCTCACCGGCACGTTCGGCCGGGCCTTTGGGATCGAGGGCTTCGGCGGCTCGCTCGGCAGGCCCCTCACGGGGATCACAGCCGCCTAGCCCCAAAACCAGCACCATGAAACTAAGGCTCGTTAATGATCGGTTTTTAATGCTCATCTAAGATCTCCAAATGTGGTTCTGAGCGAGCATAGTGTGCCATCCATCGTACGTACGTAGGACTAACTAAAAAGCACCGGCATCGGAAACCACTCTTGCAGTCGGCACCCCCGCCCATCCGAGATTGTGTATAAACCGTGGTATCTAAACCGTGAGTTGCGTTCGATGCTCGAGTCCATGCACGCGATCCCACGCGTAACGCACCGCGCCTTTGAATTCCTCCCACGCGTCTTCATGGCGAAGCTCCCACTCGCGGCGGGCTTCCGTTTCTATCGCCATCCACTCCTGGCCGTGGTAACGTGGGTCGACAGCAATCGCATAACCGAATTCATAGGCTGGTGCACACCGGTCGTAGCTATAGCCGCGAATCCCGAACGTGGTTTGGAAGTTCTTCCGAAAGTCCGCGTCGTACGCTTCCATCCCGCTTATCAGCGGGGCCGGAGGCCCGGGAGTTGGTGTTTTCTTCACGGGCGGTTTCGGTATTGCTATACGCTTGATCAGGAAATGTTGAATACTAATGACTGCAACAGATCCGAAATTTCGCTCCGCAGAGCCGAGTTAGTGCATATCAACGCGCGTCGGTCGCGTCATCGGCTTCATCCTTCATTTCTTCCACGGCCTCGTCCACATTCTCCCCAGCTCGTTCCGCAGGGCCTTTTCCGCAACCGGCCAGCGAACCGAGTACAAGACCAGCAAGTATCATAGAAATTAACTTGTTCATTTGATTCTCCCGCTTTCGCGAATCAGTCGGAGGGCTCCTCGCCCGAGAGGTTTACTATTGTATGTGCCACTGAGCACATTTTATGCCCGCTATCGGCTGGTGCTCCGAGATCAACAATCGCGGCAGTTTGCTCTCGTAATATCCAGGAAGGGTTCCCCTAGAAAGGAGCGCTGCGTTTAATTCGTGTAATTGTTACTTTGCGTCGTTGCAAATCTTACACGCCAGCGGCTCAATGTTTATCTAGATCATCATCGCGACAGCGGAAAGACGACGATGCGGTGATGTGATTGCTAAGAATAATCAGACCCACCCCTAATCCAAGAATCGTGATGCCTGGCTGGCGATGCGAACGCACTCGCGTAAAGCTTACAAGGTCAACCGGAAATTCTTGCTGCCAATCTTCATTAGCGACTTCACCGTTCGCCGAACGACTGCGCTATCTCACTAAACCGAAAGGTAAATTGCGTTATGCCGTCTGGCGGCACGGTACTTGAGAATCAATTTGGATATCCGCGGCTGAGTCGCGGGTTTAGAGCACAAACCGAAATAGACATAGAGGAAGAAAACATGAACTGGGATCAAGTCAAGGGTAATTGGAAGCAAGTCAAAGGCAAGGCGCAGCAGATGTGGGGTGATATCACCGACGACGAGTTAGATGTCATTGAAGGGAAGCGCGAAGAGCTAGTCGGCCGTTTGCAGGCTAAGTACGGATACACCAAAGAGAAGGCGCAGGAAGAAGCCGATCGATGGGCTAGGGATCTATCGTAATCCGGATATCGTTGCTCCGCGACTGCTGGCCCGGCCGCGGAGCAAGTCCAACGGTTGCAGACGAACGTAGAGGAGAGTGTCATGGGAGTGAAAAATGAGTTGCAGCGCATCTTCAAGCGCCCTGCGACCTTGAAGTCGCAAACAGGCAAGGCAGGTTACATCCTATTGTGGCTTCTAGGCGTGCCCTTACCCATCCTATTGGTCATTTTCCTCATGCGAGGATGCACCTGAGGAGCTGCGATAGCACGCCAGCGAGCCGAACGTGGACATACGATTTATGACGATTTATGAGATAGGAGAAAGCGATGTCATTAGGAACCATATTACTGATTGTACTGATTGTGCTTTTGATCGGTGCCATACCGTCCTGGCCGTACAGCAGCGGATGGGGCTACGGTCCGAGCAGTATCCTTGGCACCGTGTTGCTGGTGGTACTGATTTTGTTGCTCTTGGGCAGGATCTAGGCGAGGTGGAACGGAGCGGCTATGGATAATCATCAAGTGTCATCAAGTGATTTCTACGATTAACGAGGTTATCGAAACCTGTAAAGATGGCGAAATGGGATTTCGTGCCTGCGGGCTCACGCTTAATAAGTTTTACATCGTGCGACGGGCCTGCGATTACAAAGCCGGTAAAATCAAACGCAAGGAGTACGAGCGCCGCAAGGATGAGATCGGCGATCGCTCCTTGATCTATTGACCATCTTTCGAAAGGTGGGCGTGTGGCTCGCGACACCATTGGCAGAAGCGCCAAAGATTGTTCTTTCCGCCGCCGAGACCGTCACGTCCAAAATCCGTTCGTCCGCCGAGGCGACCGAATAGGCAAAATGCGCGGCCGTGGCCTGATCACCGACCCCGCGCTGGCGCTCCTGCTAACGCACAATCGCAAAAGCCGGCATTGATTTCAAACAAAGCAGGCTGATCCGCACTCGGCTGCTTGGCCAACCCACCGCCAGGTCAAAAAGAATCCCGCCCGTGATGCCGGTAGGGGGAGGGAGGGCATCCCAGGGCGGGCAAAGGGGAGGCAAATGGGGACCGTCAACATGCGTCGCAGCCGCGATTTCTTAGGTCTTCCGGTGAGCCATGACTGGGTGGACAGCATTCTTCATGCCCGGCTTGGCGTACCCCGACATAAACGTGCCCAATCAGAGAGTTAGGGTGTGCGAGGGAGAGCGTACGGGTGTGCCATAGAGGCCGAATCGGTAACACGTTCCGGCCGAGGCTGTAAGGGTTGCAATACCGTGCCAGGTGCAACGGCGTTATAGGTGATAACTCTAATCCTCATGACTAAGGCCCCGTGGCCTGGCATATGGATTTGTACAACCTTAGCATCGTATAGTTGGAGGTCTGGGACGGTGATTGACTCAAGCTTCATTCCATTCATGCTCAAGCTGAGCGCGCTGAAGTCTATTCCGATGCGACCGTTTCAGGCCCGCCGGGGGAGCCATTGGCGGCATACGACTGCGCCGTGTGTGCGTGGATGAGGGATCCCAAGCCTGTTGTCATCGTCACCGGTAGCGAGGGCGCCATTGGCTCGGCGCTGTGTCATGCACTGGAGGGGCGCTTTCGCGTGGTCGGAGTAGACCGTGATTGCGAGACCTCCGAAAGTGTTGCTGTCGATCTGACTTCCGATGAAAGCGTGCGGCGGGGATTCGCAGAGATCAAAGAGCAGCACGGCAATCGCATCGCTTCGGTGCTGCATCTGGCAGCGTATTTCGATCTCTCGGGGGAACCCAATCCGTTGTACGATGCCGTCAACGTCGACGGTACGCGCCGATTGCTCAGCGCGTTGCAAGGCTTCGACGTCGCGCAGTTCGTGTATGCCAGCACCATGCTGGTCCACGCGCCGACCCGTCCGGGACTGCCGATCGCCGAGGATGCTCCGCTGGAAGCCAACTGGCCGTACCCGCAATCGAAACTGAAAACAGAGGAGGCGATCCGCGAGCACCACGGTCAGATCCCTTACGTGCTGCTGCGCATCGCCGGCATGTACACTGATCGCTGCGGCTCTGCCTTTCTAGCCCATCAGATCCGGCGCATTTACGAACGCCACCTGGCCGCGCACCTGTATGCCGCGGACCCCGCGATCGGGCAGTCTTTCATCCACATCGAAGATGTGATCGATGCCTTTGTGCGTCTGGTCGAGCACCGCGAATCGCTGCCGCCCGCGCTCCCCTTGCTGGTCGGTGAGCCGCAGGTGATGAGCTACGAGGCGTTGCAAAACCGGCTGGCGTTCCTGATCCACGCTGAGACCGAATGGGAGACCCGGCAGGTGCCGGGGTTGGCTGCCAAGGCCGGCGCTTGGCTCCAGCACAAGGCGGCGATGCTCGTGCCGGATGTTATCGATCAGGGCGAAGAGCCGTTCATCAAGCCCTACATGGTCGAGATGGCGGACGAGCATTTCGAGATCGACAGCTCCCGCGCGCACACGCTCCTAGGCTGGGAGCCCAAGCATTCGTTGCACGAGACGCTGCCCAAGATGGTCGAGGCACTGCGGGCCGATCCGCTGGCGTGGTATCACGAACACGACCTCACCCCACCCGTTTGGCTCAAGGAGGCAGAACAACAGCAGATCCCTGGCGACCGACTGCTGCGTAGCTTTGAGGCGTCGATGCGGGAAGCGCGCGCCAGCAGCCGGTGGGCGCATTTCGCGAATATGGGTCTCGGCGCTTGGCTCTTAACAAGCCCTCCCATGCTTGCCTATAAGGATGCGGCGATGGTTTGGAACGACATCGCAAGCGGGGCCGCGGTGATGATCCTCGCATTGCTGTCGCTATCGGGCCGCATGAGCTGGGCACGTTTTGCGACTGCTGCGGTCGGGACCTGGCTCCTGTTCGCGCCGCTGGTATTCTGGACGCCGAGTGCGGCGGCCTATCTCAACGACACCCTGGTCGGCACCTTGGTGATCGGCTTCGCGCTCCTGCTGCCGCCCGTACCCGGCGTGAGCCCCGTCGCGCTAGCGAGCGGGCCGGATATTCCGCCGGGATGGGACTACAACCCTTCCGGCTGGCTACAGCGCCTGCCGATCATCGCGCTGGCTTTTGTCGGCCTGTTTGTGTCTCGCTACCTCGCCGCTTACCAGTTGGGTCATATCGACGCCGCGTGGGATCCGCTCTTCGGTGACGGCACCGAGCGGATCATCACCTCCGAGGTTTCCAAAGCCTGGCCGGTTCCCGACGCAGGACTCGGGGCGGTGACGTACATTCTGGAGATCCTCACCGGCTTCTTCGGCGACCGGCGGCGCTGGCGCACCGCGCCCTGGGTGGTGATCCTTTTCGGACTCATGATCGTACCCTTGGGCGCGGTCAGTATTTTCTTCATCATCATTCAGCCGATCCTTATCGGCACCTGGTGCACGCTCTGCTTGGTTGCCGCCGCGGCGATGCTGCTGCAGATCCCGTATTCCTTTGACGAGCTGCTTGCGTCCTGCCAGTTCCTGCTGGAACGCCGGCGCCAGGGCCAATCGCTCCTGCGGGCATTCTTGTTCGGCGACACTATCGAGGGCGGAGCCGAAGGTCCCAAAGACGAGTTTGCGGCGCCGGCGCGCACCGTGCTCAGGGAAAGCTTGGGCGGAGGGGTCAACCTGCCGTGGAGCCTGGCCGCTTCGCTGGCGGTCGGGATCTGGCTCATGTGTACCCGGCTCAGCTTCGGCACTATAGGCGCGCAAGCAGACAGTGATCATCTGTTGGGCGCGCTGATTATTACCGTATCGATGTCCGCGCTGGCCGAAATGGCGCGGCCGCTGCGCTTCATCAACATATTGTTCGGGATCGCGCTGATGGGCGCGCCGTTGCTCTTCGATGGCGGTACGCCGCTCGCGGACTGGGCCGGGGTACTCGCGGGGGTTTTATTGATCGTGTTGTCCGTTCCGCGCGGCACGGTGCGGTACCAATACGGAAGCTGGAATGGGGTCATGGTTTAGGGAAACGTGTTCGAAGGCCGACGTAAGTGCAACCCTTCCAGAGAACCTCGTGCGCATCGCGTATCGTTCTACCATCCGAATCGAGATAGCGAAAACCAGTCCTACTCGTCAGGCGCCGGATCCCACGTCCGTTATCGCTCACGTAACGCAATGAGGCTGATTCTACCCGCGCGTCAGACGCTCCGCGCTCACCGTTTCGTGCCACCGGACCGGCCTCCTGGCGTTACAGGTTGGCTCAATCGGCTTTCGCCGCTCGCCTTTCGATCCGATGTTCGATTGCTCCGACAACCGCAAGGATGATCCAAGCCAGAACGGCACTAAGTAGGGCTAGTCCCACACGGCCCAGACCCGCCGCTACCCCGACCGCTGCCGTCATCCAAATTCCGGCGGCGGTCGTCAGCCCGTGGATCTGGCGGTCTTCGGCAAGCTTGAGAATCGCTCCCGCCCCGATGAATCCGATTCCCGTAGCGACGCCTTGGATCACTCGTGATAAATCGCCTATGGACATACCGACCTCCAGGGCGGTAATCACGAACAGGGCCGTACCCACGGCCACCAGCATATGCGTGCGCAGCCCCGCCGCCTTACCCTTTTGCTCGCGTTGGATGCCGACGATCGCACCGAGGAGCATGGCAGCACTCAGGCGCATCGTTACACGCATCGTTTGGGCCGCGTCCGGTAGCCCGGCAGCCAGTTCTTGCATGAAGACATTCGCTGCCGTATCCCAGCTCATCGCCTAAACCGCATCGTGGAGGATGAACCTATAATCTAATCCGTTGCGTGGGGGGCGTCCTCGCGGCAGGATCCGCGCCGATATACTGAGCGTTTGCCTAAGCTTGAGCGTAAAATATTAGCCATGCGCCGCCATTTTTCGGCAGGATTCGGCGCAGCGCCGGCATGCTTCCGCACAGCGCTGCATATGGGCATCGTCCTTGAACTGCCCGCAATCTTCGGCGCACTGCCTGCAAATTTCGGCGCACACAGCGCAGGTACGTGCATGCAGCGAGGAGCCGCGAAGCATGAAGTTCCCGCTGGTCTGACAGATCTCGGCGCAATCAATTAACAGCCGGATATGGCTGCCCTCAGCGTGCCGGCCGCCTTGCTCCAAACCATAGGTAATAGTGTTCAGACAAATACCGTGGCAGTTAGCGCATTCCTCGATACATTGGTGCAATGTCTCATTCATAGATACCTCCACAACGTTAGAAGAATTTAGAATTATTGGTTGTTCGGAGACGGGGATTCAGGCGTTCACCACCTCACCGCCGTTCGGATGCAGTACCTGTCCCGACAGGTATGACGCATCAGTGCAGCAGAGAAATACGTAAGCAGGTGCGACTTCTTGAGGTGGAAGGGCCTGCTTAGTCTGCCGCTTAGCCATATGGATCTCAGCCTGAAAACCCGAGCCTTATCTGGAACCTTCGCAAGGCAACCTTCGTACCGTTGCGCGATCCGGCGCCGCTGCTTGAAACGATGGGGGGATCCCCCGGCGGCGGTCCCCGCCCATCGGTATTTTTTTCCCTCGATCAGAAATTGTTACACTTAGTAAATCTAGACGAGGGAGGCATCGAGCGACGTCGCACGGAAAACAGCCAATGATCTTTGACAAAATTATTCCCTACTGCAGTGATGAAAGCCCGGGCCAGATTTTCGCCTGCTAGGGCGCGGTTCGATAGGCGATGCCATCCCGTATCGAAGATTACGCGCTGATCGGGGATTGCGCGACCGCCGCGCTGGTGGCACATGAGGGGTCGATCGATTGGCTTTGTTTTCCCCGTTTCGATTCCGGGGCATGCTTCGCCGCGCTGCTAGGCACGCCGGAGCACGGTCGCTGGTTACTCGCACCGGCCGCACCTATCCGCAATATCCGGCGGCGTTATCGCGAAGGCACCCTTATCCTGGAGACCGAGTACGAGACCGACGAGGGCGTAGTAACGCTTATCGACTGGATGCCGCCTCGCACGGCGGTCCCGGATCTGATACGGCTGGTCGAGGGCAAGCGTGGGCGAGTACGGATGCGGATGGAGCTAATCATCCGCTTCGACTATGGATGGGTGATTCCGTGGGTGCGGCGAACGCAACGGGGCATTCGCGCGACCGCCGGACCGGATACCTTGTACCTTCGCAGCGATGTCACGCTCCGCGGAGAAAATCTGCACACGGTGGCCGACTTCGAGGTGTCGGCGGGACAGCGTATCCCCTTCGAATTGACTTGGTGCCCGACCCATGGGCCGGAACCGGACGAAAGAACGCCGCAACAGGATCTCCGGGACACCGAAGCGTGGTGGCGGGAATGGTCGGATCGCTGCACCTATCGGGGCGAATGGCGGGATGCGGTGCTGCGTTCATTGATCACGCTCAAGGCCTTGACCTATACGCCGACCGGCGGGATCGTCGCCGCCGCGACCACTTCACTGCCCGAGCATCCGGGCGGGGTGCGCAATTGGGACTACCGATACTGCTGGCTTAGGGATGCGACGTTTACGCTCTATGCGCTGATGGACAACGGTTATACGCAGGAAGCCGGTGCCTGGCGCGAGTGGCTGATCAACGCCGTGGCCGGGGATCCGTCGGAGATCCAGATGTTGTATGGCTTGGGCGGAGAGCGGCGCTTGCCAGAATTGCAGCTTAGCTGGTTGCCCGGCTATGAAGGAGCCGCTCCGGTGCGCATCGGTAATGCCGCCTATAGCCAGCATCAGTTGGATGTCTGGGGAGAGGTCATGGATGCGCTTTATCTGGCGCGCCGTGCCGGGCTTGATCCGAGCGAAAATGCCTGGCGCGTACAGCGGGCGCTCATGAATTTCCTGGAGGCCAACTGGGATAAGCCCGATGCGGGGATCTGGGAAGTCCGCGGACCGTTACGCCATTTCACTCATTCCAAGGTAATGGCCTGGGTCGCGATGGACCGTGCGGTCAAGACCGTGGAGAATCTCGGCTTGGAGGGGCCCGTCGATCGCTGGCGGCGATTGCGTCACACGATCCACGAGCAGATCTGCCGGGATGGCTTCGATTCCGATCTGCAGTCCTTCGTCCAGTACTATGGAGCGAAACAGATCGACGCCAATCTATTGATGCTCCCGCTCGTCGGCTTCCTGCCGGCTTCCGATCCGCGCATACGCGGCACCGTCGCCGCCATACAGCAGAACTTGATGCGTGACGGCTACGTTGACCGCTACCCGACCCTGCCGGAGGTCGACGGCTTGCCTCCGGGCGAGGGCGCATTCCTGCTCTGCACCTTTTGGCTCGCTGACAATCTCGCCCTCCAGGGCCGGTACGTCGAGGCCCGTGAGATCTTCGAACGGCTCTTGGATCTGCGCAACGATGTCGGCCTCCTCGCGGAGCAGTATGACCCGCACGGCAAACGGCTGCTCGGAAACTTCCCGCAGGCCTTTTCGCATATCGGGCTCATCAACACCGCGCGTAATTTAACGAGGGCGGGTGGTCCTTGCGAGGACCGGCAAAAGCAGTGAAGCGCGCGGTGCGCCGAATGCAAAGGTCAGCGCTCCTCGACCGGACCACGGAGCTAATGTTTTCAAGGCCGGTGTAAGAGTTACATTGATCGCCCTATAAGGGGTCAGGTCTCTCATCTTGCATAGACGGCCTCTATGATCTATTCTCGCCACATGGCGAGGCCCTTAAGAATAGAATACGAAGGGGCGGTGTATCACATCACCTCGCGTGGCGACAGGCGAGAGCCGATGGCCTTGGACGATGTTGATCGGTCGGCGTTCGTCGAGCTGCTGGCGCAGGCGCTAAAGCGTTTTGACGCGCGAGCGTGGGCATATTGCTTGATGGGCGATCATTACCACCTGGTGCTGCATACTCGTCAAGCCAACCTCTCGCGCCTGATGCGGCACATCAATGGGGTCTACACGCAAATGTTTAACCGGCGCCACGGCCTCGTGGGGCATCTGTTTCAAGGCCGCTTCAAAGCCATCTTGGTCGATGCCGACAGCTACCTGTTAGAGGTCTGTCGCTACGTTGACCTTAACCCCGTGCGCGCTCACCTGGTCAAACACCCGCACGCCTACGCATGGAGCAGCTATCGAGCCCACACCGGGCAAGCGGCGCGCCCGCCGTGGTTAGACAGCAAGCCGTTGTACACGCAACTCGCGCCAAAAAAGAGCCAAGCGACCGCTGCCAGCAAATATGCCGAGTTCGTGGCGCAAGGCGCAGGCGTCAATCTGTGGGACGACCACCTCCAGCAGCAGATATTCTTGGGAGGCGACAAATTTATCCAGCGCATGCAGCGGCTGGCAGGCCTATCCGGCCACGATAAGCCGCGAGCTCAGGTGAATAAAGCCCAGCAGCGCCGCCCAGTGAGAGCGAAACCTCTCAGTAGCTACGCGCTGCTGGGGGCCAGCAGAGCAGAGCGCGATAGGCGCATAGCCTTGGCGTTCAAGGAGGGTGGATACACTCAAACGATGATCGCCACGGCATTCGGCGTGTCGTCTTCTACCGTTAGTCGTGTGATCAAAGAGATGGAGTGAGAGATGGGAGACGTGACCCGTTTTCCAGGCTATGCTCGTCGACGACGCGCCCGCCGCGATTGACGAAGCGGAACGTGATCCGAGTGGCGGTGGCGTCCACTACCATCGCGCCATAGTCTTCGGCGTAGCGCAACTGGCTGTGAGCGTCAATCGCTCCGAAGCCGGAGATCCAGGATCCGCCGGCGCCGTTGACGAAGTACGGTAGCTCGTCCGCGCTCAGGCACCGCTCTATCTCCATGAAAAGCGCGCTCCACGTTCTGATGGTCGCTTCCGAAAACGATGGCATCAAGACTGCCGCGGGCCAGGACGCGAAGGCCGGCGGTATCGGCGACGTGGTGCGTGACATAGCGCCCGCCTTGGCATCCTTACATAACTGCCGGATCACCGTGGTCATACCCTCCTACGGATTCCTGGACAAGCTCGAAGGCGCAAGGCTACTCGACATATACCATTTTTCCTTCGCGGGATCGCGAGAAGGGATTATGCTATTGCAAGTTCCGGGAAAAACGCCTAATCCCAAGGTGCGGCATCTCGTCTTGCACCATGCGCGGTTTGCATCGCGCGATCGGGAGACGAACCAGCTTGAGATCTATTGTGATGACCCGCCCGAGCGGCCCTTCGCGACTGACGCGACGAAGTATGCCTGTTTCTGCGCCGCCGTCGCCCAAGGCCTGAAACGCAAGCTATTCGGCGAGGTCAATCGTGTTCATCTGCATGACTGGCACGCCGCGTTCCTGTTGATCCTCCGCTCTTTTGACCAGAGCTTTGGGGCGTTGCGGGAGCTGCGGACGGTTTACACGATCCACAATTTGGCCCTTCAGGGCATACGCCCGCTGCGCGGGGATCCTTCGTCCCTGGAGATGTGGTATCCGCATATCGCTCTCAAGACTACCGATAAGCTGCTCGATCCAGAGTACCGGGATTGCCTGAATCCCATGGCCATTGGCGTGCGCCTCTCCGATGCGGTGCATGTGGTCTCACCGGGGTATAAGTCAGCAATCCTCGCGCCAAGCATTCCGCGGCGGAATGATCCGGACGCCTACTATTACGGCGGCGAGGGCCTCGAAGGCGACCTTCAGACGGCCGATCGTGAAGACCGCTTGTTCGGCATTTTGAACGGGTGCGATTACGACGAGCGAAAACTGCCGCCGCGTGATTTGCCGGCTTACCGGCAATTGCTCCAGCTCCTCGAGGATACCGTGTCACGCGGCGCGAGCAAGGCCGCCGTTCACCACCTCGCTTTGAAGCGGATTCAGTTACTCCGAGCCGGGGCCCGCCGGCCCAAAGTCCTCCTAACTTGCGTGACACGGATCGTGAATCAGAAACTACGGTTGATGCATGCCGACGCCGGCCACGGCAAACCCTCCCTAGAACAAATCCTGGAGGGCCTGTCCGCGGACGGTGTCTTGATCCTGTTGGGGACGGGGGACCGCGACTTGGCGCGCTTTCTGTTCGACGTGAGTAACCGATTTCACAATTTCGTTTTTGTCAATGTTTTTAACAACGACTGCGCGGGGGGTCTGTATGCCAACGGCGATCTGTTCTTGATGCCGAGCTCCTTCGAGCCGTGCGGGATCAGCCAGATGCTCGCCATGCGCGATGGCCAGCCCTGCGTCGTTCACCACACCGGTGGTTTGAAGGACACGGTTCAAGACGGGAGGACAGGTTTCGCATTCGGCGGCGAGCGTCTTGAAGCGCAAGCGAAGAACTTCGTACACACGGTCTTTCGGGCCATCAACATACTGAGTGAAGATACGGCAGGCTTCCAAGCGATTCGTGAGACTGCATTCCAACAGAGGTTCTTGTGGGGCGACACCGTTCGACAATATGTACACTACCTCTATCGTTCGGAATAACCGTTGCCCACCGGTATTTCGCAGACCGTCGTCCTCATTTCGTGCGTGCTATTCCTCGGCATGCTGCCGATGGACGCAGCCGCACGAGCGATACAGGTAGAGGAGGCATCTTGCTTGATTTAACCGGCAGTACGCTCGGTATCGCCGCACTCGGCATTTTCGTTTTGGCGTATGGGCTCGTCGTCAGCGAGGAAATCATCGGGCTGCGTAAGTCCAAGCCGGTTATCGTCGCAGCGGGGGTCATCTGGCTGCTCGTGGCGATCGCCTACGCCGATGCCGGAAGAGCAGCGGAAGCTGCACAGGCCGTTCGCCATAATCTTCTGGAGTTCGCGGAGCTGATGCTGTTTTTGCTGTCGGCGATGACGTATGTCAATACCCTGGAGGAGCGCAATATCTTCGAGGCCTTGCGCTCGTGGCTGGCCGGGGCGGGATTTTCCTTACGGGCGGTGTTCTGGCTAACCGGGCTCCTGGCATTTTTTATTTCCCCGATCGCCGATAACCTCACCACCGCCCTGGTCATGGGCGCGGTGGTACTGGCCGTTGGCGCGGGAAAACCTGGATTTGTCGCCGCGGCTTGCATCAATATCGTCGTGGCCGCCAACGCCGGCGGGGCGTTTAGCCCCTTCGGGGACATCACCACGCTGATGGTGTGGCAAAAGGGTGCGGTCGCGTTCGGAGATTTTTTCGCCTTGTTCCTACCGGCGGCGGTCAATTGGCTGGTCCCGGCCGCGATCATCTCCTTATCGGTCCGCGCCGGACGGCCCGCCGCGCTGCGCGAGCTTGTCCCGGTCAAACCGGGAGGGTATGTCGTTATCGTCTTGTTCATAGCGACCATCGCGATGACGGTCGCGTTATACCATTTCGCGCAGCTGCCACCGTTTCTCGGCATGATGACGGGGCTTGGGCTGCTTACGATCTACGGGTATGTCATCCGCCGCACCGAATTACGGCGGTGGACTCCGTTGCCCGAGTTTGATTCGGAACCATTGAACGTTCGCGATTATTACAAGCCCGCGGTCAAGCCCTTCGATATCTTCATCAGCATGAAGCGCATCGAATGGGATACCTTGATGTTTTTTTACGGCGTGATGTTGTGCGTCGGCGGCCTCGGCGCCTTCGGGTATCTTGCGCTCGTATCGCAGAGCCTTTACCTGGATCTCGGGCCCACCGCGGCGAATATCCTCGTGGGCGTGGCTTCCGCGGTGCTCGACAATATTCCGGTCATGTTCGCGGTCTTAACGATGAACCCCGAGATGTCGCTCGGCCAGTGGCTGCTCGTCACCCTGACCGCCGGGGTGGGCGGGTCGTTATTGTCGATCGGCTCGGCGGCGGGTGTGGCGCTTATGGGACAGGCGCGCGAAGTCTATACGTTCTTTGCTCATCTCAAGTGGACGTGGGCCGTGGCGCTCGGGTATGCCGCCAGCATAGCGGTGCATTTCGCATGGAACGCGCATAGGTTCTAATTCTGATCATCTCCCGCTATCATCCGCAGCGACAACATCAAACCTAAGTAGTCTGGTTCATAAATTCGGCAACGTATGATTTCATGCTGCGAGACGCCAGGGAACCGGCTCGACCACGAATTTTTTGATGAGCCTGGCGAGGTCGTCTCGCGTGAATCGCCACTCGAA
>JBOIDF010000078.1:0-17038 GCA_050740455.1 Gammaproteobacteria bacterium | reverse complement strand
ATGATCCTGGGTCAGCCGTGCTATCGCCCGTGCACTCCCCACGGCGTCCAGCGTGGCGTACAGCCACAACGCAAATAAAATCTCCGGCGCGATCGGCGTCCGACCAGCACCGCCTTCTACCGCCCTGATCCCCGCATACATCCGGCTGAGGTCCGCTTGTTCGACATAGGCCCATACAAGCCGCGCCCGATGGCCTTCCGGCAACAGCGACTCCAAATCGCTCGCCCGCAATTCAATCTGCGCCCGGTTCGGCATCAACACCCGCGCCACACCCTGGATCACCGGCGCGTTCCTGCATGCGCTTGCTTATCTTCCAAGCCAGGTTCCTCTCCGAATAGCAGGAAGGTCTCGTTTATCATGTTTGCCTATATCACTGACCATCCGATCACCCCCATTATACCCCACCCAGCAAGAGTATTTCCCATTGCGATGGGGTTTTTTCACAGGCTCTCAGGCGGACCACGCTGAGGTGCCCCCTCCCGCGGCGCCTGCCCCCGTGAGCTGGGCCCGGCTCAAATGGGTGTTCGAGATCGGGCACTGCCCCCAGTGCGGTGGCACCTTGAAGGTCATCGCCGCCATCGAACATCTTCCCGTGATTACCAAGATCCTCACCCATCTCGGTTTGCCCGCCCGAGCACCGCCCGAGCAGCGGCCAGGGCCTTCGATCGATTCGAACTGGCCTGATCCCCCACCGATCCCCCTCCCATCCGCTTCAGCCGCTGAGGCGACCCTCCCCCTTGGCCCTCGCTCGCCCGAGACGCCAAAACGCCTCGAAACATAGCGTTTGGAAGGGGCCCGAAAATGCCCCGATCCCAGGCCGCGGACCCGTATGCCGCGGACCCGTATGCTTGACAGCTCACGAGCCGAGCAGTACTGTACATGAGACCGCAATCCTTGCGCGTGCCCGGCAGCCAACCGGAGGGCCGTAGGGCCGGGCTGGAGCGGAGACGCAATCCCGGCGGCAGGGCGGGACCACAACACTGGTCGCCGGGTGGGGGGTGAAACGCCACAACCGTCGCCTCGCGCCAGCGCTCGGCATTAGCCAGCAGGACGAACCGACCACGAGCCGCAGCCATGGCCGCATCAACGCCGCAAACCCCCGAAACGCTCTCGCCATGGTGGCCGCGGGCCGTCACCGTCGTCATGGTGTTCGGCTTCGCCGTCCTCCTCCTGCTCTCGCTGAAGGCCTACCAGAACGCGCCGCCGATCCCGACGAAGGCGGTCGCGCCGAGCGGCGAGGTCCTGTTCACCTCGGACGACGTCGGCGCCGGCCAGGCGGTCTTCCTCAAGTACGGCCTGATGAACAACGGCACGATCTGGGGCCACGGCGCCTACCTAGGGCCGGACTTCTCCGCCCAGACGCTGCATGGCCTCGCCCTGCATCTCGCCGGACGGATGGCGCAAACTCGGTTCCAGACCCCCTACGCCAGCCTCCGCGCGAACGAGAAGGCCGCCGTCGACGGCGCAGTCGCGTCGGCGTTCAAGGCGAGCAAGTACGACGCCGCGAGCGGCTCGCTCACGTTGCCGATCGACAGCGGAGCGGCCTTCGACGAGCAGGTCGCCTACTGGACCCAGTACTTCACCGATCCGGCCAAGAACGGCGGGCTTTCGAGGGGCGCGGTCACCGACCCGACCGAGTTGCGCGAGCTCACCGCGTTCTTCGTGTGGACGGCGTGGGCGGCGGCCGCCGAACGGCCCGGCGCCTCGCACTCGTACACCAACAACTTCCCGTACGATCCGTTGGTCGGCAATCACCACACCGGCGGCACGCTGCTGTGGAGCGCCCTCAGCCTGGTGTTTCTCCTGGGCGGCATCGCGGTCGTGCTCCTCGCGTTCGGCAAGTTCGATTATCTCGGCTGGCACGGCGGCGCGACACCGGGCACCGCCCGGCCGGCGAGCGGTCGTCCCGCGCAGATCACGCCCGCGCAGGCCGCCACGCTGAAGTTCATGGTGGTCGCCGGGCTGCTCTTCCTCGCCCAGGTCCTCATCGGCGGTGCGCTGGCCCACTACCGCGCCGAGCCGGGTGACTTTTACGGATTCGACCTCTCGGCGCTACTCCCGAGCAACCTGCTTCGCACCTGGCACCTGCAGACGATGATCTTCTGGGTCGCGACCGCCTATGTCGGGGCCGCGCTGTTCGTCGCCTCGGGTCTTGGCGGCGGCGATCCGAAGGGCCAGCGGCCGCTCGTCCATGTGCTCTTCTGGGCGCTCGTCGTGGTCGTCGTGGGCAGCCTGCTCGGCCAGTGGGCCGGCATCAAGAACCGCCTCGGCGAGCTCTGGTTCTGGATCGGCAACCAGGGCTGGGAGTACCTGGAGATCGGCCGGTTCTGGCAGGTCCTCCTCGCCGCGGGGCTCCTCTTCTGGTTCTGGCTGGTGCGCCGCGCGGTCGAGCCCGCTCGCCGCCAGCCCGAGCTGCGGCCCTTCGTCGTCTTCTTCCTGATCGCCGCTTTCGCGATCCCGTTCTTCTACCTGCCCGCCTTCTTCTTCGGCGCGAAGACCCACTTCTCGGTCGTCGACGTCTGGCGGTTCTGGATCATCCATCTCTGGGTCGAGGGCTTCTTCGAGTTCTTCGTCACGGTGATCGTCGCGGTGATCCTGTTCCAGCTCGGCCTGGTCCGGCGCATCACCGCGGTCCGCGTGATCTACCTCGACGCCATCCTGTACTTCGGCGGCGGGCTGATCGGCACCGCGCATCACTGGTACTTCACCGGCCAGACCGAGCTCGCGATGGCGCTCGGCGCCACGTTCTCCGCGCTCGAGGTCGTGCCGCTCACGCTGCTCACGCTCGACGCCTGGGACTTCTACTGGGTCACGCACGGTGAGAGCGCCCCGGCCTTCCGGCACCGCCGGACGTTCTTCTTCCTGATGGCAGTCGGGTTCTGGAACTTCGTCGGCGCCGGCATCTTCGGGTTCCTCATCAACATGCCGATCGTGAGCTACTACGAGGTCGGAACGCTCCTCACGGTCAACCACGGCCACGCCGCGTTCATCGGCGTCTTCGGGATGCTAGCCGTCGGCCTCATGGCCTATGTGCTGCGCGAGGTGACAGCCGACGAGCTATGGCCGCGGGTCGAGAAGTTCCTGAAGGTCGGTTTCTGGGGGCTGAACATCGGGCTCGCCATGATGATCGTCTTCAGCCTCTTTCCCGCCGGCGTCCTGCAGCTCTGGGACGTGCTGCAGAACGGCTACTGGCACGCCCGCTCACTCGAGTACAAGGGGAGCACGCTCGCGCGTACCCTGGAGTGGATGCGCACGCCGGGCGACCTGGTGTTCATCTTCGCCGGGGTGGTTCCGATCGTGCTCGGCCTCCTAGTGTCCTATCGCGGGGTGTGGAGCGGCCGCGCGGTCGCGATGGAGGTCAAGCTGGCGAAGTAACGGCTGCGCTCGGCGCGGATTCCGTCATGCGGACGAAAGCGCCTCAGTGGAGTTGAGCAGCGCCCCGCTTCCGAGCCGTTGGGTGGAGCAGTATCAGTGCCTCGCACGAGCGGCGTCCGTGTCGGGGGCGGACGCGCCGGCGATCCGCGCTCGCGGCAGTACCGGAGCATCTTCTCGGCGAGCACGCGCCCGAGCCCTTTCCCCTGGAAATCGGAACGAACGACGATCGCGAACTCCGCCCGCGCGCCGTCGGGCTCGGCGCTCAATCGAACCTCGCCCACCGTCTCGGACCGGCCGTCGTCGCGTGCCACCGTCGCGATGAACGCCATCTCGCGCTCATAGTCGATCTGGGGCATGCGGGCGAGCTCCGATCGGGGCAACTCCCGAACCTCCCTGCCGAACCGGAAGCGCAGATCATCCGGATCTATTCCGCCCACGAACGCATCGTGCTCGGCGCCGTCCTCGCCGCGAATCGGCCGCAGCATCAGCCGCTGGCCGGCAAACTCGATCCACTCCTCCAGCGCCTTCCGATAGGGATGGATCGCGAGATGGCTGGTCCCTCGGGTGGTCGCCGCTCGAACCCGCACCCGCGCCTCCATAGCGAGCACGCCCTTCTCATCCGCGAACAGCGGGTCGACCGCGAGTTCCAGGATCTCCGGGATGTCGGACACGAGCAGTCTTTTCCAATATGGTATGAGTCTGAACGTGGGTGTGTGTTTCCAACCGAGGTATGAGTCTGAAAGGTAGCGTTTGGGTCGATCATGGCAGCCATGGTGATCGACATGAACGAGACGCGACTTTGCTCGCTGGAGAGCTCAAGGCTTTTCTGAACGGTACGGCGGGGGTCGAGTTCCGACCGTTCGAGGGCGACGACGCGCGCTATGCGCACATCAAGATGGTGCTGGGGCGCTTGGCCGGGAAGGCCTACAGGATCCGTCCCTGAGAGCAGATTGAGGTATCCCTGCGAAATGCAGCTTTCAGCGAACCTATCCGGCTAACAATCTGCTCAGGCGATGCCTTGATGCGCACGCCTATGCAGACGACGTTAGGCAATTGGTTGTCCGTGGAAATTCAGGCTAGGCCGGGGTGGGGTTTTCGTTTAGGATCAGGATCAGGCCGTGCGGAAGAGAGCGAATGTCTGCACAGGTGCTCGGGGCGGTGCCCGGGCGGACAAGCCGAGATGAGCGAGGATGTTGGCGATCACGGCGGGGTTTTCAATGGCGGCGATGATTTTCAGCGTGCCGCCGCAGTGAGGGCATTTTTCAATATCGATATCGAACACCCGTTTGAGCAGCCGGGCCCAGCTGATGCGGGACGGCGCCCCGTCGTCGGCTGGGTTACCGTGAACCTCTGCAGTGTTCGTTGCGTTGACCGGTAGGTTGGGGATGATCGCGGAACGGTGCTTAGCGTTAGGCGCGAGCACGCCATGGAAGCGGATCAGATGCAACCGCGGACGAGGAACCAGGGCGGCCAGACGTTGCATGAATTCAAGCGGGGACATCACAATATGCGTGGTGCCATCTTGGTAGGCCGTCTTGAGTTGCAGTACGACATCGCCGGCGCGATTGCGTTTAAGCCGCTCGTTTAGCAATGGCGGGCCGGGTAATGTAGCGGCACAAATGCTCGAGTTTGTGGCGCCGATGGGCGGCGCAGCACACCTCGGCATGGAGGCTAAAGCCCTGTTCGCTGACACAGCGTTGTTGGGTGGGCGGCGCCGTTTGGCTGGGGACGGTGTGTAAGCTCAGTACTTTTTGCCCCGCCCGGGGCCCCAGCGCAATGCGGTAGGTGCAGGCCGCCGATTGCAGGGGCCCGAGCCCGAGCTCCGGATCGGTGTCGGCCATATAGGTCATCCCCTGCTCTTCAATGAGATAGCCTTCGCGGGTCAATAACCTCATGAGGCGCTTGATAATGCAGCTGAGTAGCGACTGCAGCTCTGCGGCGGTGGGGGCACGCACTTCATGGAATACCGGCACGCCCTCGGTGATGCGATAGACCCCGTCGAGCACGAGGCAATGCAGATGGATGTTGAGATCGGCGGCGGATCCGAAGCGCTGGATCAGCGTGACCGCGCCGGTGTGGGCTTCGGCGCGTTGGAGTCCCGCTTGTTGGATCAGAAATGTGGCAATGACCCGGTGGACGATACGTCCTTGGCGCGCCAAGCAGGCAACATCCCTGTGCCTGGCTTTCTCCACCATGCGCTGCGCCCCACAGCTCGGACAGAAGCCACGCCGCTTGCAACTGAAGGCCACGAGCTTCTCATGGGCGCAGTCGGCGCAACGTAGACGCAGAAAGCCGTGGGCTAGGATGCCGCATTCGAGAAAGGCCTCGAACTCCTCTTTGACAAACTCTGGCAATCCCGCCCCGGTCTCAAGCTCGACTTGGGCCAGGAAGGTCTCGAGGTGTTCTTGTACCAGCCGGTAGAGGGTGGTGTCTTCGGAACGCCGCCGCTCGTAGTGTATCCGCCTTGCTGCCGGAGCAGGCTGATTAGCCAGATACAGGGATGTATCGCTGTCAGCTCCTAAGGATGGAACCGCTTTGCCCATCGTCCCTGAGGTGTTGCTTGTCCCTGCCGGCGTCCTCTAGTCAGAAGCTCCGCATTGAAATGAACATGGGCGGGGTTGACCCAGCACGCCGGTCTTCAATGAAACTCCCGCGGCCGGGTCGACAGGCGCCCGAGCAGCCGGGTATGGTCCTCAAGCTTGCGGGCCAGCACGTGCACCACCTCGCCGTCTCGTTGCACTTCTCCGGTGACGCCGAGGAGGCGTGAGCCCAGAAGCTCTTTTCGTTGGCTGTCCACCAAGCGGCTCCAGACGATGAGATTGAGGTAGCCGGTCTCGTCCTCGATCGTCACGAACACCACGCCGGTCGCGGTCCCGGGACGCTGGCGCGTAATCACTAAACCGGCGGTGCGGACGGTCTGTCCGTGCGCGAGACACAGAACCCTCTCTGCCGTCACGAAGGCCATCTGTTCGAGGCGCGGGCGCAGGAGTGCCAGGGGATGGCGCCGGAGCGTCAGACCGAGGCTCCCGTAATCGGCGGCGATCGCCTCACCCTCGGTGGGAGGCCGCAGCAAGGGCGAGGCTTCATTGACGGTGGTGGCGGCGAATAGCGGCGTCGGGGCCTCGATGCCGAGCACGGCCCAGTACGCCTGATGCCGCTGGCCGGCGAGCTGCACGAGCGCATCGGCCTGGGTCAGCGCCTGGATGTCGCGGCGCTGGAGCCCGGCGCGCCGGATGAAGTCATGAAGATCCCGAAACGGCGTGGCTGCGCGCGCCTCGATGAGACGCCCGGCGGCGGCCCGCGATAAGCTCTTGACCAGGCGCAGCCCGAGGCGGAGCGCGGGTTGAGCGTTCGATCTCCGCTCCAGGGTGCAGTCCCACGCGCTGGCACCCACATCAACTGGACGCACCTCTACCCCGTGCCTGCGGGCGTCTTGCACCAGCTGCGCGGGGGCATAAAAACCCATGGGCTGGCTATTCAGAAGGGCGGCCGTGAAGGCCGCGGGGGCGTGACACTTGAGCCAGGCGGAGACATAGACCAAGAGCGCGAAGCTCGCCGCGTGGCTCTCGGGGAAGCCATACTCGCCAAAGCCCTCGATCTGTTTATAGATCTGACGGGCGAAGCGCCCCGAATAACCGCGCGCGCGCATGCCCTCGACAAGCCGTTGCTCGAAACCCTGGAGGCCGCCCATGCGTTTCCAGGCGGCCATGGAGCGGCGCAACTGATCGGCCTCGCCCGGGTCGAAGCCCGCGGCCACCATGGCAAGTTTAATGACCTGCTCCTGGAAGAGCGGCACCCCCAGGGTGCGCCCGAGCACCCCGCGCACCTCTTCGCTCGGATAGCTCACGGGCTCGATCCCATGCCGCCGGCGCAGGTAAGGATGCACCATCTCGCCCTGGATGGGCCCCGGCCGTATGATCGCGACCTCGATCACCAAGTCGTAGTAACACGTGGGTTTGAGGCGCGGCAGCATGGCCATCTGGGCGCGGGACTCGATCTGGAAGACCCCCAGGGTGTCCGCCCTTTGGATCATCGCGTAGGTCGCCGGGTCCTCGGAGGGCACGGTGGCCAACGTGAGCTTCTTTCCCTCGAACCCCTCGATGAGATCGAAGGCGCGGCGGATCGCGGAGAGCATCCCGAGGCACAGGCAATCGACCTTGAGGAGTCCGAGCGCATCGAGATCATCCTTGTCCCATTGGATCACGGTGCGCTCGGGCATGGCGGCATTGCGTCCTCGGCGCGCCAAGCAGGGTCCATCCCTGGCCCTGGCTCTCTCGATGGGGACGAGCTCGGCCAGGGGACCGCGAGAGATGATCATCCCGCCCACATGCTGGGAGAGGTGGCGCGGGAAGCCCACGAGATCTGCAACGACTTTGGTTAATCGGGCCAGCACCGGATTATCGGGATCGAACCCCACCTCGCGCAGACGCTCGCGCGCGAGTTGTTTCCCATCCCACCAGTAGATGTTCTTCGCCAGCCGCTCGACTTGATCGAGACTCATCCCGAGCGCCTTGCCGACATCCCGGATCGCGCTCTTAGCGCGGTAGGTGATCACGGTCGCGGCGAGGGCGGCGCGCTCGCGCCCGTACTTCTCGTAGAGGTATTGGATCACTTCCTCGCGCCGCTCATGCTCGAAGTCGACATCGATATCGGGCGGCTCCTGACGCTCCTTCGAGACAAAGCGTTCGAAAAGCATCTCCATGCGCGAGGGATCCACCTCGGTGATGCCGAGGCAGTAACAGACCGCGGAGTTGGCCGCGCTCCCCCGTCCTTGGCAGAGGATGCCGCGGCGGCGGGCGAAGGCGACGATATCGTGGACGGTCAAGAAATAGCTCTCGTAACCGAGCTCGGCGACGAGTTGCAGCTCATGCTCGATCTGGGCGCGCACCTTGGCCGGCGCGCCCGCGGGCCAACGCTGCTGCATGCCTCTCTCGGTCAGATCCCGGAGATACCGGGCCGGCGTCTCGCTCGCGGGCACGAGCTCCTCGGGATATTCGTAGCGGAGCTCGTCCAAGGAGAAGCTACAACGCTCGGCGATGCGTACCGTCTCGGTGAGTAATGCAGACGGATAAAGCCGCGCTAGGACTTCGCGCCGGCGCAAATGACGCTCGCTGTTCGGATAGAGCGCATAGCCCGCCGCCTTAACCGTGGTCTTGAGCCGGATCGCCGTCAAGGTATCTTGCAAGGCGCGGCGCCCGCGCACGTGCATGTGCACATCCCCCGCAGCGGCCAGCGGAATGCCCGTCTCACGGCTCAAGGCAGTGAGCCTTTCGAGCCTCTCGCCATCGTCGCCCTCGCGTAGTAGCTCCACAGCGATCCAAAGGCGCTCGGGAAAGCGCCCGGCGAGCCAGCCGGCCTCGGCTTTAAGCCGCCCCAGCTCCTCTACGCCCAGCCTTCGCTTCGGTAACAAGAGGGCGAGGCAATGATCGAGACCGGCGGTTAGGTCCGCGCGTTCCAGCCGGTAGTGCCCCTTGGCCGCTCGCCGCCGCCCTTGGGTAATGAGCGCCGAGAGCCGGCCGTAACCCTCTCGATCTTGCGCCAGGAAGACCAGCCGCGGTCCGTCGAGGAACTTCACTTCGGTGCCAATGACAAGCTTGAGGCCGCGGTCCTTAGCCGCGCCATGGGCCCGCACCACACCGGCAAGCGAACACTCGTCGGTCAACCCGAGCGCCGTGTAGCCGAGTCGCTGGGCTACTGCCAGCAACTCCTCGGGGTGGGAGGCGCCTCTCAAGAAGGTGAAGTTCGAGAGGCAGTGAAGCTCGGCGTAGCGGGGCAAGTCCGGCATGGGAGATAACAACCGGGCGCCGCGCCCCTAATCACAGATCCCGTGTACGAACCAGCGCCGCTTCCCCTCGACCTCGCGGAAGACCCAATAGCAAGCGCCGAGGGGATTGCGCGCGACAAAGTAATCGCGCCCCATGGGCTGTCCATCCCACCAGCCGCTCTCGATGCGCTCCCCGCGCTCCATTAGCTCCAAAGGCCCCCGAAGCCGCGGCCATCCCTCCGCGACCACGAGCGCTTGTGGCGGGTCGAGCAACCACAGGGGACGGCTTCGCATGCCCGGTGACGAACTTGCCTCCCCGGGCGAGCAGAAGCACCACGCCGCTTCGGGCCGGTGATCGGGGAGCAGACGCAGGCCACGGACGGCATCCTCGCCTAAGCGGGCGCGCAGTCGCTCGAGGAAGGCGAGCGACTGCGCTTGGTTTTGTTCCTTGCCGCCGGGCAGGAGCGCGAGCGTGACGCCGGCCAAGGGGCAAAGATCCTCGACGATGAGCCTCAATGCGCGGACAGGCTCGGGGAGCACCAGCCGCTCGAGCCGGCTACGCAGCAGTTGGCCGAGATGCTCCGGATCGCGGCTGGGTGTGAGAAGCGTAAGCTTGAACGGAGTCTCGCGGCGGTCGCGATGAACCAGCCGCCAATCGAGTTGCCGCGCACCCGCCCCGCGCGCCCGCAAAAAGCCCGCGAGCTCCAATAACAGCCGCCGCGCCGCGAACTGCAAAGCTTGGGTGTCCTCGGCCTCATGCGGGAGATCGAGGAGACGCCCGAAGCGTGCGGGAGGCTCGAAGGGTAGACGCGGGTCCGGCTGCCGGCCCGAGGCGCGGTCGAGCAAGCGCACGAGCGCCGGGCCGAAGCGCCGGGCCAATCCGTCACGGGGCAGGCGCAGGCACTCCCCCACCTCGCGCAGCCCGAGCCCTGCGAGGGCTTCCGCGATGCGCACATCGATGCCCAGGACCGCAAGCGGTAAGCGGCTGAGTAGCGCGTGCAGTTGCCGCGGATCAGTGATGCAAATCGCTTGGCGCGCCCTCACGAAAAAAATCGCCGCGAGCGGCGTGGGCGCGATCGCGAGGAGCGGTTGGTAGCCGAGATCCGCCACGCCCGCCCGCACCCGTTCCACAAGCGTGGCAACGCCTCCGAAAAGCGTGAGGCTCTGCCCGATCTCGAGCAGCAGACCGTCTGGCGGCGCCAGGCTCACAAACGAGGTGAACTGCCCGCACCAAGCGGCGAGCGCCTCGAGGGCGGCTTGCTCCGCGGATCCACCGCGCGTGTAAACCTCGACATCCCCGAGCGCCTGCGCCGCCCCGGCGCGCATCCCCGGCGCGATGCCGAGCGCGTAGGCGGCGCGGTTGCCTACCCGTATCCGCGACTCGCGTCCGGGGGTCGTGAGGACGCACGCCTGCGGCGAGTCCCCGAGCCCCAGTGCCTCGAGCGGAAGGGAGGGAAGACCGAGACAGAGCCAAAGCGAGTCGCGCATAACCTTCACCGGGAGGGAACCCGCAAATCCAGATACACGGACCTCGCGCCCGCCCCACCCCGGCGCTTGAGGATGCTTACTGCCGCAAACGGCCCGTGCGGCTCCAACATTAAACGCAAGACGGCGGGCGAGGCCTCACGGCGGGCCGCGAGGGGGCGAAACAGGAGGCCCAGGCTTCGGCCCGTCTCGGCGGCGAGTTGCAAGCGGCGCAGTCCACGCCCGTTAAGACCACGCGGCCAGGCGAGCGCGGCGCTACACGCCCCTGCGCGCAAGGATTGCTCCAGGGCCCAGAAGCGCTCTCGCGGACTTCCGATCCCCCACACGAGGAGCATGCGCGCGAGATCGACGCCGTGGGCGGCGAGCGCCGGGCCATAAGGGAGGTGCGGCGGGGCGATCCAGGCCAGCCACTTCTCGGATTGACTCAGGTGCGCGAGGGCCGGGATCACGAGCCGCAGCGCGCCGATGCCTTCCATGTCGGTTAAGATCTCCACGAGCGCGCCTCGCGGCCATCCGCCGCCGGGGAGGAGCGCGTCGATCTCGGCGAAACCGCTCGGGATGGTTTCCGCCTCGATGGGCAACGCCCGGCCGCAGCGCCAAAGCCGGGGATCGCCCAACACCGCCTCCAAGCTCACCGATAGAGGCGCAGCTTGGCGATCAAGACCCCCTGGATAGTGACGCGCGCGGGGTCGTACGCCATGGGTTTCAGCGCGGGGTTCTCGGGGATGAGGAGCACCTGAGCGTTTGGGCGCCGGCGAAAGCGCTTGAGGGTCGCCTCCTCGCCGTCGATGAGGGCCGAGACGATGTCTCCGTTCTCCGCCGTCTCCCGGCGCCGGAGGAAGACGAGATCGCCATCGAGGATATCGGCCGCGATCATGGAGTCGCCGGCCACCTTCAAGACGTAGGTATTCCCCCCGCCGAGAAGAGAGGCCAAATCGATCTCGTCCTGGCCGGGGATGGCCTCGAGCGGCCGGCCGGCCGCGATGCGTCCGAGCAAGGGGAACACGAGCGGGCGCCGGCGCGGGGGAGCCAAGGCCATGCCGCGCCAGCCTCCCTGCCCTTCCTGGAGGTAGCCTTTTCCAATCAGGGATCGCACATAACGGTGAAGAGTGCCCTTGGATCGGATACCCAGCGCCTGCCCGATTTCCCTGAGCAACGGAGGTTGGCCTTCCCGGTCGGTGTAATCCCGGAAGATCTCCAGCACGCGCTGTTCGGCAGGGGTCAGCATGGAAAGCTCTCAAAGTTCTCTATCCAAGGATAGAGAACTTTGAGAGAACTTTCAAGAGGGGCCAACCGGCTAGCCGGCCGGCAGGGTCCCGCAAGCTCTCAGCCCTTTTCGATCAAGGCCGCGATCACTGCATCGGCACCGATCAACGGGATTCGATCAACCCCTCCGCCTTCATCGCCTCTTGCACTTTCTGACGAGCCTGTACGCGCGCCATGAAGTCCTTGAGCTTCGGCCATTTAGAGAGGTCAATCTCGTGGATGTTGGTCCAGTTAGTGACCACGAAGAGATACGCATCAGCCACAGTAAACGTATCTCCCATGAGCCAGGGTTTTTCTGCGAGCTGCTTTTCGACATAATCAAATCGCTTCGCAAGTTGCGCTTTCGCCGCGTCCTTCGATCCCGCTTCGGGATAGAAGAACGGGGTGAACGTTTTGTGAATTTCGCTCGAGATAAAAGTCAGCCACTCCATCAAACGATAACGCTCCATCGTGCCCGGCTTCGGCGCGAGACCGGATTCCGGTTTCTTGTCCGCGATGTATTGGAGTACAACCCCGGCTTCACTCAACACTCCGCCATCGTCGAGCTTTAACGCGGGAACGTAGCCTTTTAGATTAATTCGGTAGTAATCCCCGCCGCTCGCGGTTTTGTGCTGTTCAAGGCCGACTTTTTCCAGCTCAAAAGTGACGCCGGATTCCCGCAATGCAATGTGCGCTGCAAGCGAGCAAGCGCCCGGTGAGTAATAAAGTTTCATTGCTGACTCCTCTTTTGGTTTCTCTCCACGTACGACCACGACCTCAGCGGAGAATTCATTTCAAGCCGGGCGGCCGCACCCCGCTTTGCCCCTTGATCGCTTCGCCGACGCGCTTGATCGCTAGATCAAATGTCGAATGGACGCTTGTCGCAATATGATGCGGCCGCAGGTGTACCATGTGCATGCGTGGAATGAATCGGAGCCACTGCCAGCGTTATCCGCATCCGCTAATGAAACTCTTCTATCCCACGCAAGGTGATTTCATCGCCGTGGTCGGCAAGCTGAATCAGCCTATGGTCGTGCGGCGCGTGAAGGCGGCCATGCAAATGAGCGACAATGAAACTGCTGCCCAGTTACACAAGGCACGACAACAACTCTTTAAACAGATCCATGAACAGTCGTCGCACCGCCCAGGCTCCCGACGCCCCTAGCTATCCCCGGAGGCCCGTACTCTTTCACCCTAGGAGGCCCAGGCTTTACTACCTTCTTTCAGACTCATCTTTGAATTAAATAATACTTGGACGGCACCGCAAAGTTCGTCAACCAGATCGTGTTAGTTGGCGCCAGCAATCTAACGCGAGCACTCGCAAGCGCGGTGGAGGCCGCGGAGCACATCTGCGGCAGGCCGAACAGGCTCCTCATCGCCGCCGGTCATGGCCGGTCGTACGGCGTCTATAGCCGGGTTCTGTTCCGCGGCCTACCGGGGATCACCCAGTGCGGCCTCTGGGATAAGCTGGCGACGGGACCGACGCTGCCTACCTTCGCCCTGCTCACCGATCTAGGCAATGACATCGCCTATGGCGTTTCCACTCGGGAGCTCATCGGATGGGTGCGCTGGTGCGTCGAGCGTCTTACAGAACACCGTGCCCGGATCATCATCACCACTCTACCGGTGCATCGCCTCGAACATCTATCGCCAGGAGGATACAGGATCTTGCGAGCGGTGCTGTTCCCAGGACAGCGCCTCAGCTTGCCAGAAGCGCTTGAGCGGGCGCGAGCAATGAACCTAGGGCTGCGCGAGCTTGCGCTTGAGCGACAGATTACGCTGGTCGGCCAGCGGCCGGAATGGTATGGCTTTGACCCTATCCATATCCGCCGGCGCTGCTTCGCGACAGCCTATGGTGGGATCCTCAAGCACTGGCTTTCGTGCGCCCCAGATGAGCGGCCGCTCGGCAGCACCAGCATCCGCCGCTGGCTGCGATTATTGCTCCTTGCGCCGCAATACCAACGCGTCTTCGGATTCGACCGATACCGCGAGCAGCCCGGGGCTGTCCTCCCGCACGGTTCCACCGTTTCGCTGTATTAACGATGCACAAAAGCGAAATTGACTGTGATACAGTATGTCTGGGAGCATGAGGGCGACGTCGACACCATGTCAAACTGGCGAGTAGAACTGACTGCAAATAGTGACAACCAAAAGGCCATTATTGATGTAATGGACACGGTGGGTCCGCTCAACAGGTGGCGATGCGTTACTGATGATGCCTTTATTCCCGATGAGGGTGAATTCACCAATCAAGCTAGAAGAGTTGTACCGCTTATCCCCAACTTTTGGCAGCTCGACGATTTCGATATCGACGAGGTGCAAGTTGGATCGGCTGGTCCCGGAGAAGTATTCGAAAGCGGAAGTTCTTTTCCGAATGGACCAGTTAGTTGGAGGGTCGTTAAAGCCTTATGAGAGATTTCATGGGCCAATCCTGTCGTCTATCTGGTCAGCGGGTTCCGATAGAGCTTCAACCAGGTCGCCGACGTGAGCGTCGGTATAAGCGTGGCGGCAACACTGGGGTTCCTTGCCTTGTGTCTGAGCGCGGTGTGGTGGATCTTCAAGACCGGATACCGGCTCAAGACGTGAGGCCTGGATCTCGCCAAGGCAACGGCGCCTACCACCACTTGATTCGGACGCGCTGAACGCCGATTAGCGGCAAGGCCGAGCCAATCATCGAGCCGGCATTGCGCGACTGGCCTCCTGCGTACCGGGCGGACTGGTATTGCGGATGAGCGCCTCACGCTCCCGGCCAGGCTCGCAGCGCCATCTGGATCGAACGTCGCAATTGAGCACGGCTTGCGCCGCCCGCTGCCTGGACTGCCAACCCATACATGATCGTTGCGACGTAGCGGGCGAGATCGGCGGCATTGGCATCGGCCGGGAGGTCACCCTCCGCTATCGCGCGCTTGAAACGCTGCCGTATCGCCGCCTCGCCCGCCTTGCCGCGGGCGGCCACTTCCTTGCGGATGGAGTCGGATGCCTCCCTGCATGACAGTGCGCTTTGCACCATGAGGCAGCCTGGTGGATTCCGTGGATCGGTCTGCAGGTCGACAGCCCGCTGCAACAATCGCTCGACGACTGCGCGCGCGGTCGGCTCCTTGAGGGCTTCGTCTACGTAGCCTGCCGGCCCCTCGGCGTAGCGATTGAGTGCCTGGCAGAACAACGCTTCCTTGTTGCCGAAGGCGGCGTACAGGCTCGGACGGTTGATGCCCATCGCTTCGGTCAGATCCGGCAGCGAAGCGCTCTCGTAGCCTTTCTGCCAAAACACGCGCAACGCCCGGTCCAGCGCCTCATCGATGTCGAAGGCGCGAGGTCGGCCCATTCGCGCGGCGGATTTTCTCACTTTCATAGCGCTCGATACTAAAGTCATTGACAATCTTTGTCCATCCTAGTATATGTACCGGTCGATACATAAGTACCACAAATCCCCATCCTCAACAGGAACAATTCCATGACAAAGACACTTACAGGCAAGGTCGCGTTGGTCACCGGCGCATCCAAAGGCATCGGTGCCTCCATCGCCAAACATCTGGCGGCCGAAGGCGCGGCTGTGGTCGTCAACTACGCATTAAGTAAAGAAGGTGCCGAGGAAGTCGTCGCCGAGATCGCAGGCAAGGGCGGAAGGGCCATTGCGGTGCAGGCCGATGTCGCAAAAAAGACGGAGATCGAGCATCTCTTTTCGGAGACGAAGATGGCATTCGGCAGGCTGGACATCCTGGTGAACAACGCAGGCATATACGAGTTCTCCCCGCTCGAAGACATCACGGAAGATCACTTCCACCGGCAGTTCAACCTCAACGTACTTGGTCTGCTCCTGGTGTCCCAGGAGGGGATCAAGTACTTCGGCGATGAGGGCGGCAATATTATCAATATCAGCTCAATCGCCAGCACCTATGCGCCGCCGAATGCCTCGGTCTACAGTGCTACGAAAGGGGCGGTGGACAGCATCACGAGATCGCTGTCCAAGGAACTCGGACCGCGCGGGATCCGCGTCAACGCCATCAATCCCGGCATGGTGGAAACCGAGGGCGTGCACGCCGCGGGGATTACCGAGAGCGACATGCGCACGCAGATTGAAGCGCAAACCCCGCTGGGACGGATCGGACAACCGCCGGACATCGCAACGGCGGCCATCTTCCTTGCTTCCCCGGCCTCCTCCTGGATCACCGGTGAAACGCTCACCATAGCTGGCGGCCTGCACTGAAGTGGCCAGAGGCGTGAAGTCTGACGTGCTACTGAGTGCGACCAACCACAGACACACGTCAATCAATCATCATTGCGACGCACCCACTATCCCAACATCCGGGCGTTGCGGCTGATTTGGTGGACGAACTCGAATCAGTGTTACACGGGGCAGCGCCCACGTTGGCGCAACTGGAACAGTTACCGCTCCTCGACCAGATCGTCAAGGAGAGCCTGCGCATGTTCACGCCTGCGGTGTTTAACGGCAGAGTGACCTCCCAGCCGACCCAGTTCTGCGGCTACGACCTGCCGGCCGGAACAGAAGTCTTCGTAAGCATCTATCATACCCACCGCATGCCGGAGATCTTTGCGGAACCCGCACGCTTTCGTCCCCGACGCTGGGATAATCGCCAGCCCTCGATTTTTGAGTACAACCCCTTCAGCGCCGATCCACGTATGTGCATCGGCTGGCAGTTCGCCCTGCAAGAGATAAAAATCGTGCTCGCACTGCTCATGCAGCGGTTCCGGCTCCAATGCGTGCCAAACCTCGTTATCAATCGCGCGGCGAGTATTGTGCTGACGCCCGAACGCGGATTGCCGATGACCATCCATGCCCAGGACCGGCGGTTCCACTCCGGCGTTGGGGACGTGCGCGGGAACGTGCGGGAAATGGTGGAACTACCAACGTGATTCAACCTGGCCCGAGGCTTTCGCTCGCGGCTATCCTACAATCAAGCAGTGTTTATTTCAATGATCATTCCCGCCTTGCGCAGTCGCTCCACGAGCACCTCACCGAGTCCGGTCGCCGGCGTCAGGACGCCTCCGCGCTCATACCCGCCAGGCAGGGCATCGGTGTTCGCTATGAGGCTCAACGCCGACTCGCACAGGCATTTCACCGTGACCCGGTTCCCTGGATCGCCTCGATCACCGATAAGACCACTCACTGTACGGCCATCGTCACTGAGCCCTAGGAGCTGACAGCGGAAC
>JBOIDF010000077.1:0-17315 GCA_050740455.1 Gammaproteobacteria bacterium | reverse complement strand
CTCGATCCCAAGCCCTATCGCTGGCGCGCCAAGGGTGCGGACATCCTCGCCAAGATCCAGCGCGCTCGCGAAACGATGGCGAAGCAGTCTGCCAATGTATAGCCATTTGTGAAACACTACACTAGCGGGCTGTTCTTATCGAACACGTAAATCCAGTCTCGGCCCGCGCAAACCTCCGCGGTATGCCGAAGGTAGGGCCGATAGGGTGCGAAAAGCGCGTCCAGGCTGGTCGCATTGAAGCGGAAGCTCCCATCGTTGAGCCCATCGACGCACGTACCCCACGAGCAGATAGCCTTCGGCAATGCATATTTCGATTGACTGAAGCTCTTCACCGACTCCGAAACGATTAAGCGCTCGGCGGCCGCCGCAAACAAGCGCCCGACCACTTCTTCCACTTTCGGATGAAACTGAAACAGGCTCACCTGGCAGATCACGATCTGCGATACCGGGAGCGGTTCCGCCATCAAATTGAAGTGCCGGAGGTTCCGGCCCCGGCGGCTACCCGCTTTGATGAAGGCCGTGCTTTCATCGAGGCCGCGATAACTTACCGAGGCCGGTAGATAGGTGCAGAGCGATCCGTCACCGCAGCAGACATCGAGGACCTCCGCGTCCCGCGGAACCCAGCGCGCCACCTCCTCGAAGCGCTCGCGCCGGTGGACGTGGTACACCATGGTCATCAATCCGTGGTAGAGAAGGCTGCTCTTATAGAGGAAGGTCATGGCAGTGCTCGATTATTGTCGTTTGGCCGTCATACTACCGTGCCCGGCGCGCGAGGACAAATCTTCTAGCGCCAGACCCATTGCGTATTGCCACGGAAATTCCTATCCTTCGATTTAACCAGGAGCGCCGATGCGGGTTCCAGGAGAATGAGTGCTGAGGAAGCTCTGCAAAAGTGTCGCGAGCAAGCCCAGATGCGCGAAGCCGCGGAGCGAGTCGCGAGACATATCAGGTAGATAGGCGAGCGACGAGCGAGCACGCAACAAAGCAGATGGGCTGCGCAGTAACTTTTCAGAGCTTCCCTAGCAGATCCTCGATGAGACCGCCGCTTGCCGCCGCGTCCTTTTTGTCCATTGCCTTCGAAGGAAACCTTATGATCCGTATCGCCCGATCCGTCACGCCCGTCATGCTGTCGCTGTTCGTCATGGCTGCCCATGCCGAGCAGCCGCCGGCCGCATCCGTCCAACCCGAAGCGGCGGAAAATTCACCCTCTTCCTGTATACCTGTGAAGGCCAAACCTAGGGTCAAGCTCCATACCAATCACGGCCTCATCGTCATTGCGCTCGATCCGGAGAAAGCGCCGATATCCACTGAGAATTTCCTCGGATACGTCGCCAGCGCCCACTACAACGGTACAGTCTTTCACCGCGTCATCAGCGACTTTATGATCCAGGGCGGCGGTTTCACCGAAGACATGTCCGAAAAGCCGGCCCGCGCGCCGATCCAGAACGAGGCCAAGAACGGTCTCAAGAACGATCCATACACCCTCGCCATGGCCCGCACCTCCGATCCGCACTCCGCTTCGTCGCAGTTCTTCATCAATGTCGGGAACAACGACTCCCTCAACTATCCAGGGCAGGACGGCTGGGGTTACGCAGTCTTCGGCAAGGTGATTGAGGGCATGGATGTGGTGGATAAGATCAAGGCGGTGCCGACCGGCGACAAGGCGGGCCATCAAGACGTGCCGACTGATCCGGTCCTCATCGAAATGGCCGAGTGCGCGTGATCCGGAGCGGCGGATGGCCCACACGCCCTCTCTCAAGATGTAGGGTGGGTAAGCCGCGCTGTTTGCGGCGTAACCCACCAACCCGTCGGCCGCAGGCCGACACCTTCGAATACGGCTTTAAAAGGAGGCCCACTGCGCGGGCCGAGTCGGTGGGTTGCGGCATAAACAGCATGCCGAACCCACCCTACATTTCTGGGGTTACGCAGTCTTCGGCAAGGTGGTTCGCTTTGAGCGGCAAGGGCCACACATCGCGGAGAAACGCTCGGCGCCTGCTATTTTGTCTTAGGGAAAGCTATAATGGTGGCGGATTGAACTCGAAGCCCTGAGCGGGTGACGCGACTACTTGCCGCTGCGCGCTTCCATATAAGCACGTAGCAGCGCATTGATCTTAGATTGATAACCCTTGCCCTGGGACCGGAACCACCTGAGCACGTCTATATCCAGCCGCAACGTAACCTGTTCCTTGGGTGGAGCGGAGATTAATCCGCGCCGCACAATTGCCTTCGCGAACATTTCCGGAGTGACCTCGGGGTTATCCGACAGGTCGATGTCCTCATCGCGAAGCGCATCGACGCGCTTCCAGTCAGTTTTAGATGTTTTGGAAGTAGAGCTTTTGCTCACGTCTCTTTGCTTTTCGAATCGAAATCACCCGAATGGTATCCGCCGATTCGGTATGAACTACGGCTACCACACGACCATCAAGCAGACCAAACGTAACGAAGCGCTCTTCTCCGTAGTCGCCGCGGTCGTCAAGCATTGTTTTCGTCACTCCGGCAAAAATCGCTTCACAGCCGATGAAATCGATCCCGTGCTTCCGGAGATTGATTCTGCGCTTTCGTTCGTCCCATTCTAACTGCATTGTAGTTACAAGTGTCGGTTACTAGAAGAGGCAGAGCTTGCGCCCCCGAAGAACAAATGTTAGTTAACCATCCTTACCTGGCCTCATTGAAGAACTGGATGTGTAAGTTGCTAATTTATATAACAAACATTCCGCGGCGCTACGCCGCGGCCTCATTTAACCCCCAACACCAAGCCAAACTTGGACGCCAAACCCCACATGCTGGACTCGACAATTAATGCCCCCTCGGCTGCCAATCAAAGTCCAAAATACACGAGCAACGATCCCCCGATAGAACGCAATCCTCAGATGAGGCAACGAAACGATACGTGTCATTGACTGCTGAAGACCCACCGGATGCCCATGACCTACGATGCCTTTTTCCGAGAAGCAACCCAACTTGGCGCCGCACCCTTTCCGTACCAACAGCGCCTTGCCTTAGAAGATTGGCCTGAGCTGCTCGATGTTCCGACGGGATTAGGCAAAACCGCGGCCGTGACGCTTGCTTGGGCTTGGAAACGCGGTCTCCGAACCGACGGCAACCGTGAGAGTAAACCTGCTCCGGCCACGCCACGACGGCTCGTCTGGTGCCTACCCATGCGGGTCTTGGTGGAGCAGACGGCGGAAAACGTCAAGGCATGGTTGTCCTGTCTCGACTGGCTCGACGAACCGGGACGCGGCAGGGTCTCCGTGCATCTCCTTATGGGTGGCGAAGACGATCTGAAGTCCTGGGCGGAATGGCCCGAGGACGAAATGGTCTTGATCGGCACCCAGGATATGCTGCTATCTCGTGCATTGATGCGCGGATATGGTATGAGCCGCTATCAGTGGCCTGTACATTTCGCCTGGCTGCATAACGACGCAATGTGGGTGTTCGATGAAGTGCAATTGATGGGCCCAGGCTTGGTGACCAGTGCGCAACTTCAAGCGTTTCGCCGCGATCTCGGTTTGGCCTCGAACAGTCGCAGTCTGTGGATCTCGGCGACGCTCAAGGCGGAGTGGTTGAAGACCGTGGACTTCGATCCCGCATCACTGAATCCACCGTTACGACTGAACGAGGAAGAAAAGATGGTGCCCGCGGTTCGGGCGCGGCGTGAGGCAGTCAAGTCACTTACGCGGTGCGACGCGGCACTCGTCTCGGCCAAGCCTGGTAAATCCGAAAAAGCCGACGAGACTGAGAAGGTCGGCAAGCTCAGTAGCGACGACCTCAAGAGTTATTACCGAACATTGAGCGACCGGGCGCTTGCAGAGCATCAGCCAAGTACGACGACGCTTGTAATCCTCAACACTGTCGAACGCGCGCAGGGCCTCTTCGCCGAGTTGGAAACTCGCTTCGCAGTACCAAGAGACCGAAAGAAAGTGGCTACGCCGGCACCTTCCGTTGCGCCCGGCCCTGAGCGGCTGCTGATTCACTCCCGCTTCCGAGCAGGAGACCGTCGCGCGCATGAAAAGCGTTTGCATTCGCCTGTACCCGCTGAAGGCCGCATCCTTATCGCCACCCAAGCCATTGAAGCGGGCGTGGACCTGTCCGCGCGCGTGCTGTTCACGGAGCTTGCGCCCTGGGCATCGCTAGTGCAGCGCTTTGGCCGTTGCAATCGTTACGGCGAGTTCAACGAGGCGACGGGTGCGCAGGTCGTATGGATTGACGTAGCGGACGCCAAGCCCTACGCCGCCGAGGAGCTCGACATCGCCCGTCAGGTTCTGACGAAGCTCACGAGCGCCGCACCCGCCGATCTCCCACCCATCACTGCCGATGCCCCACTGCATCCGGTGCTCCGGCGCAAGGATTTTCTCGACCTCTTCAACACCGACCCTGACCTTTCCGGCTTCGATGTGGACATCGCGCCTTACGTGCGCGACGCCGACGACGCCGACGTGCTGCTGTTCTGGCGTAGGCTGGACGGAGATGCGAAGGACGAACCATCAGCATCGCGGGAAGAGCTTTGCCGCGCCGGGCTGGGTGCCGCAAGGAAACTGCTGGATCGCCTCGAAACCGGGGACGTGTTCGTGTGGGACACGTTGGCACGCAGGTGGACAACGCCAAAGCCAGGAGACCTTCGCCTGCGGCCCGGCATGACGCTGTTACTGAACGCTGGCGTCGGCGGCTACACGCCGCAACTCGGCCTCGCCCCGGAGAGCAAGGCCGTGGTTCCGCCGATAGAAAGGCCTCCGAACAATTCGCTAACCGAAGAAGCGTTCGACGATGACCACCGGAGCCTTCAGCAAATACCGGTGACGCTCCGGCGTCACCTCGCCGACGTAGAGAGCGAGGCTAGTGGGCTTTGCGAGGCTCTGAAGGTGGAAGAAGCCCGTGCGGTGATCCGCGCCGCTCGCTGGCATGACGTGGGCAAGGCACATGAAGCCTTCCAATCGATGCTCAGATACGCGCACGAGAAGGGAACCGACGAGATGCTTAGGGAAGGGTTTTGGGCTAAATCCGGCCGTAAGCCGGATCGCAAACCAGGTAAGCCACGCTATCAAATCATGGTAGATGGTCACTCGGTGCGGCGCCCGCGTTTCCGCCACGAGCTCGCGTCCGCGCTCGCCTGGCTCGACCAACACGACGAGGAGGCCAACTCCAACCTCATTGCCTACCTGATCGCAGCCCATCACGGCAAGGTGCGGATGTCACTGCGCGCTCTGCCGCAAGAGAATGAGGCTCCCAATGGCCGGCTGTTCGCGCGCGGTGTTTGGGACGGCGACATGCTTCCGGAAATCCACTTCGAGGATGGCGAAACGCTGCCCGCCACCACCCTACGTTTGGACCTGATGCAACTGGGCGAAGGCGCGCAAGGCCCCTCGTGGACCACTCGTACCCAACGGTTGCTGAAGCAGCTAGGCCCGTTCCATTTGGCTTGGCTGGAAGTCTTGGTGCGCATTGCCGACTGGCGCGCCTCACGCAAGGAGCAGCAAGCCCTTGAAGCAGAACAGACCCCGCCGGATAATGCGTTCCATGGACTGGAAGCAAATCATCGAAAGCTGGCGAGCCTTGCCGCCCGAGGAACAAGCCAGACGCCGCCGACGCCGGATCCCATTGAACGTGGTGGAGAGCATGGCGTTCGAGGGCGAGCCGGTGGATCTTCAGGTGTTGGAGGCGGAACACGCCCGCCGCAGCACGCAACCAGACTCGTCGAAAGCCGACTCGGGATCCTGACCTACGCGCAGCTAGCCCCGCACCTCGCACGCAACGTCCAGCGGCTGGAAGAGCGTATCGAGGATGGTGACTACGCGGGCGCGGCGCTCGACGAGGTACTGCTGCTCGAGTTCCACCGGCTGATCTGCGGCGACCTTGTGCCGCAAATCGTCGGCTGGCGGCGCGCTGACGTGACCATCGGTACGCACTCGCCACCTGAATTCTTTCGTGTTCCCGTGCTGGTGCGCGAGTACAGCCTCGACCTGGCAGCGCGGCTATCCGCCCTGGCCGGCGCACTTGACGATCACCTGCTCGAAGCTCTGGCGTTTGCCGAAGGCCGCTTGCTTTCCATTCATCCTTTCCTGGATTTCAACGGTCGCGCGACCAGGGTTTGGTTGCGAGAAGTCATCCGGCGCCTGGGCTTGCCGCCGGTCCAATTGGCGCCGAGCCAAGAAGCGGAAACGAGTGATTATCTGGCGGCGTTGTCGGCTGCCGATCATGGCAATTGGCGAGGATTGATTGCGATTTGGCGGAGCCGCATCGAAGCGGGGGCAGTATGAACAACGAACTCGTCCTTCATGGCTGCACACCCACACCATTAGCCTCCTACCTTAAAGCACTGGCGGTGCTGCGTCTGGTGGCGGAGGCAGGGACGGATGAGGGCGGAGATCCTGAGGTCACCGGCTCCTGGCGTGACGATGAGTTTGTGCTTCGGACGAGATTGACGAAGGAGCAACTGCGTGCATTCTTTCTGGAACGGTATCGGCCGACGCCGCTGATTGCGCCGTGGAACGGCGGCAGCGGGTTTTACTTCCAGGAAGGCAAGCTCAAAGAGAAAGACCCGGCTACGGGCAAGAAGCTCAAGACTGGTGTGCGCGATCAGGAAACCGAGGCCACACGGACCGTAGCCGCAATCGAGCAATGCACCTCCAGGCGGTTCGCCGACTATCGGGACGCAATCGCAATCGCTCGTGGTGTGATCGGCGATTTCAAGGTCGTCGAAGCACCCGGAAACACCGCGATGAACAACCAGAAAGACCGATTCATTCAAGCGTTCAGAAATAGTGCTTCTGATCATTGCCTGTCCGCCATGGACTGCGCGGTTGTCATCGCCAGCGGCGAGACCAGCTTTCCTCCATTGCTTGGCACGGGCGGGAACGATGGCAATCTCGATTTCACCAACAACTTCATGCAACGGCTTATGGAAGTGATTGACGTGTCCGCTGACGTGGCTCGTCCAAGCGCGACCGACAGCCTTGAATCAGCATTGTTCGCTGCCCCGTGTGACGTGCTTTCAGGAAGCTCCATAGGGCAGTTTGCGCCGGGTTTTGCCGGTGGCCCGAACGCAGCGTCTGGCTTCGAGGGCGGTGCCCGGATTAATCCTTGGGACTTCATACTGATGCTGGAAGGGGCGATGCTGTTCGCTGCTTCCGCGGTGCGGCGGCTTGAGTTCGGCGACCGGGGCATCCTGTCGGCTCCATTCGTGGTGCGTAGCCGGATGGGAACCGAGGGGGCCGCCAGCGACGGAGACGATGACGATTCGCGCAATGAAATGTGGATGCCGCTGTGGGCGGCTCCATGCGGTGTGGATGAAGTCCGGTCCCTGCTGAGCGAGGGCCGCGCCACACTCAATGGCCGCTCCGCTCGAGACGGTCTCGACTTCGCCCGTGCCGTGGCTCAGTTGGGCGTCAACCGTGGAATCCAGGGCTTCCAGCGTTACGGGTTCCTGAAGCGGCAGGGGAAAAACTTCCTTGCGACACCGTTGTCACGCATCGCCGTACGCCGCAATCCTGATGCCGACCTCATCGCCGATCTCGAACGCCGCAATTGGCTGGCTTCCGTGCAGCGTTATGCGCGTGACGACAACGCCCCCAACGCCTTCCGCGCTGCCGCCCATCAACTCGACACCGCCCTGTTTGCGCTGACGCAGCGGGCCAGCCGTACCGCACTTCAAACCGTGCTGCGACGGGTGGGGAGAATCGAAGCGGCGCTCAACGCCAGCCCCAAATCGCAAGAATCCGTCCGTGTTCCTGTTCCGCGCCTGTCATTGCCTTGGGCGATCAAGGCGGATGATCAGTCCGCCGAATTCCGCATCGCTGCGGCGCTTGCCGGCTTGTGCCTGCGGAACGGCAAAGGGAGGCGAGTTCTGCACGCCCGCCGTCACCTTGCAACGGTCAGTGAAACCCTGAACGCTGATGGCGATCGCGCATGGGAGCCCACGTCCCGCCTGGCCGTCTGGGGGCCGGGACCGCTCGCCGGAAATCTCGCCGCCCTCCTAAACCGACGTCGGCTGGAGGCGATAGCGCTGGGTGCGGAAGGCGAAGTGCTGGCCAGCCAAACCGGCGCTACCCGCGACGATGTGGCCGCATTCCTCTATGGTGCCACCGACGACGCCCGCATCGGCGAGCTCCTTGCTGGTCTTGCGTGTGTAGACTGGAGCCGCGCCGACCCGCCGCGCGAAGATAAAGAAGCCGTGCTACCGCCGGCGTTCGGGCTGCTGAAGGTCTTCTTCACGCCAGAGTCCGTGCTGCGGGGGCGGAAGTGGCTGCCACCTGATCGGAGCTTGCGCCTGCCCGCCGAAATACCGGCGCGCCTGGCCGCCAATGACGCGGAGGCCGCGGTCAAGCTCGCCTGGCAACGCCTGCGTGCGCTCGGCGTGAAGCTACCGGGGCGCAATCCCCCCCGGGTCGCGGCCGTCCACGGTCCGCGCTGGCTCGCCGCCCTGTGCATCCCGCTCACCTTTGCGGAAACCGGACGGTTGCTGCGCAGCCTCGACCTAAGCCCGGACTCTGAACTCGACAACCTTCCACCAACCGAACTCAATGCCTGATCAGGAGAGCCACCATGTCGCTGAACCTCGATGCCCTCGCCACCGCCCCGCGCCTGTTGTTGGAGGCACACTTACAACCACTACAGGGCACGCGCTTTCAACCCACCGGCTTCCCTAACCTCGGCGCGGCCACCTACGACGGACCGAACGGCGAACGGATGCTGCTCGTGGAATCCGCTCAGAGCATGGCCAACCGGCTGGAAACCGTCTGCTGGGACAAGGCTGCCGATGATTGGGTGACGCCGCTCAAGGGCTTACCGCTGGTCAAAGTGGTGGACAAGAACGGCACACCACTGACCAATACGGTGCTGGAAGCCCACCGCGTCAACTCCCCCTACATTCTCGAAGGCAAGGACAAGGGCGTGTTCAACTCACTCAAGTCACAGCTTGCAGAGATGGAAGAAGGCCCGGTAGATATCAAGAAGCTCGCCGCCGTACTCCTAAAGCTGGACGCGAATGCGGTGATCCACGGAGTTTTTCTCGCGAAATCCGATCTTGCTGGAGGACGCCTGCGGCTGCCACGTGCCCTGTCATCGTTCATCGAGGCCGAGGCAGTCAAGGAAGCGCAAAGCGGCGGCGTGAAGAACGATCACGTCAATCCGTCCGGCGACACGAGTAAGGGTTTCGGCAATGTACCGTTCGCGCGTTCGGAGTTCACCTCGCCCAGGATCGTCGCTTACTTCAACCTCGACCTAGCCCAGATTCGAGCCTTCGGCCTGGGCAACGCCGTGACACGCCTGTTGACTGCACTGGCGCTGTTCAAGATCCAGGCCTTGTTGCATTCAGGTCTACGCTTACGCACGGCCTGCGATCTGGAGGTCAAGGATTCCGCTATCGTCATCAAGCGTCCAACGGGCTTCGTCCTGCCATCGCTTGCCGAACTCGAAGGGGCCCTGCCAAGCTTGATCGAGGGTGTTGCTAGCGAACAGAACTGGCCGGCGGATCGCGTCACCCGCGTGACTTGGGAGAAGTCGGCCAAACCCAAAAAGGAGAGCACGAAAGACGCTGAGAATCCCACAGAAACGGCGAACGACGAGTAGTCCATGCTCGCCATCGCTTTCACCTTCCCCGCTGGGCGCTACCATGCCACGCCGTGGGGTCGTCACGTCAATGAGGCAGACGTGGCTTGGCCCCCGGATCTGTGGCGCATCGCCCGCGCGCTGGTCGCGGTGTGGCATCGCAAGTTGGATCCCACGCAATACCCCCGTGAGCAACTTCATGCCCTGCTGGCGCGGTTTGCGGAGGCCGAACCGCCCTCGTTCCGCTTGCCGGAGATCGCAATCCACGCCCACACTCGGCACTACATGCCCGGCAAGGGCGACAAGCGCACATTGGTGTTCGATGCCTTTGCACGGGTTGCCAAAGACGATTCTATTGTGATCGCCTGGCCCAATCTGGAGCTCACGAGTCCCCAAACCGAGCTGCTCGACGCCCTGCTTGATAATCTGGGTTTCCTGGGTCGCGCCGAGTCCTGGGTGGACGCGCGACGCACGAACGATATGCTTGAACCGGACTGCGTTCCTGCGACGCGATACATGGACGCCGAGACCGGAGAAGTGACGGGCGAAATCGTGCGTTTGCTCGTGCCGCGCAAGCCGCACGACTACCTCGCGTTCCGCCGCGACAAACTGGTCGCTGCGGGAATCCGGTCTAACGTGGAAGGACGCCCGCAGCGGCTCAACGCCGCACGAAAGAGGCTCATGCTGACGCTGCCCCAAGCCTGGCTGGATGCCATCGGTGTCGAAACGGGGGACCTGCAAGCTGCCGGCTGGAGCGCGCCGCCCTGCGCCCAAACCGTGAGTTATCGCCGACCGCTGCACGCGCTCGTCGCTACCGTGCCCAAGGTCACGCGCAAGCGCGGTGTCACAAGAGAGAAGTCCGCAGTCACCACCGCGCGCTATTCGCTCTACGTTAAGCCCTTACCACGCATCGAAGACGCGGTACGCATCGGCGAGGCCTTGCGTTTCGCGGTGATGGGCCGTGCAAAGCGTCTACTCGGCCCAGATGCGCTGCCCAAGGAACTCTCTGGCCACAATATGGGCGACGACAACCGCCACGGTCACGCGTTCTGGTTGCCTGATCCAGGCACAAACGGCGAGATCGAGCACCTTCTCGTGCACGCCCCGGACGGTTTAAGCCCTGACGCCATCCGCGTGCTGACGGCACTGGAGCAGATTAAACGCGATGAGGGCGAGCCGCTGAGGCTAATGCTGGAAGGACTTGGCTCGTCGACGCTGTTCGACAAGTTCACGCCCCTCGTTGGCGAGGCCGAGGTTTGGCACAGCGTGACGCCGTATCTGCACCCGTGGCACCTCAAGAAGCCGCAAATGCGCTCGCCTGCGGCGATCGCGAAGGCTATTTTTGAGCAGCTTCGACGCGAGTGGCACGGGCGCGGCATTGGGTTACCCGATCTCGTGGACATTCGTGAGTTACTATCGGTCCAGCATGGTGGCCGCGCTCTGCGACCACTGCACTTCCACCGCTTCCGCCGCAAACGTGGGCTCGTGCAGCCCGATACCCTTGGCCGTCTGCTGGAATTGCGCTTTGCACAACCGGTGCGTGGCCCCCTAGCACTCGGGTTTGGCAGCCACTTCGGCCTCGGCCTCTTCGCTCCTACTACCAATGCCTAAACCACCAAAGCTCATCCGCGCTCGCGAGCGGCGCATCGTCGAAGAAATTGTGGAGTCGGCCATCAGGCCGACTGAGCGGTGGGCATCGCTACGCTTTTGCCCACCCTACATCGACTTAATCGTCGCCCAGGCCGAGGCTCAGCCCGAGGGCGGCGGCGAGCACATACAGCAACCCCCGCGGCGAAAGCGCGAGCCAAAGCACGAAGCTCCCGCCCGCAAACCAGAAAAGCCAGGGCTCCCAGAACTTCAGGAAGAGGCAGAGGAAGAGCAATACGCATCCCCCGCAGAGCTTCGAGGCGAGACGCCCCAGCTCCGGGAAGCCCGTAGTTCCATTACCCATCGTGTCCACACCGTCATCCTAGCATGCCAACCCCGAAAGTCGAGTTAAAGATAACCGCGCGCGACGAAACCCGCGGGGCGATCAGAAGCGTCAAGCAGGGATCTCGACGACATCCAGCACCTACGCTGGATTTTGAATGATAGGAAGCAGGATGACCCGGGGAAATGACGACATCGACTGGAGCCTGACGAGCTGGGAAGGTAGCCGGCGTGCACAGTTGCGCCGATGGCTCGCGCTCACGGTTCGCGAGCGGCTGCAGGCAATAGAGGAGATGGCCGAGGTTGCAGCGCGAATCGCGGGCTCACCGCGATTGAGCGAGCGTCATGCAGCCAAAGACACTCCTGCGTCCGTCGCCGGTGGCGGCAGTGGCGTTCCCGCAGATAATCGGGGATCGTCTTAGAATTGGTCCAGGCAATCGTACCCCTCGAATCGGCTAAGTTGGGCTAGTAGGTAGTCAAGATGATTAGCATAGTTTCGTCATTCCGCCAGGGATTGGCGGAATCCAGGCACAGGGATGTGAAACAGCGAGGCATTGCCATCCTTGGCTACTGGACCCCGGCAATCCCTGCCGGGGTGACGGATCATTTCGAATTAACATGACTGACTACCTTAGGCCGGATCTCAAAGGTGTCCGACTTCCTGGGCCAGAAATGGCGGCTGGCTCTGGGGACCCTCCGCCATAGTACGATTATGGTATGATGCGCCATCTGGCAGCTCTTCCGCTATACGGATAGGCGGGAAGATGTAGCCATAGAGATGGTGATCTGGCAATTGCCGTTGCCAACGAGAGGTAGGCCGCATGGATTGAAGTATCGCCTCTACTGCGGTCGCGGCGGCCGGTGCCTGGTGCGCTACGACAACGAGACCGGCAAGGGCGATCACGGTCACTAGGGGACACACGAAGAAGCATACCGATTCGTGTCTCTCGAACGGTTGATCCAGGATTTCCGTGCCGATTGCACGATATTGGCCGGTTGGAGGTGGGAATGAAGCGCATCGAGATTGAGGTGTTGGGTGGCGAAGCGGCGTTGAAGGCGTTTGCGAAAACGTGGCGGCAGGCGCGGACGGGGAAGCATGTCGTGCCGCGTATCGCCTTTGGGAGTTTGTCGGAACTATTCTCGACGGTAACGGAAAAACGGCTTGCGCTCATCCGCCATGTTGCGGCACACGGGGCACTGAATACGCGACAACTCGCGCTCGCGCTCGGGCGCGATTATAAGAATGTGCACTCGGATGTGCGGGCGTTAGTAGAAACCGGCCTCCTCGAGAAGGATGCGCACGGCCGCCTTTTCACGCCGTTCGATGAGATTGTCATTCGTGCGGGTCTGCGGACAGCTGCCTGAACTCTGGTCCCATAGGCCGGTATGAGAGTTTGTGAAAAAACCTACTGCGCTCGGGATCTCGCATTCCGGCGGTGCTCGAAATCCTCATGTATTTCAACATACATTCCGGTTCCTGCGCTCCGGCGGAATGCGACCTCCCTTCGCTCGCGATGGTTTTTTCACAAACTCTGAGCAGAACAACTCCCGCCAAATCTGAGTCGGTCGCTGACCTTGCCGATCCGGAAGTTGCTGACGGTATGAGGCATTAAACGTGCTTCGGGCTTCGTATGAACGAAGCCCAGCAAGCCGAACTGCCGTTACCCTTTCCTGAGCTCTCCGGCGACCAGCCGTTGCTGCCGGCGCGGATGGTCAACGAGTACCAGTATTGCCCGCGACTCGCCTATCTGGAGTGGGTGCAGGGCGAGTGGGCGGAGAGCGGCGATACCGTCGAAGGACGTTACCAGCACCGGCGGGTCGATAAGCCGACCGGTACCCTACCCGATCCGGCGGACCTCGATGCCGGCGAGCGCTTCCATGCCCGCTCGATCACCTTGTCCTCGACCCGCCTCGGGCTCATCGCCAAGCTCGATCTCATCGAGGGCGAAGGGGATGCGGTCACTCCGGTAGACTACAAGCGCGGCAAGCGGCCGCATGTGGCGAAGGGCGCCTACGACCCGGAGCGGGTGCAGCTCTGCGTGCAGGGCATGATCCTGGAGGAGCACGGCTACCAATGCGAGGCAGGCATCCTCTATTTCGCGGCTTCGCGCGAGCGCGTGCGCGTCGAGTTCGACGAGGAATTGCGCGCCCTGACGCTTGCGGCCGTCAACGGTCTGCGGCTCGTCGCGGCGGGCGGCCAAACTCCGCCGCCCTTGCAGGATAGTCCCAAGTGCCCGCGCTGCTCGCTCGTCGGGATCTGCCTCCCCGACGAGGTCAATTTCCTCAAGCGCGGCGGACCGAGCCCGCGTCCCCTCGGCGTCGCCCACGACACTGCCTTGCCGCTGTACGTGCAAGCGCGCGGGGGATCGATCCGTAAGCGCGGGGAAACCCTGGAAGTGTTCGTGGACGACAACCTCGTCACGACGGCCAGGCTCATCGATGTCTCGCAGGTCGTGTTGATGGGAAACATTTACCTTAGCACACCCACCCTGCACGAGCTGATGAGCCGGGAGATCCCGGTCACCTGGCATTCCTACGGCGGCTGGTTCCTCGGGCATACCCAGGGGACCGGCCACAAGAACGTCGAGCTGCGCACCGCCCAGTATCGGGCGAGCTTCGACGAGCGGGTTTGTCTCGCGCTCGGCAAGGGTTTTGTGCGTGCCAAGATCCAGAACTGCCGCACCTTGATGCGGCGCAACTGGCGTGAAGAAATACCGCCGGATCACCTCGTGGCCGAGCTCAAGCACGACGCGAATCAAGGTGCCCGCGCACAAGACCTCGGCAGCTTGCTCGGGTTCGAGGGCGCGGCGGCGGCGCGCTACTTCGGCGCCTTCGCGAACCTCATCAAACGCGATCCCGATACGGCAAGCTTCGCCTTTGATTTCACGACGCGAAACCGCCGCCCGCCGCTCGATCCCGTCAATGCGCTCTTGTCCTATGCCTATGCCCTGCTGGTGCGCACCTGGACCGTCACACTCACCGCCGTCGGCTTCGACCCTTACCGGGGTTTCTATCACCAGCCGCGCTACGGCCGGCCTGCCCTGGCGCTCGACATGATGGAGCCGTTCCGGCCACTCGTGGCGGATTCGGCGGTCATCCAAGCCATCAACAACGGCGAGGTCAAACCTACCGATTTCATATCCGCCGCGGGGGCGGTGAATCTCACGAACGACGGGCGCAAGCGCTTCATCGCCGCCTTCGAGCGGCGGATCGACCACGAGATCACCCACCCAGTCTTCGGATACCGCCTGAGCTATCGGAGACTTTTCGAGGTCCAGGCAAGGCTCCTCGGCCGCTTCCTGCTCGGCGACATCACCGAGTACCCGAATTTCACGACGCGCTGAGAGACCATGGACGAGCACTTGTTCATCGTGACCTACGACATCTCGGACCCCAAGCGCTGGCGGGCCATCTTCTCCCTCATGAACGGCTACGGAGAATGGCTACAGCTCTCCGTCTTTCAATGCCGTCTCACTCGGCGACGGCACGCGGAGCTGGTTGCCACCCTTGACGAGATCATCCATCACGAACAGGATCACGTTCTGATGCTCGATCTCGGGTCCGCCGACACGGTGGTGCCGAGGGTCGTGAGCCTGGGCAAGCAGTTCAAGGCCCTCGAACGCGCGCCTATTATCGTGTAGCATGGCTGCCTCACGGTTGCGAGTGCTTCTGTGATGGCAGAAACCCTAGTGACCGCTCGCATACAGTGCCTCCTTAACAATTAGGAAACTACTGTCGTAAGGTGACGTAATGCCGGACCTTTGGCCAGCCCGTGAACCCTTGACCGGAAGACCGCTCGCAAAACGTCCTGCCAAGCGGTCTGCCATGCGGGATCGCAGCAGGTCTATTTTCCGCGGCGAATCGCCGCGGCCTCATTGAAGCCTCGATGAGGCCCAAAAGTTATTCGAAGAGGTGTCATTTTCCGCGGCGAATCGCCGCGGCCTCATTGAAGCACACCGTCTTGCGCCTGTGGAACGGTTAACACAAAATTTTCCGCGGCGAATCGCCGCGGCCTCATTGAAGCGGAGCAAATCAATGTTGCCGTCACGAGGGAGCTGATATTTTCCGCGGCGAATCGCCGCGGCCTCATTGAAGCTGTTCCGGGCCGGAGAGAAAACGGATGGGACATCGGAATTTTCCGCGGCGAATCGCCGCGGCCTCATTGAAGCGCTATGAGCAGCCTAATACGAGACCCTGACATACCATTTTCCGCGGCGAATCGCCGCGGCCTCATTGAAGCCAGGATATCAGAATAAGTCCGGCCTTCATTAAGACATTTTCCGCGGCGAATCGCCGCGGCCTCATTGAAGCGAGTAGGAAAGTGAACACGGAAGAGGCGGTAAGTTTATTTTCCGCGGCGAATCGCCGCGGCCTCATTGAAGCATATCGATACGGAGGAAGATTATGAGCGCGCTCGCGAAATTTTCCGCGGCGAATCGCCGCGGCCTCATTGAAGCGTCTGGAATGGGTCTTTGGACGTCTGGCAGGATGGAATTTTCCGCGGCGAATCGCCGCGGCCTCATTGAAGCGATTTATCGAATAGCATCCAGCGAAAGCTCAAGGACATTTTCCGCGGCGAATCGCCGCGGCCTCATTGAAGCCAGGTTGTCCTTGAGCTTTCGCTGGATGCTATTCGATATTTTCCGCGGCGAATCGCCGCGGCCTCATTGAAGCACAATATCTGCCCCGGCATTACTAGCAGCCGCGATTAATTTTCCGCGGCGAATCGCCGCGGCCTCATTGAAGCCAGAGATAAGGCCGGAGATATCCGTAAGCGGTATGTGATTTTCCGCGGCGAATCGCCGCGGCCTCATTGAAGCCTCGCGTTTGTCCGGTGGAATGGGAGCCGTGGATTCATTTTCCGCGGCGAATCGCCGCGGCCTCATTGAAGCCGTTCCAGTGTCGGGCGATCCCCAAGCTGACGTATTATTTTCCGCGGCGAATCGCCGCGGCCTCATTGAAGCGTCGCAAAGGGGCAGGCGACGAACGATCATGAGGATGATTTTCCGCGGCGAATCGCCGCGGCCTCATTGAAGCTCTCGCGGACAAGAGGATGTCACCGGATATACCGATATTTTCCGCGGCGAATCGCCGCGGCCTCATTGAAGCCCCCGGAGGGGCATAGCGGCAACGTGCATTGGATCTATCATTTTCCGCGGCGAATCGCCGCGGCCTCATTGAAGCGGTGGGGGGGCTCTGCTGTACAAGGCGCTAGATCCCATTTTCCGCGGCGAATCGCCGCGGCCTCATTGAAGCTGGCGTATTCCGCCCTCAGTTGCGGCGGATCGACCGATTTTCCGCGGCGAATCGCCGCGGCCTCATTGAAGCTTGGCTAATCAGCGACACCCAAGCGCCAGGACTTTATTTTCCGCGGCGAATCGCCGCGGCCTCATTGAAGCCTACATGGCAAGATGATGGAATTCCTACGTTGGAAATTTTCCGCGGCGAATCGCCGCGGCCTCATTGAAGCATCCCTGATCCAGCGATTGATGCGCCATACCATGTCATTTTCCGCGGCGAATCGCCGCGGCCTCATTGAAGCGCGGTTTTTTTGCGTTCAGAATCTGCCGGGAGTGGGATTTTCCGCGGCGAATCGCCGCGGCCTCATTGAAGCTATAAAGGAGTCGCAGGACCCCCTTATATATAAGGAATTTTCCGCGGCGAATCGCCGCGGCCTCATTGAAGCGGTCGTGGTTTCCCTTTCCTAAGGTGATGTCTAGCTCGTCTTCTACAGTCCAAGCTGAGCGAATAGGAAAAACCTCAGGAGAATCAATGGCCGGACTTGGATGGTGCCTGAAACGTAGTGCCGCGTAGCAGGCAGGTTATTCTTGAAATAGCGGGGT
>JBOIDF010000076.1:0-17728 GCA_050740455.1 Gammaproteobacteria bacterium | reverse complement strand
CTTCGAGTGGCGATTCACGCGAGACGACCTCGCCAGGCTCATCAAAAAATTCGTGGTCGAGCCGGTTCCCTGGCGTCTCGCAGCATGAAATCATACGTTGCCGAATTTATGAACCAGACTACTAAGCTGCCGGGTTATCGTGCACCCGGGGAGTAAGTGATTTACCGGAATCCGGCGAGACCCCCGTGGACTGGTGCATCGTTTCTCTAATTCATTGTACGTGGTTGCAACCGTTCGTCATATCGGCAAAGGGGCCGACGCCGATTTTCTGCATACAAGCTTTCGCTGGGATGAGGGAGGGCAATCAATCGCCGCTCTTGTCCACGGTCCGTGTTTCCACTCTAAGCATGGGCACGCAATGTGCCGTATCGCATCAGCGGTCGCTCGTCTTGGGCGGCCCACTCCGGGGATTCCCTTCCCCTTGTAAGAGGATGGGGTGAGAGCTACAAGTCTATGATTTTGTTCCTTCCTCGTCTAAGCTCGGGAGAATGGGATTATCCGTTTTGAAAACTTGCTCCAAGATATAACGGTACTTAGATCCTGTTATCGGAGCCCGATGCGCCGGCCGAGCTAGGCAGGGTGTAATGTTGCTCAATAATGCCCTTTATTCGTGCGCGGCTCTCCCCGGCGGGAGACAACTTCTCGGACTGCTCGATACGCGCGACCTCGGCGGCGAGAGCTTGATTTTTGAGCACTTCCCGAAACCAGCGCGAGTAATCGCCGTTGCGCAAATGATAGACCCACGTGGCGTCATCGACTCCCTCGGCGACTTGACTAAAGACAATGAGATTCTGGGCGCGTAGATTCAACTCGCCTTGCGCACCTCGAAAATAGAAACTACGCTCCCCTAGGTCGCCTTCGGCGTACTTACGCCGATGCCGGCGCTGTTCGCCGCGGCTCTCCTCAGGAAGGAAGCAAAAAGGCGCATCACCCGTATACCGTTGCCATAGCAACGCCTGTCCGGAGCTGGTCTCCAAGGAATCGGAGGCAGGTGGGCCTTCCGCGACGCATTCCGCAAACTCATCAAGCATCTCGGCCGAGTCTTTACCGAGCGCGATTACGAGATCCACCGATTTCAACACCGCGAAAGCCACCGATTTAGGATGGACGGTAATGAACACCATGCTGGTAAAGCCCTGGGCCAGCGTGATCTCGGCCGGCTCCCAGCCCGCCGACAGCACATGATGAGCCTCGTCCAGCATGATCCAGTGCGGCCGCCCGGTGCGGGCGCGCAGATCTTGCAGGCGCGAAATCAATGCACTGAAGAACCGCGGGCGCTCTTCGAGCGGCAAGCCTACTAAATTGACTGCGACATTGCGCCCCGGGTCATCCAATACCTGCAACACCTCATCGACGCTCGGTGCGTCATGGGAATCACCCAGCGTGAGCGCATTGTCCGGATCCTCGTAGTCGCCCTCCGGATCGATGACACAGAATTGATAGTCACCTTCGCTAAAGCGTTCCAGTAAACCCCTCGCCAGCGTGGATTTTCCTCCTCCCGACGACCCGGCCACCAGCAGGTTTATGCCGTAGGGAGGAATACGAACCTCCTCGCCGGAGGGACGCGAACCAACATGAAGATGGTGACGTACAAGCTTGCCTGCGAGGCTACGCAAATCGTCCTTCAATATCTCATCGATCAGCTCGCACACACCCGCACTGTGATCGGCTCGGGTGACGAAGTCGGCGCGATCCATAACCGCCGGCAACGCGTTTGCTACGGCTGCCGAACATTCACAGAGCTGCAGAAACGCATGATCGTTCTCGGCATCTCCCACGCCCACTACGTTATGCGCCGAAAGCTTCAGCTCCTCGAGCGCCGCGGCAAGTCCGGTGGCCTTGTTCACGCCCGAAGGCAAAACCATTACCGCGCCCTTGTTGAAGATCACCTGCAGCTCGAGCCCGAGATCTCGAATGACTTCGAGTACCGTAGTCTCGTGCGGTTCGAACGTGGCGACGATCACTCGTCCGACGGACAACGGCACATTTCGTTCGTGAAGCGTGGCGATAAACTCGGGTGGCGGTGTATCCGCGAGAAGCTTCTCCTCACGCGTGGAAGGTCGGTATAGTAAAGCGCCGTTCTCGGCGATCACCCAATCGAACAGATCGAGCCGCGGAAATATAGCCACAAGATCCTCAAGCTCGCGGCCGGTCACCAGAAGCAGCCGCCTTCCTGAGGCAAGGAGGCGCTCTAAAGCCGTTATCGTTGTTGCATCGACTTGCCCGTTGGTGGCCAGGGTGCGGTCGTAGTCACACGCCAGAGCGAGGTATCGCATTCCGTGGAACCTAGTTTACCTACGGAACCCTTCGCGGCTTGCACTTGGCGATAGAGGAAATTACACCAGGTCTCATGGAGATGCTCCCGCGCCCGGTAGGAACGCGATCTATCGAAAATGCGTACTGCCATCCGCGCATGACCATGCTGAGGCTTCCGGTGTCCAATCCGACTCGTCTAGATACTCCGTGACCTCACATCCCTGCGCCTCCTTGTAGATTTCCCAGGAAACGCTATTGTAAATCTGGGCGCCTAGAATAACAGTTAATCCTAACGCCAGGGCCCACCATAGGGACTGTATAAGATCGCGCTCCGCGCGTTCTTCGGCTCTGGTATCGTTCATTTTGCTATCCTCCTACAAGATTAAATCGAGCTAACATACCCTGGTTCAGCATCGACCGTACCAGATTCATCGACCATAAGGGGTCGCACTGATAGCAACGTGTTATCAAAGGCCTACAACAATCGATCGAGCGGGATCGGCTTCGAATTTCGGCGGGCTAATCCGTAAAAATTACCTAGGCAAGCTGCACGGTTTACCCGAGTCGCCAGTTAAAGCATATGGTGCAGCGAAGGCATGCACCCCTGCGCTGGGGATGTATTTGATGCCGGGCTGTATCCTTGGGATATTTCCTCGCGGGTCGGATCGCGCGCTTCTGCGATCAAGGCTATGCGCGCATCGCGGTGCCGGGTATTTCCTCGGCGAGCGCGTGTTGATTTGAGGATGGCGTGCCTTCAAGCGGGATCGAGAGAGGCGAGCCAAGCGCGAAGGATGTCGACATCGATAGGCTTGACGAAGTGTTGGTCAAACCCGGCGGTGCGAGCACGAAGTCGATCTTCTTCCTGACCCCATCCGGTCAGCGCCGCGAGCGCAATCCGTTCGAGTCCAGACTGCTGTCTTAGGCGAGGCGCCACCGCGTACCCATTGATGTCGGGCAAGCCGATATCCAGCAGCACCACATCGGGACGAAACGCGGCCGCAGTTTCGAGGGCGCTCGCGCCGTTATGGACCGAACGAACCTCGTGGCCCATCAGCTCTATCACGGCCGCGAGGCTTTCGGCAGCGTCCTGGTTGTCCTCCACGACGAGGATGCGCCGTGCCGTTCCCATCGCCGGCTGCACTGGCGCGATCGCTGTTTCTTGCGCACCCTGGTCTTGCTGGGGCACCGTTCCTAAGGGTAATCGCACGATGAACTCGCTGCCCTGGCCCACGCCGGCGCTGGTGGCATGGACGGTCCCTCCATGCAGTTCGACGAGCCTTCGGACAAGCGAGAGCCCAATTCCCAATCCCCCTTGCGTGCGTTCGAGAGATTGGTCGACCTGCGTAAACATCTCGAAAACACGCGTCAGCATCTCGGCCGAAATCCCGATGCCGTTGTCCCGCACCCTCAGACACACCCCTCCACTCTCTTGCTTGGCCGTCAAGTGAATGCGACCGCCTGGTTCTGTATACTTGGCTGCGTTGCTCAAGAGATTCACCAGGATTTGCTCCAGCCGGGTCGCATCCGCCTCGATCCGGAGGGGAGCATCCGGTTCGGATACGATGAGCTCGTGCCGGCGACTCTCCATCAACGAGCGTGTGTTCTCGACGGCGCGACTGATCAAGGGGCTGAGCGCAATCAGGTCCTTTTCAAGCCGGATCTTGCCGGAGGTGATACGCGAGATATCCAGCAAATCGTCGACCATGCGGGTCAGGTTCCGGGTTTGGCGAGTGAGCATTGACTGGAGTCGCGTGGTCTCACGATCGGAGGTGCGCTGCTGCCCCAGGATTTCGGTCACGTTCGAGATCGCCGACAACGGGGTCCGCAATTCGTGTGCAAGCATCCCGAGAAACTCATCCTTGCGACGATCGGCTTCCTTCAACGCCGCTTCGCTCTCGCGCAAAGCCTCTTCAGCGCGTTTGCGCCCCGTGATGTCGAGATTCATCCCGACCCATTCGCGCACTGAGCCGTCGGGATTCAACACGGGCACGGCTCGCACCGCCGTCCAGCGCCATTCGCCGCCGACGTGCCGGAGGCGGTATTCGGTTTCCACCGGAACGCGTTCCGCGACTGCGCGTTGCCACAGTTTACTTATTCGCCGTCGGTCGTCGGGATGGTGGGCGTCGAGCCAGCCTAAGCCTTTCGATCGCTCGTATGTCTGGCCGGTGAAGGCCCGCCACGACGGAGAATCTTCTACCACGGCGCCGGTGGCATCGGTCGTCCAGACGATTTGCGCGGAGGCTTCGACGAGTGCCTGATACCGGATCTGGCTTTTGCGCGCCGTATCCTGGAACTGCAAGATTTCGGTGATGTCCTGGATGCCCAGGAGAACTCTCGCGGGCGCGCCGGCGATACCGCTCAGCTTCCGGGCGTTGAGCAGCACGGTGCGGTGGCCGATGGTGGCAAAGTCGTGCGTGACCTCGAAGTCGTCGAAGAACCTGTTCCGAGGGACGAGGTCTTTCAGCAGTTCCCGCAACTTGGGAATGTTCCATTGGCCGTTGCCTAATGCATAAATCAAGCGGCCCTCGGTTTCCGCCGGAGAGACGTTGAAGGTGTGATAGAATGCCTCATTGGCTGTATGGACGCGCAGGTCGGCCTCCAAAATCACCAGCGGGTCGGGCGCGGTGTGAATGATGGCTTCGGCGTAATCACGCGCCTGCCGCAATTCCTTTTCGGCCAGTCCCCGCAGCCGAGCAAGCTCCAGACGAGCTGACACACGCGCCAGTAACTCACGGGCGCCGAATGGTTTAATCAGATAGTCGTCAGCGCCTTTTCCGAACCCTTCCACACGCGATTCCTCCCCTGCCCGGGCAGAAACGAGAATGATGGGAACGCCACGCGTTTGCGGGTCATTCCGCAGTTCGCGCACAAGGCCAAACCCATCCAGCTTGGGCATCATCACGTCGGTGAGCACTAAGCCGGGCGGATGGGCGCGAGCCGCGTGCAGCGCCGCCTCGCCATCCGCGACCGCTTCGACTTCGTAGCCTTGACTGGAAAGCAGGCGTCGCACGTAGCCGCGCATGTCGGCGTTGTCGTCGGCGAGGAGAATTCGGGCCCGGTCAGTGCTCATTGGTCCGTCGCCCGTAGTTGTGGTGGCGGGCGGAAGGTCTCCGTCAACTGAACTACTGATGACCGACTCATCTGGCAACCAGTGAAGCGCTTCTTCAACAAATGGTGCGGCGCCCAACGCAGTCGTCTTCGGTGTGCGTGGCGCACCGATCTGCTTATGGGGAAGATGGCTTTTGCCCAGGGGGATGAACACGCGGAATGTGCTTCCTTTGCCATAGGTGCTTTCAACTGAGACTGAACCGCCGTGGAGCCGCGCTAATTCTTGAACGAGCGCCAACCCGATGCCGGTGCCTTCGTGGGTACGGCCTTGCGCGCCGGGGACACGATTAAAGCGTTCAAAGATCTTCGGGAGTTGGTCTTCAGGAATGCCCGTGCCCGTGTCGCGAACGGAAAGTTCCACGCGCTTTCCCGTTTGTAGGAGCTTGACTTCGATCTCGCCCTGAAAAGTGAACTTGAAGGCGTTCGAAAGGAGATTCAGAACGATCTTCTCCCACATCTCGGGAGCCACGTAGGCCGGCTCGGGCAAAGTCTCGCAATCGACGATGAGTTTCAGTCCGGCCTTTTCGATGGCGGAACGGAACACGCTGGCGAGCTCGGCCGTGAGAGCGGCCAGGTTGGTCTCTTCATAGACGGCCTGGACCCGCCCGGCCTCGATGCGGGAAAAATCGAGCAGGGTGTTGACCAGCTTGAGCAGGCGGAGACTGTTGCGATGCATTAGGTCGATCTGCTGATACTGCGCCATCGAGATCGCCGAATCGGACCGGCCAAATTGGGCTTTGAGGTCCTCGATCGGCCCAAGCATCAGTGTCAGCGGCGTTCGAAACTCGTGGCTGACGTTGCTGAAGAAGGAGGTCTTGGCGCGGTCCAACTCGGCCAGCGCTTCCGCCCTCCTGCGCTCGGCCTCGTGCGTGCGCGCATTCGCGATCGCCGCCGAGATGCGCGCGGCGGCCAGGTCGAAGAAGTCGCGGTAGTCGCCGGCCAGGCGGAGGAACCGGCTCACGCCGGCGACCAGCGCGCCCACGATCTGTGTTCCCGACGAGATCGGGAGCACCAGCGCCCGCTCGGCGGCGGTCTCCGGCGCCTCGATGACGAAGACCCTGGTCTCGACCTCGGCAGCCCGGCCGTCGCGAGTGGATGCGAGGGCCTCGACCTCGGTGACCGCGATGTCTCTGGAGGCGAGATCGTCGAGCTCGATGCCCACGACTCCGACGATCTCCGCGCGCAGCCCCGGGCCATCGAACAGGTACAGCAGCGAGAAGGGAAGGTCGGCCGGATCCGTCGCCAGAGCGGCCGCCGCCTCGCGGAAGACTTCCTCGGCGCTCTTCGCGTCCGCCGTCCTCGTGCCGAGCTCTTTCAGCGTGCGGAGGCGGCGTTCGCCGAGAACGCGCCCGGTCTGATCGCTGACGATGCAGAAGATTCCGCCGACGCCGCCCTCGATGCGGACCGGATCGTACGAGACGTCGAAGAACGTCTCTTCGAGGAACCCCTGCCGGCGGAGAAAGAAGGGGTGGTTCTTCGCCCAGAACGCCTCACCCGTTCTGACCACGCCCTCGAACAACGGTCCGATGACGTGCCACACCTCGCTCCAGCAATCGCGCGCAGGACGACCGAGTGCCCACGGATGCTTCGCGCCAAACACCGGCGCATAGGCATCGTTGTAGATCGCGATGAGCTCGGGACCCCAGAAGAGGACGATCTGCGCCTTCGAAGACACCAGGATGCTGACCGCGCTCCTGAGGCTCTGCGGCCACGTCTCCACGGGACCGAGCGGCGTCGTCGACCAGTTGTGCTCGCGGATGAGCGTGCCCATCTCGCCGCCGCTAGGGAAATCAAAGCCCTGGGTATTCTTAGGAGAGTGGCTCATCAAAGCCTCTTCCGACTGTTTCTCGTGGTCCCTATCGGCTGGCGAGGTAGATGACGTCCGGGCCGTTGTGGAGGACTGGCTACGTCGCTTGGCGCGCTTCATCGCTGATTCGCTGCAGGACGGCAACTAGTAGCAACAAGGAAATATGATTTTAGGTCGCCGGAGGGGGGAGTCAACCATCTCTCTCACCGCGATGTGAGAAAATTCCCAGAGGGAGCGCAGCGCGATCAGGGGCATGCGGGGGCCGCTTCGAATTCCAAACTATGGGCTCGACTCTCTTGACATTGCAACGCTGTTGTTTACAATACCATCTATGTGGATGGTATATAGATGTCAAGGAGGTTGTATGAGCGTGCATGATCTGCGGTCGAAAGTAGGCGACAGCGAGAAAATTACGATTAACCTCGGGTTCATCGATCTGGGGCAGATCGACTTGTTGGTCCACGAAGGGTTTTATTCCAACCGCACTGACTTCATCCGCACTGCGATACGCAACCAACTGATAACGCATGCCGAGGTAGTGAAACTAACTGTGGCTCGCAAGACCTTGGTTCTCGGCCTGCAGGATTTCAGCCGCCAGGACCTTGAGACCGTGCAGGCGGCCGGACAGAAGCTCCAGATCCAAGTCCTCGGCCTGGTCCGCATTGCCCAGGATGTGTCCCCCGAACTGGCTCGCGCCACCATCGATTCCGTCACCGTATTGGGTGCCTTGCACGCGAGTGCGGCAGTCAAGGCTGCCTTAGCCGATCGGATCCACTAATCAGCACAGCGAGGTATGGATATGAATGAGACAATGCGCGCTGGGATGCTCGATGCCACCCGCCTGATTCGCGCCCGCGGGCTCCTTGAGGCCACCGTCACGATTCAACGCACGCTGCGGGGCATCCTCCGGCCGGACGCTGCGGCCGATTCCCCCGATCCGACCACGGATGCGCCCATCGAGGGCACCTTCCATGTCCTTGATGCCGACTCCCTCCCTTCGCCCGGTAGTGCTGATGCACGTCCAGGGCGTGCTCACGGGCCATCGACACGCTTCCGCGCCCTACGGCGTCCGCATGGGTGGGGATACTCCGAGCCGGCATCGCGTCCCGCCCCCGCTCCAGACCGGGCATGCGACGTGGTGCCCGGGGAGCGGTTCCTCACCGGCTCCTATACCAATCAGGCGGGAACTCGCACCTACAAGCTCTACATTCCCACTGGCTACCATGGGCAAACGCTGCCCTTAGTCGTTATGCTCCATGGCTGTACGCAGACCCCCGACGATTTCGCCGCCGGTACCGGCATGAATGTGCTCGCCGAAGAACACCAGTGCTTCGTGGTGTATCCCGCCCAGGCGCCCGCCGCCAATGGGTCGAAGTGTTGGAATTGGTTCAATGCGGCTGACCAGCACCGCGACCAGGGAGAGCCATCCATCATTGCCGGTATCACCCGCCGAATCATCGGCACCTACCCTGTCGACGCACGGCGGGTCTACGTCGCTGGACTATCAGCCGGCGGGGCGATGGCCGCGATCATGGGGATGACCTACACCGATCTCTATGCGGCTGTCGGCATCCATTCGGGGCTTCCCTACGCTGTCGCCCACGACCTTCCTTCCGCCCTGACTGCGATGAAGCAGGGCGGGCCGACCCCTGGCCGCCCGCGAGACGTCGGTGTGCCAGGGGCGGAGCGATGCTCGCTGGTCGTCCCAACGATCGTGTTCCACGGGGATCGGGATACAAAGGTACACCCGCGCAACGGCGACCAGGTGATCGCACAATGGACAACGATCCACGCCCGGGATGGAGCCCACAACAAGGCAGGGACGGATCCGCAGGTAACCGTCCAGCGGGGACAAGTGCCTGATGGCCATGCCTACACCCGCGCCATCTACCACGACGCGAACGGGAAGGCCCTCCTAGAGCAGTGGTGGGTCCACGGGGCCGGCCACGCATGGTCGGGTGGGAGTTCCAGTGGCTCGTATACCGATCCTAAAGGGCCCGATGCGGCTAAGGAAATGATACGCTTTTTCTATCAGCACCCGCGCCGCGAGGCGGCAGAGCGCGCTTACGCTGAACGCGCCGCAGGTCCTCCAGGACATGCAGCGGCGCAACAGCCCCCGTAGGCTGGGCTTTTCTCTTCCGCGCACGCTGGCTCTCCGCCCAGCGGCCGGCAGGAACAGGAGGGCAGGCGCCTACCAGATCTTCCGCTGATCGAGATCAAATTCGGGTAGAGGTTCGCTTAGATTCAGTGCCTTCGGTGCCTTGGGACATGAGCTCGTCCAATATCCGTATATGCGCTTGCTGCTTCGCGAGCCGCTCCAGGAACAGCGGCTTCAGCTCCGCCGGCGCGCTAGCCTCCAGCACCTCTTGATAGCGCTTCAAGCCGGACTCCTCACCTGCCTTCAAGGCCCTGAGCACCATCTTGTCGCCAAAGACGTTTGCCGCTCCCATCACGACCTTGGACCAGGTACCCCACCCCCCGAAGTTTTGGGCCACCCTGCGTTCCGGCTGCTGGATCCGGGCCTCGAGCTGCGAGGCCGCCTGCTGATGGTCTCTAAGGATGGTGACTAGTTCTTGAAACTCCGCGCGCCGCCCCGATTCTTGCCGTTCTTTGCGCAACGCCTGTTGATACGTTTCCACGGCTAAGCATTCTCTCTTGAAGAGCCTATCGGTGATCTCGTTCCAATTCATGTCGGTGCCCCACTGAAAGGTCGGCTGACTATCGGTTCTCAGTCACGGTAGGTTCGTCAACATCCGCGCCATACCGGGTCCAGGATCAATACGCGCTTATATTCAGTACGTTGCACGATGCCACGCCATGCTGAGATCGGCCCGGTAGGATGGTGTGGGTAATAGTTACCTGTACCCCTGTAGGTTTTACAGGTAGGAGCGGTCGAAGAGCCGCATGCCGACGAACTGGCGGCTCCCCTCGCTATGGTCCGTAAAATGTTACGGCGCGAAACGGTAATCCCATCCTGGTCTGTTTCCCGGCCAGGTCCTGGAGCCATGCTACGCCTCGGTGCGTTGCGTCCAGCGCTCCGAGGGAAACAGTGAAACGCACAACCCGCCCATGTTTAACCGAGGCGCCTCAGGGACGTGGAGAGGCGCGGGGTTGCGCTGCTAGCGCATCAGCCCCAGAACCCCGATGATGATGAGATAGAGGGCGACGATGTAATTCAACAAAGCGGGACGGACGAGGATCAAAATGCCTGCAATAATGGCGATAAGAGCGGCCGGGTCCAGGTACATGACACACCTCCTTCGGTAAGTTGGCGCAAGTAGACGAAAATATCGCTGGAGAAGCAATGAGTACCACGGTTGCGACGCCGGATCGAGCCGCATCGAGCTGGAATCGATAACGGGCAAGGGACTGCGCCCTACCGCTTGATTTCATGCGCCGATCGATGGTATCCATGGCGCGCCATGAGGAGCGTGATCGGATCTCTTGCGATGACCCCAATGGATGGCGATGCAGCACTCTCGGGCTTCCCGGCGCGAGCGCAGCACCGCAAGCCAGCCGCCGAAAAGCGAGCCGGCGACTGATGGGCGCCAACCTGTCCATGTTCAGGAAGGGGGTGGTCCTCATCGCGATCCCTTTACTCTTGCAGTGGGCGTTCATCGGCCTCGTCCTCCACATCCGCGAGGAAGGGCAGGAGGACCACCGGTCGCTCTCCGATACCAAAGAGGTCGTGGCCGAGGCCGGGCACACCCAACGCCTCCTGCTCGAGGCCCATAACGATATGCGCGGGTTCGTGATCACCGGCGACCCTGGCTTCGTCCAAGCCTACGAGGAGGCCGTCCGGTTTCTGCCCCAAAAGATAGCAGCGTTACAAGCCCTGGTCGGGGACCCGGGACAACGGTTGCGCATCAATCGGATAGCCGATGACGCGAGCACGCTGCTCGGCTTCCTCGGCGAGTTGAACGGTTTCATGCAGTCGGGAAAGCCGGAGCAGGCGGTCGCTGCGATTAAGGCCCGCACCGGCCAGGAACGCATGAGCGAGCTGCGCCGAGAGATGGATACTTTTTTGCAGCGGCAGCACGAGCTGGACGGGGCGCGCGACCGAGCGGCGGAAGCGCGGTGGCGGCGCGAGGACTGGTGGCTGGGCACGGGGGCCGCGGCGAGCCTCCTCCTCGGCCTGGGGCTGACCTATGCCTTCAGCCGGGGGATCAGCCGGCGTCTTAACGTCATGGTGCAAAACGCCGAGCGCCTGGCCGAGGGTGAGGCGCCGCTCCCGGCGCTCGGCGGCGAGGACGAGATCGCCCGGGTGGACCAGGCCTTTCACACCATGGCCACCACCCTCAGGCGCCGCACGGCGGATCTGAACGCCTCGAACCGCGAGCTGCAGGACTTCGCCGCGGTCGCCTCCCACGATCTCCAGGAGCCGCTCCGCAAGATCGAGGCCTTTGGCAACCGGCTCAGGACCAAGTATGATCAGGCCCTGGACGAACAGGGGCGCGATTACCTCGCGCGCATGCTCGCCGCCGCGGTGCGCATGCGCCGACTCATCAACGACCTCTTGAGCTTCTCGCGGGTGACGACCAAGGCCCGAGCCTTCGTGACGGTCGACCTCGCCGAGGTTGCGCAAGAGGTGGTCTCCGATCTGGAGGGACGTATGCTTGATACGGGCGGGCGGGTGGAAGTCGGGGCGCTTCCCGCCATCGAGGCCGAACCGCTGCAGATGCGCCAGTTGCTGCAGAATCTCATCGGCAACGGGCTCAAGTTCCATCGGCAGGGTGAGCCGCCCGTGGTGCGGATCGAGGGCAGACTGCTCGACCCGAGCGACCCGCCCGCTGAGGGGCCCGAGGGGCCCGCACCCGGCCCGCGCCGCTGCGAGATCCAAGTGCGGGATAACGGCATCGGCTTCGAGGAGGTCTATAGCGAGCGCATCTTCGAGCTGTTCCAGCGCCTGCACGGCCGCGATGGGTACGAGGGCACGGGGATGGGGCTCGCGATCTGCCGCAAGATCGTCACCCGCCACGGCGGCACCATCAGCGCGCACAGTGCCCCCGGGCACGGGGCCACCTTCATCGTCACCTTAGCAATCACACAGGAGAAGCACCCGGCATGAGACCACAGGGCAAATCCGTCACCATACTCATGGCCGACGACGATGCCGACGACCGCCTGATGACCCGGGAGGCCTTCAGCGACGCCCGCCTGCGCAACGATCTGCGCTTCCTCGAAGACGGGGCCGAGTTGATGGATTATCTCCATCACCGGGGTCGATACAGCGATCCCGCGGCGGCCCCGCGCCCGGGCTTGATCCTCCTCGATCTCAACATGCCCAAAAAGGACGGGCGGGAGGCGCTCGCGGAGATCAAGGCGGACCCGAATCTCAAGCGCATCCGCATCGTCGTCCTCACCACCTCGAAGGAGGAGGAGGACATCTACCGCAGCTATGATCTCGGCGCGGCTTCGTATATTCAGAAGCCCGTCACCTTCGAGGCGCTGGTAAAGATCATCAAGACCCTGGGGAGGTATTGGCTCGATATCGTCGAGCTGCCGGGAGATCCGGATGCAGGCTGAGGCAGAGGCGCCTTCGATCCGGGTGCTGCTCGTCGAGGACGACGAGGACGACTACCGTCTCACCCGCGAGCTGCTCGCCGAGGTGCCGGGGTATCGGGTAGAGCTCGACTGGGCGCCGAGCTACGAGGCCGGTCTTAGCGCGCTGGCGCGCCGTGCGCACGACTTGTGTCTGCTCGACTACCGGCTCGGCGAGTGCACCGGGCTCGATCTCCTGCGCCGGGCGGCGGCCGAGGACTTCGGGACCCCTTTCATCGTGCTGACCGGGCACAGCGCCTTCGAGGTCGACGTCGAGGCGATGCGGGCGGGGGCAGCCGATTACCTCCTGAAGGATCGGATCGACGCCGCGGCTCTCGAGCGCGCGATCCGCTACACCCTCGAGCGCAAGCGGGACCGCGAGGCACTGTCGAATTTCAACCAGCTGCTCGAGCGCCGGGTGCAGGAACGGACCGCCGAGCTGGAGCAGGCGAATGCGGCGTTACAGGCAGAAATGCAGAGGTCCCGGCTGGCCGAGGAAGGGCTCAAGGAGAGCCAGGAACGGCTCCGCCTGGCCATGACCACCGCGCAAATGGGCTATCACTACCGCGATTTTGAAACCGGGATGGCGATCTATAGCGATCAGCTCGGGGCGCTGTGCGGTCTGCCCTCCGGGTCCTCGTTCGCCAACTATGAGCAGTTTTTGAACGCCGTCCATCCCGAGGATCGCGGGCGCGTGGCGGAGACCGTGGCCCGCGCGGCCCGGGAAGACACGGACTATATAGAAGAGCTTCGCATTATTCGGCCGGATGGAATGGTGCGCTGGCTTGCGGACCGGGGCAGGGTCTATCGGGATGAGCAGGGTCAGCCTCTTTACGGCATCGGTCTGGCGTGGGACATTACCGCCCGCAAGGAGTCCGAGATGGAGCGTGAGGCCTTGTATGCCGAGGAGCGTCGATTGCGCGAGCGGGCCGAGGCCGCCGACCGCGCGAAAGACGACTTCCTGGCCCTGGTCTCGCACGAGCTACGCACGCCCTTGAACGCGATAGTCCTCTGGCTGAACATCCTGGAGACCACACCCGAGCCGGATGCCGCGGCCCTCGCGAGGGCCACCGCATTCCTCAAGCGCAGCGTCGATCAGCAACGGCGGCTGATCGACGATCTCTTGGACACCGCCCGCATCGCCAGCGGCAAGTTGCAGATCAAAGTCCGAGCCCTCGACCCCGCGGCCGTGGCCGAAGCGGCGCTGGACGTCGTGCGTTCGGCCGCAGAGGCCCGTGGGGTCGAGATCCACACGCTCATCGACCCGAATGCGGGATCGATCACGGGTGACGCCGGGCGTCTACAGCAGGTCCTCTGGAATCTGCTCTCCAATGCCATCAAGTTCACGCCCCGCGGGGGCCGTGTCCATTTGCACATCGAGCGCGTGGACCCGCATGTGCGGATCGTCGTGAGCGACACGGGGGCGGGGATCGACCCCGAGCTCCTCCCCTTCGTGTTCGACCGCTTTCGCCAGTCGGACAGCTCGAGTAAGCGCCGGCACAGCGGACTGGGTCTCGGACTAGCCTTAGTGCACTATCTAGTCCAGTTGCACGGGGGTAACGTCCGGGCCGAAAGCCACGGCGAAGGCCAGGGCGCCACGTTCACCGTGGATCTGCCAGTCCGCGCCGAGGGCCTCGCGGTTCCGCCCGTCCTACCGGCGCCGGCAGGGGGAGGACGCAAGCTAGAAGATGAGGCCGCGGCTTCCGGCGCCCAGACACCCTCGCTCGCCGGTGTGCGGCTGCTGGTGGTGGACGATCAACAGGATGCGCGCGAGGCCCTGACCACGGTGCTGGCGCGCCGCGGGGCCGAGGTGAGCGCCGCGGGCTCGGGGTGCGAGGCGCTCGCATCGCTCGCCGAGAGCCTCGAAAGCGCGCCGCCGCACGTGCTCGTCTGCGATATCGCGATGCCCGAGCTGGACGGCTATGCGGTGATCGGCAAGCTCCGGGCCTTGGAGAAAGAGCACCGGAGACCGCTGTCCGCGCAGATCCCGGCGATAGCACTTACAGCCAACGCGCAGCCCAAGGACCGGGTACGCGCGCTACGCGCGGGCTTCCAGACGCACCTGGCGAAGCCCGTCGAGCCTGCGGAGTTGATACGGGTCATCGCGAGCCTGGTGAACGAGAACGTGAAGCAGCGGGCATAGCCGTTCAGACGCCGGCCCGCGCTGAAAACCCACTCGCGATCGGGAGGGACAGGCTCCTGGCGATGCGCGTGAGGACCGGCACGCGCCGGCAAGACTGGGCTTTCGCGTCTCCTCGTGCCATCGCTGTAACTCTTTCCCTCGGCTTGGTATTTCTTACCGACGCCTATCCGCGTTGCCATCCGTCCTGTCGCCAGGCTTAGTCTTAACCCCCTGAAGTTATGTCCCTTAATCCCGGATGAGGGAACGCGGCATATGGATTGCTCGTGCCTGGATGGGGCCAGTGTGTACGACCAGCAGCCGTGACATCGGTTTGCGAAGTCTGCCGCCGTGGCGAGACCTCCCATGATGCATGCGCATTGGGAGAGTGAGTTTGATACTTGAATGTGCGGAGTGGAGTCCGAGAGGAGATTATCGATGAACATAGAACACAAGCGTTTAGTGGCTGCCGCGCTGGCCGTCGTCTTATTCGGCGGGTGTGCGGGGAGCCCCACCCAGGAAAGCACCGGAGAGTACCTCGATGATACGGCGCTGACGAGCAAGGTGAAGACCACCCTGCTCCAGGACCCGCAGGTCAGTGGGCTTGCGATCAATGTGGAAACCTTCAAGGGAGAGGTCCAGCTCAGCGGGTTCGCCAACAGCGAAGCGGAACGGCAACGGGCTGCGGCTCTGGCTAGCTCGGTCGAGGGAGTCGCGGCGGTCAAAAACGATATCCTTCTGAAGTAACAACGACGGGACGATGGGTCTCATCTCTGACGGCCCGGGGGTCCGGCCTCCCGGGGAGGCTCGGACGGACACCGCGATGCCCTTGGCAGAACGGGATCGAAAATCGTTGATTATTAGTTAGTGGTCAGGGACGTAATTGAATCGCCCACTGAGGGGTTTCGACCCAAGAACGATCCCATGTTGAGCCAGGACGACAAATTCCGATCAGGGCTTCTTTACCCAGATTGCACACCAACCTTTGGGGCTGATCGACCCCTCTACGACCTTGCAGGCGCTGGGCGGCTCAAAATGCATACAGTTATCGCATTGCTGGTCACCCTTTGGCTTATCCTGGTATTGGACCGACGCCTGGGCTGCCTTCGCCGAATATGCCTTCCTGCTCACGGGAATTAGCGCGACTCCGGCAAGCGCCGCCAGGCTCTTGAGCACCGACCGGCGAGTGATTTTGGATTTATCCTTCATGGTTTTCCTCTTTCGACTTTAAATTCCGTTGACCTTTGCATAACATTTTTTTCCCATAGTATACCGGCGTTGTCATATTGGAAACCGCGCAGGCATTTGGCGTTTAGTTGTCACGGCGATTTGGTGTGCCGCAATCCCGCCGGGATCAGCCAGCGATCGAGCAGTACGAATCCGCCCTCGATAAGAAGCGCCAGCGCCGCAGCCGGAATCGCTCCAGCGAGCAGTACCGCGTTGTCGTTGACGGCGAGCCCCGCGACAATGCGTTCACCGTAACCGCCGGCGCCGATGAAAGCGGCGATCGTGGCGGTGCCGACACTGATCACCGCGGAGGTCTTGATTCCGGCCACAATCGAGGGCGCGGCGAGCGGCAGCTCGATCAAACGCAAGCGCGCAAAGGGGGGCAGGCCAAGGGCACGTGCGGACTCCTGGAGAGTGGACGGGATCGAAGTCAGCCCGCTATGGGTATTGCGCACGATCGGAAGAAGCGAGTAGAGAAACAACGCTATAAGCGCTGGTAGCGTGCCGATGCGATTCAGGAGCGGGATCAAAAACGCCAGCAGCGCGAGCGATGGAATCGTTTGAATCACGCTGACGACTGAGAGGATGGGTTGCGCGGCTTTAGGCACTCGCGCAGCCACGATACCGAGCGGCACCGCGGCAAGACATGCGAGGCCAAGCGAAATCACTACGAGCGCCAGGTGCTCTCGGGTCAGTCGCCAGAAATCCCCGCCGAATAGAAGATCGCCGAAACTTCGATCCCGGCTCGCGGCGCGCGAAGGTGATCCTGCGTGCAAAAACTCCTCGGCGATTGGTGCGAACGCGCGGCCTTCGAGTTCGGCCGCGGCATTCATCTCGGTCATTTCCGCCGCAGTAATCTTGCCTTCGAGACTCTGCAACGCGGCCCAGGTTTTTGGCCAACGCTGTGGCAGATCGGCGCGATGTAGCAGCACGGCCGCGTACGCCGGAAATACCGTGCGGTCATCGCGGAGCACGCGCAGCTTGTACTTGGCGATCTTCGCGTCGGTCGAGTAAATGTCCATCACGTCAATTTCGCGCGCGGCAAGCGCTTCGTATGCGAGGCCGTGATCAATGGCGCGCGGCGCGGCAAACGGCAGCTCGTATCGAGTTTTGACGAGCGGCCAGCCGTCGTTGCGTTGCAGGAACTCCTGCGAGAGACCCAGCTCGAGCTTCGGGTGATCCGCGAGGTCTGAAATCGTGACGATACCGAGCTCTTTTGCTTCTGCCTCCGGCATCGCGAGCGCGTAGTTGTTGGCAAAGCCGAACGGAATACTGGCAGCGAGCCCAAGCGGCGCGAGCTTGCGATTGATTTCCGCGATGCTCGCATCTTCTATCTTCAACAACTCGCGAGCGATTGTGCCGGTATATTCCGGGTAAGCCGCGACGCTGCCGGTTTGCAGCGCTGCGAACAAAATTGCCGTGTTGCCCACACCTGGTTGGTAAAAAACTGGCGTCTCGTCCGCGCTCCGCGCGGTCTGGGTGACGATTTCACCCAGGATGTAAGACTCGGTGAATCGCTTGGACGCGAAGTTGAGTGCCTCCTGGGCAAACACAGGCAAGGCGACGAGCGCCGCGACAAAGCCGATTATTGAAAACTGCGTGAACAAACTAATTACGTGACGAATCATGGTGCGCATCACATTTCAGCCATTCGTTCGGCGAGGATCGAG
>JBOIDF010000075.1:0-17748 GCA_050740455.1 Gammaproteobacteria bacterium | reverse complement strand
TAATACTTTAATCTCCACTGCGTCCTCCTCTGTCAGCATGGCTCCCCCAAAAAAGAGCCAAGCCTAGGAACAGGTGGGTCAATTTTCAATCATCGCAGTGGGTCATTTTTACTTCATCGCTAACAGCACGAGCAGAACTGGTCAAATCGCATGATCCTCGGCGACAGTCTACAGGTGATGGCGAGCCTCGCCGAGCGTGAGGGCCTGCGCGGCAAGGTGCAATGCATCTACCTCGATCCTCCCTATGGCATCAAATTCAACAGCAACTTCCAGTGGAGCACGACCAGCCGCGACGTCAAGGACGGCAAGGCCGACCACATCACCCGCGAGCCGGAGCAGGTGAAGGCGTTTCGCGATACGTGGCGGGATGGTATCCACAGCTACCTCACCTACCTCCGTGATCGGTTGACGGTGGCCCGTGACTTGTTGACGGAGTCGGGTTCGATCTTCGTGCAGATTGGCGATGAAAACGTGCATCGGGTGCGCGGGGTGATGGATGAGGTGTTTGGGGAAGACAACTGTGTGGCACTGATCGCGTATGCCAAGACAACTGGATTCTCGGGCAGCTACCTCTCTTCGGTCTGTGACTACTTGGTGTGGTATTCGAAATCAGCAGCACCAAAGTATCGAGGTCTCTACGACGCTAAGGAGGCTGGTTACGAAGGGGCCTCGAAATACAAACCAGCATCAACGATCGGAGCACTAGCGAATTCATCAATTGAGCCGACGCGCCTTGCGACGTCGGCTGATCTGACGTCGCAAGGCGCGTCGGCTAATTCGGATCAATCTTTCGCGTTTAGAGGCGCGACCTGGACTCCACCAACAGGATTACATTGGAAGACGACGGTGCCAGGGTTAGCAAGAGTGGCGAAATCGGAGCGTGTCATCCAAGAGGGGAAGTCTATCCGCTACGTTCGCTTGCTCGACGACTTTGCGATCTATCCGAGAACCAATGTCTGGCTAGACGTAGGCGGAGTTCAGAGTAGAACTGATCCGAAAATCTATGTGGTACAGACGGCGACCGAGGCCGTAAAGCGCTGCATCCTCATGACCACCGACCCCGGCGACCTTGTGCTCGACCCCACCTGCGGTTCCGGCACTACTGCCTATGTTGCCGAGCAATGGGGCCGCCGCTGGATCACGATTGACACCTCGCGCGTGGCGCTGGCGCTGGCCCGTGCGCGCATCATGGGTGCGCGCTATCCGTTTTACCTGCTGGCCGATTCCCGCGAAGGCCAGGTCAAGGAAGCCGAAGTCACCCGAACCATGCCCTCCTCGCAGCCGGTGCGTGGCAATATTCGCCATGGCTTCGTCTACGAGCGCGTGCCGCACATCACCCTCAAGTCCATCGCCAACAACGCGGAGATTGATGTCATCTGGGAGAAGTGGCAACAGACAATGGAACCCCTGCGCGAACAGCTCAACCAGTCGCTGGACCGCACCACACCACGTCATGCCCGCGAAAGCTGGCATCCAGAGTCCGAAAAACTGGATTCCCGCGTGCGCGGGAATGACGGAAATGTGCCGTGGCAGGAATGGGAGATTCCGCGTGAAGCGAACGAGTCCTGGCCTGAGCAAGCGAAGAAACTCCACGCCGACTGGTGGCAGGCGCGCATCGCGCGGCAGAAGGAAATTGACGCCTCCGTCGCCGCCAAGGCCGAGTTCGAATACCTCTACGACAAGCCCTACCAGGACAACAGGAAGGTCCGCGTGGCCGGGCCGTTCACAGTTGAAAGCCTGTCGCCGCACCGCGTGCTGGGCGTAGACGAAAACGACGAACTGATCGACCCGAATGATCAGCGCGTAGCTGAGCCGGGCGCGGAATACGGCGCAAAGCAGTCCTTCCCCCAGATGATCCTAGAGAACCTCAAAGGCGCCGGCGTCCAGCAGGCACACAAAGAAGACCGGATCACTTTCACTTCGCTCAAGCCGTGGCCCGGTGAACTGGTTTGCGCCGAAGGCCGCTACATCGAGGGTGGTGCTGAGACCGGCACCGAGAAACGGGCCGCGATCTTCATTGGCCCCGAGTTCGGCACCGTCACCCGCCCCGACTTGGTAGCCGCTGCGCGCGAGGCCGGCGATGCCGACTTCGACATGCTGATCGCCTGCGCCTTCAACTACGAGGCGCACGCCACCGAGTTCAGCAAGCTCGGCCGCATCCCCGTGCTCAAGGCGCACATGAACGCCGACCTGCACATGGCCGAAGACCTCAAGAACACCGGGAAAGGCAACCTGTTCGTCATCTTCGGCGAGCCGGACATCACGATCCTGCCGGCCGAAGACGGCAAGATCCGGGTCAAGGTCAACGGCGTGGATGTCTTCCACCCCAACACCGGCGAAGTCCGCAGCGACGGCCCCGACGGCATCGCCTGCTGGTTCATCGACACCGACTACAACGAGGAAAGCTTCTTCGTCCGCCACGCCTACTTCCTCGGCGCCAACGATCCCTACAGCGCGCTCAAGACGACGCTGAAAGCCGAGATCAACGAAGAAGCCTGGGTCACCCTGCACGGCGACACCTCCCGCCCGTTCGCCAAACCCAAATCCGGCCGCATCGCCGTCAAAGTCATCAACCACCTGGGGGATGAGGTAATGAAGGTGTTCAAGGTGGCGTGATGGCGATGCGCATCGCCGACACGTTCACTGACAGTCTCGCACGGCTGACAGGGGAGGAGCAGAAAGCCGCAAAAACCACAGCCTTTGACCTGCAACTGAATCCCGCCAACCCAGGTATGAGCTTTGCGTGCGTCAGGGATGTGCTGAGGCGGGTCGCCCACTCACCCCAAGATCCTGCACCTCGCCATGCTGTGCCTGAGCCTATTCTTGCCTTCACGCGACACGTTCGTTTGCCTAAGGCCGAGATACTCGAGCTGCACAAGGGTTTCCAGTGAGGGCAGAGCCCCATCGCCGATTAGGGTGCCTTGAAGGTCAAGTTTGCACAGTCTTGGCAATGCTTGGAGGTTTGACAGGCCGGCGTCGTCCACCCGGGTGCCACGCAGCAGCAACTCGCAAAGGCCCCTCAACTCCCGAAGGTATGGCAGGCCGGTACCGCTGACCGCGGTGTGCGAGAGGTCGAGGTGCTGTAGATACTTCAGCGCCCGGAGGTGGCGGAGCCCCGCGTCCGAGATGGAGCAATTCTTCGAAAGGTCCAAATATTCAAGCTCAATCAGTTGGGCGATTCGGGCAAGACCGGTGTCGCCGATACCGTTGCCTGAGAGGAACAGGGACTTAAGGGCCGTGGCGCTAACGAGCGGCTGGAGGCCCGCATCACCGGTTTGAGAATAGGAGAGATCGAGCTCATGGAGGGCGGCCCAATCCCACGGCGTCAGGGTCTCGTCCGGTTGCTTGCCCAGGCCCTTGCGCGCAGCCTCTTCGACGACCGCGAGCGCGTCCGGGTGGAGTGGCGGTCTTTCTTGCACGGGCGCAAGCATGGCTGCCTTTATGCTCTCAGCCAACTTTACGAACAGCCTTTTGCGCCGCGCTTCGTCCATGTCCTCGAGCGTTTCCTCGGCCGAATTCACGGCCTGGAACCGATAGAGGTCCGGGTGCGCTGCAATGGTACAGGGGCTTACGATGAGGGGCAGAATGACAGTGCCCTCTTTCCGAGCAGCAGCGAGCAAGTGCGGCAACTCGTTGTCGATGATGAAATCCGAGGCCAAGAAGGGCTGGCTCACGAGCAGCACCGCGACCTTGGCCTCCCCCAGTGCCCGCTCGATCTCGGAGGGCCAATCGGATCCAGGCTGAATGCGGCTGTCGTCCCAGATCGCCAGCCCGTGCCTGCGCTCAAGCTCTTTAAGGTAAGGGCGCAGCTGTTGCAGCCATGTCCTATCTTCGTGGCTATAGCTGATGAATACCCTTTTGCGGATTTGGGGGGAAACGTCCACGAGACGATGTGTTACGGCTGTAAGGAACCCCTGCGTACAAACATCGCGAACCACCCTATCGCTCGAGCGACGAGAGGTGTTCCAGGATGCTGAACTTCTTGATAACCTCATCGATGCTCTCGTCCAGATAGCCAATCAGCGTCCTCTTGTGCGTCTCCATATCAGCGACGATCCTCTTGGCCAGGGAGGCGCGCAACGTTGCTTCCGCATCCTCGAGTTTTGCCAACAGATCCTTTTCGGAAACGACCTGGTGTAAAACCCAAAGCCATTTCCCGGTGAACGGCCAGGTCTTGAGCCTTTCCTTAATCGTCTCATGAAGGCCAAACACGGCGCCGCCCGCGAGCACGGCACCGATGATCCAGCCGATTGGGCCGGTTGTTATGAGCGCCGCGCCACCGCCGCCGGCTAGCGCCCCGCCGATGACCGCCACCACCCCGGCCAGCATCTGCGTAAAGCTGCTTGCCACGCCCTCGCCCATCGCATCGGATATGTCCCATTCCTGGGGGGATTTGCTCGTGTCGCCGCCCGACAATACTACTCTGAGCGTCTCGCTTCGGGGATTGGCTCCGTGCTCCTTGAGCCAGCTGCTGACAAAGTCCAGCGTGATCTGCCGGACCTCATCGGTCAAGCGCACGGACTGCTCGGCAACGATGCGATCGGCGTTAAAGCCGCTGCAGATCTCTTTGACCCTGGTCTCAACCTCGAGCAAGCTTCCTCCGCTCCGGTACCACTCGAGATAGGCTGGCCGCATCTGAGGCATCAACTGAGACGAAACCGCCTGAGCGACTTGCTCGCCAAAGCCTTGGAGCTTCTTGGCAAGGCGTTTTTCCAGCGCCTTCTTGCGCTGCACCTTTTCCCCGGTGATGCGCTCCCGAATAGACCGATGTCGATGGCGGATCACGTTGTAGATAGCAAGCCCCTGACCGATCGTGACCTCGGGGCTCGCCGAGGCGATGATGCGATCGGGCGCAACGCCGAAGACCTCGGCCGCGAGCGGGGCCATGAACGGCCAGTTGCTGCTCCCGCCGGTGAGCACGACCAGCGAGAAGCGGCGCGCGAGCCGGTCGATGCGGCCGTTGTTCGACAGCGCCTCGCGTATCAAGGCGTAGAGGTCGACCGGGCGGTCCGGCACCACGCCGAGGTCATTCAGATTTCGGCCAACCGCCTCAAAGTAACGCCGGGCGACGTCGCTCGAACAGTAAGTGCGTGCCCGCTCCTTGAATTCCGCAAGCGAGGCACCCTGGGGCCTGCCAACCTGTCGATTAAACGCCAGGGACAACCGCAACTTGAAGTCATTGAAGTCCTGGTTCACTCCCCGGAGCTTCCAATGCTGGGAGAAGCGCTCCTTCAGCTCCCTGCCGCCACAGCACCAGCCTGCCATGAGCTCGTCCTCGCTGAATTCGGTCAAGTCTATTCCGGGATTCTTGTCCAACACCCATTGAAAGAAGAGGTCGTCGAAGAGCCGGCCACCGAGGTTCGGGTTTCCCCACGGTTCCTTGATACCCTCCTTGTCGACCAACGCAACGTCTAGCGTGCCTCCGCCGAAGTCGATGACGATCACGCCTTCCTGCGCCTCTTCGTCCGTGATCTGGCCATGCGCCAAGTGATAAGCGAGCGCACCGAGGGGTTCTGGCACGCACTCCACCTTGCCGAACCCGGCTTCGGATGCCACCTGCGCTGTGGTGCGCTGCTGTGCCTCGCTGATCTCCGCGGGGACTCCCACGACCACCGGCATCCCCTCGCCGTGACCGATGTTTCCCGGCGTGCGGTGCTCCCGCATCTCGAGGTAGGCCTTGCGGAGAAAGGCCCAGGCGTCCTTTCGCGCCCGTTCGCAAACCGAGATATCCGGCTTGAAGCTCGCGCTGAAGTGGTAATGCTCGCGCTCCTCCTCATCGCGGAACAGCCAGCTTTCCACCGCTACATCTCCTATTGCCAAGATATCGTTTTCCTCGACGGCGGGTTTCTTCCATAGCACACAGGTCGCGTTCGAGTGACGGTTGCCGAGCGCGATGGGCTCGGCCCTCGGTTTCGCCTCGTCGATCACCGCGGAGGCGAAATGGGAGTTCGTCGTCCCGAAGTCGATCCCGATGTAGCCGCGTACGTTCATAATCGTCTTTCCCTCGACGGTCGGATGCGCCGAACGAGCCCGCGCTTCTTCAGCAGGCCGTGCCGCAGCAGCGCGGCGCGAAGCGTCGCGATCGGCTCGCCCGGCTCGATGAGGCCAAAGCTATCAAAGTCCTCTCTAATGGCGGCATGGTAGGGGGCCCCCTCTTCTACAACCTTCCACTCGAAACCCTCGTTCTCGAAGCGCTGGAGCAGATCTTCTGCGATCTCGCGGAACTCGTGCGGGTCCATGGGAACGCGCCGCAGAGCGCTGGAGAATTGGGCGATGGCCTCGTACACGGCAATCGGCTCCCGCGCTTCCTCGGGCGGTGCGAGCTTGACCTCCATCGCCGTTGCTAGCGGAGGTCTGATTTCTATCTCCTGAGACTTGAGGCAGCCCCAGCACACGAGCAGGCTGAGATCGGCGCCGTGCTGGAGCAAAGCCTCGACCGCGCGGGCCAACTCCTCGGCCGCGAGCCCGGCGGGGCGGGCGAGTTTGGCAAGGAGCCGCTTCCGAGTTGTACGTGGCCGATCCTGATCCTCCCTCTTATGCGTGGATCCTGCGCTCAAGGGTGATGATAGGGCCGCTAACAAGGCGATCGACGTCATCGCACCGACGGACCCTGCCAGCAACAAGGCTGCTTGCCGGTAGGCGGTGCCTTCGGGGTAGAACACGCTCACACAAAGTTGGCCGAGAAAGGCCCCGAAGGCCCCGGTCACGGCCCAGCCGATGGGTCCGGGGCCCTGAGGCCCGCGCATCTCAAAGACGGGCGGGACGAGGGCATCATCGAGTAAGCGATTGAGCACCGTCCGGACCTCGGCATACTGCGTCGAAACGCCCAAGAGCCTCTCCTGCTTCAGCCAGGACAGGCATTCTGGAAGGATCCGCTCACCGACGGATGTCTTGAACGGCTCGGCCATGAGATCCTGGGCGTCGACACCCTCGGCTGATACGAGCGCGTCGCGCACCCGTGCTTGGTCCTTCGAGAGTCCCTGCACGATGGCGCTACCCTCTCTCTGCAGGCAATCGGCAATGTGGATCCTCCATCGCAGGAGAAGGTCCTGGAATTCGGCCGCAGACTGCTGCATCTAGGCCCTCATCCGGCAGCTCGCCTTTATCGCAAGTATAGCAGCCGAGTCATGCCGACGCTCGATCCCATGAGATCTTGTTCGCGCTTCACCGTACGAGTCACAGCAGCTCTTCACAAGCTCGGCCCCGAGGATCTGTGCGCTCATGCTTCGAACAACCCTCCGCGTGGGCCGTTAAAGCGAAAACGGATGGCACATCTGTACACGGTGACGGCACTCAATGCGTGAACCTCATCGCCGATTATCGCCGCCGCACTCGCTGGCTTTCAGTGAGGTTTTTCACAAATATCGCTCGCTGACCGTCTTCAGATCGTTCAGCACCGCCACCGCGGCCCCTCTCCGCTCCTCGGTAAGTGCCGTAACGGATAAAAGGATAAGAAATCGAATGCGGTTTCGCAATTGCAATTTTGTGCTTGACCCCGGTTAGGGCGGGTGCGGGCCAGTGAGCGGCGCGTCGGTACGAGCGGGCTTAGGCCAGGCCCTATGAGTGCCTTTGTCCGGCGATCAGGAACCCCGTGCGGTGCTGCAATGAACTTGATCGTGGATGCCGGCTGGAGCGTATAGAACAGCACCTGCCGGTGACGGCGCCACAAACCGGCTGTCCATGATGCGCCAAACTCCGGCCCGGCTTTGGTGCTGGCTGATGCTCGTGCAGCAGGCGCGGGGAAGCTGGCGGCAGCGATACTGTCAGCGCCCGCAGCCGAAAATAGAGATCGGCTCGGAATGCTCCACGGGTCACCGCGGCTTCGAGCCTACCCCGCGTCCCCGCGATCACGCGTAAGTCCGCCGGCATGGACGCATTGGCACCCACCGGCACAGACTCGTGGTGTTCGAGCAACCGCAAGAGCCTCGTCTGCGCGGACCAGGAAAGCACCTGGATGTCGTCGAGAAACAGGGTGCCGCCACGGGCCCGCTCACAACACCCGGGCTACTCTGGCGGGCGCCGCCGCACCTAGAACCGTTTACGGCCCACTTCGACGCCGACCACCTCCAATTCTTGACCCGAGGACTATCGTAATTGACAGCAGGCTGCCTTTTCAGTACTTTCTTCTTCAGAAAAAGGGGCGTTTATTTTTCCTAGCGCGGCCTCTAGCCGCAACTAAACGCCAGACGAAACTTCTTTGCCAAATGCAAGGAAGTCACGGTGGAAGACTCGCCGGCGCTCGACCGTAGCGGAATCCGTGAATACGGTTAGATTTCCTATCCTTTACCGAACAGGGGGGGGTTCGATGAAGAAGCGTAATCTCCTAATTGCCTGCTTGACCGTCGGCTTGTCGGCCTGCGATAGACTTCCTGATTACCGGCCGGTAGACGAGGTCTATTGGCCGAAACAGAACTGGACCGAAGACCAGAGACAGCGGTTTTATCACACTGCTCAGGGCACCCAGCTCATGCCTTATCGCTGGTTTATGGCCCTGGAGCAACCCCGTATATCTCTTTTCGGCGCGCCTTTGTTTCGAGAGGACGATTACATCGCGCGCTTCGGATTTCTGCCCGACCCCAATCGCAAGCACAATCCCGATGCGTTGCCGGTCGGGTTTGCGGTCGACTCGGATTTCGTCGATCCCAACACCGGCCGGGCATCGCCGGTCGTCGGTATCACCTGCGCCGGTTGTCACACCGGGCAGGTGGAGTATGAAAAGGACGGCACCCGTTATGGCATTAGAATCGAAGGCGGGCCGGCCAACGCGGACCTCGATAAATTTTCAGGTACCCTGGGCTTCGCCGTAGCAATGACTTATTACGATCCGCTGCGTTTTCGCCGCTTTGCCCGGGCGGTACTGGGCGAGAATTATAGCTCCGAGGCCAAAGCAGCCCTGAGCAAGGAGATGAAGTCCTTCATGTTCACGCCCGGCAGTTTGGCGGCGGCGGGTCTCTTGACCGATTATGACGATCCGAACACCAGCGCCGGCTTCGGGCGTTTGGCCGCGTTGGAGCGCATCGGTAATGTAGTCTTCGTAAACCTAGGCAAGAAAAACTTGGCGGTTGCCAATGCCCCTGCCAATTTCCCGTTTCTCTGGGATGCATCTTGGTTCGATTGGATCCAATACAACGGCTCCATCAACCAGCCCATGGCCCGCAACGTCGGTGAGGCCCTGGGTGTTTATTCTCCGGTCAATCTGACCGATCCCGCTCCGCCCAAAGTGCTGTTCCAAAGCACGGTAAAAGTAAATAATCTACATGAGCTTGAACAACTGCTCGGTGGACCAGCTTCGTTCGAAGACCCGAGTGTGCCCTATCAAGGCCTGACGTCACCGCCTTGGCCGGAAAAGCTGCTCGGTAAGATCGATCCGCAAAAGGCCGCCAAGGGCGCCGAGCTCTATCACGCGCTCTGCGAGAGCTGTCACCTGCCGCCACGCGACTCCGCGGAAATTCATGCCCCGCAGTATTGGTCGCAACCCAATTCCTACGGCAAGCGATTTCTAAAGGTGACGCTGGTCAATGTGCAGGATATCGGTACCGATCCGACCGAGGCGATTAATTTCGCACAACGTGTCGTTAAGAAAAATGAGACCGCCAATCTCGGCGCTGCCTATAGCAAGGACGGTAAGGGCGTCGTCATGGCCGGCAGGGCTCTTCAAGTCCTGATCGAGAATATTACCGAGCTTTGGTATGACCAACATAACGTGTCGAAGGCGGACCGGAATCGTATGAACGGTTTCCGCGACAGTATCGTGCGTGCGCCACTCGCCTATAAAGCCCGCCCCTTGAACGGGATCTGGGCCACTGCGCCTTTCCTGCATAACGGCTCAGTACCCAATCTCTATCAGCTGCTCGCTCCCATCGAGCAAAGAGACCAAACGTTCTACACGGGCAATAAGGCGTTCGATCCGGTGCAGGTCGGTTTCCAAACCGATTCGTTTCCCGGCGGATTCGAACTCCGTACGGACAAAACCGGGAATTCAAATAAAGGGCACGAGTTTACCGATAAGAAACGGACGGGGGTCATCGGCCCGCTATTGACCGAAGAGCAACGTTGGCAGCTCATCGAATATTTAAAGACGCTTTGAGAAAACACTGCAATAGAGAGGGAGGCATACCGATGGGCTTACCACAAAAAGAAACCGTATCCGCGAAATCGGAAAAACGCAGAAGTGAGCTGCGGCGTATGCAAGCTAAGTATCAGTATGCTTATGAGTACGCAAACACGATCGCCACGGTGAAGACGCTGCCTTGTCGAGAAAGACCCGGGCCGTTCTACTGGTTCCGGCTCAGCATGAATCTGCTATGGCTGCTACCCAACCTACCCAATATCACCCTCACCGTGTTGCGTTACCTGGTAGGCCGAGGTCTCGAGCGATATCGAGACTATGTGTTCTACCCGTTGGCCCCACAACCCGATCCGGACTTAGTAGACAATTTCCAGGACGATAAGATATTCGGTCTGCAACGCGTCATGGGGGTCAATCCGGTGGTGTTGCGTGCGGTAACCGAGCGACAACGGCTTCCGGGAAACCTGTCCGAGCATGAGATCCAACGCGTTTTCGCCGAACAGGTTGAGGACCTTGATTACGCAACGGCGAGCGCGCAGAAACGCCTGTATGTCCTGGACTACGCGGTCTTGGAGATCCTGCAGAAAAACCCGGGAACCATCGACGGAGGCCGGAAACAATACACCGCAGCCCCCATCGTGATTTTATTTATGCGGTCGGACGGCACCTTGCGCCCCATCGCGATTCAGCTGCATCAAAAACCAGGCACGGACAATCCGATATATACGCCCAAAGACGGCAATCTCTGGTTGATGGCCAAGACGTTTACGCAAATAGCCGACGGCAACCATCACATACTCTATACCCACGCGACGCGGATCCATTATGTCATGGAAGCCATTATCATGGCTTCGCGCCGGCAGCTCTATCGGCGGCATCCCCTCCATGTTTTGCTGAATCCGCATCTGCAATATACGCTCAATGTGAACCATCAGCATACCTTTCTTAAGAATCGAAAAGGGCGGCCCGGCCGATTCGGCGAATTGTTCGCCGGTGATTATGAGGCAACCCTGCAATGTATGGCCGATGCCATGACCAGTTTTAACTTCAAAGCGTCCGCCTTTCCGAACGATATTGCAGACCGCCAAGTGGACAATCCGGGACTATTCTATCCCTACCGTGACGACGGGATCTTACTATGGAAAGCGATACAGGATTTTGCCAAAAAGTATGTTGCGCTCTATTACCCATCCGATCGGGATGTCATCGAGGATAATGAGCTCCAGGCTTGGGCGCATGATATCAGCGCCCGCGATCGCGGTAGAATTCGGGGTTTCCCCGGACGCATGGAGTCCGTCGGGGAACTATCAGAGACGCTGGGTCATATCCTGTTTATCTGTACCGCCCACCATTCCTCAATCCATTTCCACCAGTATCGGTACCCCGGGTTCGTACCCAATATGCCTTACTCAGGCTACCTGCCACCACCCTCAGGCATGGCATCGCAGCCGAATGCAGCCGATTTGATGGCGATCCAGCCGGCTTTCCGTGCCGCTAACTCACAAACATGGACCTTTTTCCTAACGAATTTTCGTGTCAACCGGATCGGTCACTACAAGCTGCGGCGGTTCGACCCCGAAGCACGTGCCGTGATCAAACGTTACCGGGATGATCTCGAGGGGATCGCAGCGCAGATCGACGAGGTCAACCGAACGCGCTTGGTCCGCTATGATCTGATGGATCCGCGGCGGATCCCGAATGGCGTTACGGTCTAAATCCTGTGGAAAGAGATCTTAGCAGCCGAGCTCGGAGCTTGTGAAGAAATCGTCGCGCAGTAGGTTTATTCACAAGCGCTCACAAAGTCTTCAAGTAACTCAATAACGCGGACTTGTCGGGTTCTGTCAGATCGGTGCCGAATAAATGGCCTTGATTGCTATTGCCGGGTACGCTGACGTCGTGTCTTGATCCGACCGCTTCGGCCTGCTTTCCCTGACTGATGAATCCGCCGTTCACCGGATCGTAGACATCATAGCCACGGTAGAAGATCTTGGGCCGGTCTTCCGGTTTTCTCAGTAAATCCCGCAGCGTTGGTACCGAACCGTTATGCAGGTACGGCGCTCGCAACCAAACGCCGTCCAGATAGATCGCCACATAACCGTCGCGATCGCGAAACCCGTCGAAACCCCAATCATAATCAGCTTGGTAGGCGTTATAACGCTGAGCCGCCTCGGCCGTCCACATATCCACACGATGCCGATCGGTACCCACCTCCTCGACCGGGATCACGGTTCCGTTGCGTTGGCCATCCTCCGCATGGCAGATCGCGCAATTCGCTTGGAAGATAGCTTCACCGGCCTTGACTTGTTCCGGGTCAAGCTCATATCCCGGACCGGCCTTTCCGGTAACAAAGGGCGATTGGGGTGCGGGTAGATCCAGTAACCAGTCTTGTATCGCATCCAAAGTTTCACGCGCGCCGTTTTCATAACCCTTGTAATCCATACCGTCCCCGACGGCCGAGCTGACCACCACGTCACGCAAACTCGTGTTCAAGCCGTCCCAATGCAAGGCCTTACCCTGACGGGCACGCATATTCCATAGAGGCACCATCACCGAATTGCCGATTGTCATATCCGTGTTCATTTCCAGAATACCGAACTTGACCGGGTTGAACGGATCGATCCTGCCGCGCCCCCACTCCGGTCGGTCCATACCGCCCTCGACAGGTGCGTCCATCCAGCTCTGCGATTCGCCGAACCGGAGCATGGCTTTTCGGGCCGTCGGAATAATCGCAAAACGGTACAACAAACGATCGAGCCAGGATAAATCATAAATCAATCCGATTTCATGCAAGATGGCGCTCGCATTGAATTTCGCGTCCTTCGCGGCGTGGGTGAGGAAGCTTTGATAGGCTAATATATTGACGGTATGCGCGGGACCTCCCGCCACCAGCACCGGCGGCCCTCCCTCATGCAGCCGGTAACGCGCCGTATGACAAAGAGCACAATTGAATGTAACTCTGGGAAAACCGATCGTCTTATTGGAGAGCCCCACCGGAAGTGGTTGACCCGGCTCCCATGAAAAACCGAAGGACGGATAAGCCCCAACGCCCGGCAGGTATTGGGGAAACATCTTGGGTAGAACCAGCCAGATCCAGTAAGGTAAGCCGCTATTATTTTCGTTCCCGATGGACCCGTATTTAAAGAGTTCTTCCGTATTGGCAAACGGAGGCTGATCGACGTTGCGAAACAACTTGTACCAAAGCGTATAGGAAACGACGCCGATCGCTAGGAGAGAAAACAAGAGTAGACCGATCACCCACCTCCCCCACCATCCTTCACGCATTCTTCGCTGCCTCCCATGACCGCATTCCGATATTCAGACCCAGCTTTTTTTCTTCGCGCGTAACCTGAATCAATAGATAACCCTGAGCTAGGGCAAAAATCAAATCGCCCGCGAACACCAAGAACCCCGCGGGCTGATCGAAACAGAATACCGCCACGGTAAAAAAGACAGTCCCGAAGATGCGCGATGGAAAAACCGCGAACCATGCGTTGGCACGGTAACGTTGTAGATCCCAAATCGCAGGGATGTAGAAGACACTTAGCAAAAACAGCAGGTTTGCCGAGAACCGCACCCAAATCGAGTAATCCGGCGGTATGTGTAATAGGCTGAGCAAAACACCGGGCATAAAGAACAAACCGAGCACAAAAAGCATATTCGCCGCGATACCCGTGGCCATGACCAAACCATGCCAACGCGTATAACGCTTGAGCGGTTCACTGGTATTCATGATCGACGCTTAGAACTCCTTCATATATTCAACGATGGCGTCTTTTTCATCAGGGCTCAACTGGGTCCCGTAGTTCGGACCTTCATGACCGCGGTTGGAATTACCGGCAACCTGGGTGTCGAATAAAAAGAAACGCTCACCGTTCTCCTCCGGTACGTTCGAAATGAAACCGACTTTGTCCCAATCGAGAACGTCGTAACCACGATAAAACCGTTGGGGACGGCTCGCCGACGGATCCAACAGATCCCTCAGCGTGGGGACCGATCCGTTATGCAGGTAGGGAGAACGCAACCAGATCCCATCCAAGGGCAGGTTGGCATAACCGTTGGTTTTGCGAAACCGCTTGAAACGCCAGGGATAACCGGAATACAAGGTATTCTGATTCATAGCCAAGAGCTCCGAGTAGGAATCTAGCCGGCCCGGATCCGTCTTGATGTCCCCAATCGCTTCGACTTTACCGAGGCGGGTATACCGCTTGGTGTCGAAATCATAACGATCTCCCTCTTTCATACCGTGGCAATCGGAACAATACTGCTGATATAAGCCCTTGCCCGTAGCCGCCTTGTCGCGATTTATGGCGGTTTTCTTGGGATAGGGGGGCGGCTGCAAATCCCAAATCCAGTCCATAATACGGCGTATACCGTCCATATCCACAGTGACAGGCGTAACACCGGCGCCCAACGCCGCGCTCAAGTTTCTTTCTTGTACCGAATCATTATTCCCGTCCCAATGCAAACGCATGCCTTCTCTAGGCTTTTGTTCCCAAATCGAAGGCAAGTCGGCCGCACCGCTCAGCTCCTCTTGAGGTACCTGATCGGGCGGAAATCCGAGCTGGTTAGTTTTATAGGCGTTAAAGGTGTCTACGCGACCCGTTCCCCAATTCGACTGCCGGTTCATAAACGCGAGCACCTCGCCCAAATCCAGCAATGCCGTCCGAACTCTGGCAATGACCAGATAACGGTAGAGCATGCGTTCCAACCAACCCAGGTCGCCGGCGCTGATCTCCTCGATCTTCGGCATCATCCGTTCGGGTGTGAAGCGATTATCCCGTGCGGTGCTGATCAGGAACTGGATGAGATTGTACAGCTGTAGGTGGTTTGCCGGCATACCTAAAACCACGACGCGCGCGCTGCCTGGCGTCTCGCGATAAGTGCCGGTATGACACACCCCGCAATTCAACCAGACTCGATCAACTCCGGTCACCGTACGACGGGATACGCCGATCGGGAGATCGGTTCCGTTTTCATAAAGGAACCCCAGCCCGCGATAGCCGCCTTCGGGGAGCTTATCTGCAAATAAAACCGGGAGGACTTTCCAAATCCAGTAGGGCAAACCGTTAACCGGTTCGGTACCGATGGAACCATATTTGAAGTGCTCTTCTATGGACGCATAGCGGACCGGGTACTCCGGGACAAAGCGAATCAACAAATAGCACAGAAACACCAAAACGACGGCGACAGCCAGGATTAACAGCCGCTTTGCGCGCGAGTTAATCAATGCTGCATAAAAAGGCATGGCGATTCCTAAAACTCCTCCCCCGCTGCTCCAACTCGCTAATCCAATTCTTCGGACGCAGCATAGTTTACGGAACAGACCAATCCGTCGGCCGACCCAACTTAGACGATTCTATTACATTAACTGGATACTTGTATCATAGTCTCATTCATTTGGTCAAAAAGACAGCAATAGTTCTACGCCCACGCACTGATGCAAAGCGTCGGCGAGCGAATTGAAATCAAAAATATTCTTCTGTATAAAAGAAGATAGAAGCGAACCTGTTGGCTGTCAATGAGGGACCGTTTGGATGAAATCGCAGTCCTCCATTCGTCTTGCAGGTTTCCCCGGGAGGGTGTCAGCTTGCAGCAATCGGGAGAACGTTGTGAATAAGTTTGCAACACCTCACACTGCGTTTGAAAACAGGAGAACCCGTAAATCATGAAGACTTTTTCGTTCAGTGATATGCTGGGCCGCTTGCTTCGGGCCCAGAACCAAAGTCGCGCGGCGAAGACGGTCGAAATGTTCGGCTGGTTGATCTTGATTGAAGGGCCGATGTTCCTGCTGTTCCCGAATTTCGTGGCCTCGGTGCTGCATCTTCCTCCGCTCGTGGAACAAGGGCCAAATTACTTTCGACTCGTCGGGGTGTTGATCGGCGGGTTGGGAATGTTGTACGTGGTAAGCGGACGTCTCAACGCAGAAGGGTTCGTTTTTGCGTCGCTGCTGGATCGGCCGCTGGTACCGCCTTTGATGGCGGTGTTGTGGTATTGGGGCATTGTTCCCGGACCGCTGGCATTGGCGTTCGCAATTCAGGATTTCGGCAGCTTTCTATGGACACTGTTCACCTTGCGTTCGGAGTCTCGTGCTCCGTGAACGAATGGAGGCAGCAAAGACCATGATAACAAACGCGAAGTATCAGGATACACCTTCGATTGTCCACGATGACATAACCACCGTCATATCGGGGCGGACGCTAAAGTACGCTGATCTGAGCGGACGAGAGAAGCGCGATTACTTGTTTGATCAAGGCATTCGGGCGACGGCCTACGCGAACTACAAGGATGAGACACGGCCCGATGTGGTCAGCGGGCTGGTTCAGTTCAGCAAGTCGGCGCTCCAATCGATCAAAAATCATCTGCTAAGTGAGTCGCTGACTCGGGTCAGCGACGAATTGGAAAACCCCAAACCAAAACTTTTCCATACCTATGGGGCCACGGCCAAAGTCGTGTTTGTTCCTGAGCCGGGCACGCCCTACACCGGGATTCTGAGCGAGCCGGTTCCTGGCCTGGCGCGTTTCTCCTATGCCGGACCGGTAATTGGTATTGGTGTTGTGCCAGGCCTGGGGTTGAAGGTCTTGATGGATGGAGATCATCCCTCAGAAAACCTGGTCGCGATGAGGCAACTCGACCGTCAGCAACCGGCCTGGCGCTTCTTTAGCACGCGTTCGCACAATTCAGTATTTCAAAATCCCTTCACCAACATTCTGCCTGTGCCCCGCTTCACAAACCTCGTCATGAGGACGGTGAACAAGCGTTTCGAGACAGTCGTGGCAGTTGGAAAGGGCCTTCACCAACCGCTGGACAACTTCGCCAAGGTCCGCGCCAACGGCGACCCAGTCGCGGGAGCAAAGGTGGTATCCCCATACCGGGTCATATTCCGCCCCACCCCGCAGGCCATCGCCGCTTCTGATGCCACGCTCGATTTTCGAGACGACCTTGCGCACAACATCAAGACGGGGACCACGATTTACGACGTCTTCGCTCTGGATGAAACTCAGGAGATGGAATTGAACGGAAAGGGCGTGATGCGAGTGGAAAAATTACTGGCGCACGCTCGCAAGATCGGAACGATCACAACGGAGTCGGAGTTCATTGCTTCCAAATACGGTGATTATCGCCTGTTCTTCAAACACAACGCCCGGTATCTCCGGAACGAATTCAGGAAGTAGGAGCGCGAAAAGGGCGTTTATTTTACTATACGCAATCTCGCCATCGTCCACCTGCCAGACGGTTCGCACGCGCGAACGTCGGCCGTCCGGGGTCGTCAACTCGCCCTCCATTTCGTACTGCGGGCCAAAGCCACTTTCCCGTACCTTAGTGACTTCATTCTGCCAGCCGTGCTTGCGCAGTGCAGCGGCCAAATCCTCCCACTTCTCGCGCCGGAAACCGAACTGTCCAAAGAACCGCGCCTTGCTCGCGCCGAAGCGATGCTTCTGATTGAGCAAGTAGTCGATCACCTTAGCCTCCTCGATAATAGCCAAATTTGCGTTCGGTAGCTTCATTTCATACGTTAGTTCTTAAGGGCGCCATAGACGTGCTGCAAGCCGAGTTCAGGCGTCCTGAGCGCTGGTCTCGTTTTGGATGAGCGCGCTGTGCGTTAAGAGATAGGTAGTGCAATGCACGCTCGATGGTTTTCTGCAGTTGACGCTGAGCGTGCATCAACGCGCGGAAGATCT
>JBOIDF010000074.1:12153-18898 GCA_050740455.1 Gammaproteobacteria bacterium | reverse complement strand
ATACTTTAATCTCCACTGCGTCCTCCTCTGTCAGCATGGCTCCCCCAAAAAAGAGCCAAGCCTAGGAACAGGTGGGTCAATTTTCAATCATCGCAGTGGGTCATTTTTACTTCATCGCTAACACCGTCTGCGATCTCGGGTGGCAAAAGCGGTAAGGTTGGCGCCACGTGGCGTACCTTTTCGCTCCACCGGGCGGCCGGGTTCTCGCTAGCGAGAGCGGCGAGCTTTCGTTTGGCTTGACGAAAGCGAGGACCTAAGGCTTCCAAAACGGAAGCGGGCAGCAGGGGCCGGACAAGATCTTCCACCACATGCAGGGAGAGCGCATCGCATAAGGTGATCGCGGGCAAATCGGTACTCGCGCCCGGCATCCAGTGCCAGCCATAGGGGATTCCTTTCTCATTGCACATGAGCGGGAAGACCAGAGAAAGATCCTGCAGATCGCGCTCGATGGTCCGCTTGCTGACCTCAAAGCCCGCTCGGGCAAGTCGCTCGGCGAGATCCTTCGCGGTGATCCCTGGTCCCTTGGGCGGCAACAGCTTCAAGAGCTCCCACTGGCGAGCAAGCGCGTGAGAGGACTTGGCTTTAGGCATACCCAGTAGTCCGCGCGCACTGAGCCACGTTTATCGCGCTCCGAAGAAACTCGCCGCGGGCTAAGCTCAAAGCGTCAAGCGGGGCGAAGAAGCACAACAAGCGTCGCATTGTCCTGTCCGCTGACTCCATCCATTATCTGTTCCACCAAGCGCAGGGCGTGGTCGGTTACGCTATCCTCACCCCACCAATCGCCCACATTGCCAGGCAGGGCGTCGATCAGGCCATCCGTGCAAAGTAGTAACCCTCGCCAACCGTGAGCCTCACCGTCGAAACATCCACCGGAAACTCGTCCGCAGCGTAATCGGCGATGATCGCCCCATCAAGCGAGCGCATCATCGATGCCCAGCTCCTCGACGTTGCAATCGGGGATCTCCCTTCCTCGATGAGCCGCCGGGCCGCCGTGTGATCTTCGTCAAGCAACAGAGATCTCCAGCGGCCCGTGATCCGGTACGCCCGCTAATCACCGACATGGAGAATGTGAGCGCCATCATCCAGCAGGTGCGTCATGACCAAGGTCGTGGCCGCGCCGCGGGTACGGGCATGGGCGAGGCGCTCGCAAAGGCGAAACTGGGCGGTGCGGATGTCTCGTGCGCTCAATGCGCAGCTCGCCCTTGGTGCGGGATCCGCGCCACAACTCAGCCAGGATTTCCAGCAAAGTGCGGCTCGCGATCTCTCCGGCCGGGCCTAGCGTTACGCCGTCGGCGACAGCGATGAGGCAAGCCTCAGCGTGTACATCTTCGACGGTTGGTTGCACGGCTGGTGCTTGTATGACGCGGTCGCAGACGAGCGGAGCGTCTTACTGCTTGCGCGGGAGGTGGCCGATATGTGAAGCATAAGCAACGTTAATAATCATCTGCCCGTCCTGCCCGTTAATGATGAGATTTTTGGCTACTGAGCCTCAGCGAGTCCGCTCGAATCGGTCGTATCTCCTGCTGCATTGGCCGCGAGTTCGAAGCGATCAGTTGGACGACTATCAGCAAATCCCGGCCAGATAAAGTCCAGCAAGGCGCCATAAAGCACCCGTTCACGCTTCCGTACCGCCTGCATAAAAGCGATCAGTTCTTCCTTTGTCCATTCGTTCTTTTCGTTTCGCGTTTCCTTCCAGTTCTTAGCGCCCAGATCGACGACGCTGGCGTCTGCTAGGCATAAGCACCCGCCGCGTTTATCGACCTGATTGTTCCACCACTTCGAAAGCACTATATGACCATCCAACGCTTCTGTTTGAGTCAACTTCTCATAAACACCGATGTCCCCATCTCTGCGGTTAAACCCCAACGGCCAGATGCGGTAATTACCCGTGAAGTCTCGCCAATGCTTGACTTCCTTCCAAGAGCCTCCCTTCAGCCCAAGTTCTTGCAGCGCAGCACTAAGATCTTTGGCCTTACATCCAAAATCATTGAAGAAATCTTTTGGTACGAGGTGGTCATAATCCCACGGACGCCCTGCTTCCCCGAGCATGGCGATTTTCCACAAGAATTGTGCGAACCATTCGTCCAACACCTTGCGCTGCGACCACATCAACAGGTCTTGCCCACGATTGCTCAACCAGATTTGCCCGTCGTCGGCAGGCGGCCAGGTGTATTGCTTGCAGTGCAGGTTAAGGCGTTTGTTAAATTCGTCGCATGACAGCGGCAGAATCAATCGGCACTGCTTGTCTTTAGTTACCGGGATGCTTGCTACTTTGAGCCAGGCACTACCGCCCGGTTTTTTGCGCAGTTCTAGATGCTCGAAGACCGCGGCGACACACGGGAAGGGGCGCTTTGCATCGGCTTCCTTTGCCACTAGATCGAGAAGATCGCGCAGCAACACGTTTTCGAAAGGTTGCCAGTCGGCAAAGAAGTGATCGGTGAGCACGAAGCGCAGAATCGCTTCACGTTCGCAGTCGGTCACGTCTTCTGGCGTCCTGTGGCTGCGCTCCATCCAGTACAGTAGCGGCAGCCAGGTACGCACTCGCAGGCGGGGTAACATCACCACCGGCAGGCCTCGGTCGTCGTCTGTTTCACGATAGCGCAAAATTCTTAAGGTGTTTTCTAGCAAGTGCTCTGCGGATTTCAGATAGAATGTGAGCTTCTCGCTAAAGTGATCCCAGTAATCGCGCTTGAGTGTTTGTAAGAACAACGGCGTAAGCGATGTCTCTGGTAGGCGTTGGCCTTGCTTATCTGTTAGTTGTTGTGAAGCCAGCACCGTAAAGCCACGTAGCACGTCAAGCTTATCAAAAGCCTGTCCAGCTTTGGCTGCTTCTTCGACCATCTGCTGGCTCTCAGGCCACTGTCGTTTCAGTCCCGAGAAGAATAACTCGGCAGCGTCCACTTGGGTGGCGTTTCGGTTGAAGCGGGTAAAAGCCGTGAGTAAGTGTTCAACATCGATATCGGCAACCGTCGCACTGATGGACGTTTCTTTGAGACGGCATAAGGCATCGCATAGAGCATCCAAATCCCCTTTTGACCGACTGGTCGCATCGCGTTTGCGTTCACGACAGTGCTCTTGAATAATTTTATCGATCTGCTCACGAAGGGCTTTTTTTACTGTGTGTGTGGATTCGGTGAATGTCCACTCGAGCAATGGAGTGAAAGGGATCGGATCCTCCGCGGCAACCGGCCAGGTTCTCGTCAAAGGAATCTCAAAATCGAAGCAGCCATTGAGCGGCTCTTTCCCGTCAATCTCTTTTCGCGCCTGGCGCACGTGACCAGCCCAAGGACGCCTGCCCAACGTCAGGTCGTCGCCCCATGGTCTTGCCTCGGTGCAGAGGAAGAAACCGAAGCGCCGACCATGGGTTTTTCCTTCATCACTATTCCAGGCCAGATCAAGCCATAGCCTCTGGTCCTCGCGACGACCAAAGCCACACTGGATCGCTACGGCCCGCTGCTGGCCATCGAGCAACCAGAAATCTTCCGATTGCGGCTCCAACGCTCCGTCAAAGTGGAATTTGTCCATGACATCGTTAGCGCTGCCGTCTACCTTGCTTACTATCAGTGACGGTAGCGGTATACCGAGCATAAGCGAATCCCAAAGCTCGCAGATCTGTTTTGATTTCCACACCAAATCGCGCTGAAACGTGGGCAGAAAAATACGATGATGCATCGAATTGTTGGCGCTTTTATAGTGAGCAAATGAAAGGCGGTCGACGAATTCCTTGATGGGGAATTCCAAGGTTTTGCACATATTTTTTCTCCTTATCAGAACGTATCGAGTATAGTGCTGCGCAACATCGGACCAGTGAATGATCGTTCTTGGGTGTAGGCATCCCGAGCAATCCCCTGAAAATAATGAGCGAGGCACACCAGCGCCACGGTATCCCGCTCACAATAAGTAAGCAATGCTCGACGAAGAGCTGAGCCCCGCTCCGCCGAGGTGTCGGGATGAATCATCTCCCTGAAAGCCGCCTGCGCCATGCCGCCGTCTGCCACCTCCAGATCCTCGTAAGCCAGCTCCGCCGCGATGGTCGGAAGCACGGCCTTGAGCGACCACGATCCGTGCATTTCGGGATGGTAGTAATGGGCGCGGGCGATGGGCAGCAGATCGAGGATACGCCCGATGGCAGGACGCAAGCGCGGGGCAAGATCCGGGAAACACTCCGCCAGCTCTCTCATGATCCGGCGCTCGAAGGCGGCGTTGTAGACGAAGATGGGGCCGGTCTCGCCGACGGCATCGAGCATCGTTTCCGCCAAACGCCGCCGAGGATCGTCCGGGCCGTCTGCCAGATAGGCGCGGTGCATCACGGCGCCGGGTGCGGCCTCGACATGGCATGACCACTGGAACGGGATCTGGGTTGCATAGGGCCGCGTGTCCGCCCAGATGGGCACCGCAAAGTTGACCGTCTCGAAGTCCAGATAGCGGCGCGGGTAGGGTTGCGCAGAAAGAAGCTTGCCTCCCGCCGGGTTCAGCTCCGCCGAACCCGTAAGGGCGGCCTGCCGGATGCGCCGGTGCAGGGGCCTGGTCAGCCGCTCCGCTGGGATCTGCCGCAGATCGGTGTAGCCTTCTAAACGCAACTCTGTCGCAAGCGCCCTCGCGCGGGGCAAGTCCTCGGGCGGATAGCCCGTCGGACCCTTTTCCCTGGGCGCACAGTGGGCGAAGAAGGGGCACGCGAAGGGTTCATGACATTGTGCACCTGGCGCAATGCGGGGTTCCTCACCGGATAAGGTCGCCCGCGCCGCCGCCGTCCAGGCCGGTATCTCGGGTGAGAGCGCCGATACCTCCGGGGAGATGTCGGCATACGCCAGTAGCCCCCGGTAGTCTCCATAGCCGGAGTAGACAAAAGACGTGTCGATATGAGCGATCTGCGTCCGGGAGATCGGTACGCCCGCGTTCTCGGTGACCCAAGACTGCACGGCGGCATCGCTGAGATGATAGTCTTTGACCGCGGTCGACGATTTCACTTCGACGAGGCGATACGCCTCCCCATCCGGCAGAAGCAAATCGACGCGCACCCACACCCTCGTGCTCGAATGTGGCTTCGAATACGGGGCACTGAGGCGAACGGGCCAGGACCTCGGCGGTATCGCGCAGCGCCTGCCGCAGATCGCCGCCAGCAATGAGCACGCCGTCCGGGTAGAGTTGTCGCGCCACCTCACCAACCTGAGCGCCTTGGGCGAATCTTGCGGCCGCATTAGGATCGGTCTCCGCAAGCTCCGGACGATAGGCCTGCAACCATAGCCGCTTCGGGCATTGACGATGGGCGAGAATACGGGACTTGGAGAGACCGGCCATTCGTGTTCCTTGCTTTCTTGAAGACTATCCCTTGCCCGTGGCCATCATACAAAACCGATGGCGTTGCGCTTGCCATCCTCCTTGAGCGCGCATTCCACGACCAGCGCATCGCAGAAAGCGCTCGGCCCCGTGAGCGGCCGAAATCGGTGCTGGCGGGCAACGGCCGCGAAATCCCCGGGGGTTAACACGCTCAGGCGCGCGAGCGCGGAGCGCAAGGCGGCCTCGGGCTGCTCCAAACCGAGCGCCGCACACTGAGATACGAACAGATCCCATGCCTGTTCCAGCTTGAGATAGCCGAAGCGTACCTTGAGATCAAAGCGGCGCAGCGCTGCTGAATCGAGGCCGTCCAGCAGGTTGGTGGAGGCGATGAAGACGCCACCGAAGCCCTCGATCTGCGTCAGCATCTCGTTGACTTCGGTCACTTCCCATCCACGATAAGCCCCGCGCCGGTCGCGCAAAAAGCTGTCCGCTTCGTCGAGGAGCAGCACGGCGCCCTCGCGTTCGGCCGCGCTAAAGGCGTGGGCGATGTTTTTCTCCGTGATGCCGAGGAAGGGAGAAATGATGTCGGACGCACGCCGCACGGCAAGGGGCACATCAAGCCTCTCCGATAACCACCGGCCGAATGCCGTCTTGCCGGTGCCTGGCGGGCCGTAGAGGCAGAGCCGCCCGCTTCTTGCGCGACAAAGCCCCTCGGCCACAGCGCTAAGATCCGCGTCGGCGTTGATGTAACGGGGGTCATAGTGCTCGGGCAGACGACTCGCCTCGCTTCGCTGCAGGGGCCCATGCCCCTGGGCGATGAGGGTATTTCCCACCAGGTGCTCGATGGCACTGGAAACACTATCGGCCGGCAGGTCGGCGCGGATCGCCTTCACCACCGAGGCGGCGCGGGCAATGACGGCGGGTGCCAGCGATTCCGCAGCCGCGATCCGGCAGAGCGAAGCGGTCGACAACATATCTCCACAGGCATCATGAACGATGCGCTCGCGTTGTGTCTTCGGCGGCACCGGCAACTCCATCACGAGGTCGAAGCGACGCACAAAAGCCGGATCGAGGCAACCGACCGAGTTGGATAGCCATAGCGTAGGCACCGGATTTTTCTCCAGCATCCGGTTTATCCATGCCTTGCGCGTCTGGGCGGTGCTTTTTGCTCCAAAGAAACGATTTCCGTCGTCGAACACGTCCTCGGTTTCATCGAAGAGGATAAGTGCGCGCCGTTGGGCGAAGAAGCTCTGAGCGGCGCGAAACGCCCGCAGCCTCTGCTCGCCTTGAACCGCATCCCCATCCTCATCCTGGCTCGCCACCGCGAACAGCTCGCACCCGAGATCACGGGCCAAAACCTTCGCCAACTGGCTCTTGCCGGTACCAGGCTCGCCGTGGATGAAGACATTGACACCCCGGCGCCGTGCTTCGAGCGCCCGGCGCAGGTAAGGGCGCAAGACCGACAAGG
>JBOIDF010000074.1:0-12053 GCA_050740455.1 Gammaproteobacteria bacterium | reverse complement strand
AGATCACGGGCCAAAACCTTCGCCAACTGGCTCTTGCCGGTACCAGGCTCGCCGTGGATGAAGACATTGACACCCCGGCGCCGTGCTTCGAGCGCCCGGCGCAGGTAAGGGCGCAAGACCGACAAGGACTCTGTCACGTGGCCGAAGTCCTCGATGCTCAGTTCCGCCGGTTGGCTGAGCGAGACAGTGTCCCGCAGTAAGGCCACGGGATCCTCCTCCGCCGTCAGCATCCGGTCGGCAAAGCTGGCGGAAAGCACATTGAGCCTGCTCCGCAACGTATCGGTCGCGCGGTGGCGCTCTAGCGACACCAAGCCGGACTGGGCGAGGAGGCCTCGGGTGGAAAGAGTGGACCGCAGATCAGCTTCAGGAAGATCGAGCAGCACGGAAAGCACGTGGCAAACCTTTGGCGATGACAGTTGGCCCAGCCAATCGGCGGTGTCGTCGAGCAGCCGATCGGTGTGGATGAGGACCACGAATTCCAGGATGCGGCAATCCGTCTCGGAAAGCCCTACCAAGGCAGCCAAACGAGTCCGGTTTGCGGCGAGCGCCGGGGGCACGCACCATTCTCGATCCTCGCTCTCGGCACGAGCGTGAAGTTGCCGCAGCTCGGCACGCACGAGACTCGCATCGAAGTCGGGAGAGCCTGGATCGATCCAATGCGCGAGCCCGATCGCCTCAGCCAGCGGGTCGCTGTTCATGCCGTTGGGTCCGATGAACTCGCGATATGCGGCGAGGGGCACGAGCAGGCGCAATAACCACAAGCGGATCAGCCTCTCTGTGCTATCATCGGAAGAATCGCTATAGCGGATGCGGCGGGTGCGGCGGACCATAATGATGACCTCTCAGCTCAGGGAGGCCATTATTACGGAATGCCGCGTCAGAATACGTCGCGGTCGTGAGTGGTACCCTAGAGCAACAACACGCACGTTGTCCCTGGCATTGTCCCCATGGTCGCCTGTGGCGACATTCACGTCGGGTCCACGCGAAATCCGTCCTCGAATCTGTAAGAGCGAATAATCTCGCTCACTTCAGTGTCCTCTTGGGTGGTACCTCACGTTGTGGTTCCCACACACCAGTTGCTTCAGTCTTGCAGAGCGCCCTGGAATCTCGGTCTTGTATCTGGTTGCAGTAGCTAGGCAGCTTCCTAGCCTTCGCTAAACAGTAAGACCGAGTATCTCTGTCCTGTATTGTATAACAGGAATTATAGCCAGTGGTTGTTGCCAAGACCACGAACAGTATGGTTGAGACCGCTATCATAATCATTACTTCTCCTTCTCTAGAAATTCCGCCAATGCCTTCGCCGTGTGCGACTGCTTGCGCAGGTGTGCCACCTCTTCGGGTGTGCCCTGCGCCGTGATGCGCCCGCCGCCGGCGCCGCCCTCGGGGCCGAGATCGATCAGCCAGTCGGCCTCGGCGATGATGTCGAGATTGTGCTCGATGATGACCACCGTATTCCCCCCCGTGACGAGCCGGTGCAACACGCGGATGAGTTTCTCCACGTCTGCCATGTGCAGGCCGATGGTGGGTTCGTCGAGCACGTAGAGCGTGGAGGTTGGCTTTGCGCGTCTGGAATTGCCGGTCCTCAGCGGCAGCTCGCCGGACTCCTCGGTCTTCGCCTTCGCTAGTTCCGTCACCAACTTGATGCGCTGCGCCTCGCCGCCCGAGAGCGTGGGCGAGGGCTGGCCCAGCGTGAGATAGCCGAGACCGACGTCTTGCAGCAGTTGCAGCGCGCGGACTATGCGCGTGTGGGCGCGGAAGAGCTCGACCGCCTCGTCCACGTTCATTGCCAGCACCTCGGCGATGGTCTTGTCGCGGTAACACACCGCCAAGGTCTCGGCGTTGAAGCGCGCGCCGTTGCAGACCTCGCACGCCACGGTGACGTCGGGCAGAAAACTCATTTCGATGGTCTTGATCCCTCGGCCCTCGCACGCCTCGCAGCGCCCGCCGGCGAGGTTGAACGAAAACCGCGGTGGGCCGTAAGCGCGTAGCCGCGCCTCGGCGGTGCCGGCGTAGAGTTTCCGAATCTGATCCCAAAAGCCAGCGTAGGTTGCGGGGCAGGAGCGCGGTGTCTTGCCGATGGGCGTCTGATCCACCTCACACACGCGCCGCAGTCCTTCGAAACCGCGGATCTCCGCGCACCCTGCGAAACTCGCCCAGCCGCGCGAGGCGAGCGCGCGCTTCAGGTTGTCGTGCAGTACGCGACGCACGAGCGTGCTCTTGCCGCTGCCCGAGACGCCGGTGACGCACACCAGCCGCCCGAGCGGAATGGTGACGCGCAGCTTCTTCAGATTATGCATCGAGGCAGCGAGGATCTCGAGTGCAGGGTCATTCCTGCGCCACGGCCGGCGCGTTAGCAGCGGATGCTTCAAGGGATGCGCCAGGCAGCGGCCGGTGACGGACTCGGGGGTGCGCGTGAGATCGTCGAGCGATCCTTCGGCGACGATACGCCCACCGAGCTTGCCGGCACCCGGACCGAGGTCAATCAGGTGCTGCGCCCGCCGTATCGTGTCTTCGTCATGCTCGACCACGACCACGGTGTTGCCCTTGTTCTGCAGCGCGCTGAGCGTGTCGAGGAGTTTTAAGTTGTCGCGGTGATGCAATCCAATCGTCGGCTCATCCAGTATGTAACAGACGCCGCGCAGGTTCGAGCCGAGTTGCGAGGCGAGCCGGATGCGCTGGGCTTCGCCGCCCGAGAGCGTTGGCGCGGAGCGATCGAGCGAGAGATAACCGAGCCCGAGCTGTTGCAGGAACTGCAACCGCGAGGCGAGTTCCGGCAGAATATCGCGCGCGATGCCGGCGCCGCGGCCGCGCAGTTTCAACTTGTCGAAAAATTTATTCGCCGCTTCGACCGAAAGTGCGGCGAATTCCGCAATCGACCGGTTCTGGAAGCGCACGGCCAACGCCGTAGGGTTGAGCCGCGTGCCTTCGCAACTCGGGCACACGCGTTCCTGGCCTTCCCACCAGTCATTCCACCAGATTTCCTCGCCGGTTTGTTCGCCATCGAAGCCGCTCATCATGAGCCCGGTGCCGTAGCAGCGCTCGCACCAGCCGTGCTTGGAGTTATAGGAGAACAGCCGCGGGTCGAGCTCGGGGAAGCCGCGGCCGCAGCTCGGGCAGGCGCGCTTGATGGAAAAGGTGGCGTGGGTGTTTTTCTTACCGCGACCATTGCCGGCGGCGGCGATCTGCAGCACACCCTTGCCGAAGAGGAGCGCGCGGTTGAGAGCCGCGCGCAATTCCTTCTCACCCTTCGGCGTCACCGCGATTTCACCCACGGGCAGTTCGATGTTGTGTTCCCTGAAGCGCGCCAGCCGCGGCCACTTATTCGTTGGTGTCATGCCGCCGTCCACGCGCAGAAACTCAAAGCCCTTGGCGAGCGCCCACTTGGCGAGATCGGTGTAATAGCCCTTGCGCGCGGTCACCAGCGGCGCCAGCACCAGAACCCGTTGGTCCCGATGCGCGGACATGATGCGCGCCAGGATCGCCTCCGCCGCTTGCGCCTCGATTGGAACCTTACACTCGGGACAGTATTGCGTGCCGAGCTTCACGAACAGCAGGCGCAGGAAGTGATAAATCTCGGTGAGGGTCGCGACTGTGCTCTTGCGTCCGCCGCGCGAGGTGCGCTGTTCAATGGCCACCGTCGGCGGCAGCCCGAAGACCGCATCCACGTCCGGCCGCGACGCCGGTTGCACCAGCGAGCGCGCATAGGCGTTGAGCGATTCGAGATAGCGGCGCTGGCCTTCTTTAAAAAGAATATCGAACGCCAAGGTGCTCTTGCCGCTGCCCGAGACGCCGGTGATGACGGTAAAGCGCTCGCGTGGGATGTGCGCTTCGATGTTTTTCAGATTGTGCTCGCGCGCATGCAGGACGCGGATGGTGTTGTCGGCCGCGCGCCAAGGCGCGGGGGCGCGCTTCGGTACGCCGGCGCGTCGATTTGCGCGCTCGGCATACTCTCGCAGCGCTTTCCCCGTATGACTCGCCGGATCCTCGGCCACGTCTTGCGGCGTGCCGGTGCAGACAATCTCGCCACCGGCATCGCCGCCTTCCGGGCCGAGATCGATGATCCAGTCCGATGCCCGGATCACCTCGAGGTTGTGCTCGATCACCACCAGCGTGTTGCCCTGATCGAGCAGCCGCTGAAAAGCCTTTAGTAAGGTGGCGATATCATCGAAGTGCAAGCCCGTGGTCGGTTCGTCGAACAGAAACAGTGTGCCCCGGTTCTTGTCCTTGCGCGGCTTCGCCTCGGCCAGATGTCCGGCGAGCTTCAACCGCTGCGCCTCGCCGCCGGAAAGGGTCGGCACCGGTTGGCCGAGCTTTAAGTAGGAAAGGCCGACGGCCGCGAGCGGTTCGATCCCGCGCAGGATGCCAGGGTAGCTGGCGAATAACGCCGCCGCCTCCGACACGGTCATGTCGAGGACATCGGCAATGGATTTGGCGCCGGAGTTAATACTATTGAGCACGACCTTCACTTCCAGCACCTCCGCGCGGAAGCGTTTGCCATCGCAGTCCGCGCAACGGATGTACACGTCGGAGAGGAACTGCATTTCCACGTGCTCGAAGCCCGCGCCTGTACAGGTCGGACAGCGGCCGTTGCCGGCGTTGAACGAAAACATGCTCGAAGTGTAATGGCGTTCGCGCGCTAAGGGCTCGCCGGCAAAGAGCTTGCGTATCCCGTCGAGCGCGCCGACGTAGCTCGCCGGATTCGAGCGCGTGGTCTTGCCGATGGGCGACTGGTCCACCAGCAACACGTCCTCTATCAGTTCGTGACCGTGAATCGCCCGGTGGCTCCCCGGTGCCTCCTTCGGCCGGCCCTTGAGCTTGGCGAGCGCGTTGTACAGGACGTCCTCTACCAGCGTGGATTTGCCCGAGCCGGACACGCCGGTGATGCACACCAGGCGCTGGAGCGGAATCTTTACGTCCACGTTTTTCAAGTTGTTCTCGGCCGCACCCAGGATCTCTATGTAACCATCGGCGGGCGGTTTTGATTGCGCGTGCGCGACGACGGACTTCGCGCGGTTAAGGTATTGCGCCGTGAGCGAGCGCTTCGATTGTTTCAGTTCCTGCGGTGCGCCGAAGAACACAATCTCCCCGCCGCGCTCGCCCGGACCGGGACCGAGGTCGAGAATGCGGTCGGCGGCGAGCATTACCTGCGGATCGTGCTCGACCACCAACAGTGTGTTGCCGGCGTCGCGGAGCTTCTGCAGCACCTGCGTCACCTTGCCCATGTCGCGTGCGTGCAGGCCGATCGAAGGCTCATCGAGCACGAACAACGTGTTCACGAGCGAGGTGCCGAGCGCGGTCGTGAGGTTGATGCGCTGCACCTCGCCGCCGGAGAGCGTGCGCGACTGGCGGTCGAGCGTGAGATAACCCAGGCCCACCTGGACCAGATAAGCGAAGCGCGCGCGGATTTCCGTGAGCAGCAGATCGGCCGCTTCATCGAGCGGCGCCGGCAGATGTAGGTTCTGAAAGAACGCATGCGCGCGCTCGATCGGCAGCGACAGCAGGTCGTGGATGTTGAGTCCCGGGAGCGCCGCGAAAGTCAAGTTAGATTTCGCCACCACGGGGTATGCAACCCCGTGGGGCGACCAAAGGGGAGAGCTGCGCCTCTCCCCTTTGGAAACCCCATCGCTATGGTCCCCGCGGCAAGACCGCGGGGAATAGATTTTAGCCTCCTCGCAGGTCAGGTCCGCCGGACGAAAACGCGCCGTCGAAGCGAGTACGCGGCCGGCGTCTTCCTTGGTGCCCAGCCGCCACAGCAGTGCCTCGGGTTTGAGCCGCGCGCCGCGGCAGGCGGGGCACGGTGTGTACGCGCGGTAGCGTGAGAGCAGCACGCGCACGTGCATTTTGTACGCTCTGCCCTCTAGCCACTTGAAGAAGCGCTCGATGCCGTACCAGAGCTTATCTTCCCACCGGCCTTCGCCTTCGATGACCCAATGTTGGTGTTGCTCCGATAGCTCACGCCACGGCACGTCGGCCGGCACGCCGCGCTTTTTCGCGAAGCGCATGAGATCGTCTTGACACTCGCCATAGGACCGCGTCTGCCACGGTTTGATTGCGCCCTGGCGCAGCGTCTTCGATTCGTCCGGGATGACCAGGCCGTAATCAATGCCGATGCTGCGGCCGAACCCGCGGCAGATCTCACAGGCGCCCATCGGAGAATTGAATGAGAAATAATTCGGAACCGGATCGCGGTAGGCGATATCGCACTCGGCACAATGCAGCGCCGAGGAAAATCGCCACGCTGCACTCGGCTTGCCGTCGCCCTCGAGCGGGGTCACCGTCACCCGCCCGCGCCCGTGCTTCAGCGCCGCTTCCAGATCCTCGACGATGCGCGCGCGATTCTCGCCATGCAACCGCACCCGGTCTTGAATCACTTCGAGCTGCGCGCCCTCGCGTTGATGTATCCGCGTGTAACCCTGCTGCGCGAGAAAGCCTTTGATCTCGTCTTCGGTGAAGTTTTTCGGCACCGTGACGGAAAAGCGAATGAGGGCGTTCGTCCCGTTCACGCCGCGCCTGAGCACTTCGTCAACAATGCTGTCGGGGGTGTCGCGCCGCACTCCGTTGCCGCAACCGCGACAGGAGAGCTTGGCTGCACGCGCGAACAGGAGCTTCAAGTGATCGTTCAGCTCCGTCATCGTGCCCACGGTCGAGCGTGAGGTGCGCACGGGATTGGTCTGGTCAATCGCAATCGCCGGGGGGATGCCCTCGATACGCTCGGCCGCGGGCTTGTCCATGCGCTCGAGGAACTGGCGCGCGTAGGGCGAAAACGTCTCGACGTAACGCCGTTGCCCCTCGGCGTAGAGGGTGTCGAAGGCCAGCGAGGATTTCCCCGATCCCGACACACCGGTGACCACGATCAGCTCGTTTAGCGGCAGCTCGAGATCAAATCCCTTCAGATTGTTCTGGCGTGCGCCTTTAATAAGGATATGGTTGTGCAACATCGGAAGCGCCGGAAGCTTAAGGAAGGCGGGAGTATAACGGGCCGCGCGGAGCGGAACACCGGTGGTGGTTACCCGCGATCGTGCGACTGATGTTTCCGGTCCCATACTCCGCGATCGACGATGCGCCCGCCGCGGACCCCAAGGCGTTCGAGGTGAAGACGCAACTGCGCCGCGACTGCGGCCCCGGACAGCGCCTCGATCCGGCCTTCGGGCTCGCTCAGCCAGTCCGCGTGCTGAATCCGTTGCGGCGGGATTTCCCGCGCGGGAAGCTCCTGCGGGCGTCGTCGCCCTCCCGGACCACCCAACCACTGGCCGGCCCGTCCGACTGCAACAGTTCCTGTCGCAAAAATCCATTGAATTTCCTATCGTTACCAATACCTGTTGCAAAGACCCATTGAATTTCCTATCGTTACTGAACCAACAGCGCCCCGTCTTGCGCAAGAAACCGCCACACACGGTCTAATCGAAAATCAGGACGCGTGAAGCAGCAATCTCTTATTTTGCCGCTCTTCGCCCGGGCCAGCACCGAGGCCGCTCTGCCAGACAAGTTTGAGGCCAAAGATCGGGCCTGGGCGCGGCGACCCGACCTGATCAAGAACCATCACCGGATCTTTCTGGGCGATGCACGGGAGCTTGGAGATTTTTCGCGGGACGCCCCTATCCATCTCGTCGTCACCTCACCGCCTTATTGGGATCTCAAACAGTATCACCACGACCGAGGTGGCGCGCAGCTTGGGCACATCGCGGACCGCCAGCTATTCCTGGCCGATCTCGCCAAGGTCTGGAAACAGTGCTTCGACAGACTCGTACCAGGGGGAAGAATGTGCGTTGTGGTTGGTGACGTATGCCGCTCTCGAAAGGTCCACGGAAGGCACGTAGTCGAGCCACTGCATGCGTATATTCAGGTGCAGTGCCAGGAGATTGGGTTCGACCCCGTCGCACCGATCATCTGGAACAAGATCGCCAACGTAGTAACCGAGGTTGCCGGCAACGGTTCCACCTTCCTCGGGAAGCCGTATGAGCCGAACGCGATCATAAAGAACGACATCGAGTTCATTCTCATGTTCAGGAAGCCAGGGGGGTATCGCCACCCGACCCAGGAGCAGCGCGATCTGTCGCTTATCAGTAAGGAAGACCATCGTCGCTGGTTCCAGCAAGTCTGGACAGACCTCCCGGGCGAGATTCAGCGCAGCCATCCCGCCCCATTCCCAGTCGAGCTCGCTCGTCGCCTGATCGGCATGTTCTCGTTCGTGGGCGACACGGTACTCGATCCTTTTTGGGGAACCGGAAACACCACTCTGGGTGCGATCCAGATGTATCGTTCCTCCATCGGCATCGAGATCGAACCCGAGTACATAAACACCGCGCGGAAGCGCCTCTCGACTGTGCCGGATGAATCGAGCATCGAGTTCGTCGAGCGTTAGGCGCGCTAAGCCGGATGCGAAGCCCGAGCACCTTCCTGGCGCACCTGCGTGAGCACGGATACAACTCACGCTCCGACAAGCACTCGAACGCCTTGGCCCAGGCGATTCTCGATGACCTGATCACTCACTGTCCCAAGGTCCGCGCGAAGGCAGCGGCGGGGGCACTGGTCTACGACCTGAACTTCACGCTAATCGCGGCGCATTCCGAGTGGAATGTGGACTTGGTGCTCGGGGCTCCGCCGCTCGGCAACGCACCTCCAGAGCCGGGGACCGCGATCACTCGGATGCGGCCATCAAGCGTCGAAGTGGCAGTCGAACTCAAGGCCGTCATGACCGAACATCGAAAGGCGGTGAAGAATCGAAAGCGCGATCTGGAAGCGCATCACGAGCATGTCCACAACTACAACAACCAAACTGTAGCTGGGGGCGTCTTGATCATAAACGCGGCGCCCACGTTCAAGTCGATCCTGCGGCTGGGGCCGACGACCCATCGAAATCCGTCGAAGCTCGTCGAGCACTGTATCAGCGAGCTTAGATCCGTGGCGACCCGAGGGGGACCGACCGGCTACGGCCTTGAGGCTCGCTGTGCCGTCGTCGTGGACATGGATAACATCAATCTCGCGACAACGTGCTACTTGGACAGGCCGCCGGCCCCGCAGGTAGGGCACCCTCTCCATTACGACGCCTTCGTGCAGGCGCTCTGCGCGCACTACTCATCCAGATTCTGAAGCTGCACTCGGCCGGCGCGTATTGGTCGGCACCTTGCCCTCTTTCCCATAGATCTCGGTGAAGAGCCGGATGTCGAGATAGCTGCGGCAGTCAAGATCTTCGTCGCCCCCGTTTTTCGTAGCAGCGAGCGTAGGGCGCGTGCCCGCGCCACATTGCGGCGTATGGAAGTATCCTGGTCGGTGAAGGCGCGCACGGCACGCCCTACTTAGCCGATCTGGCCTAACCGCGACCTCTCATGGCGGGCGGTCAAGCTGCCCGGTGATCGACTGTGCGATAGGGTTGGATAAGAGCGTCGGTGGGGATCCCCAGTCCCACGGCGAGGCGGCGGATCATGCGCAAGGTCAGCGGGCGGCGCGTTGCCATCACCTCGGAGACCCGCGCCCGGTTGCCGATGAACGGCTCTAGATCTTTCCGGGTGAGCCCGCGGCTTTCCATGCAGTGCTCGATGGCCGCGACCGGCTTGACCTCCCACAACTGCTCGATCGCGCGCAGCGCTCGCTTGTAGTCCCCTTCGGACTTGATCGGTTTGATGTCCATGGTACCGGTCTAGATGGCCTTTGCGTCGGTGCGGTCGTAAGCGGCGTGCGTGCCGATAAAGCGCACAAACCCGACGCCTTTGTCGCTCATCCCAACGTCAAGAAGCTTTCACGGTAACCTACATTTTGTGTGCCGCGTTATTCGCCGACAAAAGAAAGCGCACGGTTCAGCACTCGGTCTAAAAGGTACATTCCAGATTGGCGCAGGTGCTCAAGGGCCGGGCGGGCGAAAGGAATCACCCCACGTTTCTTAGCGGTGAGCACCAGGCCTAGCGTACCGCTCACCGGGATCCGAAATACCTCGGCACAATGACGAGCACTCAGGTCATCAATAATGGCAATCATCGGTCGGTGCGCCACGGCATATGCCAGCACAGACGATTCACCGGGACCCAGATCCCATGCTTGAATGGGTGGCGGCACCGCAGGAACTTCTACCATCTTCAGCCACGGGGTGCTCTCAAGGGCCTGGACAGCAGGATCGTCCGCGCCGAACTGCCGAATTTCCGTCGCGACCGCCGCTGGAACGAGGATTTCTGGAGCTGCAAGTTGCAAGAACTCTAGCCGTCCTGCCCTAGCGAGAAAAATCAGAGGGGATGCATTGACCACCGCCTGATCAGGCACGATCCAGCTCTCGCTTCAGATCCTCGAAATCGACTTGAAATACATCAACCCGCTCACGCGCCAGTGCAGCTAAAAAGTCAGCGCGATTCAACCCGGCGATCTGGGCCGCTTTCTCTTGGGATACCTCCCCTCGCTGATGCCAATGAACCGCAGCCGCCAGGCGCATCTCACGGCCAAAATCCTGGGGCGAACGCCGCAGAGCGGAAAACACATCGTCCGGCAGGTCGAGGGTTACGGTGGTCATGGTTTTCTCCTTATCAAAATCGATGTGAGGCATTTTCGCACTATCTAGGGGATCCCTGAATATTATCTTTCGGAGCACCGTGATCGGCGAGCCCCGCGCGGCGGAACCCTTTATGCTTGACGTAACGCCTAAGCGGGGCTAGATTGAAGACCAATGATTGTGAGCTTCAAGAACAAGCGAACCCAAGAGTTCGCCGAGGGGAACCGGGTCAAGGCCTTCGCCAGCATCGAACGCAAGGCGTGCCATACATCCCGGCGAGCATCTCGCCGAACAGCTTGAAGAGCTGCAAATGAGCGCGGCTGAATTAAGTCGCCAGATCAAGGTCCCGACGAATCGTATTACCGAGATCCTGAATGGCCAGAGGTCCATTACAGGCGATACTGCCCTGCGGCTCGGCCATTTCTTTGGGACCAGCGCCGAGTTCTGATGAACCTACAGAAGCTCTGCGAGCTGCGCCTGGCAGATCAAAAGGCCGGCGACACGATCAAGGCCCTGCCGACGCTGGCCAGTCGTGGGAACAAACAGGGTGGCTCGCAACCGCGGCCGCTGTAATTCGCTTGCGAGCAGAGGTCCGCGCAATCTGATCAGCGACTCTATAAATTGGGGACGCGGATATGACCGGGCGTGTCGCGCCGCACCCCCTTGCCGCAACCGCGACAGTAGAGCTTGGCTGCACGCGCGAACAAGAGCTTCAAGTGATCGTTTAGCTCCATTATCGTGCCCACGGTCGAGCGGGAGGTGTGCACGGGATTAGTCTGGTCAATCGCAATCGCCGGCGCGATGCCCTCGATGACACCACGCTTCGTGGCCGCGGTCGATGGCGAGGGTGTCGTAGAAGAGCGGTTCGAGGATGTCGTTACCTGCCTAGTGGAGCGCGCCTTCTTTGGCAGCCGCTTGATGCGAGTGAATAGCTCAGGCTGCTTGTCGCGCACCTCACGTATCTCGGTAAGATACTGCAGTTCGCTTTCTTCCTCGTCGTCCTCGCCGGTGATCGTCCTCTTGGACGTCAACTTGGCAAAGAGGTCATGCGACTTGATTTCCTCGCCTTCTGTCAGCAGCCGTGCGTCCGCGCCGAGCATTTCGATGAAAGCGTGGATTTTGGCCTCCGCCGCTTCCTTCAGCTTGATGAGGTCGTTACTTTCTTCCGTCGGGAAAAAGTTGTAGGTGTGGATCAAATCGAAAGTCGTGTCTACCCGGTTGACGCGCCCGACGCGTTGTATGAGGCGTGTCGGATTCCACGGGATGTCATAGTTGATGACGATGTTGGTGCGGTGGAGGTTAACGGCTTCGGAAAGCACCTCGGTGGCAACGAGGATGCGGTATTGGTCTTTGGGCTGAAAGGCCCTGGCGTCAAAGTTCGAGATGACTTCCCTGCGGACGGATTCTTCAGAATATCCGGTGAATAGCCCCTAACGTTGCAAAACATCCGTTAGTTCGGCGAACTCATGCAGCTTTCAGAGCCGCTAGGTAATGCAACAGTTCCTCCTGAACGGCTTGGTTAGCTGACATAGTGAGGGTGAGCTGTCCTTGGGGCCGGATCAGCCGGCCGGCACGCTGG
>JBOIDF010000073.1:0-19060 GCA_050740455.1 Gammaproteobacteria bacterium | reverse complement strand
CCTGGGGGCGGACGCCGACTTCTCGCAACTGCTGATTACGGGCGTGCTCGCCCACTCCCTTGAGAAGAACACTTTCGTCGGCGGGTTCGAATTCGACTACACCGCCGACGGCGTTGCGCCGGTGCAGTGGGCAACGACAGCATCTACCTGTATCTCGGCCGGTTGTTCTGATCGAATGGGAGTCGATTGAGGGGGGCGATTCGACCAGCGTCCGATGTTCCGCCGCTCATATACAACCGACAAGCACAACCTGTCTCCTCGAACCTTGACCACGTTTCGCATACGCTTTTCATCAACGTCCCCCATTTGTGCGCGCACGTAGATCTTGGAGGATCTGCTGGGCGGCCGCATCCCACGGCGCTTGCGCCGCCAGGAGCTTTTTCGTCTCCTTAGGTTCCTTGATGCTTGAGTTCCATTGACGGCTTGGTATATCACATGGTATGGTTAGCCATATGAAAACGACCATACAAATTCCCGATAGCCTTTTCGAAGAGGTGCGCAAGTTGGCCCAGCGAGAACGGACAACGCTAAAAGTCCTTATTGAACAGGGGCTTCGCCAGGTGATCTCGGAACGCAAGCGGCGCAACGGATTCCGCCTGCGCAAGGCCACGTTCAAGGGTCAAGGCTTGCAAGCTCATCTTGCGGGAGCCTCCTGGGAACAGATCCGCGAGTTAAGCTACGAAGGTCGCGGTGGATGATCGCCGTCGACAGCAACGTGCTGGTTTACGCCCACCGCGAAGATTCTCCGTGGCATGAGGCCGCCTATGCGCGCCTCCTGCACCTGGCGGAAGGGCGAACGCCGTGGGCCATACCCTGGCCGTCCATTCACGAGTTTCTCGCCATTGTGACTCACGCCCGCATCTATGCTCCGCCCACACCATTGGAAGCAGCGGTGGATCAGGTCGAAGCGTGGATGGAATCGCCGAGCCTTGTACTCCTCTCCGAATCCGAGGGCTACTGGAAGGATATCCGGGACGTTCTGCTAGCCGCGCGGGTATCCGGTCCCCAGATCCACGATGCGCGTATCGCCGCTCTATGCGCCCAGCACGGAGTCGCTGAACTCTGGACGGCGGATCGTGACTTTGGCCGCTTTACGGGGCTGACTGTCCGCAATCCCCTGGTCGGCTGATGTACCGCTGCACCCCCGTTGCCCCCGGCCACCGGCTGGCCGATCCTCGCTAATTCCCGTCTGCTCCCACCGAACCACCTCGACAGGAAGTGCTCCTTTCTTGTCGACCTCCGACCCGGCGCTTGTCATTCTGGAATGCGCCACGGTGATCATATCGACGAGGGCACGCGCTCAACGCCGGTGCCGCGAACGTTGTGAGTGTGATTAGTTGGGTTCGTTTCATGGCGGTTGCATCCTTCTCATTCCTTCCGGAAGGCGAACACCCGCTTCCGATCCGCGCCTTTGGGAGCCTTAACCTCGAAGCGCGGCGGGGCCTCGGCGCGGCGCGCGTCGAGTTCGGTGATGGTCGGTAGCCGGGGTTCGGCGATGGGCAGGACGGTACGGTCCCTCGCGCCCATCGTTGTCTGGGCGATCGCGGGCGCGAGGAACCCCGTGATCAGCGGTCCAAGCACCAAGTGGTATCTAAAGCGAAGCTTTTTCACATCGGATCTCCTTAGTGCGGATATTCCAATTTAAAAAGGCCGAAGCGTGAATGGCGTCGGATCGGAAATGATTTCGCCGGGTTTGCGGTTCGCGATCTGAACGAACTGATCGGCCCATCGATCCATGATGCCTTTGGCAGGCCCATACCAGGTCAGGCGGGTGAGATCGAGGGGGCCGGCATCCTGCATGTCGCGATCGGCGAAGGTCGCAACCTCTTCCCCGGTTTGCACATCGCGCAACCGCCCCTCGAAGGCGGCGCGGTGGCGAGTGCGCCCAAACCTGGCGCGCTACCGGCTGGTTCCGGCGCGGCGAACGCTGGTGCCGCACCCAAGAGCTGATCCATCTCGGGCACCGCGTTGGCAACGTTCGTGAAACTTTCCGGGCTTAGTTTCTCCTTCGCGTAGCTGGACATGGCCCCAGCGCCGCCCATTGCCTGGGGTTCGGTGACACCCAGCTGACTGGTCAATAGTCCGGTGAGACCCAGGTCGACCGCCGGCACTGCGGCCGATGTCGCTACGAGGAGAATCAAGGACAGCAAGCTACATAGGTTTATGTCTCGTTTTAAGGTCATGATTTGGACCCTCCCAGTAGATTCGGAATAGTGGCATTTACCTGCCTCCCAAGTCAAGTTGTTGGTCTTCACGTTACGTTCAAAGAACCCGCGAGGATTCGCGGGAATCGTTTTTACGACCATCAGTCGATAAGCCGATCCTCCTGGCGCTCTTGGATTTTCCAACCGTGCTGTTCGAGCGCCGCTCTCGCCAGGGGACTGACCGTACCCGCGACCCAGAGCTGCTTCACCTTGATGCCGGGTGCGGCTGTCACGTGCTGGTTGGCCGCAAGGACATAGTTCGCCATCGTCTGGGTCCAGGCGAGGTGATCGAGGGGAGCGCAGAAGACCAGGGTCCCATCGGCAAGACGCGCCGCGGCCAGCTCCCCGACCGGCACGAATTGCTTGACCTTGGAGACGCGCTTGTGAAAGCGCGCGTACATTGCAGCCTGCCGGGTCCGGAAGAAGGCGACCTCGGCATCGCGCGTGAGTACGGCGAACTTCACGAACTGGCCGCGGTCGCCCACCCCCTGCATCTCGGTGAGCGCGTTCACGAGCTTGGTCTGCTGGACCGGCGAATACACCGTGTTGGAGAGGAAGAGGTCGGCCACCTCCGGGACGATGCCCATGGCGGCGAGGTTTTTCCGGTTCCTCGCGCGCAAGTCCGTGGGCGCCGCCTTGAGGGGGATCCCCTCGAGCCAATTGCTCATCTTGGAGGTCGATATCGCAATGCCGGCCCCGCCCGATACCAGCGAGAGCGCGGCACTTGCCGTGATCTTGCCCCCGTAACCGGCCCAGGCGATCTCGTCGAGCCGCTCCTGGAGCACCGGGTTCGAGGAATAGGGATCGACGCCGAACTCGGCTGCGTAGTCGCGCTTGGTGGACGAGAAGCCGATGAGGTTCTCGAGCCGGTTGTCCTCGGTATCGCTCGGGGGGTCGCCGAACAGGTTGTTACCGGCGCGCTCGAAGAGGTTTCCGACACCGGAGACAGCGCCGCTCACGGTCTCGATGGGGCTCGTGATAAGGGCCTTGGCCCCCCGGCCAAGGTGTCCTTGCCGCCTTGGACGAGGTAACGGCCAAACTCCTGCGTGCCCTTCACCTTCTCCATGGTCGCCAACGTGTTGGCCTCGTCAATGCGGATCTTGAGCTCGGCCGTGGACGTGGCATTGAGGTCTCCGAAGCGCGTATGGATCCGATAGTGGTTCATGTACCCATCGTTCAGCACCCGCTCGTCGACCTGATGGTTAGGTCCCTTGACCAGACCGGGAGGAAAGAGCTTCGATGCCTGGAAGATTGGGGAGGCCTCGTACCGTTCCGCCGCGAACTGCACCGTACCGCTTGCGTACCAGCCGGCGAGGAGCGCAGTGCACAGGATCGATAGAGCCACCGCTCGGAACGGCCGTCCTTTCGGCGCCCCCGGCGGGAGACGGTCGGCGTGCAGGGATAGCCTCTCGGCGTGCGAGTCAATTCTCTCGGGCGATCCGAGCGAGTCGTCGTAATAGCATTTAGGTGTCGTATTTGGGATGGATATCGGTTCCTCTGTTTATGAAGGCGTAGAGCGCGACTAGCCCAAAAAGGCCGAAGACGACGGCGAGGGATGTCCTCAAAAGCTCGCTTTGGAGGTCGGAGTAATATATCGCGAGTGCCCCCCAGGCACTCAGTGCAATCGCGATCAGGGTAAGCAATGCCATGCCTATCCCCTTCACGAGCCGGTTCATAGCACCGCGCGCACAGCACTGTACGGATAAAGGCCCACGTGCTCCTCCCTAGTGACCGAGAGAACCCTGCCCACACCGGCAGCACAGGGTTGTTCTTAATTCAGGTTACGATTTCTTGACTATGATTGTATTGGTATTTCCCGCTTGCTACAATCACCGGCCCCGGAGCTTGTTTTGGAAGGCTTCGCTCCACCGAGCGCACCGCCGAGCGCTGTGAGTGGATCGAGGGGAAGTAAGAAGCGCATAGAGGTCCTCGATGCCCCGCGGTTGACGTCGGTGCCCGGCTACCATGCTTATCTTGTGTAAGCGAATCGGGATTGTGCTGATAGGCAATAGAGGAGGAGGATGACACGAAAAATCCTGACCCTATTTGCTGCTTGCGTGTGGCTCGTGGCTGGGCTCTGGCCGCCGCAGTCCCGTGCCGATACGGCCGACAGCTTTCTGGTCCGCAACGCCCTCGATATCGTCACCTTGTGTTCCGTGCCGAAAGAGGACGCCCTGCACACCGCGGCGGCCAATTTTTGCCACGGTTATGTTGTGGGGGCATACCATTATTCCAGGGCTATGACCGCCGGGCCGGATCCGGATCGAAAACCGCTCGTCTGCCTGCCCAATCCTCAGCCTACGCGGGATGAGGCGATTCGCGCCTTCGTCGCGTGGGGTCAGCACATCCCCAGTACAACAACGAGCCGGCGGTGGAGGCCTTGTTCAAGTTCGCGATCGAGAGATGGCCTTGTCATCCCTGATCAGGAGGGCACACGGATATGAAACGTCATTTAAATTTACTTTTAGCGGCATCTCTGGCGATCGGATTGGCCGGTTGCGCGGGGATGAACACGTCGCAGCAACGGGAGCTGAGCGGCGCCACCATGGGCGCAGCGGGCGGCGCCATCTTCGGGGCGATCGCCGGGAATGCCGGGCTCGGAGCAGGGATTGGTGCGGGCGTCGGCCTCTTGGGCGGCTACCTCTACGACCAGCACAAGCAGGGGGAGGAGAAGGCCTACCAGCAAGGATACCAGCAGGGGAAAGGCGCGCACTAGCCCTTTGGCTACTGGGTTCCGGAGCGTCCCGCCGCTCGGCCGGGACGTTTCGGTGCGATTTGTTTCAGACCTTCCAGATGCTTGCCACCCAGACTGATCATCAGCTGCAGGCCGGTCGCACCGACGGGGATCAGAATCCCTTCGCTAGGGTCACCACGAGGTTTTCCCCTTCGAAGCGCGCCTCGGCGCCAAACTCCCCACTGGTAGCGAACCGTCAGAGCGGCCTTCCACGGCACGAACGTCAGGCCGGCCTGGATACCTGCGGCGTGGACCTCGTCCTTAGCGTTGAGTTGCACATTACGGATCTGCGGGACATCCGATCCCGAATCCTCCTCGACCTGCCACTGGCTGTAGCCGCTCGCGCCAAGCTCCGCAAGCCACGTCTGGTCCTTGGTGAGCGGCAAGTATTGACTGACGCCCCAGTTGAGCGAGACCCGATCCCCCGGGGTGAGGTCCTGGTCGTCCATTTCGGATTGGATCTCATAGGTGCCCGCCAGGGTGACTGCCGTGCCGCGGTTTTCAAACGGATACCAAGCCCCGGCGAGCTGGAACTGGTTGGTCCAGAACTCCAGGCCGATGCCTTCCTCGCCGGTCGGGGCGTAGAAGCCGTAGCCCGCCGCTACATCGTAGTGCTTCCCGCTCCACCCGAGCCAAAGCGGTTGCACGAACAGATCGCCGATCCCGAATCCCGTGTCGCTATCGAGCGTCGTGCTCGAGCCGGTATCGCGAAACCTGCCGGATCGGGCAAGACTCAAATTCACCTGGGCGCTATTATCCGCGAAGCTTGGGGCGATGTAGGCCCCGTAGCGCGCGCCCAGGACCTGCCAAGAACTCACCCAGGCGAAGGTGGGGACCAGCGCGAAGACGTCTATGTCCGGATCCACGGTCACCGTGGTCGTGCCCAGCGGCCCCGTGCGGGCAAGGCTTCCTACCTCATTGCCGTTGCGGTCCTTGAGGGTGTCGGTGCTGTAGAGGTAATGGTATTGAATAGTAGAAGCCGAGCTCCGGAACGAAGAAATCGCGAATGTTCGGGACCCCGGGCCCATAGTGGCCCAGCTCTCCGGCCCAGACACCGCCCGCGCCGCCGAACAACGTAGCAATGACCCCTCCATACAGGATAGCTCTGAGGGTATGTCGCAAAGGCTCGGCGTCCCCTGCGACGCTAGCTGGTATTTTATTTTTCATCGCAATATCTCCTTTGTTACGTTGTTTCGTTATCCGTCGGTTTAAACCCATATTATCGTATCGCAAAGAACTACAAGTACAATGACAAAACCCAAACCGCACCCAAACCGGCAGTCCTATTGCCCTCAGACCTATAACAACGGGAGAACAAGATGAAAACGCGTTTATTCATTATCGGTCTTCTGGCGATTGTCATTCCGGCACTCAGCGGCTGTCAAACCACCGGGAGCCAACCTTCCAACACCTCGGCCGCGGCCCAGATCGACCGGGAAGTCGACGTTGCTCTGACGAGGCTTTACGACACGGTACCTTCGGCAAAGGTACTTGCGGAGCAAGCGAAGGGGATCCTGGTTTTTCCGAGCATCGTTAAAGGCGGTTTTGTCGTCGGCGCTCAGTACGGCAGAGGCGCGCTCCGTGAAGCGGGCCGCACCGTAGGTTATTACAGTTCCCTTGCGGCCTCGTATGGTCTTCAAGCCGGGATCCAATCTTTTGGCTATGCGCTGTTTTTCATGGACGACGCCGCCCTTTCCTACCTGGACCGCAGCGAGGGCTGGGAGGTCGGCGTCGGTCCCAGCATCGTGGTCTTGGACCACGGAAAGGCCAAGGCGCTTACGACCACGACACTTAAGGACGATGTCTACGCCTTCATCTTTCACCAACAAGGTCTGATGGCAGGTCTCGGGTTGCAAGGTTCCAAGATCACCAAGATCAATCCGTAGCAGTGGGTAAGGCCGAGATCGGCGTACTATAAAAAAGCGGGTGTGGCGTCAAGCGAACGGGTCAACGACGTTCACGCCCGTTCGGCGAAAATCACTCGCGTTACGAGTGGCCACGGTAAGTCCATTCTCCAACGCGGTGGCGGCAATCATCCCATCGAGCAGTGGAAGGGCCTGACCTTTCCTCTTCAGCTCCACGACCATCTTTGCCCACCGTCGGCTGACGGTGGCGTCCCACGGAAGGCACGTAATGGTCCGCGCCAAAGCCTCGAACCATTGTTCGAGTTGTGCCCGCTTGCGTCCCGCGGAAAGCGCAAGAACCCCGATGTGCAACTCACCAAGGATAATTGGGTCCACGGCGAGATCTCGTTCATTGGCACGCAACCATGCGACCGCTTTTTCGTTGGGCCTCGGCTTGGTCGGCTCGCTCAGAACATTGGCGTCGACAAGGTAGTTCATCCGACACCGGGCGGCTTCACGTCGTCGGTCGTCTCCGTCCGCTCCAAGGGTTTGAACCAGCCTTTGACCGGACAAGCGAGCAACAGCTCGAGCAGCCCTTCATTCGCGCGGGGAGCAAGGCGCACGAGCCGGTATTCGCCGCGGTCGATACGCTCGATCTCGAACTCCTGCCCAGGCTCGATACCGTCCCGCTGCCGGATCTCGGCGGGCAGGATGATCTGGCCCTTGGTGGAAACCGTGGATTTCATACCAGGTAAGATATCGTCTTACGCCGCGCGTGTCAAGGTCAAGAGCTGGCGGCTGGGAAAAAGTCAATATAGATTTCGCCACCACGGGGTCTGCAACCCCGTGGGGCGACCAAAGGGGAGAGCTGCGCGCACGGCCGGCCGCTCCACATTCATCACGGGCCAGTCGGCGTTGCGCACCGGCCTGTCCAAGGTCGGCATCCCGGGCGCTCCGGTCGGCCTCCAGAAGGGAGACATCACCATCGCCGCGGCGCTCAAGCCGCTGGGTTACGCGACCGGCCAGTTCGGGAAAAACCACCTCGGCGACAAGGACGAGTACCTGCCCACCAATCACGGCTTCGACGAGTTCTTCGGCAACCTCTACCACCTCAACGCGGAGGAAGAGCCCGAACGGCCGTACTGGCCGAAGGACAATCTGGCCTTCGTTAAGGCCATGTCGCCTCGCGGCGTGCTCCACACCTTCGCCGACGGCAAGATCGAGGACACGGGGCCGCTCAACCGCAAGCGGATGGAGACCATCGACGACGAGACGGGGGCGGCCGCAGCCGCGTTCATCACCAAGCAGGTCAACGCCGGCACCCCCTTCTTCACGTGGATGTGCTTCACGCGCATGCACGTCTTCACACACGTGCGGGCATCGATGCGCAGCCGTAGCGGAATGCCCGGCAACGAGTGCGCGGACGGCATGGTCGAGCACGACGAGGATGTCGGCAAGCTGCTGAAGCTCCTGGACGACCTCAAGATCGCCGACAACACGATCGTGATCTACTCGACCGACAACGGGCCGAACGCGTTCACCCGGCCCGACGCGGCGACAACGCCGTTCCGCAGTGAAAAGGACACCAATTGGGAAGGCGCGTTTCGCGTGCCCGCAATGATCCGTTGGCCGGGCAAGATCAAGGCGGGCGAGATCTCCAACGAGATATTCTCGGGCCTTGACTGGTTCCCGACACTGCTCGCCGCGGCCGGCGACACGACGGTCAAGGACCGCCTGTTGAAGGGCTGGGCGGCCAAGGCCGGCGGCACGAGCTTCAGGGTCCACCTGGACGGGTACGACCAGCTCGACTACCTCACGGGCAAGAGCCCGAAGGGCGCCCGCAGCGAGTTCTATTACTTCAATGACGACGGCGACCTGGTGGCCATGCGATTCGACAACTGGAAGTTGGTGTTCGAAATCCAGCGGCAGCCGGGTCAGCTTGATGTCTGGGCAAATCCCTTCACACCGCTGCGGTTCCGAAGATGTACAACCTGCGAATGGACCCCTACGAGCACGCGGACATATCGGGCAGCGGATACGACCAGTGGCGTACCGAGAACGTCTACCTTGTCGGGGAAGGGGTGATGAGGGCGGCGGCTTTCCTCCAGACCTTCGTCGACTATCCGCCCAGCCAGCGTCCGGCCAGCTTCAGCGTCGACGCGATACGCAGGGGGGTCGACAAGAAGATCGACGAGGCCTTTAAGAAGCGCGGTCTGGAGTAAGCACCGCCTGGAATGCGGCCTGCCGATCTTGAGTGATCGGCAGGCGCGTCTGCGTCCACGCCCTTGGCCACCAGCCCCCGACGACCGAGCGCCCTGACCGCCCGGTACACCGACGCCCGGCGCGTTCCGGTCGCCCGTGCCCGCCTCATCCTTCCCGCGCTGCTGCTCTTCGCCTCGGGCGCCGCCGCGCTGGTCTATCAGGTCCTGTGGATCAAGCAGCTCTCCCTGGTGGTCGGCGTCGATGTCTACGCGGTGACGACCGGCGTGAGCGCGTTCTTCGCCGGGCGCTCGGGGGTGCCGTATTCGGCCGGTGGGCCGATCGCATTGTGCGGCCATTCCTTCTCTACTCGTTGGTGGAGCTCGGCGTCGCCGTTCTCGGGGTCGCAGCGACCCTCGCACTAGCGGGCGCGGCGGCCCCCTTCGCTGCGTTGGAGGAGCGAGTCGGCGTGCTCGCCTGGGCGCTGCCGTTCACGCTCGTCGGCGTGCCGGCGTTTCTCATGGGCGGGACGCTACCCGTCCTGCTCCGGGCGGTCGCGCCGGAGGCGGGACAGATCGGCGGCGCGGGAGGCCGGCTGTACGCCGCCAATACCGCCGGCGCGATTGCCGGTGCGCTCTTGACCGTGTTCACGCTGATACCGCTGCTCGGCGTTCGCGGCGCGGCGCTCGCGGCGGCTGCGATCAACCTGGCGGCCGCAATCGGAGCGCTCGACCTCGACCGCACCGTACGGTCTCTCGAAACCGCGAGCCGATCGCCCGAGCCCATCCGGCTGGCAAAGGACGCCCGTTTCGTACTCGTTCTCTATTCGCTCGCGGGCGGCATCGCGCTCGGTTACGAAGTCGTCTGGTCGCAGGCAATCGTGCAGTTCATGAGCACCCGGAGCTTCGCCTTCGCCGTGGTGCTCGCGACATACCTGGCAGGGCTCGTCGTCGGTGCGGCGCTCTACGCGCGCTCGGCCGATCGCGTGCGTGATCCGTGGGGAGTCTTCGGCATCCTGATCGCCGCAGCCGGGCTCGTTGCGCTGCTGGAGATCGCGGGCCTGGGCAGGTGGCTGGTAGTGCTGCAGACCCAGACCGAAGCCGCCGTTCTCGCGCTGACGGGCAGTCAACTCGCCGGGATGTGCGCCCGCTTTGCCGTCGCGGCCGTGTGCATCGTCTTCGTGCCGACGGTGCTTCTCGGTGCCGCATTCCCGGTCGCGCTCCGATTGACCGTGGATGCCGGACACGTCGGCCGTGACGTCGGGGTCGTGGTCGCGCTCAACACCCTCGGCGGGGTCGCCGGTACGATCCTCACCGGGTTCGTCCTGGTGCCGGCGCTCGGGCTCGTGCGCACGCTCGCGGCGCTGGCGATAGGCGCCGCTGCGATTGGCCTTTTCGCCGTGATGCGCGGTCCGGAGGTACGGCCGGCGCTGCGCCTGGCCACGCTCGCGCTCGGCACGGGCTCGATCCTCGGCGCTATCCTCACGCCATCGGACCGCCTGGCGAGCCTGCTGCCCGGTGCGCGTGGTGGATCGCTCGCCTTCTACGATGAGAGCCCGGGCGGCACGGTGGCGGTCGTGGAGACGCAGTCGGGGCGCAATGGCTTCAAGCGCCTCTACATTCAGGGCGTGTCCAACTCCGGCGATGCGATGCCTTCGCTGCGCTACATGCGCCTGCAGGCCCTGCTGCCGCTCATCATCCACCGCGGCGAGCCGCGATCGGCGCTCGTGATCGGCCTCGGTACCGGGATCACGGCCGGCGCGCTGGTCCCGTTCCCGGGGCTCAAGCGGCGCGTCGTCGCCGAGCTTCTGCCGGCGTCGTACGCGCCGCGCCGCTGTTCCAGGGCAACTACGGCGCGGCATCCGATCCGAGGATCGAGATCCGCATGCGCGACGGCCGCCGCGAACTGCTGCGCAACCCGGCTCGCTATGACCTCATCACACTCGAACCGCCGCCGCCGTCGGCAGCCGGCGTGGTGAACCTCTATTCGACCGACTTCTACGTGCTCGCCGGCACGCGGCTCCGCCCAGGCGGCCTGCTTGCCCAGTGGCTGCCGCTGCCGACCCAGAACGACGAGGACACGCGTTCCCTGGTGGCAAGCTTCCTCGACGTATTTCCGGACGCTACGCTGTGGACGACGGAGCTCCACGAGATGCTGCTCATCGGCTCTTTCGACCCGATCGAGCTCGATGTGCCGCGGATCAGCGCGCGCTTCAATGAACCTGACTTGGCTGCAGCCTTGCGCGCGGTCGGGATCGATTCCCCGGCTGCACTGCTCGCGACGTGGGTGACGGATCGCGCTGGCCTCGAGCGCTATGCAGATGGCGTGCGTCCAGTGACCGACGACCAGCCTCGGATCGAGTACGCGGCCTGGGTGCGATCGAGGGAGTTCGAACGCGTCCTGCCACAGTTGCTCGCGCTGCGTACCGCGCCGCCCCTTCGCGGCGCCGACGATATGCTCTCATCGGCGGTGGCAGCGGAACGCGATCGCCTGTTGATGTTCTACGACGCTGGGCTCCATACCTATCGCGGCAACCGCGAGCTCTGGGCGCAGGACATGCGGCGCGTGATGACAGAGGATGGCCGCAACCCGTACTATGGTTGGTTCGTAGGCGGTAGCCGGCAATGACAATGCTAAAGGGGACACCGAAATAAGCGCACGCACCATTATGATGAATCGCTGGGCTGTGATGGCCCTGTTGCTCGCGGTGGCGGGCTGTGCCTGGTATGCCCGCCATGAGCTCGATGAGCGCTACGGCCCGGCGGATCCGGCCCGCTACGATAGGCATCGGGCCGACGCTGCGGCGGCGTCGCGGTGGCACGATGTCAAGGCGGTGCTCGATAACCGGTGCGTGGTCTGCCACGGTTGCTACGACGCGCCGTGTCAACTGCAATTGGGCGCTCATGCCGGCGTGACGCGCGGCGCGAACAAGGAGGCGGTCTATGCGACCCGCCTCACGACAGCGGAGCCGACGCGCTTGTTCGTCGATGCCCAGAGCAACATCGAATGGCGCAACCAGGGCTTCCATCCGGTGCTCAACGAGCGCGAGCCGACGGAGGATACCAACCGCGAGGGCAGCTTGATATACCGCTATCTTGCGATGAAGCGGACCCATGGGTGGCAAGCCGGGCGGGTGCTCCCGGCCGACCGCTTCGATTTTGCTCTGGATCCCAAGCCGTATTGCCCGACCATCGAAGAATTCGATCGTTTCGAGCACCAGCACCCGGAGAGGGGCATGCCCTATGGCCTCCCGCCCCTGTCCGAGCGCGAGCACGGGGTCGTGACACGCTGGTTGGAAGCCGGCGCGCCCGACGGCGGGATGGAACCGCCGGGCCCTCTCTACCAGGCCGCGGTGGACCGGTGGGAGGAGTTCTTGAACGGCGATAGCCTAAAGGCCCGGCTCGCAAGCCGGTATCTCTATGAGCACTGGTTTCTGGCGCATCTCTATTTCGACGACCTCAAGCCCACGCGCTATTTCGAGCTGGTGCGCTCCAGGACAGGCCCCGGCACCCCCATCGATCTCATCCCGACGCGCCTGCCCTACGACGACCCGGGCGTACCGCGGGTCTATTACCGGCTGCGCCCCGTCGAGAGCACCTTGGTGGCGAAGACGCACATGCCGTATGCGCTGAACGAAGCGAGGCTCAAGCGCCTCGCGAGTTGGTTTATGGACAGCGACTATCGAGTCGCGGCGCTTCCATCCTATGTGGCGGCGCAGGCGGCGAACCCGTTTATCACCTACGCCGATATCCCGACCGAATCGCGCTATCGCTTCCTCCTCGACGAGGCACAATACACGATCATGGGCTTCATCAAGGGCCCGGTGTGTCGTGGGCAGGTGGCCGTCGATGTGATCAACGACCACTTCTGGGTTGTTTTCGTCAATCCAGGGAAGGCTCTGCCGGATCACGATGCCGAATTCCTCGCCACGAACTTGAAGGACCTGCGCATGCCGAGCGAAGAGGAGAGTCGGCGTGCGCCGCTTGCGAGCTGGTTCGCCTATTCCGAGTCGGAATCACGATACCTGAAGGCAAAGAGCGAGTTGCTCAACCGGGCCTTCGGCCATCTGAGAGCACCGACACTGGATCTGGTGTGGGATGGCGGCGGGATGAATCCCAACGCGGCGCTCACCGTGTTTCGCCATTTCGACAGCGCCTCGGTGGTGAAGGGCTTCGTGGGGGAGGATCCCGAGACGGTCTGGCTCACCGGCTATCCGCTCCTGGAGCGGATCCACTACCTGTTGGTCGCGGGCTTCGATGTATATGGCAGCGTCGGCCATCAGTTGCATTCGCGACTGTACATGAACTTCCTCCGCATCGAGGCTGAGTTCAACATCCTGGCCCTCTTGCCCAAGGCCTCGCGAGATGCCGTACGAGACCACTGGTATCGTGACGCGGACGACAAGGTAAAGGCCTATCTCAACGGCACCAAGGCGCACTTCGACCAAGAGACCGGTATCCGTTATGAAACGGATCGACCCTATCCCGAGCTCCAGGCACTCCTGAGCCGGCATCTAGCCAAGGCGGACGAGCGACGCTACGCGCCCTCGATGAGCCGGTTGCCGGTCGGCGCTCTGGAGCATTTACGGCGGCTCACACGGCTGCGCGGGCGGGCCGTTTCCTATCTGCCGGAGGCCAGCTTCCTGACGGTGCGGGAGGAGGGCGGATCCGATCATGTCTTCACGGTATTGCGCAATAGCGCCCACAGCAACGTCGCCTATCTCTTCGACGAGGATCGCCGCCGCCTGCCGGATGAGGACACAGTCACGCTCGCCCACGAATTCATCGGTGTCTATCCGAACGCGTTCTACCTCGTGACCACGGAGCAGTTGCCCGAGTTCGTCGACGCGGTACAAGGCTTGGCATCGGACGACGACTATACCGCCCTCGCGGCGCGCTACGCGATCCGTCGCACCGACGATCGTTTTTGGTCTCACAGCGACGCCTTGCACGCGGCGTATCAACGCTGGGCGCCCATCGAAGCGGCGTTATTCGACTATAATCGCTTCGAGAATCGCTGAGGGAGGGTCGACTTCATGTGACTGTGGACCGAGAAGGTGTACGGCATCCCCGGCAATCTTAAACGGTATTAGAAGGAGCAAGCCCATGGCACACATTCCTCAGCGAACCATTGCAACCATTTTCGCCGCCCTGCTCGCGTTGGTGGCGCTCGAAATTCACGCCCAGGGCACGCTGGCCTCGGCCGATCCGTTGCCGTCATGGAACGATACCGGGCCCAAGAAGACCATCGTGGCCTTTGTGGAGAGGGTCACGAAGAAAGGCTCGCCCGACTTCGTTCCAAGCGCTGAGCGCATCGCCACCTTCGACAACGACGGGACGCTCTGGGCCGAACAGCCGATTTACTTTCAGTTCCAGTTCGCGCTCGACCGCGTGAAGGCCCTGGCGCCGCAACACCCAGAGTGGAAAAGGAACCGTTCAATCACCTGATTGCTGGCGACATGAAAGCGTTCCTCGCAGGCGGCGAAAAATCACTGATGGCCGTGATGGCCGTCGCACACTCCGGCATCACGACAGAGGAATTCGCGAAAATTGTGAAGGACTGGCTGCGCACCGCAAAGCACCTGAAGACCAGGCGGCTTTACACCGAGATGGTTTATCAGCCGATGCTCGAACTCCTCTCCTACTTGCGCGCGAATGACTTCAAGACGTTCATCGTTTCCGGCGGGGGCGTCGAATTCATGCGCGCCTTCGCCGAAAAAATCTACGGCATCTCCCCGGAGCAAGTCGTGGGCAGCCAGGGCAAGCTCAAGTTTGAGTTGCGGGACGAGAAGCCCGTGCTCGTGAAGTTGCCGGAGGCGCAGTTCGTGGACGACAAAGAGGGCAAGCCCATTGGTATCCAAACCTTCATTGGCCGCCGGCCCATCGCCGCCTTCGGCAACTCCGACGGCGACCAGCAGATGCTGGAATGGACCACCATCGGCCACACCCCGAGCTTCGGGCTCTTGGTCCACCATACCGATGCCGAGCGCGAATGGGCCTACGACCGCAAGTCGCCCATCGGCACCCTCGACAAAGCGCTCGACGAGGCCCCCAGGCGCGGCTGGACGGTCGTGGACATGAAGGCAGATTGGAAGAAGGTGTACTCTTTCGAGAAGTGACGGGGAGCAGGCCGTGTAAATCCAGCAGGCTCGGGTGAGCGGGGCGAATTCGAGCACACCCGAGTTGCCTATTAGATCTTTTTCCTCAACCAAGGCTACGCGCCGCGATGTGGACATTCGGTAGATCGCGCACTCCGCTCGCGGCATCGATTAACGTTTCCTTGTCTTCTGCTGACAGGATGTTCAGATCGCCACCTTCGAAATACACCATCGCCTTGAGGCTTTCGCTCGGTTGGAAGGCGAGTCCGTACAGCGCGCGTGCGGCCGCCAGCCCGGTGGACAGACTGACACCCGCCCTGATCATGGCGGCAATGTCCTGATAATCCCTGGCTTCGACCCGCTGCAGGATGACCTTGGTCTTGGTGGCCATCAGGTCAGCCAGCGATGCCACCCGCACGACACCGTCCTCTGTCGCTTCCGGTTCTTCGACGCGTCCGAAACCGATCCCGCCGAAGAATGACAGCTTGACGTGCTCTGCTCGAGCCTCGCCTTCGGACACCACTACGGTGAAGGTGTCGGGCCGGTCCTGGAGCACCGCGGCTCCGGCAATGAAAGGAAACGCTGCCTGCAGGGCCCCCTTGCAGAGCGGCTTGTCGGTAAAGAAATCGAAATCGACGGAGGCTCTGTGGCCAAGACGTAACGCAATCGCGGTACCGCCATACAATACCATGCCCAATTTCACGGACGGTTGCAATTGCGGCCAAAGCCGCCTTTGCGCACCAGGTAGGATTTCCAGACGCGGCCTGAAGACCCGTGTCACGCTATCCGCCGCAGCGGCATGGGTGGAACCATTCCAGACGTGGCGAGCCCCAGGCGGTAGTGCCAATAGGCCCAGGAGCGTGCGCTAAACTGGCCGATCTCGGCGCGGGCCAGCACCTCCCGCAGATACTCTTCGCCCACGTGCGCTACGAGCCTCTGCACATCGTCGTAATCGCCGATATCCATGACCTGCGCGATCACGCGATCAGGGTGTTGCAAGGCTTCGCCCGGTGTTTTCCACCAGATGTACTTTGCCGCAAACTGCCCCAATATCTCTCGATCGATCTGTCCCATCAGGAACGATACACCCCGCGCCTGCCGCGTCCAGGCCGCAGGATATTCGGTGACGAAGGAACCGCCTCGCCTCGCGACTCGATGCGCTTCACCCGATCTGGACGGCGATGAACAGGCCGGCCCAGTGGAACAGTTGCTCGCGCAGGACCCTGGTCCATTGAACCTCGTGACCGCGCAGCCGCGCCCATTGTGAAAAGAGAATGACCGCTGCGAACACCGGGACCATCACGAGCCAGTAGATGCGGCTGACCCCGGCAGATATGTTGGTGATGGCGATACCGATATAGGACAACCCGACCAACCCACCCAAGACGAGGCGGTCGTTGAAGTGGGGGAACATCGAACTTGTCCGCAAGCGCCTTCAACTTATCATTCAAAACAGCGAGACCCGCCATGACTAAAGTCCTCCGGTGCCGGAAGTAGTTTTGTTCAACTTAGGCCGTCAACTTGTTCTTCAAGGCAGCCAACGCCTGGTCGACAAGCCCTCCCTCAGGGAGCTTGCCATCGGGCGTCAGCTTGTCGATGATCTGGGGCAGTAGCGCCGCAAGCCCCGAGGATGCCTCCTGGCTAGAGATCCCGGTGGACTGCGCCACCTGCTGCACCTTCGCTTCGCCCAACGCCTGTTGCACCTGCTCGGCAGACACCGCGCGGTTCTCGCCGGTACCGATCCAGGAAGAAACCAAATCGCCCAGCCCTTTCTGTCGGAAGCTCTCCACGAGACCCGAGAGCCCACCCGTCTCCGGGTCATTGAGCATATCCATCGCCTTGTGGACCAGCTTCTCCGCCGCCGGACCTGTCACCACCCCGCTCGCAAACGCCAAGATTGTCGAGAGTAGACTCATAACCACCTCCAGTTTGTTGCTTCTGTCACGTGTTTCTATGCGTTTTCGCCTGCCTTGAAAGTGCCTGCGCGCTCGTCACTCCTCCCGGCGCGCACCGGAAACGTCTTCCTTTTTCGGCCGGGCCAGCAACGTTTCTTGGTGCCCTCGCGATGGTGCCCTTCGGCTGCGCCCGACCAAGCGTCGCCACTGCCTTGCTACGCGGAGGCAATACCGACCGCTGCCCACCGCAGTGCTCGCTACCGAGTTTCCTCGCGGGTCACAAGTGACGACGGTACAGCTAATACCCAGGCGGTGGCCCTACGGTCACATAGGTGACGCTGCCGCCCGAGTACGCCTGGTTGTACCAACTGGCACCGCACCGGTAGTAGCTTAAGCCGTTCACCACCACCGTCGCGGGTGTGCAGGGCAGTGTGTAAACATAGGTTGGCGCCGAGGCCGACGAGATAGCGGCGCCCACGACCGCGGCCGTGCCCGCGACCACCGCGCCGGCTACCACGGCATCCCCCAGATCGAAATCGTCATCGTCGTCCCAGTCATCGTCGTCCCAATGGTCTCGCGCATAATCTTGCCGATTGGCTTGCCGTTCGGTATAGCCCTGCTGGCGTATATCGGTGCGCTCCGTGTAGCCGTCCTGGCGCTGGCCCTGCCTGTCGGTCCTCTCGGACTCACGGTGCTGCCGGGTGTCGGCCCGCGCCTGAGTACGCTCCGTACATTCTCTCTGACCCTGTTGCCGTGTGCCTGCCCGATTCGTGGAAGCGGTTTGGCGCGCTTGGGAGCGTTGCGCAGACCTCTGCGTCGCACCCGCTTGCGTGGCGCGTGTCTGATGGGTCTGGGATCGTTGGGCAGACCGCTGGGTCGCACCCGCTTGGCGCGAGGCCGAGCCTCCGCGAGACGAAAAGCTTCCGCTCGCCGCCGAGCCGCCGCGGGAGAATCCACCACTACGGGCATGCGATCCGCCACCACCACCGCCTCCGCGGGAAAAGCCACCACCGCCCCCCACGCCGGGCGTCCGCCTCATCCACGAGCCCCCCCACGAACACGAGGGCGCTGACGATGGTCGTGACCATCACTAAAGGTCTGGTCTTTCATTTCTGTCCTCCGCTCTGGTCTGGCGCTGCTTTCACTGGGACAGCGACCGCACGCAACTGAGGGAGGAAGGCGATTTTCTCCGCTCCCTCAGGGGGCGTGAATGCAAACATCGAGTCGCTGATCTCCGGCGCGAGGTTCCAGTCGGAAAACTGCGCCCGGAACTGCGGTTCACCTGCTGCGTCCTTGTAGGTCAAGACCACCCGCTGGGGCAAGGGCTGGCCACCGTCCGCGACCCATATCTGGAAGTCCACCGTCGTGGTCTGCCCGGCCAGGTGGTGGGCGGGGATACCGAGTATGTTGGTCTTCTCCACGTAGTCGAGCAACTGGACCCTGCTCTCCAGCTCGGACGGTAGCTGGCTCACCAGCAGCATGGCGAGCGGCAGCCGCATGTGGAGATCCCGTATGAAATAGGCGATCGCCTCGTCGAGATTACCGGGTCTGGATATGCTCGCATAGACGTTCCGGGGGGTGCTGGAGATCGTGATCGCCTTGCCGTCGAAGAGGACGAGGTGCTTGTCGCCATCGCTATGCTCGGCCTCGACACGCATGCGATCGGGCCGGCTCACGGTGAGCGTGCGGCTCTCGCTGAACTCGAGCTTCTGGCCGGAGGGTTGGACGGCGTCGTAAGCACTCCGGACGTTCACGCTGAAGCGCTGGGTTCGGGACAGGAACTCGGCCATCCCCATCAGAATCGCCTCCGCATCCGCCTGTGGCTGGACCGGCGCTGCGGCCGCGGTGGCCGGCGGCTGCTCGGAACCGGTTGCCGCTTGTGGCCCCGCACAGGCAGCCAGGATAGGTAGGAAGGACGCCACTACCGCGAACCGCCACCACCTCGTCTTCATTGCCGACCTCCTAGTGTAGTGCTTCGTTTTTCTTGGAACTTAAACGGCGATTGGCGCGAATGACCTTTTGCAGAATGTCGTTGGCCCTGGCGGTCCAGACGAAGGGCTTGGGGTCATGGTTATGCACGGCGATAT
>JBOIDF010000072.1:0-19453 GCA_050740455.1 Gammaproteobacteria bacterium | reverse complement strand
TGCCCGCATCGTTCATTCCTATCTGAAGCGCGTAGCGAAACCATTGTCTGAGGAGCCGGATGCGCAAATCGCGCACGTCCGGATCTGAGGGGGACCTGGGTGGGCGACTACCCAGGTCTACCCGACCTATTTCTCCAGCGCTACTCGCCCATCGCTTCAGCCTGTCGGACGTGGTACAGCTCCTGGAGCGCCACGGCTATAGCCCGGGGCCGGAAAACCTAAAGCAATCGCTGGCACGTCTGGAGCTGGCAGTACTTCTATCAAGTGCCGCTCCAGCGCGAGCTGATCTTGGCGGACGATACCGAATACCTCATGCGCTCCGAGCTTAAGGCAAGTTGAAAGCGGGCGGCCTGGATGGGGTGAATGGAAGGTGTCATTCCCGAATATCCGTATGCAACTAAATAACCGTCACATATAGCTTAGCGACGCCATTTCGGTGTAGGGTGATCGAGTATCCTCGACACCCTAAAGTCGTTTCATGATGTCTCCCCTACCAGCTACTTCGACTAGTACCATCGGTGGCGAACTCACCTCGGTTTTGCTATGGACAATCCCAAAGCCGGGACGTTCAGACTCCCGACAAAGGCAAGGTCATCGAAATTGCTGATCTCGGCGGTCTACACCATCATTACCTTAGACTTGCAGCGTGATATCGGACAGGTAGATCGATACCAAACTCGCGTATGAGTTTTCGGGAACCACAAGGTATAGTCCTTGGGATTGGACGTGCGGGACTTTTGCGGGACGTCGTACGACACGGTTAGACACTGTTCTACATCTTGTGTGCAACGGGCTCGGGGCATCCATTAGTAAAAACAATCAGTTACAGTACGAGCATCTTTCTTCGAACCAGGTGGTCGGGGGTTCGAGTCCCTCCGGGCGCGCCATTAATTCTTTCGTAATATCAAGTAATTATGACGGCTGTATTTACCCTGTCTTATGCTTCAACAGCAACAGTGCGGGACTTTTGCGGGACTCCTGTCTATGCACTTTGTTTGCGGCGTCGATCAGATTCTTGAGTTCTGCCGCCGAGTAGTGGGTGGTGATTCGTCCAGATCGATGCCCTAAGAGGTCCTGGCGATCCTCAAAGGACACACCGGCCGCCCTAAGCCTGCGCCCGAAGGTATGCTTGAGATCGTGGACTCGGACAAAGGGTAACCCTGCTCTTACGCGGGCTTTTCGCCAAGCCGAATTATTTATCCTGGTGATTGGAACCCCTTGGAAAGTAAACGCGTAGTCAGGGTGCTGCCCGCGAACCTCTTCAATCACGGAAAGGGCTACGTGGTTTAGGACCACCAGACGATCATCGCCGTTTTTTACCTGCCTCCCAGGAATGATGAACACGCTGGTCCCAAGCTCCGGAACCGACACTTCCCAGTCCCATCGGAGTTAACATACTTCTTGTTGTCGAGTCCCGGTATTGACCTTAAACAACGCTATACGCCCAAGGTGTGCAGGCAATTCACTGAACAAACGCATCTGTTCTTCCCATGAAAGCGGATACGGTGCACGTGCATCCGTTTGGGGCAAGAGCTTGATCTTAGGCGCAGCCTTGATCCATGTCAGACTATTTTCATCTAACCATTCGGTTGCGGCTAGATTAAGAATGTGCCTAACCACACCTAACGCCAAATTAATGGTCTTACTTTTTACCCCTTGGGTGCGCCGTGCAGCAATAAATACCTTCAAGGTCCCCATATGGACAGCTTCAATGGGAAGCTCACCGATGAATGGGTCTAGTTGTTTCAGGTGCATAGACTCATCGGCGATTCCGCGCTTGTGCGTGCTGTCGTTAAGGTATTTCGTTGCCGCTTCCCGGAACGTACGTCGGGGTCGTATTCCGTAGACCTCCGCTTGGCGAAGTTCCTCTAATCGCCAGGCGAGGTATCGTTCCGCTTCTGTGCGGTCGCGCGTTCCAGTGCTTTCGCAAAGTCGGCGACCTCGGACCCACTTGTCGACATGCCACGCCTCGCCACGTTTGACGAGACCTGGCGTTCTTTTTTGCTTTGACGACATGGCTTTTCTCCTTTCGCCCGTCGCCCGTTGCGGGTCTTATAATCGTCCGCCCAGGCGTCGAGGTCAACGCGATCGAAGCTGACGCCCTGGTCCCCAATCGGGATCTCCGTCAATCGTGGCCTGACTTCCATGTTGAACCGGTGCCTGTCCATGCCCAAATACGTAGGCGCATCTCGGAGTCGTATAAGCCTTGGCAGGAGCGCTGGAATCGTCATGTGCTTATCGCGACGATAAAAGGCAGGGCAGCACAGAGCATCGGGTCCCATGGTAAAGGAATGCCGCGCCGAGATCGGCCACCAGCTCCTCGAAGGCATACTCGGGACTCCCGTATGCGCCCACCGTCCGATTGAGACGTTGGGGCGCACCGGTCGCGTGCACCAGCTCGTGCAAGACAGTCGCGTACCAGTCGTACTGCTCGGCGAACCTCCCACGGGGAGGCATGACGATGCAGTCTTGCGTCCGCGAATAATACGCTCGGACGCCTTCCTCGTAGAACGCGACTTCTCCGCTTTGATTCGCCTGAATAATCAGGCGTTCCGCCGCATCGAACTGCTTCCATCCTGGTTGCGCGCTGTCCTGCTCGATACCTTCGATTTGATCGAGATTGAAGACCGTGAACGCACAAGGAATGATACGGCGATCCTCGTGTTCACTGCTTTCCTCCTCGTCGCCTTCCTTGACAACGTACCTCACGCAATGTGCTGCTTTCGCGCCCCGACGGACACCGCCGAGTGGCTGGCCCTGCGCATCAGTAAAGTACGTACCGCCTTTACGGCTTTGGTGCTTAACCACCGTGACACCGCGCGCCTCCGCCTGCTTCGCAAGCTCCTGGGTCTGACGATAAGTCAGCCAGGCGTGGCCGGAGAAACCGCATTGCTCTCTGACACACCATAGCCAAAGAACATTCGAGCCACGATACTCCTTGCCGGTTAAGGCGTTGCGCGGTAGCGCGAGTAGGACGTCTGCGTTCCACCCCCGTTGCCACGGTTTCACACCCTTGCTCTAGCCCTTCAATGATCCGTGCTGTGATTACTGCGTACAACTGTTGTACTTGCATGGCATACCTCCAGAACAAATAGGAGGTCGCCTAACCACTACCTTTGAGGTAGCGATTAAGCTACCTCAAAGGTTTCACGGAATCAGTTCAATGACTGAACTGATACGAGGAATTTAGCAAATATCCACTGAGAAAGAAATGCGGGGCAGCGGCACTGCCTCGTCAGTCTCCAAAATCAGGATCGCACCGGAGGGATATCCTCGATATGTGAATCGAGTAAGTCGCGTAAGCGTATGGAACGCCATACCTATTGATCTTGCATCTCAGGCAGGCGGAGTTCGCCAGGCTCAATCATTCCGACCAGTTTTTGGACGGTTGCTTTGGCTTTGCTCATCAGAGCCTATCCCATGCCGATACCGCCTGTTGGAGTTGATCGATGGCATCCATGGCTAACTGCTCATCCTTGTAGATAGAGATTCCGGATGCACAGATAAGCTTATTTGCAGAACAGTAGCACAACGTTTCAGTCTGACCGGCCGCCGGAGCGCGTAGCGCGGAGGGAAGTGCAAACGCGCAGCGTTTGAACCGGTCCGGGTCGAGCTGATGGTTAGGGCTCATTGGAGTATGAATACACCATTCGCAGAAATTCTGACTCCGAATCAGATCCGGATAGCAGGCCGGTGTCTTCTATCAGCGGTCTCCACGTCTCAATTGCCGCGACAAAGGTGTCAAGAGCGTTCGGACGCCATAGCTCATCCTTCGACATAAGCTCTATGCGCCGACTTACTGGGGCCGTTGTGCTTGCTAGGAGCGCTGTCGCCTTGTTACTTCCGTCGTATTGAACTTCCACCGGTCCACAGACGCTGGTGTCATAAATAGCATTCCCAAGGCTTGGTGTCATCTTCGACCGATTCTCGTTTCGTCCATGCTTCTTGAAGTTCACTAGATCCCCACACACCAATAGGTCGAGACTCCGGTCGACTATGCGTGAGACATTCAACGTGTGATCTTTCCTCCTCGACGGTCGCTCGGTGCTTCTTACGAATTGATGCAAGCGGTCCTTAAGGTGGTAGATGTGGCCTGCTAGCTCGTAGCCCTGATCGATGATCCGCTCATCCGGCACTGATAGATTCGCCAATCCTCCGAGCCGTAGACCGCTGCCGGACCAGTGGGCGTCCGGCTCGAGGAGTACGACCCAACATGGACCATCAACACACTCGATGGAATCGGAAACAGTCATTGGACGTCGAAGATCCCACACGAGGCGTACTATCGCTCGAAGCTCCTGACGAATGGATGCCGCAATCTCCTCGGTTGTGGATTTCTCCATCGCCCTTGTAGCCCTAACGTCGCTGTCGCGCGACCGTGCATTTGGGCTGACCATGCGATGCTCAACCTCGGCGGCCGTCACCGATCCAACGACCTTCCCCGTTAAAGAACTGCGAACGGGCAAATCCGATTGCGTTCCATAGCGCGTCGAAGGCGGGTCTTACCGCTTTGTGGTGGTCAACTTCTGTGCCGTAGTCCTCAAGGATGCATTCGGGGAGGGTCAGAAGATCCTCGGGCAGAGGCGGCTCGTAGTTTTCCCACTGGTTTTGCCGCACAACGTACTTCACTCCCTGGACGCCTTCAAGTGTGAACATTAGGATGAGCGGGGGCGGCACCCCAATGTCCCGGAGACCTATGACGTACGGTGAAAGTACTTCAAATAGGTACCGCTCTATCGTTAGGCCGGGTATCAAGTGGCGTCCCTCATGCACGCGAACAATGCCCGCCATCGTAGCCTCCAAACTACCGTTACGGAAAACCTGCGTGTATCCGTGGTTTGCCTCTCCACCGCGCTCATTGATGAAGCCAAAGTAGTTAAAACGGGGCGTCATGCCCGACGTACTACCGATGGGACGGAACGCTTGGTGTCGCACGTGAATCTGCTCAACATCGATGTGGATTGCGCCTGAAAACGCTGCCACCGGGACGATATGAACAATTAGACGACCCCCACCGACGAGCGGACGGTCGCCTCGCCCGTCACGAATGAAGCGCAATCTCTGTTCTCGAAACTGCCGAGCTTGCTCTAAGGCTGACGCGGATTGTGTAAACAACGTACGAAGCTTCTCGACGCTTGGCTCGTGTACCCCCGCGGAGTGACGGACATAGAAGCGATTCGATCCCTGAGCTGCCACTCGATGAGGAGGGTTCCAGCTTCTTGGCACCCGGATCACGAACACATGGTTCGCGGATGCGAGGGGAACAGCCTTCATCCGAAGCCCTGAGATTCGGGGTTCTAGCCCAGTTCTAGCGATCTGCTCCATTCGAAGAATTTCCGCGTCCGGATCGAGTCCCATGATTCCCATCAGTCCTATTGCCACCCCAGCATTCTCTTCCATTCCAAGAACGAGGTGCCCGCCGTGTGAATTCGCGAGGGCTGATACATCCTTCAGTAGCTCTCGCTTGTCTGAGTCCGAGTTGCCATACGCTGTGAGTTTGTAATCTACACGGAGTCCTTCAGGAACCTGACCGTCGACGAGTTCCTGCAGGTCTTGCTCCGCAAGGGAGTCGAAATCGGCTCGCTCAACACTCACGAATCCACCTGCAACGCGAATCCCAGATGACACGTAACGTGTGCAATAAGCGGCCCCAAAAAGCAACGTTTTTTGGGGTCCGTCTTGATTACTTTGTTCAAGTAAGCCGCTGCGCGGCAGATTTGGTTACCCTGCGAGCGGCCAGCGCCTGTCACTGCGCATAGTTCGGTTCTGTGCATAGGGGGTCGGTAGCCGAAATTCAAACTGAGACACTACCAAGTACAGGCCGAGTTGGACGGCATAGTGCTCTTTTGGTTTACTCGAATCGATCGCCTTCTTCCCCGGATCCAGACTTGATATCGATAGGTGCGTAGCCGCCAGCCTCTTTTCGCAAGAGGTTGGGCTCGCCGACAAGGTCGTCCGACTCAATGTGGGCACCATAGATGAGCGCTTCCTCCGACCCATCGCCTCTAGCGTGCGAATTACTCTTTCTGCCGCTGGCACGTCCTTGAGGTTGGTGAATGAGAGCTTAAGCTCTGAAATGACCTCCTGCTCGTACTTGGTGCCCCGCTCCCATAGAAGCTGGACAAAAGGCCTGATCGGATCGCGCTTGGCCGGATCCTCGAAGCAATCCATCGCGACCCGGTGAGGGCAGATCACCAGGTTGTAAAGCGTGGATGCAGTGATCGCTGGCATCAGGGGATGTGCGGACCGGTTTATTGAAACTGATTCGAGGCCTGGTGGAGCCGGACCGATTTCTTACAGATGCACACCGACCAGCGTGCTTACCACTCTCGCGCGCCGGTTGCGGTCAGGCAGCCACTCCATGATTACCTCGTTTTTCTTTTCCTCGATGCGTTCTTTCAAATTGACAACGTCAATTGCTGGCATTGATGGTTCCTTGCGCTGAACCGGATCTTCGTTTGGTACGCGTTCGACAAGTTCAACGTGACCGTCGGACTCTGCTCGTAGTGTAATCACGCGGCTGACCTTGCGCCCCTCGTCGCCGTCGTATTGCGCGAGATAACGTGCGCTCAAGCCTTGTGCCAAATTCGACACGGCACCACAGAAAGCGGGCTCTTGCGCTTCCTTCAACAATGCATCCACCAAAGGATGCCCAATGCCGCCAAGTTCACTGCCTCGGGTTCGCAATGCCAGTGCCCTGTCAAAGCAGACCTTTTCGAAGCGTGGCGCGACGTGGTATTTGCGTTGCACGGATTCGGGAACGTGCAGCGTCCAGAATTCACCGTTTGGAACTGCGGAGCCGCCATATCGAAGCAGCATTTCTTTTACCCAATTTCCCAATTCTGCAAGGGTGTGTCGTCCCTCAATTCGCCGATAGTGCTCAAGATTGAAGCTGGTTATATCTTGGGATAATTCGTCCAGCGCCTCTCGTGCACGATTGGCGTCTCGCAGCATTTCCGCGATATCCGTTTCCGTCCTGCGATAATCTCGCTCCACAAGGGCGCGCTTAAACAATTCCTGATAGTCCGGACGGCTGCCGAGCAGGCCAAGTATCTCGCTGCGAAAGTCCTCCCTCGGCTCACCGCGTTCATCAGTTTTCCCAATGGCCTGTGCTATCTCTCCCAGCTTGCTTTCGAGCAAGTCGTAGATTCGGTCCTCCACTGTGTCTTCGGCGAACAGGTTGTAAACCTGAACTGTTTCCTGCTGGCCATAACGGTGGATGCGACCGATACGCTGTTCTACCGCCATCGGATTCCATGGAAGGTCATAGTTGAACAGCACACGGCCTATCTGGAGATTGATTCCTTCGCCGCCGGCTGAAGTGGAGATCAGGAAACGGGCGCCGTTATCGGCCCAGAAGGACTCCATGGCCGCTATCTTGTCGTCCAGCGGGCCACCCTTGAGGGTCGCGATCCGGTTCGCACCAAAGACCTGTCCCAGTTCCTCAACCAGAAAATCTAGCGTGTCTCGATACTGGGTGAAAATGACGAAACGTTCGTCCGAATTGTCGCGCGATAGATCGCTGACCGCGCGCAACAGAGTTTCAAAACGGCGGTCTGGCGCGGGAGGAACCAGGCGAATGAGCTCGCGAACGGTGTCCGTTTCTCCCGGAATGTCCACTTCCGCATAAACCACTTCTTCGCCTTCCTCGTCACCATCGAGCGACCAATCCGTGACCTCCAACCGCTCATCGCGCTTCTGAATACGGCGGCGGACTCGGCCAACATAGGCTTCCGCTTCAGTTCGCGAACCCACACGCTCACCCAATAAACTGGTCGCCAGAGAGAGCATTTCATCCTGAAGCTCCAGAATTCGTCTCGCGGTGCCTCCAGAATCTCTGCGGCTGTTGCGGCGCTGCGCTTCCAGCGCCAACTGCTCGCGTACGAGCAGCACGAGCAGCCGCCGCCTCAGGGCCTGCTGAATCGCGCGCGGACTGGATGACATGATCTTCTGGAAGGTAGCCATCACAAAACCGATCGCGCGCTGCTGGTTGGTCGTAGTGCGTTGGCCGATACCCGCCGCGTTATAACCTTCACGTAGGTATTCACTCAGCCGATCGTAGAAATTGCGTTCTCGCGGACCCAGCGCAAACCGTTGCGTGTGCACTTGACGCCGCCTGAAGATTGGATTCCCTTCGGCGTCTGTTACTTCGCGCTTGGTGCGGCGGATCATCACCCGGTTTAGAAGGCCGCGATGTTGGGAAACCGCTTCCGGACCGGTAAAGAGCTGGTCGTCCAGCAACTGGATCAAGGACCAAAACTGGAAGGCATTGCCCTGGTGCGGCGTCGCGGAGAGAAACAATAGGTCTCGCGTGTGGTTCTTGAGTGCTTCCGCCAGACGGTAGTTTTGCGTAGTTACGGTCTTTGATCCTGTTCGGGTGCGCGAAACATGATGCGCCTCGTCGAAAATCACAAGGTCCCACACAGGGGCCGCAAGCAGACGTTGCTGTCGGCGCGGCTGCTTCAGCGCATCAATGGAAGCAACCACTTTGGTATACCGCTCCCATGTTGCCGAGCCATGGTCTTGAAAGTCGCGCCCCAGCACGTCGAAGGGCAACCGGAAGGACTCACGCAACTCGCGCTGCCAGTTGTCCACCAGACCGGCCGGGACCACAATGAGGATGCGCTTGGCTTCTTCCCGGGCGATGAGTTCACGGATCAGCATGCCGGTTTCGATAGTCTTACCCAATCCAACCTCGTCGGCCACCAACTTGCGCCGAGGGGACTGACCCACTAGATCGTGAACCAGCAGAATCTGATGCGGTAACAGGTCCACCTTGCTGGACGTCAGCTCGCCACCGGTGTTGGCGTACGCCATGTCAATGGCAGTTTGTTTCAGCAGGTAGTCGTTCGGATCGTCAAGGTCTCCTTTTGCCAATCGCTCCCACAAATCCGCGCTGTGCTCCAACCACTCCAGCGGCACGTTCTCCACACGCTCGCCCTGCGGCGTCTGAAACAAGACCTTGGCTTGATAGGTCCCCAGCTCCTGAGCAATCTTGAGCACTTCGCCCGTGCCCCACTCCGGGTGCGTGGGCACGCGCACCTTGTCTTCGGGCCGGATGGAGTAAATGGCTTGCGCTTCGCTCATGTCAGGTTGAACCCTACCGTGTAGTACTCGTTGCCAATCCGGTCCACTTGGCGCTGCGGCGAATCGAACAGCGGGCGCAGCGAGATGCGCTGGGCGCCGTGCTCGAACCAGAAGTTGTCCGCGCGAATCAGACGTCGACGGAAGATGACCTGCACAAAGCCCCCCATCTGCTCCAGCTCCCGGGCACGGGAAGACATGATGCGGTGGATGTAAGACATCACGTCCTCGACGTCGTCGCCGGCGGCCAGCAACACGTCTTCAACACCGACGATGCATATCTTCTGGTTAAAAGAAAACGGGAAGACGTCCTGCCGCAGCTCGCGCAGGTAATCCAGCAGCCCGAGGCGATGTGGATGTGGCGTAAAGCCATCGCGCTTGTTGGGCTGAAGCATGCTTTCGTGCAGCAGCAGGTAACCGGCCATCAGACTCGAACCGGCGCTGCGGTCGTCCGCAACAGCGGCGCTCCTTCGATGACGGCCAGTACGCGGTCGATGGCGGCGTGCCAGTCCGCGCGCTCAGTGCGGACAAAACGCAGGCCCGCAATGATGGCCGCGCCGCGGCTTTCGAAGCGTTCCACGACTGGCAGCACCGATTCGCCGGCCTCCGACAGCCCTATCAACGCGTGCAGCAGGTCCACAAGATGCAGATCGCCCCAGTCGTCTGCACTGCTGGCGTCAAACAGAGCGGCCTGCGCCAAATTCGGCGCCACTTTTTGCAATCGCTCCAGCGCCTGCTCCAACCGTGCGCGAGGCTGTTTCACTTCGTAGGCGCGCCCGCGGGTGGCGCGGCCACGGGTGATCAGGCCGGCTTTCTTGAAGTCCTCGGCCGTGACCTGCATCGCGCGCAGGCCTTTGGAGAGCTTGTCCACCGAGACTTCGGTGTGACGTGAGGCCAGCAGCCGTAGCCAGGCGTAGGACAGCGCGTCAATGGCCTCTAGCTCCGGCGGCAGCGGCCTTTCGCGCGTGACGAGTTGATCTACGATTGAGGCGATGTCCTGCAAAGCCTGATGCAGCGGCAGCGTCTTACCTTCATGATCCAGCACCTTGTCGTAGTGCGCGCTGTACAGCTCCAGACACTTACCGATACAGATCAGCCGCACGTCCGGTTCGGCGAGTGGTTGGCCACCATAGCGCCCAGCCTCGATAGCGGGGAGTTCCGCGCGAGCACGGCGACGCACCTCCTGCCGAACGCCGGCCCAAGAGCGCGGCTCCGGGTTGCTGACCCGCTTGCGGCAGACATGGATCAGGTCATAAGAAATGTTCTCCTTACCCATCAGATGCAGAGATGACTCTGCTTCGCCATGAACCGGATAGACAGCCGCAAGCTCGAAGCCCGTGTCGCACAATGACTGAAGCAATCCCTCCCATACGGTCCCTTCCCGATCCGAATGGTGAAAGGTGAAGATCAAAAGGCCATCGTCAGGCAATTGGTCACGGATTTGGCAAAATACGTTTGACAGGCCAGTGTAGAAATCCGCCTGGCTTTTTCCGCGCGTACGATTCTCTACGATCTCTTCGTGTTTGGGAGTGAAATCAGGTGCAAAACAGACGTAGTCATCCTTGAGGGCAAGTCGTAGCCAGACGTAAAAGAAGTCTGCGAGCTCTGCGTAGTTAACGTTACCAACGTAGGGCGGGTCAGTAATAACGACTGGAATGCCGGTTACATGGAAATTGCTAGAGTTCTTAGCAAGTAGTGTCACGTCCTGAGAAGCGACGGCGTCTGCTTTTCCCAGCAAGAGCTTCTCGAAGTTTTGTAAAAAGGCTCCATAGCCATGCTGCACTCCAAACACGTTTGACTCGCATATCGTCACTTTCGGTTGGAAGTCGTGACGGGCGAACACACCCTCTATCTTTCCTTCTCTATAGGAGAATCCGTGGTAGCGACTGAACATGTTGCTGTTGTTTAGCGTTGCGGAGAAGGCACAGAGCAGCATCTCCCGCAGCTTCTCATCCGGCTCCGCCATGATTCCGCCCAGCAGCGTGGAGAGAGCCAAAAGCTGGCGCGGCGCAAACATGTCGTGCCAGTAGCGATAGTTATGCTTGAGCATCTGATTGGTGTTGTAACCGACCGGAATTGCGCTCTTGGGATAAGGCAAGTTGTGCTTGTGCATGTCCCACAGCACCTCGGACTTCTGTAGCCGCGCCTGGTCGGAAGGCGAGAAGCGCGTGAAGAACTTGCCGTTTCCCGGCAGCAGCACGCGACCCTTCAATGCTTCGGCGCTGCCACCCTTTGTGGTGCTGCTGCTCAGGCTTAGCGGATAAAGCGATGTGGTGTCGAACAGCCCGGCCTGGGGCGCTTCAGGCTCTTCGGCTGGCGGCGGCAAGTAGGCCTGCATGGCGTAAGGCCGCACCGGCAGGCGCCGGTCCTGCGGCAGTTGGCGGATGCTGGTGATGATCTTGTCGCGGTTTCCGCAACGGCATTGGAAACTGCCCTTGTCCGGCACGTTGCCCACATTCGGGTCGTAGCTGTGCTCGCAGGCGGGGCACTGGACCTTGCCCTCCGGCAAGGGCCCTCGCCATTGCCACAAAGTTTCGCATTCGGGGCACAACAGCACAGCGAGGTCCACCGGCTTGCGCTCGGCCTTGCGCTTGGGCTTATGCAATTGAACCGATTGCCGGCAGTGCGGGCAGGCCAGGCTAACGAGAGCCGAGCCTTTCTTGTCTTTGGGAGGTGCTGCGTAAGCCCAGGCCCCGCTGCGATCTTGCCGACTCACGGCCATCAGCACCGGATCGGCAATCAGTGAGGCGTTCTCCAGCTCCCAAGAGAAGGACTTCTTGCAAGCCGAGCACAGCGCATCGCGGTAGTGGCGGACTTTCACGGTCCGGCGCGCGATGAACCAATCCTTGAACATCGGCACTTCGCGCTTGCAGTTGGGGTCGGTGCAGATAGCGTGCTTGACCCAGAACGTGTAGATCACGTCCGCTTCCATGCCCGGCGCCACTTCGGACTTGTAGAGATCGAGCAAGGTGTCGCGCAGCGGCCTTCCGCCATTCCAGGCGACGGGCCGTGTGGTCAGCCGCTCGTACGCGTTGTTCAGCGCGTTCAGGTCCACCGGTTCGACTTCGGTCTTGACGATGAACCAGGCGACGGGATTGAGGTCAATGCCCACTACGCGGCAGCCCAAGCGCAGGGCCTCCACGACAGTTGTGCCGCCGCCCATGAAGGGGTCGAGCACCAGCTTGTTTTTGGTGTCAGAGTCCTGGCTGTGGTCTTTGTAGAACTCAGCCATCAGGTCGGTCGGCGTACCGTCGGGCTGTATTGCGGGCTTGAGCGCGCCGAGCAGAATGGCGCGGAAGACACAGGAGGCGCGGCGCGCAAACCACTTGTGCATCTGATAGATGGGCTTGAAGCTGTTGCGCTCCGGCTCCGCCAGCCGGTTGATCTCGACGATGGGAAAACCTACTTCGATGGCGCGCGGCATCCTTGCCGGTTCCGCCTGAATTGCGATAGTTGCGGCTGCGCCAGGTTGTGCCGGCCGGTTCATGTGCGGGTTCCGAAGCGCAGGTCGCTGGGTGAGTGCACAGGAATCTCGCGTACTTCTCGGAAAGCCTGGTCAGACGATGCAAGTACGTCTGCTTTCAGACGCAGGGCGACAGCCAACACCGTGGCGTCATTCGTGAGCAGGCCGTAACGCTGCTGCAGGGGAAATGCGGAGTCGGTAAGGTCGGCGCGGGTGCAGGGCTCGAATCCCACGCCGAGGTCCGACAGCGCGCGCACCTTGGCCTGGTAGATCGAAAGCTTGCGCACCGCCTCCGGCCGCGCGGCGAGCTTGGCGGCCAGGCCCCCGCCCGCAATCAAACCTTTCATCAGCGCCTCAGCCAGCATCAGTTTGTGCGTGAATTCGTGCCACACGGTTTGCGGCAGCGTAATCGAAAGCTCGCCCTTGGCGCAGCGCTCGATCAGGCGTTGCGCCTGGGCGGACACTCCCTGCTCGGCGTAGAGCAGCACGTTGGTGTCCACCACGCACAGGCTTCCGCTGCGGATGTCGTCCAGATTCATGAATCCCAGGCATCCTCTTCAAGCACGGCTCGGAATTGCTCGGGCGCCAGTCGCAAGGGTTGTTCACAGAACAGCCGAAACGCGGATTCACGTTTGCCGGGGTCCGGAGCTTTGGCAGTGAGGTAGCTTTCGAGCGCATCCTGAATGAGATCCGAGAGCGGTCGCCCCTCATCCGCGGCACGACGTTTGGCACGCCGTACGACTTCGTCTTCCAGCACGGTTCCAATCTTTTGTTTCATCGCATTGCCTCCACGTCTTCAAGAAACTGGCGCAAGAACAAGCCAAGGCGTAAGCATCTCCATCAGGCTCAGACCGCCATGGCGGTAAATGGACTGTGACGCGCTGGGCGCCTGCGGGCGGTTGTGGGTCCGGCCCGAAAGGACGGCCAAACGTCGCTCGGTGTGAACCCAGAGCCCCGGCTCGGGGTCGGGCAGGGCTTCGGCCGGCTCAAAGCAGCGGAAACGTTTGCCGCTCAGCGGACGATCCAGACCTTCAAGGTTCGGATCGCCAAGGCCGGCACCCAGGAAGATGTAGCCGTGGTCGCTGGTCACCAGCACTTTTTTGTCCGTTGGAACCGCCCCTACGGTCCGCTTCCATGCCAATTCGAGACCGTCCCACAGCGCTTCGAATAGAGTCTCATCCGTTGCGGTGCTGTCGGTGTAGCGCTGGTCCGGGAAGCGGGTCCAGAGAATAAGCGAGCGGTCGGTTTTCTCGACGGTGTGGTGCTCGCCGGCTTGTTTGAAGTAGTAGAAACGAATCCCACGCTGTTTCAGTTCACCGCGAGTCGTGAGTTGAGATGGACCGATCCGCGGCAATCCGAAACCCAGCCGGTCAGCGACAAACCAATCCGTTTCGCTGGGCACTGCCGCTCGCCCACAGCCGATTTCAATAATCTGGCGGCTGCTGCTGCGGGCCAGCTCCGCTAGGCGGGGCACTTCGCGCAACGAGCACCCGTCAAAAATGACCACGGCGGAACTCGGATTGTCCTGAAGGAAGCGATCCACGCTTCGATTTACAGGCGGCTCCGCCGCGAGTTCCGAAGCAATGCTTTCCGCCGACATACCGAGCATGCGCTCACGCTCAGCCACGCTGCGTTCGCCCAGAATCAGGTAATCCTTCGGCGAACGACTGGCCGACTGAAAGGCGTGCTCAGTCCACACGTCATCAATCAGCCAGTGCTCAAGCGCAGGCAGGCGCGGCTCGGGCCGGGTGAACTGTTCCAGAAGAGCGCGATCTAGGCTCCGGTGCTGCATTACAGCTCCCCCTCAGCAGTCACGGGCATTTCCACCTTGACCCGTGCCGTATAGGATGCCCCGGACAAGTTCGGGAGCCGTTCACAGCGATCCTCGAGTTCAGCCTTATTCATTGGGCCGCTCAGAGAAAGGTCAAGTTGCAGATCCAAGTCGCCAGCGCCGGTAAGGCTGCCGCGCACTGCGGCGGGCAATGCGGAGAAGTCTTGATCGCGGTAACCGGCAAAGATGGCAAAGCGCACGCCTCGGACGATGGAACCGGGGTTGGGTTCCAGACGGCGGGCCAATTCTAGTCTCAGCTCTCCGAGGGTACGGCAGGAAGGCGTGGCCCATTCCCGCACATCCGTTGGCAGGTAAGGCGGAAACGGCTCTGGCTCTGCGCCCGGTTCGCCGGGCGGGATTGACAGAGGCAACCCTGCTTGTGCAGATGCGGCCGGTGGCTTGGTTTCGGCGGGCCACGGCGCCGTGAGCACAGTCTCATTAAGTTCCGGCTCGCTGAGGTCCACTCGCTCTCCGCAAAAACTGCCGCGCGGGTGCTGAAGCCCGGCAAGACGTCCGCGGTCTTCGGCCAGTTCGCGGATTGCGGCCGCAACCATGGTAACACTCAGCGGGACGGGATAGCCGAGGGTGTTGCGGTAGAGACGGTCAATTTGTCCCACTTTGCGGCCAATCAACTCGCCCAATCGGCCGCGCAAGTGCTCCTGGATATAGGCAACCGGGAAGACCTGGGCGCGCAGAAAGGTCACAACTTCCTCGCGGCTACACGCAGGACCCAAGTTCTCCTCTTCGAATTGCGCGTGCTCTGCCGCGTCGGCCCAGCGCTCGATGCGCACATAGACCAGCCCGGATGATTTGAGGAGGCGATGGATTTGCTGTGATTGTTCACGTTGAATGCGCTCAAATCGAGCCCGACGCTCCGCGCTTTGCGAGGATTCGGCCAAGGCCATCGCCGCGCGCAGTCGCTTGGCCAGCATCAGAAGGTCGGTATTTGCCAGGTGGTTGACACGCTCGTCGCGGGGCTCCAGTAACAGCACCTGATTGCGCAGTTCCAGACCCTGGTAAAGCCCATGCCGCTCAAACTGCGAAAGGCGCTTGGGCGAGAGCGCGTAGCGCGGCGATTGCGTCGAGATCGTGCTCAGTTGCAGCCGCGTGGTATCCGCATCGGTGAAGACGACGGACTGTCGCGTTTCCTTGAAAAGTTCCTGCTGCCAGATCTGAATGATCTGCGCCCGCGCCTGTTCGTCATTGACCTTAGCCGCTTCCAATTCAACTTTGGCGTGCTCGTTTTCGTCGTGATCGAAAAGGTACCGGCCCTCGCGCTCATGGAAGTAGGTTCCGTAGCGAGCGAAGGCGTCTATGCCAACATGGAATGCATTGGGGTCATCACCCGGCTTGATGACATGCCTTACTAGCTCGTCCTTCTGCAGACCAGTGGAATGCCCGCCGGGCGCCAGGCTTGCCATTAGTACTGCAGAGGCAATGGCTTCCGCATGCGATTGCTGCGACAGATCACGCAGATTGCCAGACGCGCAATTGATCAGGTGCGCGGAAGGATCGAGATCTTGTAAGCGGTTCGCACAAGCTTGGTCCGTCAGACGGCAGTGACTGGCTGTATACAGCGATGTGCCGTCCGGCGCAGCGTCGATCATTGCTCCGAGCAGGCCAAGTGCGCCGCGAGTCCCCTGAAAGCCGCCGCTTGCGGTGATGCGCTCGAATACGAGGTCGATGAGATCCGGAAGGAATGGGAAGGCAGATTCCATGCGGAACATGTATGCATCACTAGTCTCTATTCCAAACTGCTTCCAGACATTGACGTAGGAGCGGATTAGAACTTTTGCGGAGTTCTTGTCGTAGCTATCGGCATCCAGAAACAGGCGATGGCGCACGATAGCGGCGCGATCTTCGGGCTTGCGAAAGCGGAGCTCGATGCGCGGCGTGCGCTTCAGCGTTGATCCAGGTTCCTTATTGCCATCGTAGATGGCAGCAAACACTGTGACCCGAAAACTTTGAGATGCCTCCTCGGTCAGCATTTGGAGAAAGCTCAGGTTTTGGCTGCGCCGGGCGTTATCACCGATGTTGTCAATGCCGCGCTCAAGCTCGTCCAAGATCAGGACCAGGTGACGGTCGCCCAATGCGGTTTTCAACTGCGCACGGCTAGGCAGGCGCTCGTGATCCCAAGAAGCACCGATGCTTTTGCCCACGAGCAGCCACAGCGCGTCGTCCGGCATGGACTGATCGGTGAACTTGTGCACGATGACCACGGAATTCGCCGGGGGCGACCAGGCGTAACCAATCTCTGATACCCATTTCGATGCAGCCGATACGCTTTGAAAGAGGTGATAGCCGAGTAACAACAGGTGCGATTTCCCTAGGCCCTTAACCGATTCGGCGAGAACTAAGCCCGGTCCCTCCTTATTGGAAAACCGCTGCGTTAACCCGTGGATGACAAGGTGGATTTCATCCGACGGATATGTGAGCTCGAAGAATTTCGAGGGATCGCGTTCGAGGTCCGTTTTCTTACCCGACTGGAGCCGCTCAAGGTCCACGACTCCGTCCAGATGCCTCGATGATGGATAGCGCTTTGCTAACATTCTAGTAATAGAGAGATTTCATGAAGTTTCTAGACATTAGCACGTTTCGGATCCGTCATCAAGAGGTTATCCATGGGCCCGCTCCCGCCCCTGCATGTACCGCAGCCAACCATCTGAAAATAAGTGGGCTGGCAAGTCTCGAACCCGAGAGCCCCTTGGTTATCGTGGATAGCACCTACTCACCCCTCCTCTTGTAGATTCTTTGGTGTGAGTGCCGGGACATGTGTTGGCCGCCCCGAAAATGGCCGCGATGACCCGTGGCGGTTCACCCGCAGCAAATTGCGAGGGCGGCCCGGAGAAAGAACAACTGCGCTGTAGCTGGTTGCGCCCGAGTTGCAGATCGTCCACCCGGGGTCATTTCAACATTTCTGATCCAGAAAGTGGGACTCAAACGTACCGAAGCCGCGACCGGCGCCGGCGGCGTCGACGCGTGCTGACTGCGTGCGACGGTAGCTGATGAACATCGATGCGGTCAATGTCCCTCCGGTGGGGCCTATGCCTCGGCTCTTGTCATTGCTGTGTAGCACTGAGGATGTCGGGTACTCGACGGTTGCACAATCCCTTTGGTCGCCTGCTCATCGATCTGCTCAGGCCGGACGCCGCTGTGGGCTCATCAGCCTGCGCATTGCCAAGCGATAGCGGCGCGCCAGCCACCAGGCGCTGATGAACGACAGCACCAGCGGGCCGATACAGCGGCACTGCTCAGCCGGCCGCGAGCTTGGCGAGTTCGTTGAGCAGATCATCGGCGGCCTTTTTCTCCGGCGCAGCAGCCTGGTTGCGATATGGCTCGACCGTGAAACGCGCCTGCTTGAGAACCGAGTCCCACATCCACGTCGCGTTGACACGAGCGGGACAGGGGTCAAGTCTCCCACCTATCACTGCTCTGCTTGCCCCCAGCAACACGTAGCTACTGAGAGGTTTTGCAAGCCGAAACCAGACCACTGCCGTTTAATTTACCCCCTTTCCCTTGTCTGACAGTTGACGTGCTCACCTCTCGCAAAGTCATTTTTTTGGCTGGCGCATCTAGATATTTCTAGTGACTATAAATAACAACCTTCCGCCTCTTGTTCGGGTTGGGCTGAACTGATGCTCTCCCTACTAAAGACAGAACGTCGAACTCTTACCTTCCGAGCCCTCCTCTCGCTGTTTAGCCCCCATTCGCTACGACCCGTCTTACCCGACAGATCCACTCGTGGAGTAATTGGATCGGTCGCGTGGCCAGTGACGATGAAGTCGAGAACGCGCACTGGGAGCCTTTGAGAGCTCGGGCCTCCCCTGTTTCTCTCCCGGTTAGTCCGCCGTCATCCCTAACGTCTCCCCCGCTACGCAACAACGCGCCAGCGCGAACAGCGCGCACTGTCACGGTGTTGCAATTCGTGGCGTGGGAGGGCTGCCGTTCTATAGGGGCGGATACGCGGGTGGCTGTGCTCATGGTGCCCTGTCGTGGTCCTGCCTGCTCGTCGTGGGCGTTGCCCCTCGGTCTGGGCGAAGGGACAACGCACACAACTCACGACGGCATGACTCAACTACGACAGGAGGACACCCCATGAGCACCTCTAAACCCATCCACCCCCACACCCCGGATCAGATCGGGACTCGCCCAATCTACAACAGCATGTCACCACAGCGTCTTGATTTCGGTGCCTGGGTGTTCGACGGCAACGGGCATTACAAAATCACGCGCGCGGTCTCGGAGAACGAGATCATTCAGGAGGCATTAGCGATCCTGGAACGCCGCCATGTGCGCGAGAGCGACGTGTTCAGCAGTCCGAAGGATGTCACGGATTACTTGCGGTTGCGGTTCGGGGCCTTGGAGCACGAGGTCTTTGTCTTGGTGCATCTCGACAACCGCCATCGGGTGATCGCGGTGGACGAGCTATTTCGTGGAACGATCGACGGTTGTTCGGTCATGCCTCGGGAGGTGGTGAAAGCGGCTCTTGCCAAAAACACGGCGGCGGTCGTCCTGGCCCATAACCACCCGAGTGGTCTGGCACAGCCATCAGAAGCGGACAAGGGCCTGACGCGGAATCTCAGGGATTAATGCCAAGCTTGGCATTACTCTTTTTATGAGAAGGAGTTCGTAATGCGAAGCACGTGCCCCGGAAGCCGGTTTCAGCGAGCATCTGGAGCGATCCTACTTCGCATTACTGCAGGGTCACAGGGAGTCGAGCCAGTTCAGCAAGTCGGGGTTGCGTCGCCATCGCGGCGGACTGCCAGGTCGGGTCGCGCGGTCCACTTGTTCGAGGGCACGCCGCTTGGTCTCGAGATTCGCCCGCGCGTAGTGGTTCGTCGTATCGAGGCTGACGTGCCCGAGCCAACTCCTGATCACCGTGACGTCGACCCCGGCGGTAACCAACTGGACGCCCGCCGTGTGGCGACTATGTCGTTGGTGACATAGTCGCCACTATCTACCCTTCCTGACTATGTCTTGTAACTTTGCGACAGTCCAGTTTTCCCGGCAAATGCGTGAGGTCGGATAGAGATAGTCTTGACTCCTTCCAACCAGCCCCCGGAGTCGGGGAAGGA
>JBOIDF010000071.1:0-19537 GCA_050740455.1 Gammaproteobacteria bacterium | reverse complement strand
ACCAGCGCGCACCAGACGATCGAAAGGCAAGGTGTCGCACGAACGTACGCATGGACCCAAAAGGCGGAGATGCCCACGCCCCGCACCGAAGTCACCGCATCGGTCCTTCACGGCAAAGTGTATGTCACCCGAAAGACCGGGAAGCGCATAATTATAGAGTGGAACGAAGACCTACGTACCGTAGTGGATGCCATTCGATCCATGCGTAACATTAAAAGTTTGCATCTGTTCGGTACTCGAAAGGGGCAACCCTATTCTGCGGACGGCTTTCGCTCTATCTGGCACAGATGCATGTTTAAGGCGATCAGAGAGGGGGGGTCAAACAGCGCTTTACAGAGCACGATATCCGAGCTAAGAGCGGCACTGATGCAGACGCGTCAGGCCTGAGTGCCCAGGAGCTATTAGGCCATGAGGATGCGGGTACAACAAGGCGATATATCCGCCACAAACAAGCACAAAAAGTTACGCCATTGCGCAAGAAATATTAGACAAACCGACCGATATTAGACAGCGGCCTTGCCGATGGTGCTCTAACCGATTGATTTATGGTGGCCAGGGACAGAATCGAACTGCCGACACAGGGATTTTCAGTCCCCTGCTCTACCGACTGAGCTACCTGGCCCGGGTGTTTTCGGACGCGCTATTAGAACGGGCGGGATGGCGCGCGTCAAGGGACGGCCGGTGAGCACATGATCCCTCTGCTTTTTACGCAGGCGGCACGTAGCCTTCCGGTTTTGCGGAGCCTTGGCCGAAAAAAAATCTTTCCATTTCTTGTTCCAGAAACGAGCGCGCCTTGGGGTCGAGCGGCGTCAAGCGGTATTCGTTGATGAGCATGGTTTGGTGCTTAAGCCACATCTGCCAGGCTTCCTTGGAGACGTTCTCATAGATGCGCCTGCCGAGATCCCCAGGATACGGTGCGGCGGTCAATCCCTCGGCTTCCTTGCCGAGCTTAATGCAAGTTACGATGCGTGTCATAGGCACACCTGATCATTGATTGAGTATTTTCAGAAGTTTCATGGCAGGGGCCGCCAAGCCGAGGGGCCGCGAGGACGCCTTGCTGTACCAGAGCGTCGCGCCCCGATCGTTAACCCCTGACCGGAACTCCTCTACCCGCAGATACACTGGACGAATCTCGAGATCGAAATGGCTGAAAGTGTGCCGGAACGGTCGCCCGCTTTGGATCTGTGTTGGCCCGACACCGAGATGGCGCCAACACCAGTCGATTGGGTCGGTACTCGGCGGGCATTCGGGGAAGCTCCATAGGCCGCCCCAGATCCCGGCCGGAGGCCGTTGTTCCAGCAAGATCTCTGCATTGGGATTTTGCACGATCACAAAGCAAGTCGTGCGTTTCGGCAACAGCCTTCGGGGCTTCGCTTCGGGATAATCCGAAGCGCGTCCGAGCCGGTATGCTTGACACCCCGCGCGCACGGGACACGCGCTGCAGCGCGGAACGCTCCGCGTGCAAAGGGTCGCACCGAGGTCCATGATCGCCTGCGTATATTCCGGGACTTGCGCCGCCGGCGTATGCTCCTCCGAGCGGGCCCATAGTTCCCGTTCGACGGACGACGAACCCGGCCATCCGCCGATGGCGTGGTAACGCGCGAGGACGCGTTTGACGTTGCCGTCGAGTATCGGCTGTCGTTCGCCGAACGCCAGCGACAGGATGGCGCCCGCCGTCGAGCGGCCGACGCCGGGTAAGTGCATGAGATCTTCGAGACCCCGTGGAAACTCACCCGCATGGCGTTCCAGCACGATGCCCGCGGCCTGATGGAGGTTCCGCGCTCGCGCGTAGTAGCCGAGCCCCGACCAGTAATGCAGGACCTCATCGATCGGCGCCTCGGCAAGCTCCTTCACGGTAGGGAAGCGCATGCTAAAGCGCTCGAAAAAAGCGATGACGGTGGGGACTCGAGTCTGCTGCAGCATGACTTCGGAAAGCCATACGCGATAAGGTGATATCAGGCGCTGCCACGGGAGATCCTTGCGGCCGTGCAGGCGATACCAACGCAATAACCGCCGGCTGAAATTATCCACAGCTAGTCCACATTCGCCGCAGGCCGTACCGGGTGTCGCCGCTTTTTTAGAATCGGAGCAGATCCTTGAGCTTTTCTTGTACGTCCTTGTCGCCCGGATCCTGCGCGGGGGCTGCCTCGACGGGCGCCGGTGCAGTCTCGCCGCTCTGATCGGCCCTATCGTCGGCCCGCGGCTTCTTGCCCCCGAGTAGCCCGCCCAAGGTCTCACCCAGCACGCCACCCGCATCCTCGCCCAACTTCTTCTTGAGCTTTTCGGTGATCTTTTCCTTGTTTTTCTCCAACGCTTTTTCCGCTTTGGCTTTGGCGAGACCGGCCACGTCCGGGGTATAGCTGGGATCGTCGAAGGTGCCGCTCACCTTGATCGGGATCGTGATACCCTTGATATCGGTGAGTTCCTTGCCGCCTTGGCCCTCAGCGGTCGCGGATAGGGTCGTGTTCAGCGTATAGTCGATGCGTTCGCTCACGAGATCTGCTTGCCCTTGTCCGGCGATCCGAAGCAACGGCGACTTCAGCACCAGGTCCTGATTGCGGACGACACCCTGGTCGAAGATCAACGTACCCGCCATTTCGCTAAAATCCGTTTTTGCGTTTTCATCGACTTTGCCGACAAAGCCTGCTTGGGCCTTACGCATCAATCTACCGAGATTGACGCCGATGAGGGCGCCGTCCAAAAACCGGAACGCCGCCTTGCCAGAGAGCGTGCGCTTGATCGCATCGGCACTCGCCCCGGCCGCATTGAGCTGCGCCTTGAGATTCGCCGTCCCGGCGATCTTGGCCTCACCCGAGAGGTCCTTGAGCAGCGGCTCGATCTGCACACCGGTCAGAGACTCCTTCATGCTCAACTTCGGTTTCGCCGCCCGAGTATCGAGGCCGACACTCCCCGCGATTTTGCCTTGGTAGAGGTCGGCCGCGATCGGGTTCAGGTTGATGTCGCCATCCTTGGCGTTAACAGCCACGCTAAGCTCTGTCAGCGTGGCGTTTGCAATCTTGAGCTTGCCCACGGTGAGCACGCCCTTGAGGTTTAACGTGCCCGCGGTGCTGCCGACGGGGACTCCGTTATCCGTGCCGCCACGAGTGCCGCGGTCTTTCTTGGCGCGGTGTTTAGATTTAGGCTTGTCGCTCTTCTGGGCATCTCCCTCGGCCTTCTCCGCTTTCTCAGGCGGCAAATAACGATCGGCGTCGATCCCGTCCACGTCGAGCTTGAAGCCGATGGCGGGTTGCGAAAAATCGGCGACGCTTAGAGTGCCTTTGATCCGGCTGTCGTCGAGCCGCAGCGCGAGATGGGTCAAGTTAATGCTGTCCTTCGATCCCGCGAGCGCGGTCTCGAAGCCGACGTTCGTTAATGCCTTCGGATCGGCAGTCTCGGGCACGGCCTGACCCAATTGCGTGAGCAGCTTGCGCGCATCAAAGGGCTTGAGCTTAAGCGTTCCGGCAAACTTCGGATCCTTCTGAATGTTCTCGGCCTGCGCCGCACCCCGGAGATCGAGGCCGAGACCGTGCAGGGCAAGATCATTGAGCGCCGCGGTCTGCTTGTCGAGATCGATCTCGGCACGCGTCGCAAGCGTCACCTCGGCGGATTTGTTCGGTAGGGTCTCGCCCGCAAGCGCGGCCTTGACATTAAAGGGCGCGAGCGTGAGCTTCGTGCCGGTGCCCGAGAATTCCGTATCCACGTTGAGCCCGATCGCCAAGGTCTCCAAGCCGAGGTTGCTCACACCGAGCTCCTTTAAGACCGGAACGACGTCATCGCCGGTGATCTTGAGCGCTCCAGCCTTGACCGCCACCGCGTTGCCGGTGAGATCGAGGTCCACGCGCTCGCTCTGCAAATCGAGGTTCAGCGGCCCCTTCGCGCCCGCCGCTTGCAGGGCGGCTTGGAGCTTGAGCGGCTCGACGGCGACCTTGGCCGCGGTGCCGCTCATCCCCATGTCGATGCTGAGTGCCGTGAGTGACTTGGGGATCCCTGCGATGTTGAATGCCTCGCCCGCGGCCTTGATTAATCCCGAAAGCTCTTGGCCCTTGGCGCGCAGCGTGTAGGTGGCGGCTGGTTTGTCTGACGTGAGATTCTGCACCTGGATATCGCCGCTCAGGCTTGCCCCGCCGGCATCGAGCGCCAAGCCGGAAACCGTGGCCGCGTTTTGCTTCAGATCGGCATTGACATGATCAGCCGTCAACGTGAGGTCGAGCGCACCGCCAGGCACCGATTTACCCTTGAGCTTGGCCGTGAAATCCAAGGGTTTAACCCCGTAACGCTGGCCTTCGAGGTCGTAGTCGACCGTACCCTCCAAGGCAAGATTGCCCGTGAGGCCTTGGGAAGGCGCATCGAAAGCCAAGGAGAGATCGAGCGGCACCGGTTCGCCCGGAGCGATCGCTCCGGTTTCCAGGTTCAGATCTTCAATCGTGTAGCGCTTGCCCTGTTGCCGGTCATCCCAGGTAATGCGGCCGCCTTTGAGATCGACACCGCCGAGGGCCAAGGCGGCGAGCGGTTGCGGTGCGCCCTCGGCCGCTGCGTCCGGCCTGCCCGCGGGGGCTTCGGCGGGAGGCGTTGCTTCCGCGCCCTTCTGGAGCAAATCGTCCCAGTTGGACTTTCCCGATTTATCGCGCGCCAGATTCACCTCCAGCCCCTCGAGCGCGACGGTATCCATCTCGACCTGCTTCTGCAACAACGGCAGCAGCTTGACCCGCACCTGCACGCGCTCGGATCTCAGAAACGGCTGCTCGCCGAATCCGGGCGCATTGCCGAGCGTGGTCGCGCCGAGCTCCAGGCCTAGCCAAGGGAACACCGTGAGTCCGATGTCACCCGCCAGTTCAAGTTTTCTACCCGTCGCTTTCTCCACCTGCCCGATGATTTCGCCTTTGAAGTCGTTGGGGTTTACGAACAGGGGAATCATGATCGCGGCCGCGACTATCAAGATGACGACGAACCCCAACACCGCGGCGATGATCTTCAGAAGCTTAGTCATGCCTTTCCTTCCTTAAGCGACCGGCGCGCCCGTTGGACGGCCGCGCGCACCTGCTCGGGCGCCGTGCCGCCGAAATGATTACGCGCGGCCACCGATCCTTCCAAGGTCAATACCGTGAATACATCGTCTTCGACGCCGGTTGAAAATTGCCGCAATTCGGCGAGTGTCAGCTCGGCCAAGTCTTTCCGCTCGGCGATGGCGTAGCGGACGGCGTGGCCGACGGCGGCATGCGCATCACGGAACGGCACCCCTTTGCGCGCCAGGTAATCCGCGAGATCGGTGGCCGTACTATACCCGTGGCGCGCGGCTTCGCGCATCCGCTCGCGCTTGATCGCGATGGCAGGCACGAGATCGGTGTAGGCGCGTAGACAGCCCTTGACGGTGTCGATGATATCGAACAAGGGCTCTTTATCTTCTTGGTTGTCTTTATTGTAGGCCAAGGGCTGCGATTTCATCAGCGTCAAGAGCCCCATCAGGTGACCGTAGACGCGTCCACTCTTCCCGCGCACGAGCTCCGGCACGTCCGGGTTTTTCTTCTGCGGCATGATGGAGGAACCGGTGCAGAAGGCGTCGCCGATCTCGATGAAGTCGAACGCTTGCGATGACCACAAAACGAGCTCCTCGGAACAGCGGGAGAGGTGCATGAGGATGAGCGCGGCGCAGGCCGCGAACTCGATCGCGAAGTCGCGATCACTCACGGCATCGAGAGAATTCTCGGCGATGCCCTCGAATCCGAGCGCCCGGGCGGTGAATTCGCGGTCGATGGGAAAGCTCGTGCCGGCGAGCGCGGCCGCGCCCAAGGGCAGGACATTGACGCGTTGGCGGCAGTCGCGGAGCCGGTCGCGATCACGGCAAAACATCTCGAACCATGCCAGCATGTGGTGGCCGAAAGTCACGGGTTGGGCCGATTGCAGGTGCGTGTAACCCGGCAGGATGGTCGCGGCTTCACGTTCGGCGAGATCGACGAGCGCCGCCATGAGCAGGTGCAGTTGGCCGATAATGGCGTCGATCTCGGCGCGCAGGTAGAGCCGGATATCGGTGGCCACTTGGTCATTGCGCGAGCGTCCCGTATGGAGTTTCTTTCCCACATCACCGATGCGTTCCGTGAGCCGCGCCTCGATGTTCGTATGCACGTCTTCGAGCGCGATCGACCACTCGATCTCCCCGCGCTCGATGGCGTCGCGGATCGCGTCGAGGGCGGTGACGATGGCGTCGCATTCGGCGGCGCTCAGGATCCCGGTCCGGGCCAGCATGCGGGCGTGCGCTTTGGACCCCTCGATATCGTGCCAGTAGAGGCGTTTATCGAAAGGAACGGAGGCCGTAAAGCGTTGCACGAAAGCGTCGGTCGGTTCGGAAAACCGCGAGCTCCAGAGGCTGTCTTTGATTGAGTCGGGTTTCACGCGGTGGCTTCGCTGCCGGGTGTAATGAAGCCCAGCAACCGAGCCGTTAGTCTACCACACCGGAGGTGGGCGGATAGCGTACCGGAGCCGCGATTGTGGTTCTAATGAATCAACGCAGATCGCCCCACAAGCTATTGAATGCGCTGAGCGCGGCCACCGCAGCCGTCTCCGTGCGCAAGATCCGCGGCCCCAGCCGCAAGCCTAGGAACCCGGCCTGGCGCGCCGCATACACCTCCTCCTCGCTCCATCCCCCTTCGGGTCCGGCCAAGAGCGTGAGGCTCGGTTCGGTCAGAGTAAGGTCCGACAGCGCGGTCTCGCCTCGGGTCGCAAGCAGCACGGTGACTCCCGAAGACGGGCGCGCCAACCAGGTGGGCAAATCGACCACGGGTTCCATCGCGGGTAAGCGATTGCGCCCACACTGTTCGCACGCCTGCCGGATAACTTTGCGCCAGTGATCCAGGCGGCGTTCGGCGCGCTCCTCTGCCAGTTGCACCACCGAGCGTCGCGCCGCGATGGGAACGATGTGCGTGACCCCGAGCTCGACGGCTTTCTGGATCGTATAGTCCATGCGCTCGCTGCGTGCTAGGCCCTGCGCCAGCGTTACGCGCAAGGGCGACTCCCGTTCGATGGCGTGGTGGGCACCGAGGATCACGGCCGCTCCCGCACGCCGGATCGACGCGATCGTGGCCTCCCATTCCCCCCCTTGGCCGTCAAACAGCACGATGGCATCCCCCGCCTGGCGGCGTAATACGCGCGCCAGATGCTCCGCGCAGGCCCGTGGCAAAGCGAGAGTGGCGCCGCATCGAAGGGGCGCCTCGACGTAGACGCGGGGGATGCGCATGCTCAATCGGCGGTCGCGAGGTTGACGCCCTCCCAAGCCACCTCGGCTAAATGACGGATTTCGTCCTCGGTGATGACGTAGGGCGGCATAAAATAGACGACGTTCCCCAAGGGACGCAGCAGCACGCCGCGCGCGAGCGCCTGCCGGTAGATCCGAAGACCGCGCCGTTCTTGCCAGGGATAGGGCATTTTAGTCGCTTTGTCCTGGACGATTTCGACGGCCAGGATCATGCCCGTCTGACGCACTTCCGCGACGTGAGGATGGTCCGTGAAGTGCGCCGTCGCGGCGGCCATGGCTTGCGCAAGTTGACGGTTGTGCTCGAGCACCGGTTGCTCCTCGAACAACGCTAGCGTGGCGAGCGCGGCGCGGCAGGCGAGCGGATTGCCGGTATAGCTGTGGGAATGGAGGAAGGCGGTAAGCGTGTCATAGTCATCGTAAAACGCCCGGTAAATCTCATCGGTGGTCAACACCGCGCCAAGAGGGAGGTAGCCTCCCGTCAGCCCTTTCGACAGGCACAGGAAGTCGGGCGCGATCGCGGCTTGCTCGCAAGCGAACAGGGTCCCGGTGCGACCGAAACCGACCGCGATCTCATCGGCGATCAAATGCACGCGATGCTGAGAGCAGGCCGCGCGTACTAAACTTAAGTATACCGGATCATACATGCGCATCTGGCCCGCGCATTGGACCAGCGGTTCGACGATGACCGCGCATACCTCATCGGCGTGACGCGCGAGGAGCTCCGCTATCGCTTCAAATCCGCGCCGCGAACATTCCGCCCAGGTCTCGCCCGGCGCGCGCCGGTAGCAATCCGGGGAGGGCGCCACAATCGGATCCCTCAGCAAGGGTGCATAGGTGTCACGGTAGAGGGGGATCTGGGACACGGAGAGCGCCCCGAGCGTCTCGCCGTGGTACGCATTCTCAAGGCACATGAAGCGGGTCTTGCGTAGCTCGCCGCGATTACGCCAATAATGAAAGCTCATTTTGAGCGCCACCTCGACGGCGCACGAGCCGTTGTCGGCGAAAAAACATTTCGTCAAGCCCGCGGGTGTGATCGCGACCAGTCGTTCGGCCAAGCTGACGGCCGCTTCGTGCGTGAACCCGGCCAGTAACACCTGCTCGAGCTCCTCTACTTGCGCTTTCACCGCGGCATTGATCCGCGGATGGCTGTGCCCGAAGAGATTGACCCACCAGGAGCTGATGGCGTCGAGATAGCGCCGGCCGTCGAAGTCCTCCAGCCAGACGCCGCGCCCGCGCCGAATGGGGATCACGGGGAGGCGTTCGTGATCCTTCATCTGGGTGCAGGGGTGCCATAAGACGGCGAGGTCTCTTTGCTCGAGTTCCGTGTTGCCCTCACCCATGGCGAGCCAGGGGATTTCGAGTGATCTAGGCGGCCGATCGAGCGGGCCTGATGGGCTCACCCAGCATCGCGGTGATCAAACGGTCCTCGAGATCGATCCGGCTGGCGAGGATTTCGCCGAGATGCGAGAGATCCCGGTGCAGGGCGGTGAGATCGCCGGAAAGCGTCACCCCCCCGTACTTGTCATTGAACGCAAGTGCCATCTGGGTGGTGCGGTCAATGCCCGGGTAGATCTCCATCGCCAGATCAACCACCGCCCCCCGCCGTTCCAAGCCTTGGGAAAGACGCTGGTAAAGACCAAAATGCGCCGCTGCGATATAATCGACCAGGAGCTCACAAAACTCGGTCATTAAGGCCAGCAGCGGTTTATTCGCTGGAAAAGGCGCCAAGCCCGAGACCTTGCAGAGTAGGACCAACACGTCCTTGCGTTCCTCTAGAATCTTAGTAATAAGCGTGCGAGTCTCGGTGCGGGGAATGGCATGTTTCTTGGTTTGCGCTAGCATGGGGGTTCCTGAAGCTTTTTTTACGACAGTAGTGATGAATCCTAAACCAACAGCGTAATTAAGGCGAAAAGTGTTCCAAAACCTGCTTCTCTTAAATTGCGATAACGAAGAGGAAGGAACGTCGCACGTAGCATTGTTATAGTAGCGCCTATGGAGATCACCGGGTACACGGTCCAAGAGAAAATAGGCGAGGGCGGCATGGCGACCGCCTACTTGGCACGCCAGGACTCGTTGGGCCGATTGGTCGTCTTGAAGGTGCTGCATACCGATAGGCGCAAGAACCCGCAGGATTTCGAGCGCTTTATCAACGAAGCGCGCATCGTCGCCTCGCTTAATCATCCGCATGTCATTACGATTTACGACATCGGGGCCTGCGATGATGCCGCTTATATGTCGATGGAGTACGTCGAGGGCGGCGACCTGCGCAAACGCATGCGCGGGGTCATGACCCCCTTTGACGCCCTCGACATCTTGATTGCGGTCGGTAGCGGGCTCAGCGTTGCGCATAAGAAAGGTATCGTCCATCGCGATGTCAAGCCGGCGAATATTCTATTCCGAAAGGACGGGACGCCATTGCTGAGTGACTTTGGCATCGCGAAACAACTTACGACCGACCTCGAACTGACGCAAACCGGTATCTTCCTTGGCAGCCCGAACTACATGGCGCCGGAGCAAGCGGAGCCTGGCTCCATCGACGGCCGCGCCGACCTTTATGCCCTGGGCGTGATCCTGCATGAAATGCTGACGGGCGTGAAACCCTACCAATCCGCCTCCGTGCTAGATGTGATCATGCAACATAAGCGGGCGCCGATCCCGCTTTTGCCTTCCGGTCTAGATCAATTCCAGCCCCTCATCAACCTCCTGCTGGCGAAGAACCGCAAGGATCGGTTTCGGGACGCGGACAGCCTGTTGCATTATCTGCGGCACATGATGCAGAGCGGGATCATCAAGACATCGACCCAGGCGAAGCTCACTCCCGATGTCGATGTCTCCGGCGAGCATACGCTGTCCCTCGACAAGGCCCGAATCATCGAGCTACCGGCGCGGACCTCCTCCCGGCGTTCGGTCCACGCGCTGGGGGCGCTGCTGGCCCTGTCTCTTGCAGGGTACGCGGGTCTTTTTTACGCCCAGACCCGCATCGACCGCGATGCGGGTCCGCGCAGCGATCCCGAGCTACAGAACCTCGCGGTCGATGTCGATCGGAAGCTTCTGGGAGACACAAGCGCCGCGAGTCCCGTAGCAACGACGAGCGCCAGCGTCGATCCCGGCAGCGGGGAAGTGGTCAAAGCGCTCGCATGGCTCGCGAAAAAAAGCCTGGACGATTACCGCCTTACCCACCCTCCCCAAGACAATGCTTATTATTACTACTCGCGCTTGCTCGAAATCGACCCCGGCAACGTGCCGGCGCGTAAGGGATTATTGGCGATCGGAGAACGCTTCGCGTTTCTCGCCGAGCGCGAGCTGGCAAACAACAACTACGAGCGGGCCAAAGGATACGTTGCTATTGGACTGCAATTCGCTCCGGAAAACGACACGCTGCTGGCGCTTAAATCGCTGGCGCAAGGCCCGCACGGGGGCTTGGCCGGTACGCTGGCCAAGTTCTTCCGCTAAATCGGCGATGCCGATGTTCATCCCGGCATCGCATCCAATTGCGCGGGGTGTCTTAAACGCATGTAGGTTTTACCGTCGCGGCGCGAAAGCCACCCGCGCACGCTGACGAGCTTACCTACCCAATGATGAAAATCTAAGCGCTTGAAATAATGGAGATCGGTGCGCTGGATTCGAACCGCGAAGGCCGGGCCGAAGGTTAACCATTGGGAGGCGCGTGTGGCGCGGACTCCGCTGATACGACCCGTGACGACTCGATAGCCCCGGGACAAACCCGCGACGCGCCCGGCATCCACGGGTTTATAGCGCGCGAGGCTCCACAGGCCGAGATTCGATCTCCGCGCCGCCCTTTCGGCGTCGCGGTAACATTCCACGTAGTCGAGGTTGGGCGGAAGAATCAACGCCGTCGCAAAGCCCCGCTCGAGTAACCACGCCTGGACATTGGTGCCATCGCGCAGCGACAAGTGGCTTAGTTGCCGCCCGAACCTATCGCGCTGCTGCCGATCGTACCGTAGGCCAACCCGGGATTGGCCCGTGAGCAGACGTTTTAGCGCTCCGCGGGCAGGCTCCGCAAGCACTTGAGAGCGGCGGCCCTCGCGCCCGATCTCCGGTGCATTGATGCCGATGAGACGAACCTTGCGCCGGTCCGCGAGCACCACGGTGTCGCCGTCGATAACGTAACGGACTGCGGCATACTCATCGATCCCAGCCGGCGCGCACCGGAGCGGCGCGGCCTGCGGGGCCGAGCAAGCGATCCCCCAGGATGCGACGAACGCTAGGAGAGGTCGCCAGATGCCGCACCCTAGACTAGGAGTGCAACTTATACTTGCGCCGGAATCGATCCACACGCCCCGCGGTATCCACCAGCCTCTGCTTGCCGGTATAGAACGGGTGACAGGCGGAGCACACGTCGATATGGATATCTTTACCGACCGTCGAGCGCGTGGCGAAGCTATTGCCACAACTGCAGGTGACGGTTATCTCGCTGTATGCCGGATGAATATCGGGTTTCATGAAAGGATCAATATAAAAAACTATGCAATCTTAGCGACTGAGGCGTGATCAGCGCAACGGGTTCTGACGGTTGGCGCGGCCCTTCAGCCAAAAACCTTCCCCGCGCTAAATGCGGAAACCCCCGTGACGCCGCCGTTGCAGGTAGTCCGCGAGATAAAACCCCCATCCGGCGCCCAGGGCCAAGGCCAAGGCCGCGAAGATCAAGTGCAACTTAAACTTCGCGATGAAGGGTTCGTTGGCGGAGCTTGGGGGCGTGGCGCCGCCGCTCCGAGCGGTGAGTGCCGCCAATCGCCTTTGCAATTCCTCGGCCCGCAGGCGTTGTTCCGCAAGCGAGCGGGTGAGGGCCGCATTCTGTTCCTGCAATTTTTCGGTTTCGGACGCCTGCGGATCACGCTCCTCCGCGCGCGAGGTGTTCGGGGCGGCCGGACCCGCGCTTGCGGTCCGCACACGCTTCAGACGCTCCTTTAGTTTTTTGACTTCCGCCTCCAATTGCTTGTTTTGTTTGTCTAGCGCGTCCGCCACCACGCGGGCAGGACGCTCCGGCATCAGATACACCGCATCGACCCATCCGGTGATCCCTTCGGGTCCCTTTATTTGCGCCAAGCCGGGCCCCCGCTTGAGCACTTCCAGTCGGGTCCCGGTGGGCAACACCTTAATGATCTCGCTGTCGAGATCCTTGTCTTTGTGGATACCGATGAGCAGCCGATCGATGACATAGGCCTGCTCGGCGAATAAATGCGGCGGCCATACGGCGATAAAAACCCCGAGGGCTGTCACCGTGAGGCGTCGCATGAGGCCCTCGACTGGGTACCTTCTGCCGCCATACCCCATCGGCGTAGGAGGATGTGTGGTTTGCGACCTCGAAATTCGACGAACGCGCCGCTTGAGGGACGCGCCGCTTTTTGGCGCGTTCCCCTCATAGCTTTTAGGCTGCTGCGTGTGATGGGAGATCACTCTTCACCCGGGCGCAATAATTCTCGGTGTCGCGCGCGCGATCCAGCAGAGTCAAGGCCTTATCGATGTCGTCGGTTCCCTGCAGGCGCACCTCGGTCCCGGTATCGATAGCCGGTTTCACGTGACCGACCTCGATATGTTTGAACGGCGGTAAACCCGCCTCGGTCAGTAAGGGATTTTCCATTCGCTTCCCAATCGCGTGCGATGTTGCCACTGAATGTTATGAATCGAATGTCGTGCGCCGGTGCGCCGGCCCGACGTTCTTTGATGGCAACTCTATCATAGGTTCAAAAAATAACACGCCCTGCGCTTGAGGGCTCAGCCGCATTGATATGCAGGGGGACGGGCTCCGAGCTTGTAAAAAAAATCGTCGCGAGATCCCGGGTGCAGCAGATTTTTTCACAAGCTCTCAGTATAGTGCCTGAATGACGGTAAGACCGTTCCCGCGAAGTGAGGATACCTATGAAAGGCGACGGCAAACTGATCGACTATCTCAATCAGGTCTTGAAGAACGAGCTGACTTCGATCAACCAATATTTTGTGCATGCACGCATGTTCAAGAACTGGGGGCTGCACAAGCTCAACGAGCACGAGTTTCGTGAATCCCTGGAGGAGATGAAACATGCGGACCATTTGATCGAGCGGATCCTGTTCTTGGACGGCTTGCCGAACCTCCAGGACCTAGGAAAACTCATGCTCGGGGAGACCGTGAAGGAAATGCTGGCCTGTGATCTTAAACTCGAGAACAACGCCATGACCCTACTGCGCGAGGCGATTCCGTGGTGTGAATCGAGCCAGGATTTCGTGTCCAGATCGCTTTTGGAAGAGATACTGCATGGAGAAGAAGAGCACGTAGATTGGTTGGAAACCCAGCTTGAATTGATTGAGAAACTGGGGACCGAAAACTATCTATTGTCGATGCGCTAGCGTAGGTGGCCTAGAGTGGGTTGTTCGTTTAGGGCGGCTGTTTCGAAAGTGGTTGCGAATGCTTCTCATTTGTAATAGCATTAGCATCAGCTTGAATTGAAGAGGAAGCGAGAATGCTTGTTTGTGTCTGTCACGGGGTCAAGGATCAAGATATTGAACGCGCCATCCAAAATGGCGTGAATTCGATAAGGCAGCTCAGCGATAACCTGCATCTTGGTACGAGTTGCGGCTGCTGCGTGGATTACGCGGAAGAATACCTTAAGGACCGGCAGCTTGATTCGTCCCTGCAAGAGGTGGCTTGATGGTTTATCAATCACGCAAGCGTACAGGGTCCGGGGCGGACCAAGCTTATAGGTGCATGCGAGAGCTGATACGGTAGGGCAGGTATTTTTTTTATGATATTGAATGCGTCGTATTATCATTATGATTAAGGTTTATGGAGGATAGAAATGAAACCTGGGCGTCCCTTTTGTTTAAGCTTCGCTCGGTCGGCGCGGGTTTTAGGACCCGTATTGGCGCTCGCGTCCGCTACCGTTCATGCCGCCCCAAGCCCGGAGGAGATGTGGAAAATCATCCAGCAACAGCAAAAGACCATTGAAGAGTTGAAGACGAAGCTTGAATCGACTCAAGAAAACGTGCAGCTTACCCAAGAGCGGGTCGAGGCGACAGAGAAAAACGTCGAAGCCACGGCGGACGCGATCGAAACGGCTCCACGCGGTGCGTCATGGGCGGATAGAACCAGAGTCGGGGGTTACGGTGAGTTGCACTACAACAATCTCGACAACGATTTCACCGGGACGGAAAAAGACGAAGTCGATTTTCATCGGTTCGTGCTCTACTTCGGCCATGATTTCACGGACCGCTTCCGATTTTTCTCCGAATTGGAACTGGAACACGCTCTCACGGGCGAGGGCGAGGCAGGTGAAGTTGAGCTGGAACAGGCCTGGGTTGAATTCGACGTGTTTGACTCCCATCGCGTGCGTGCGGGATTGGACCTGATCCCGGTTGGGATCATCAATCCTACCCACGAGCCTCCGACGTTTTTTGGTGTCGAGCGCAATCCCGTCGAAACCAATATCATTCCCACGACCTGGTGGGAGGCGGGTTTGGGGGCGATAGGTGAGCTCGCGCCCGGATGGAATTACGATCTGGTGTTGCATTCGGGTCTTGAAACAGACACGACCGGATCGGACGCGTTTCTTATCCGTCCGGGCCGCAACAAGGTCTCCGAGGCTAGCGCGGATGACGGGGCAATGACCGGCCGCATTCGTTACACCGGTTATCCTGGCCTTGAGCTTGGGTTTTCGGGACAATATCAGTCCGACCTCACGCAGGGCGCGGGGGGTATCGATGCCACGTTGTTCGAGGGACATGTCGATTTTCGTAAGGGCGGTTGGGGCCTGCGGGCGCTTGCGGCGCGCTGGGACCTAGACGAGGGGACCACGGGCCTGGGACCGGAAAGCGGGCCTTCCCTCGGGCGCGACGAACAATGGGGTTGGTACATCGAGCCCTCGTATCGATTTGACCTGGCAGGGTTGATACCGGGCGAACTTGGTATATTCGCGCGCTATAACCAATACGATAATAACGCAGGCGTGGATCTCGGCACCGAACGCGAGCAGGTCGATGCCGGATTCAACTATTGGCCACATCCCGACGTCGTCTTCAAGTTCGATGTTCAAGAGCAGTTCGGTGAAAACAATGGGAACGATGACGATGGCTTTAATTTGGGCGTGGGTTATCAATTTTAACCGCAAGCGATATAACTCACACGCCCTTTCTCGCTACGATTTAGATGTAGGGTGGGTGAGCCGCGCTGTTTGCGGCGTAACCCACCAACCCGTCGGCCGTAGGCCGACACCTCGGAGTACGGCTTGAAAAGGAGGCCCGCTACGCAGGCCGAGTCGGTGGGTTGCGGCATAAACAGCATGCCGAACCCACCCTACATTTCTGGAGTCGACAATTTAAAATATCCTTGGTTAACCTTCCTAGCGCTCGCCGCGATCGCACTCTCGGCCCACTCCTCCGCCGCGCAGGGTATCTATCAAACGCCGGAGGATTTCCTGCGGGAGGTTTTTGCGGGCGACCCACCCGAGCCCTCCAAGCTCTGGATCGATGAGAAACTCAAGCCCGGAATCCGTGCGATTCTGGAGCACGACCTCGATGTGTTGCGTCTTCGCTATTGGGGCAAGGACGGGAGGACCGCCTGGATCCTCGAAGAAATCGGTAAGGAACGGCCGATCACGACCGGCATCGTGATCCATCGCGGCACGATCGAGCGGATCAAGGTTTTAGTCTTCCGGGAAAGCCGGGGTTGGGAAGTGCGCTATCCGTTCTTCACCGATCAATTCACCGGAGCTACGTTGGGAACAGGACAGCAACTGGATCGCGATATCGATGGGATCGCGGGCGCCACGCTTTCGGTACGCGCGTTGACTAAGCTCGCGCGCCTCGCCTTGTTGCTGCACGCCCACAGTGATTTCGCCGATGGCAAACAATAATTCGCCGCGAGCGCCTTTGCAGCAATGGCATCGACGCGTGGGGATGACCGGGGCCGTCTTTTTTATCTTCCTCATCACGACCGGCCTACTGCTAAACCACACCGGCGCGCTGGGACTCGGCAAGCGGTTTGTCGAGACGCCATGGCTGCTGGATCTCTACCACATCTCCGCACCGGAACCGCCAGTCGCCTTTTCCGCCGGCGAGCATTTTGTCAGTCGCCTAGGTAATCGCCTCTACCTCGATACGAAAGAATTGCCCCAACGCGCGCAACAATTGATTGGGGGACTGAAACTCGACGACACCTTGGTCATCGCTATCCCTGGAAAGCTTTTGGTCGTCAGTCCAACGGGAGAATTGATCGAGCGCATCGAAAGTGCTGAAGGCGTGCCCGCGGGGATGAACCGGATCGGTCTGACTGTCTCGGGACAACTGGTTATTCGTGCGGCACACGGCGATTACTTGCCCGATTTGGAAAAGCTTGACTGGCGGAAGTCCGCGACAGCCGACGTGGGATGGGCAACGCCGGTCACACTGCCTCCCGAACTAGAGAAAAAGCTACTGCAGGCCTATCGCGGCAGCGGTCTGCCGCTGGAACGCGTGATCTTGGACCTGCATAGCGGGCGCATCGTGGGCCAGTGGGGCGTCTATGTGGTCGACGGCGCGGCGTTGCTGTTTTTGGCGCTGGTGATCACGGGGTTGTGGATGTGGGTCAAACAGAGAAATAACAACCTACGGTAGGCGACCCGCCGCGATCATGCGGTTCTTTAGGATATTAGGCGAGAGCCAGGCGACGAGGTCATCGAACTCACAATAAGCGAGCGCCGGGTCCGTGTCATCATCACAATTGGTACTCGGAAAGGAGTACGTCCGAGTCATAAAATTGGTCTCTGTAGGATCAGCATTCACATCCTCGTCGGTACCTCCTGCCGTAGGGGGCATAGCCCCACCATCGATCCGGGTTGCTCCAAGACCGTTTTTCCCGTGTGACAGTATGACTGCTGGCGCATTCGTCACAAGGGGCACGAGCGCTTTGTTGTTATCGCGCGTGCTTACCGTGATATCCCCGACGTCGCAGAGATCGAAATTACCGTCCCAATCGGTTGGAGTACCAACCGCGTTATCATCGCATGTAGCGATATTAGGAGCGGTAAATTCTGGCGTCACTCGGTACCTAAAGTGATATCCCCAAGCGTCCGCGCGCTCAACGCCCAACGTTTGCCAGGGAAGACGACCCTCAATGTCAGTGCACGGCGTCGTCGGCGGTGCGCCGTTTGGTGCACCGTCTCCATCCGTATCGGGACAAGGTAATGTACTAGTAGTCGCCGCGTAACCGTACAGCGCTTCTTTGATTTCATCGAGCAATTCTTGTGTTTTTTTCCGGTCTGCCTGTTCAATTCGCACAGATAACGGCCCGAGTAAACTGCCCAGTAACAGTGCGATCACGACGATGGCGATTGCAATTTCAATTAGGGTGAATCCGCCCTCTTTAAGGCGTTTCATTCAAGAGGCTCTCTTTATCCCTGTGAGGCAATTTCGATCAACGAAAACCCTAAGTTTTTTCGCATGCTATTTACTTTTTTTCTGCGCTCAAGGACAACCCGAGTCATTGCATACGACGTCGTTGAATGGCGTCCCTGCGGCAGTGGGTGTGGTCACAAATTGTTCGTCGCCCGTTGGGATATGGCCAGCAGAACCTGGGGAGGTATTCGCGGCGAGATTTGGCTCGTTGTGGTCCTCTAGATAATTCGCAATATCTGCTTTCTGCGTTGCGTTGCTTCGTTGTTGGCCCGAAAGTTTGCGGCCGGCGACAGCAACAATAAACGGTGAATCCTGTGGGATCGGTGGGGTACCGCTCGTTAACTGCAACGGCGTGGATGTGCCGCTGCCTGGAGACGAAGCCGCGTCGACGGCGTAGAACACCATCTCGCGCCAGGTGTCCCACCACCACCATCCCAGTCCTGTAAAGCCACCCACGTCCGTAAAGCACATTCCACCAACATTGACGTCGGGATCATTGTTCCATCCTGGCGGTGGACTGGGTGTGTCGGGTATCCGGCCAAACCGTTGGTCGCTATCAGCAGTCAATTCGGGCGGGTTTTCTTCCGGTAGGTCTAAGGCCGCTGCCCAGGAATGAGGGGTCTCGTCTGCCGCAAGGCACTGCTGCGCTCGATCTGCCACCCAGCGGTCCATGCGTGCGTAGACCAGTTTGAAATCCTGCGGGGTGATTGCAAGCATCTTGTCGTTGAAGTCGGCAATAACGCCAGGTGGTGAGACAAACGCCGAAGGTATGGGAGTTGGGAGGGGTGGATTGCCTGTGAAATTATTGATGCCGTCGCGAGAATCTAAATAATTTGCTGGTTGGTTGACGGGATCCCCTAAATTCGTGCTCCCGCATTCGTTTGGCGCGCTTGCACTGCGGTTTTGAACCCCTAATACCGCGCCAGGCGCAAATATGATCGCGATTGCCTGGGTCTCGGGCGCCGCTGCCGCTCCGACGATTTCATTGCCACTGCCGTCTTGCACGATAAACTGTCCATCGGTATCGCTAGTGAGGGATATCTTGGGATTATTTTTATAGTTTCCGGATACGGCGTACCAAAGACATTCCCCAGCGGCGTCGCGTAAAGGGGGTAATCCCAAGATCCGCCATGGCAGACGGCCTATAAAACTTTGTGAGCTTGTTCCACACGGGGGGTTGGGCATGCCGTTACCGTCTGTGTCTGGGCACGGCAGAAACCCTTGGGGCTGCCCCGGATGTAGTTCCGAATACGTCATGGCATACCCGATCAATGCCGCTTTCGCTTCCGCCAGCGCGCGCGTCGTCTGCTCGTCGCGGTATGATTGAGCTACCACCGCGTTTAGCCCTCTAAGCAGAACAAATGAAGCTCCGGTTACAAGAACGAGGAGGAACGGGATAAGGGCAAAGCCGGAATGGTTTCTAATAGTGCGTTTTGCAAAAGCGTTTACAATACTGGTCCCGTCATGCCAGCGGAAGCTGGCATCCAGGAAACCGGCGTAAATCCTGGATACCTGCTTTCGCAGGTATGACGGCCAATAGCGTTCCGAGGCGAAATTCAAGACTGCCAAAAATTAAGTAAATGCGAGAAACGATCTACTAGCAATGTGTTTTGCAGAAACATTCACAATACTGATCCCGTTACGCCAGCGAAAACTCGCATCCAATCGTTATCAAAAAAACCCCCTGGATTCCAGCTCGCGCCGGAATGAAAACGTAGCGGTAGCCCCGCGTCCAGACGGGCTTCATCGTCATCATCCATTTGAAACCCAGCACCAGCTGTACCGCGCGGGCATAATTTCCTAAGTACTCGTTTTCATAAATATGGCTACGTATTAGTGTTGCCACTTATCGGTTTCTTGGCTATCTTGGCTATGCTTGCCTCGAACGAGGATTGCCGAGTATGCCAAGACACAGCCCCTTTACGA